>NZ_JBWKLE010000051.1:0-1084 GCF_056430495.1 Streptomyces sp. NPDC045967 | reverse complement strand
CCCGAGGCGGAACCCGGCTCCGCCGGGCACCGGGCTCCGCCCGGACCCGCGCCTCAAACGCCGGCGGGGCTGGATTGGGCTTCGACCGCGTCGGCGCGGTGGGGGTGAGCCCGGGCGGGGCGTCGGTGCGCGCGGGCCGGGCCCCGCCCGAGGCGGAACCCGGCTCCGCCGGGCACCGGGCTCCGCCCGGACCCGCGCCTCAAACGCCGGCGGGGCTGGATTCGGCTTGGCCGCGTCGGCAGGGCGGGGCTGGGATGTGTCTGCGTCAGGCGCGGATGAGGGTCAGGACCTCGTCGCGGACCTTGGCCAAAGTGGCCTCCTCGCGGGCCTCGACGTTCAAGCGCAGCAGGGGTTCGGTGTTGGAGGCGCGGACGTTGAACCACCAGTCGGCGCCGGTCGCGGTCAGGCCGTCCAGCTCGTCCACCGTGACGCCCTCGCGCCCCGCGTACGCCGCCTTCACCGCCGCCAGGCGGGCCGCCTGGTCCCGGACCGTCGAGTTGATCTCACCCGAACCCGCATACCGGTCATAGGAGGCCACCAGCGACGACAGCGGACCCTGCTGACCACCCAGAGCCGCCAGCACGTGCAACGCCGCCAACATGCCCGTGTCGGCGTTCCAGAAATCCTTGAAGTAGTAGTGCGCCGAGTGCTCACCACCGAAGATCGCACCCGTGCGCGCCATCTCCTCCTTGATGAAGGAATGACCCACCCGGGTCCGCACCGGCGTGCCGCCGTGCTCGCGGACCACCTCGGGCACCGACCACGACGTGATCAGATTGTGGATGACCGTCCCGTGGCCGCCGTTGCGGGCCAGCTCACGCGCCGCCACCAACGCCGTGACCGCCGACGGCGAGACCCCCGCCCCGCGCTCGTCGACGATGAAGCAGCGGTCCGCGTCCCCGTCGAACGCGATCCCCAGATCCGCGCCCTCCGCCACCACCCGCGCCTGCAGATCCACGATGTTCTTCGGATCCAGCGGATTGGCCTCGTGGTTGGGGAACGTGCCGTCCAGCTCGAAGTACATCGACACCAGATCCAGCGGCAGACCCTCGAACACCGTGGGCACCGTGTGGCCGCCCATCCC
>NZ_JBWKLE010000049.1:0-1708 GCF_056430495.1 Streptomyces sp. NPDC045967 | reverse complement strand
ACTGATGGTTTCAGAATGGGTTGAGCTGCGGGTCTTGCGCTTGACGATCTTGGTCGGCAGGGTGTCCGGGTGCGTGCTGATCTTGTTTCTGAAGACCTGTGGGAGCGGGTGGCCCCGCTGCTGCCGCCCGCTCCCGAACGGCGCCGTCGACATCCGGGGCGGCTTCGCGTTCCGGACCGGGCGGCTCTCGCCGGCATCTTGTACGTCCTTCGGACCGGCGTCGCCTGGCGCGACGTCCCGGCCGAGACCGTGGGCTGCTCAGGCGTGACGGCCTGGCGCCGGCTGCGGGACTGGACCGAGGCCGGCGTCTGGCCACGCCTGTACGCCGCCTTGCTGGCCGAGCTGCGCCGCGCGGACTCGTTGGACCTGGATGACTGCGCCGTAGACGGATCGCATGTCCGGGCCCTCAAAGGGGGGATCACGTCGGCCCCTCGCCCGTCGACCGCGCTCGCCCGGGTTCCAAGCACCACCTGATCGTCGACCGGTACGGAACCCCGCTTGCCGTCACGCTCACCGGCGGCAACCGGCACGACGTCACCCAGCTCCTGCCGCTGCTGGACGCTGTCCCGCCGATCCGGGGACTGCGCGGACGTCCCCGCCGCAAGCCTCGGCGACTGTACACCGACCGGGGCTACGACTTCGACAAGTACCGCCGCCTACTGTGGAAGCGCGGCATCAAACCCCTGATCGCCCGACGCGGCGTCGCCCACGGTTCCGGACTGGGGAAGGTGCGCTGGGTCGTCGAGCGCACCTTCGCCTGGCTGCACCAGTTCAAACGACTCCGCACCCGCTACGAACGACGCGCCGACCTCCACCAGGGCCTGCTCGAACTGGCCTGCACGATCATCTGTTTGCGACGCCTTCGAAAGGCTCTCCGTCCCCAGAAGTAGGATCCCGGCTCATGACGTCCCCTGTGCACGGCGACCCCGAGTCGTCCCGTCAAGAACTTCCTGGCGAACCCGGTGCTGCCGAGGGCGACGACACGCTGATCGACATGCTGTGTACTCGCGCGTGGGACCCGGGCCGACGGTTCGACACGGCACCGGTCCCACACGCATGGATCGAGGAACACTTCGGCCCGGAGCATCTGGAGCACATTCAGAGCCAGACGGTCGGCTCCAGCAGCAACGGGATGATCGTGCTCAAGTCGCAAGCCGAGGAGGTGGTGGCCTACTTCGCTGACGCTCCGCGCGGACCGTTGTTTCCGCCGGTCACGCCACCTGAAGTCGAGGCCGCCGAGGAGATCATCGGGCGTCCGCTGCCGACACTCCTTCGGAGGATCTACACGGAGGTCGGCGACGGCGGCTTCGGGCCTGACGGCGGTCTGGCCTCGCTCACCGACGGTCGGCGTGCTCCGGGGGACCTGATCGACTGGCCCTGTTTGGTCACCCGGCACGAACGCGACTGCGCGGCGGGACTGCCCGGATCATGGCTGTACCTGGCGTCGGGCGGCTGCACGATGCAGTGGCATCTGTCATTGCTCGCAGCCGGCAGCCCCGTGCTGCTCTATGACGCAGACGGCTGGGTGCCAAGCTGGGGTGAGGGCCCCCATGACGGCCTGCGCCACGCGACCGGATCACTGCGGCAATGGTTGTGGACCTGGGCCGATGGCGGCGATGTTTGGGCCGAAGCACTCAGCCTCCCGTAACCGATACACAGAGCTGCACTCGGCTCCGCTCAGCAGCCTCGTCATTCTGAAACGATCAGT
>NZ_JBWKLE010000048.1:0-2397 GCF_056430495.1 Streptomyces sp. NPDC045967 | reverse complement strand
TTCAGAACTAACACAGTGGACGCGAGCAACTGAGGACAAGCCCTCGGCCTATTAGTACCAGTCAGCTTCACCCGTTACCGGGCTTCCACATCTGGCCTATCAACCCAGTCGTCTACTGGGAGCCTTACCCTCTCAAGGAGGTGGGAATACTCATCTCGAAGCAGGCTTCCCGCTTAGATGCTTTCAGCGGTTATCCCTCCCGAACGTAGCCAACCAGCCATGCCCTTGGCAGGACAACTGGCACACCAGAGGTTCGTCCGTCCCGGTCCTCTCGTACTAGGGACAGCCCTTCTCAATATTCCTACGCGCACAGCGGATAGGGACCGAACTGTCTCACGACGTTCTAAACCCAGCTCGCGTACCGCTTTAATGGGCGAACAGCCCAACCCTTGGGACCGACTCCAGCCCCAGGATGCGACGAGCCGACATCGAGGTGCCAAACCATCCCGTCGATATGGACTCTTGGGGAAGATCAGCCTGTTATCCCCGGGGTACCTTTTATCCGTTGAGCGACGGCGCTTCCACAAGCCACCGCCGGATCACTAGTCCCGACTTTCGTCCCTGCTCGACCCGTCGGTCTCACAGTCAAGCTCCCTTGTGCACTTACACTCAACACCTGATTGCCAACCAGGCTGAGGGAACCTTTGGGCGCCTCCGTTACTCTTTGGGAGGCAACCGCCCCAGTTAAACTACCCATCAGACACTGTCCCTGATCCGGATCACGGACCGAGGTTAGACATCCAGCACGACCAGAGTGGTATTTCAACGACGACTCCACAACCACTGGCGTGGCCGCTTCAAAGTCTCCCACCTATCCTACACAAGCCGAACCGAACACCAATATCAAACTATAGTAAAGGTCCCGGGGTCTTTCCGTCCTGCTGCGCGAAACGAGCATCTTTACTCGTAGTGCAATTTCACCGGGCCTATGGTTGAGACAGTCGAGAAGTCGTTACGCCATTCGTGCAGGTCGGAACTTACCCGACAAGGAATTTCGCTACCTTAGGATGGTTATAGTTACCACCGCCGTTTACTGGCGCTTAAGTTCTCAGCTTCGCACGCCCGAAAGCGCACTAACCGGTCCCCTTAACGTTCCAGCACCGGGCAGGCGTCAGTCCGTATACATCGCCTTACGGCTTCGCACGGACCTGTGTTTTTAGTAAACAGTCGCTTCTCGCTGGTCTCTGCGGCCACCCCCAGCTCACGGAGTAAATCCGATCACCAGTGATGGCCCCCCTTCTCCCGAAGTTACGGGGGCATTTTGCCGAGTTCCTTAACCATAGTTCACCCGAACGCCTCGGTATTCTCTACCTGACCACCTGAGTCGGTTTAGGGTACGGGCCGCCATGAAACTCGCTAGAGGCTTTTCTCGACAGCATAGGATCATCCACTTCACCACAATCGGCTCGGCATCAGGTCTCAGCCTTATATGAGGGACGGATTTGCCTACCCCTCGGCCTACACCCTTACCCCGGGACAACCACCGCCCGGGCTGGACTACCTTCCTGCGTCACCCCATCGCTTACCTACTACAAGTCTGGTTCGTCGGCTCCACCACTTTCCTTTCCCCGAAGGGTCCGGAACGGCTTCACGGACTTAGCATCGCCTGATTCGATATTGGGCGTTTCAAAGCGGGTACCGGAATATCAACCGGTTGTCCATCGACTACGCCTGTCGGCCTCGCCTTAGGTCCCGACTTACCCTGGGCAGATCAGCTTGACCCAGGAACCCTTAGTCAATCGGCGCACACGTTTCTCACGTGTGTATCGCTACTCATGCCTGCATTCTCACTCGTGAACCGTCCACAACTAGCTTCCGCTGCTGCTTCACCCGGCACACGACGCTCCCCTACCCATCACAGCGGGCGTTGGCCCTATTGCTGCAATGACACGACTTCGGCGGTACGCTTGAGCCCCGCTACATTGTCGGCGCGGAATCACTTGACCAGTGAGCTATTACGCACTCTTTCAAGGGTGGCTGCTTCTAAGCCAACCTCCTGGTTGTCTCTGCGACTCCACATCCTTTCCCACTTAGCGTACGCTTAGGGGCCTTAGTCGATGCTCTGGGCTGTTTCCCTCTCGACCATGGAGCTTATCCCCCACAGTCTCACTGCCGTGCTCTCACTTACCGGCATTCGGAGTTTGGCTAAGGTCAGTAACCCGGTAGGGCCCATCGCCTATCCAGTGCTCTACCTCCGGCAAGAAACACACGACGCTGCACCTAAATGCATTTCGGGGAGAACCAGCTATCACGGAGTTTGATTGGCCTTTCACCCCTAACCACAGGTCATCCCCCAGGTTTTCAACCCTGGTGGGTTCGGTCCTCCACGAAGTCTTACCTCCGCTTCAACCTGCCCATGGCTAGATCACTCCGCTTCGGGTCTAGAGCGTGCAACTC
>NZ_JBWKLE010000047.1:0-2915 GCF_056430495.1 Streptomyces sp. NPDC045967 | reverse complement strand
CGCGCCTACGTCGAACAAGACCTCCACGACATCTACGAAGGCGAAGTCCGCTACGCCCGCGACGCCTTCGAGGGACTGCGCCTCATGGACGCCCTGATGGGGGTCAAGCGCGGGGTCCCGGGAGTCGAACTGCCGCCCCTGAAGCAGCGCCGCGTAGCCAGGCGGGAGACACCGCTCCTGGTCGCGGAGCCCGAGGAGGGCGGCCGGTCCGACGTGGCCGTCGACCGTCCGGTGCCCGCCCCGCCGTTCTGGGGCACCCGCGTGGTCAAGGGCATCCCGCTCAAGGACTACGCCTCCTGGCTGGACGAGACCGCCCTGTTCAAGGGCCAGTGGGGGCTGAAGGACGCCGAGACCGTCGAGACGGAGGGCCGGCCCCGGCTGCGCGGCTGGCTCGACCGGCTGCACACCGACGGACTGCTCGAGGCGGCCGTCGTGCACGGCTACTTCCCGTGCGTCGCCAAGGGCGACGACCTGGTCATCCTGGACGAGTTCGGCGGGGAGCGGACCCGCTTCACCTTCCCGCGCCAGCGCCGCGGCCGCCGCCTGTGCCTCGCCGACTTCTTCCGCCCCGAGGAGTCCGGCGAGACCGACGTCGTCGGCCTCCAGGTCGTCACCGTCGGCAGCCGGATCGGGGAGGAGACGGCCCGGCTCTTCGCCGCCGACTCCTACCGGGAGTACATGGAGCTGCACGGGCTCTCCGTCCAGCTGGCCGAAGCCCTCGCCGAGTACTGGCACGCCCGCGTCCGCACCGAACTGGGCATCGCCGCCTCCGACCCGGCCTCCATGCAGGGCATGTTCCGCACCGAGTACCAGGGCTGCCGCTACTCACTGGGCTACCCCGCCTGCCCCGACCTGGAGGACCGCGCGAAGATCGCCGACCTCCTCCAGCCGGAGCGGATCGGCGTGCACCTGTCCGAGGAGTTCCAGCTCCACCCGGAGCAGTCCACCGACGCGATCGTCATCCACCACCCCGAGGCCACGTACTTCAACGCACGCTGACTTCCACGCACGCTGAGACCGGAAAGGAACGATCCCTTGGCAGCCGTCATCGCAGAACGCCCCACCCTGGTCCGCCTCCGCCCGGCCGCCCGGCCCGGTGTGCGCGAGATCCTGGCCAGCGGTCGGCGCTCGTACTCCTTCGAGTTCTTCCCGCCCAAGACCGACGCGGGCGAGCGCACCCTGTGGAACGCGATCCGCCGCATCGAGGCGTTCGCCCCCTCCTTCGTGTCCGTCACCTACGGGGCGGGCGGCTCCTCGCGGGACCGCACCGTCGAGGTCACCAAGCGGATAGCCGCCGAGACCACCCTGCGCCCCGTCGCGCACCTGACGGCGGTCGGCCATTCCCGGGCCGAGCTGCGCCACATCATCGGCCAGTACGCCGACGCGGGCATCCGCGACGTGCTCGCGCTGCGCGGCGACCCGCCGGGCGACCCGAAGGGCACCTGGACCCCGCATCCGCAGGGCTTCCGCCACGCCCACGAGCTGGTCAGCATGATCCGGCAGCTGGGCGACTTCCAAGTGGGCGTGGCCGCGTTCCCCGAACGCCACCCGCGCTCCCCGGGTTGGACCGAGGACATCCGGCACTTCGCCGCCAAGTGCAGGGCGGGTGCCGACTACGCCATCACGCAGATGTTCTTCCACGTCGAGGACTACCTGCGGCTGCGCGACCGGCTGGACTCGGTGGGCTGTCTGACCCCGGTCATCCCCGAGATCATGCCCGCCACCGACGCGCGCCAGATCCGCCGCTTCGCCGAATTGAGCGACGCCCGGTTCCCCGACGCGCTGGCCCGCCGCCTGGAGGCCGCCGGAGACGACCCGGCCGAGGGGCACAAGGTGGGCGTGGAGTACGCGACCGCGATGGCCCAGCGCCTGCTGGCCGAAGGCGCCCCGGGCCTGCACTACATCACCCTGAACCGTTCCACCGCGACGCTCGAGATCCACCAGAACCTGGGCGTCACGTCCTAGGCCCTGTCGTCGAAGTCCCGCCTGGCCCGCGACGCCCGGCACCGCACCTCGCCGCGTGGTCGGGGCGCCCGAGTACGTCCCGTACACGGCCGCCCCTCCGTCGTGCGGTGCACGGCACCGGACGCCGCGGGCCCGACCGGCGCTCCTTCGACGACAGGACCTGGTTCCGCCCCGGCATCCCAGCCACGCCCCCGATATCCACCACCGGAGTAGCCCACCATGACCAGCCAGACCCCCGCCGGTTTCACCGACTACAAGGTCGCCGACATCACCCTCGCGGAGTTCGGCCGCAAGGAGATCACCCTCGCCGAGCACGAGATGCCGGGCCTGATGTCGATCCGCGCCGAGTACGCGCAGGCCCAGCCGCTCGCCGGCGCCCGGATCACCGGCTCCCTGCACATGACCGTGCAGACGGCCGTCCTGATCGAGACCCTGGTCGCGCTGGGCGCGGAAGTCCGCTGGGTCTCCTGCAACATCTACTCCACCCAGGACCACGCCGCCGCCGCCATCGCCGCCGCCGGCATCCCCGTCTTCGCCTGGAAGGGCGAGACGCTGGAGGAGTACTGGTGGTGCACCGAGCAGGCGCTGACCTGGCCCGGCGCCGCCGGCCCGAACATGATCCTCGACGACGGCGGCGACGCCACCCTCCTCGTCCACAAGGGCGTCGCGTACCAGAAGGCCGGCGCGGTACCGGACCCGTCCACCGCCGACAACGAGGAGATGGCGCTCGTCCTGCGCCTGCTCGCGAGCAGCCCGATCGACTGGGTCGAGCTGGCCGCCGGCATCCGCGGCGTGACGGAGGAGACCACCACCGGCGTCCACCGCCTCTACGAGATGCACCAGGCGGGCGAGCTCCTCTTCCCGGCGATCAACGTGAACGACGCGGTGACGAAGTCGAAGTTCGACAACAAGTACGGCTGCCGGCACTCCCTCATCGACGGCATCAACCG
>NZ_JBWKLE010000046.1:0-3385 GCF_056430495.1 Streptomyces sp. NPDC045967 | reverse complement strand
TGGCACGCTGTTGAGTTCTCAAGGAACGGACGCTTCCTTCGTACTCACCCTCAGCGACATCCGCTGGGGCTTTCCTCCGGGCTTCGTTCTGCTTTTCTGCTGTTCTTGCGTTTCCGACTCTATCAGACTCTTTCGGGCCCGATTTCCTCGGTGCTTTCCAGTTCCCGCGCTTTCGCGCTTTCCCTTTTCAGCGATTCCGACCCTACCAGAGGATTTCCACCGGATTTACCGGCTTCGAATTCCTGTTAAGTGGGAGTCGAGTGGCCCCGCTGGAATCGCGTTCCCTGCAGGGGCAAGATGATTCTATCGCGCTGCCTCCGAACTGTCCAGTCCGTGGCAACCGTTTGAATCTACCTCCCCGTCGGCTCCGTGTCAACGGTGCTTCCGGGACGACGAGGAGACTAGCAGCTCGTCGGGGCCGCTCGCACATCACGCCGCGGTGGGGAGCGTCGCCGTGCGGTCGGCGGCCTCGACGTCGCCCGCTTCGCCGGAGCGGGCGGCCCTGCCGCCCAGGACGTAGACGTAGAGCAGGAAGGCCGCCTCGGCGACGACGCCGATGGTGATGCGGGCCCAGGTGGGCAGGCCGGACGGCGTGACGAAGCCTTCGATCAGACCGGCGACGAAGAGGACCACCGCGAGGCCGATCGCCATGCCGAGGGCTGCCCGGCCCTGTTCGGCGAGGGCCGTGCGGCGGGTGCGGGGGCCCGGGTCGATGACCGTCCAGCCCAGGCGCAGGCCCGTGCCCGCCGCGACGAAGACCGCCGTCAGTTCGAGCAGGCCGTGCGGGAGGATCAGACCGAGGAAGACGTCCAGCCGGCCGGCGGAGGCCATCAGCCCGAGGCCGACGCCGAGGTTGGCCATGTTCAGGAAGAGGATCCAGAGCACCGGCAGGCCGAGGAAGGCCCCGAGGACGAGGCAGATCGCCGCCGCCTGGGCGTTGTTCGTCCAGACCTGGGCGGCGAAGGAGCCGGCGGGGTGGCTGGAGTAGTACGTCTCGTACTCCCCGCCCGGCCTGGTCAGCTCCTTGAGGTGTTCGGGGGCCGCTATGGCCCCTTGCACCTCCGGGTGGGTGGCTATCCACCAGCCGATGAGCACGCCGAGTGCCGTGGACAGCAGCGCGGTGGGTATCCACCAGCGGCGGCTGCGGTAGACCGCGGCGGGGAAGCCCGCGGTGAAGAAGAGGGCGGCGTCGCGCCAGCCGGCCCGGCGGGTGCCCGTCACGACGGCGCGGGCGCGGGCGACCAGTTGTGTGAGGCGGCCCGTGAGCATCGGGTCGGGGGCGGTGGACTGGACGAGGGAGAGGTGGGTGGACGTGCGCTGGTAGAGCGCGACGAGTTCGTCGGCCTCGGCGCCGGTCAGTTTGCGGCCGCGGCCCAGGAGCTGCTCGAGGCGGTCCCATTCCGCGCGGTGTGCCGTCGCGAAGACGTCGAGATCCATCCGGTTGCCGCTCCCCTGCCCCAGTGCCCCTGCTGCTGGCTATTCCTCGTGTGGTCAGCTTGGCAGACTGGAAGCCTCAGGGGCGGGGCAGGTCACGTGAAAGGTGCTGTGGTGAGCGATCTGGTGACGGGGGACGCGGTCGTCCTGGGGTTGAGGCCGGCGCGCTTGCCGAGCCGGGCACTGGCGATCGCCCTCGACCTGGTCGTGTACGTCGCCGGGTTCGTGATCGTGTCCATCGCACTGGCCTACTCGACCGCTTCGCTCGATGCGGCGGCGCAGGCGGCCGTGTCGGTGGCGTCCTTCCTGCTGCTGCTGGTCGGTGTGCCGATCGCGGTCGAGACGCTCAGCCACGGGCGGTCGCTGGGCAAGCTGGCCTGCGGGCTGCGGGTCGTGCGGGACGACGGCGGTCCGATCCGGTTCCGGCACGCGCTGGTGCGCGGCGCCATGGGGGTCGTGGAACTTCTGATGACCTTCGGGGCCCTGGCGTGCATCGCCTCGCTGGTGTCGGCGCGGGGGCGGCGGCTCGGGGACGTGTTCGCGGGGGCGCTGGTCATCCGGGAGCGGGTGCCCGGGGCGCGGGTGATGCCGGTGCCCGCGCCGCCGCCGTGGTTGGCGGGGCGCTTCGCGGGGCTGGACCTGTCGGCGGTGCCGGACGGGCTGTGGCTGGCGGTCCGGCAGTACCTGACGCGCATGGACCAGCTGGACCCGCGGGTCGGGGCGGCGATGGCGGCCCGGCTCGCCGACGACCTGGTCGCGCGCACCGGGGCGCCCGCGCCGGCGGGGGTCCCGGCCGCCGCGTTCCTGATGGCCGTGGTGCACGAGCGGCAGTCACGGGACGCGGCCCGTGCTTTCCGTCCGGGCGCCGCGGTGGCGCCGGGCGGGTCGGTGCCGGCTTCCGCGGCGCCGGCCGCTGGTGGGTACGGGTACGCGCCCGGGGCCGCTGCCGGTGGGGCGCCCGTGCCGCTGCCGTACGGCGGCCTGCCGGCGTACGGTCCCCCGCCCGCGTACGCCGGGCCCGCGGCCGGTGGCGGGGCGGTCGCGCCCGTCGGCCCCGGCACTGCGGCGCCGTCGGCGCCGTCGGCGCCCGAGCGGGTGCCGCGCGCCGGTGGGTTCGCGCCGCCCGCCTGAGGATCAGTCCTCGAAGGCGGAGGGCGGGGTCTCCAGGTGTTCCAGTTCGATGCCCGGGGCGGACAGGACGACGTCGCCGGCGATGTGGACGGTGTGGACCTCGCCGGTGTCCAGGGCGGTGACCCGGTATTCGTCCACCACGAGCGGGCCGCTGTCGGTGGGGTGCTGCTCGCGGCGCAGCAGGGCCCACGCCTGGTCGACCGTACGGGGGGCCAGTACCGGGTCGGTGAGGGCGAGGAGCCGGACGCGGGTGGCGGGGGCGCCGGGGGCCGGTCGCAGCAGGCGGGCCGTGGCGATGAGGAAGGCCGGTGAGGTGCCGGTGAAGCCGGGGGCGTGGACGTTGCCCTCGGTGGCTTCGGCGCCGGTGGGGTCGGTACGGACCCAGGTGACGCCGTCGATGGCGGCCCCGCGCACCTGCCAGCTCGACGCGTTCACCTCGAGGCGGATGGGCCGGCCGAGTTCGTCGACGGCCAGGTCGACGGAGCCGCGGTGGTCGCCGTTCGGGGCGGTCAGCTGGGAGACGTAGCGCCAGCCGGACGGGCCGGGGGCGCAGTGGAAGTGCTCCTCGCCGAGGGGGGTGTGGTCGTGCGGGTCGTGCAGGGAGTAGCGGCCGCGGGGCATCGTGTCGGTCCTTGGATGGGTACGGGGCAGGCCCCCGGCATGGAGCCGGGGGCCTGCGTGACGTGCTGCTGCTGCCGTGCCGGTGCCGCTTCGGCCGCCGCGGATCAGTAGCGGTAGTGGTCGGGCTTGTACGGGCCCTCGACCTTGACGCCGATGTAGTCGGCCTGCTCCGGGCGCAGGGTGGTCAGCCTGACGCCGA
>NZ_JBWKLE010000045.1:0-3684 GCF_056430495.1 Streptomyces sp. NPDC045967 | reverse complement strand
TGGATAAACGTGAGGTAAGCCCCCTGGTGCAGCCAAGGGATGCGTACCCGTACACGCACTGCCAGACTGCGGATATCGGGGGCTATCGCCTTGCCGGCGCTGGTGGCCACCGGCACCACAGCCGCCGCCGACACCGCCCCACCGTCGGAGACGGTGTGGAATCGTCGGCCGCCTTGGTGAATGCGTCCGTGAGGTGGCGCAGCCGATCGGCCGTGAGATCGTCGTCGTCGAGGTCGGCGGCCGGGGCAGCTGCTCGGGCATCGCCGCCTGCTGGTGGGTGACGACGTCGTACGCCCGGTCCCGCACGGCGCCGGGCGCAGCCGACTCGCTGGGATCGGCCGGGGTTGCCGGTCGGGTCGGGCGCGGGAGTGGCTGGGCGGGGCCGGGCGGGTAGGGGTGACGTCGGCGGCAACGGCGAGGCGGCCTTTGCGGGGGCTTCGGTGCCGACGGGAGCTGAACGTCACGCCCTGCCTCTGCCCAGCGGTTCCACGCCGTGCAGGAGCCGCTCGGCCGAGGCGTTTCACGGTCGAAGTCGGGTAGACGACCCCTCGACAGCCCACCTGATCACGACGGTTGTGCGTGACGATGGCCGAGCAGGCGGAACGAGGCACGTTGATGACGACATTTCCGGGTTTGCGGTCCCATGGCGGGCACTTGGGCGCGATGGCTGGGTTCGCCGGATACGCAGCCGGCTGGACGGTCCTGCAGCGCCGGATCGGACGGCCCCGGCCCTCTGCTGCCGGCCCTTTGGACCTCGTCCTGACCGCCGCTGCCACGTTCAGGCTCAGCCGGCTGATCGCCAAGGCCACGATCACGCGGCCCCTGCGTGCCCCGTTCACCCATGTGGAGGAGGCCGGCGCACCGGCAGAACTCAACGAGACCCCCCGCGAGGAACCCGGGCGTGAAACCGTGGGGGAACTGATCAGCTGCCCGTTCTGCCTGAGCGTGTGGGTCGTGACCACCTTCACCGGCGCCCGCGCCATCTGGCCGGAAGCCACCCGCACGGTGACCGGCGCCCTGACCGCTTTGACACTCTCGGACGCCTTGCAGTTCGCGCAATCGGCCCTCGCACAACGAGCGGAACGCTGACCGGCTCGCGTAGCAGTACGTTCGCACCCTGGGCTCCTCTCCCCCTTGTGGAACCATGGGCCGGGTGGTGGCCGGGTGGGTCAAGGTCACCCCATGGGGTAGCCGCACGGCATGATGAAACGCGCTTTGTGGCAGGGAATGATCGCCGGCGCCGTCGGCGGTGTGGTGATGACCCTCGGCGAGAAGTTCGAGCAGGCATGCACCAAACGGCCCGACTCGCATGTGCCCGCCCGGGTTCTCCAGCGGCTGACCGGGCTACCCGAACGCCACGGCAAGCAGCCCGTGCCAGTGAACTGGGCGATGCACTTCGGCCAGGCGGCGCTCCTTGGTGTCCTGCGTTCGGTCATGGCCCAGGCCGGGCTGCGCGGACCGCTTGCTTCGGCACAGTTCACCGTCGTGCGCCTCACCAACGACCAGATCCTGGAGAACGCCACCGGCGTCGGAGCCCCGCCCCAGACATGGCCCCGCAAGGAACTCGTCATCGACGTCCTCCACAAGACCGTCTACGCCTTTACCACCGGCGCCATCGCCGATGCCCTCGCCGCACGTGGCGGCCCCGGCCCCGGACAGCGCCACGCCGCCCTCCGCCCCGGCCGCCACGCCGACATAGGGCCCCTGCCCCGCAACGGGGCGCACGGCCGGTAGCCCGCCGGCCTGCTCACAGGCTCTGGCTGCGCGTCAGGTGATCGAGGACCGGTGGTGTCGCCTTGCAGGCCCGATCGCACATGCGACCCGATCAGGGCACCGCTGCCCGGCCGAAGCCACCCACGCGCAGCGGTACGGCCGACTGTGCCGACGCGTGTCCGGCCTGGCGGCAGCCGCGTTCGCCGTCTAGACAGGCGTCCTGATCGTCCTCTGTCGCCCCTGAGCCGCGTGCGCGGGGAAACGTGCGCGAGCAATGGCTGTGGGTCGCGCCGAGTCGATGGGCGCGACCCGGGTAGGCGGCAGGCATGGATACGCACCGCACCCGGCGTCGGCTGCACCGGACGGGTTCGGGAAGCCGAACCGGCGGACAGGTCCACGTACTCCCCGACCGGTGTGCGCACGGGACGGGTCCCCGGTCGGAGGGCGAGACTGTTGACGGCCGGACCGATTGCTTCCGGCACGGCCGCGGTTCGCCGCTCGCCGACGTGGGGAGTGTCTGCGGCCCCGCAGCCGCGCCCCGGCCGTCCTTCGGGACGCGCATCGTCGACAGCTGCACCGGCCGCTTGCGCCGCCGTGGCCACCAGGAAAGGTCGCTCGCGTGAACCGCTTCGAGCAGGTGGCCTTCAACGCGGCCGGGGTATTAGCGCGCCGCCGTGGCGGCCGCCCCGCCCTGCATCCCGAGGGCATCCTCCTCACCGGACGCCTCCACATGCCCGGGCACGACACTCCCTGGGGCGTACCGTGGCTCGACGCCCAGGGTGTCTACCCGGTGACAGCGCGGTGGTCCCGGGCTGCGGGGCTGCCCGGTCCGCTGCCTGACGGACTGGGCCTCGCCGTGCGGGTCCAAGACGCAGGAGGATCCGGCCGGCCGCTGGAACTGCTCTTGACCAGCAGCGGAAGCGGAAGATTGGCGCGCCACCTGCCGTTTCCCCGCCTGTATGCCACGACCGGGCCCTATGCCACGCTGCTGAACTACGCCGTCGGCGGTCGGCACGGCGTGGTGGCCGCGTTCCCGGAACGCCGTATCGACCGCGTCCCCGCCGGACCCGGGGCGGTGGCCGCCGCGGTGGCCCGGGCACCGATGTCCTTCCACCTCGGCTTCGGAACAGCTGCGGGATGGCAGCCGCTGGCACGGCTCGCACTCGAACGGACCGTGACAGCCGACAGCCAAAGCGGCGTTGCCTTCGACCCGTACCGCAACTGCCTGACAGGATTCCGCCCCGTCGCCTGTCTTGGCGCCCTCCGCGTCGCAGCCTACGCCGGTTCGCGAGCCGGCCGTCACGCGTGCACAGGCTCTCCAGTCGCACCTGCGGGTCGACAGACAGGCGGGTAGCCGCCCCGTATCGAGACCGCCCGTCGCGGTCAGTGTCGTCAGCCCTGACCGCCAGCGCGCGGGAGCGAACGCCGTGGTGCCAGGGATCTGGCTGCAGACCCACGACGTCAGCTGGCGTCGAACCGGACCACGGGCCGACACGCAGGCGTCGGGTCAGGACGACGGCCACGGCTCTTCCCCGCAAGCCGGCGCCCCCGCAACGGCCTCACATGCACGCCATTGGAGTGAGCCTGCGCGTCGGAGGACGGATCTGCCGTGGGTGCCCCGCTGCAGCTGAGATCTTGAGGTGCCTGGCTTCGTTCTGTCCGGATTTCTTGGTTCCATCCCGTCTTCCGGGGCATGTGCGGTCCCAGGTCTGCAGTCGTGCCTCGTTGGGGGCGCGCAGGACAACCACCTGGGAAGCCGGTACTCGTCATGGCCTTCAACCCGCTCCAACACCGCGGTATCCCCCTGGACCGTCAACTGCGCAGCTGGCGCGAGCTGAACGTCACTCCGATCGACCCGGATGCGAGCGACCCCTATACCCGGTGCCGCATCATCACGATGAACGGCATCGAGGTCGAGGCGATCCTCTTCGGCCACAACCTTGCCCGCAACTGCGTGGATCCGGAGGTGAA
>NZ_JBWKLE010000044.1:0-4018 GCF_056430495.1 Streptomyces sp. NPDC045967 | reverse complement strand
GTCCACCCGGATCTTCTGCGTCAGATCACCCTGCGCCACCGCGGTGGTGACCTCAGCGATCGACCGGACCTGCGCCGTCAGGTTGTCGGCCATGAAGTTCACGGAGTCGGTCAGGTCGCGCCAGGTGCCGGAGACGCCCTTCACGTCCGCCTGACCGCCGAGCCGGCCGTCCGTACCCACCTCGCGCGCCACGCGGGTCACCTCGTCGGCGAACGCCGACAGCTGGTCGACCATCGTGTTGATCGTGGTCTTCAGCTCGAGGATCTCGCCGCGGGCGTCCACCCGGACCTTCTGCGAGAGGTCGCCCTGGGCCACCGCGGTGGCCACCTGGGCGATGGACCGGACCTGCGAGGTGAGGTTTCCGGCCATGAAGTTCACGGAGTCGGTCAGGTCGCGCCAGGTGCCGGAGACGCCCTTCACGTCCGCCTGACCGCCGAGGATGCCCTCCGTTCCCACCTCGCGGGCCATGCGGGTCACTTCGCCGGCGAACGCGGACAGCTGGTCGACCATCGTGTTGATGGTGTTCTTCAGCTCCAGGATCTCCCCGCGGGCATCCACGGCGATCTTCTGCGAGAGATCCCCCTTGGCCACGGCGGTGGTCACCTGGGCAATGTTGCGGACCTGGTCGGTGAGGTTCCCGGCCATGAAGTTGACCGAATCGGTGAGGTCGCGCCATACGCCGGCCACACCCGGCACCTCGGCCTGGCCGCCGAGCCGGCCCTCGCTGCCCACCTCGCGCGCCACGCGGGTGACCTCGTCCGCGAAGGAGGACAGCTGGTCCACCATCGTGTTGACGGTGTCCTTCAGCTCGAGGATCTCGCCCCGGGCGGCCACGTCGATCTTCTGCGAGAGGTCACCCCGGGCCACGGCCGTGGCCACCTGGGCGATGTCCCGGACCTGGGTGGTGAGGTTGCCGGCCATCGCGTTCACGGAGTCCGTCAGGTCCGCCCAGGTACCCGAGACGCCGGGTACGACGGCCTGACCGCCCAGCGTGCCCTCGGTACCGACCTCGCGGGCGACCCGGGTCACCTCGGACGTGAACAGCGACAGCTGGTCCACCATCCCGTTGAAGACCGTGGCGATCTCCCCGAGGAGGCCGTCGGCCTCGTCGGGCAACCGGGTACCGAAGTCACCATCGCGTACCGCCGTCAGCCCGGCCAGCAGCTGGCGGAGCTCCGGCTCCCCCACCGCCCCTGCCGCAGTGACTCCCACACGCGAATCAGCCGTCTTGGCCATCCCAGCCCCATCTCCCATGCCGCCCAGAGCGTCCGCAACCTTCGAACGACCCATGGCTAAGTCCATCACACCCGAAGCAGTCCTCGACGCCGGGTCCGGACAAACGTTCGCCTCCCGCGGTTCGGTACGGGACCGAAGGGCCCTGTGACCTGCCTACCGGCTCGGTCGCGAGCGCGCTGGTGGGCGGGGCGCGGCGGACGAAAACGGTGGCCCGGCGGCGAACCGCCGGGCCACCTCGTCGATCGTGCGCGGGTTTCAGCGGGCCCCGGGCATGGGCCGGTGGCCTCGTGCGTGGGAGCCGCCGCGGTCCTTGTCCCGGGCGGCGGAGGCGGCGGCCAGGGCCAGGAGGGTGGCGATGACGCCGGTGATGAGGTTGCTGGTGATCGACCGGGTGTGGGCGACGTCCCCGGCGACGACCCACGGAGCGACGCAGGTCCAGATGCCGATGGCGGCCGCGGCCCAGGCCATGGAGTGCGTGCGCTCGTAGGAGGTTCCGAGCCCGCCGAGGAGCAGCATGTAGGCGATGCCGGCGATCAGGTTGGTGACGGCGAGGGTGGTGAAGCCGTTGAAACCGACGATCCAGGGGGACGCCGCGAGATAGAGGCCGGTGAGCAGGGCGAGGGCCTCGATCATCTGAGCGCGGGGCGTGGCCGCCGCCCGGTCGTGGCGGGCGCGCAGCTCCATCAGGTCGGGGTGCTCTTCGATGGGTGCGCGGTGGGTTGACGCCATGATGACCTCCAGGAGGAAGTGGTGACCCGCCTCTACCCATAAATTCGCCATAAACATACGAGAACGGGGACAAAGCGACATTTTCTCTTCCGGCCGACCGGGCCGCACCCCTGCGCGCTCCCCCGACAGGACGCCGACCTCATGAGGACAGGCCGGACCCCCGACCCGCTGGCACCCGGGCGCCGGGCCCAGACCTGCGCCGCCGCTCCCGCGCCCGGCCGGTCGCGCGGTACCAGGTGGCGGCCGCGACGATGGCGAGTGCGGCTTCCGCCAGGTCGCCGCCGTAGTACATCACTTGTGCTCCCGTCCGCAGGTCGGCGGCGGTCAGGTGGGTGCCGGGTGGTTCCGCCGCGTACAGGGTCTTGGCCAGAACGGCGTGCGCCGCCCCGGCGGCCAGCAGGGTCGCCCCGCGCACGGTGACGCCCCAGCGGCGGCCCACCGCCTCCAGCCGGCACACGGCGCAGGTGAACAGCAGCCCGGCGGCGAGTACGTGCACATGGACGACGGCGTGCAGCCAGGGCCGTTCCTGGGCGGCGGCGAACAGGCCGGTCCGGTACAGCAGCCACAGACCGCCGATGTCGAGGAGGGCCGCCAGGGGTGGGAAGAGCAGCAGGCCGGCGGGACGGGAGTGCGCGAGGGCGACGAGCCCCCGGCGCCCCGGGCCGGGGGTGAGGGCCCGCAGGGTGAGCGTGAGGGGACGGGCCAAGGCGAACGCGAGGGGGGCCGCCATACCGACGACCAGGTGCCGGGCCATGTGGGCGGTGAACGGCCCGCCCGGTGACAGGCCCGCCGACGCCCAGACCAGCCCCGCGCTGCCGGCCGCGAACGAGGCGTCCCGCCAACGGGGCCAGGCGTCCCCTCGCCGCCGCAGCCGGCGGGCGGTCCGGAGGTAGACGGCGGCCGCCAGGAGCGCGGCCACTGCCACGACCCACGCGGTGGAGCCCGGGCCCGCGGGGCCAGGATGGCCGTGCGCGACGATCACGACGACGATGCCGTCCTGCCGCGGCGCGCCGCGCGCACGGCCAGCGCCGCACCGATGAGGAGCAGGACCAGGGCGGCGATGTTCCACGACCAGTCGTACGGGGTGATGTCGACGCCGTAGCGGATCTGGTGCAGGCGCAGCAGCTTGTGGTCGACGATGCCGTCGAACAGCTGGAAGGCGCCCAGCCCCAGGAAGAAGCCGGCCCGGGCGTGGGCCGGGGCGAGGGCGCGACGGCGGCGCAGGTCGGCGTACAGGAAGAATCCCGCGACCAGGGCCAGCAACTCGCCGGTGTGCAGCAGCCCGTCGGACGCCAGGCCCACGCCGGAGGTCGAGCGGTCGTAGAAGTGGTGCCAGCCCAGGATCTGATGGAAGACGATCTCGTCGACCGCGGCCATGACCCCCACCCCGATCACGCCGCACACGACCATCGACCGCCTGGGTTCCGGTCGCGCCGCAGGGGCGGTGTGCGGGTGGGGCGATGCGCTCATGGCCTGCTGCCTTCCGACGTGCCGGGACGGGTCTGCTGCCCGGTACGCCTACCCCCTCATCCGCTTCGCGCCCGCCGATCCTGTCATCCGGGTGAACCGGGGCGACCCGGCTTTCGGCAGTGCGGAGAGCGCCGCGCGGACCGGTCGGCCCGCATGCGGCGGCGGGGCGGCCCGGCGATCCTCCGAACGGGTGGCGTCGCGCGTCGCGAGGCGGATCCGTCCGTCGGGGATCGGTCGGTGCCGGAGGCTGTGGGGACCTGAGACCGCCCTGTCCGGATTTCGCCGTGTCATGTCGTCACCGAAGGGCACCCGGTCCCAGGTTTACCGTCGTCCCCGGCAGCGCGACCCGGGGCAGGAATTCTCGAAAGCCGGTGACCTCCATGGCCTTCAATCCGCTCGAACAGCGCGGTATCCCCTTGGACCGACAGCTTCGCAGCTGGCGCGAGCTGAACGTCTCCCCGATCGATCCCGACGCCGGTGACCCCTACACCCGGTGCCGCATCATCACGATGAACGGCATCGAGGTCGAGGCGATCCTCTTCGGCCACAACCTTGCCCGCAACTGCGTGGATCCGGAGGTGAA
>NZ_JBWKLE010000043.1:0-4031 GCF_056430495.1 Streptomyces sp. NPDC045967 | reverse complement strand
CGGGGAAACGGGCGAGGCCGTACTGGCCTTCGCGTGGAACGGTCTCGTGCTGCATGCCGTGGGCGCCTCCGCCCTGCGCGTACGGGTCGCCCCGGTCGGCCCGGACGCCCTGACGGTCGAGGCCGCCGACGAAACCGGCGGCCTGGTCGTGACGATGGACTCCCTGGTGTCCCGCCCGGTGTCCGCGCAGCAGTTGGAGACTGCGGCGGACACGGCGATCAACGATGCGTTGTTCGCCGTGGAGTGGACCGAACTGCCCGCCGCCGAGCACGGCACGGAGCCGGCCCCGGCCTGGGCGCCGGTCGCCACGGCCGCCGACGTCGAGACCCTGGCCGAGAACGCCGGAGCGCCGGCCGTGGCCGTCCTGGAGGCGGTCGGCGGTGACGGCGAGGACGCGGCACTGGCGCTGTCCTCCCGTGTCCTGGCCGTCCTGCAGGCGTGGACGGCCGGAGCCGGGCTGGAGGAGTCCCGGCTGGTCGTCGTGACGCGCGGGGCGGTTCCCGCCGGTGCGGCCGACACCGTGACCGACCCGGCCGGAGCGGCGGTGTGGGGTCTGGTCCGCGCCGCCCAGGCCGAGAACCCCGACCGGATCGTCCTGATCGACGCCGACCCCGACCTCGGCCCCGACGGCGATGTGGGCCCGGTGCTGGGTGCGGTGCTCGCCGGCGGCGAACCGCAGGTCGCGGTCCGCGGCACGGCCCTCTCCGTCCCCCGGCTGGTCCGGGCCGGCGGCCCGGCCTCCGATGCTCCCGCCGTCTTCGGACCGGCGGGCACGGTCCTGGTCACCGGTGCCACCGGGGCGCTGGGCGCCCTCGTGGCCCGGCACCTGGTCACCCGGCACGGCGTACGGAGCCTGGTGCTCGCCAGCCGCCGGGGTGCCGGTGCCGACGGCGCGCGGGAACTCGTCGCCGAACTCACCGGGCACGGCGCGGCCGTCTCGCTGGTGGCCTGCGACGTCTCCGACCGCGAGCAGGTGGCGGCGCTGCTGGCCTCCGTTCCGGCCGAGCAGCCCCTGACCGGTGTCGTCCACACCGCGGGCGTGTTCGACGACGGGGTGATCGGGGCGCAGACCCCGGAGCGCCTCGCGAGGGTGTTCGCCCCGAAGGTGGACGCGGTACGCCACCTCGACGAGCTCACCCGCGGCCTGGACCTCGACGCCTTCGTCGTCTACTCGTCCGTGGCGGGCGTGTTCGGCGGTGGCGCCCAGGGCAACTACGCGGCGGCGAACGCCTTCCTCGACGGGATGATGTCGAACCGTCGCGCGGCGGGCCTGCCGGGCCTGTCGCTCGCCTGGGGCCTGTGGGAGCGCACGCTCGGCATGGCCGCGAACCTCAGCGACGTCGACCAGGCGCGGGCGAGCCGGAGCGGCGTGCTGGAGATCACGGCGGACGAGGGCCTGGACCTCTTCGACGCGGCGCTGCACGCGGACCACGCGCTGCTGGTGCCGATCAAGCTGGACCTGCGGGCGCTGCGCGGCCAGGCCGGCGCGGGCGGGGGAGTACCGCACCTGCTGCGCGGCCTGGTGCGGACCGGCAGGCAGGTCGCGCGGGCGGCCGCCACCACGGAAGGCGGACTGGCCGGTCGCCTGGCCGGGCGCACCGCGGCGGAGCAGGACGCGCTCCTTCTCGACGTCGTCCGGGCCCAGGCCGCGGTCGTGCTCGGGCACGCCGGGCCGGAGGGCGTCCGGGCGGAGATGGCGTTCAAGGACGTCGGATTCGACTCGCTCACCTCGGTGGAGCTGCGCAACCGCCTCCGCGAGGCGACGGGACTGAAGCTTCCCGCCACGCTGGTCTTCGACTATCCGACGCCGCTGGCCCTGGCGCGCTACCTGCGCGAGGAATTCGGTGAGTCGGCGGCCCCCGAGCCGTCGGCGTCCGCGGCGCCCGCCGCCTCCGTGGCGGCGGCCGTCGTGGCCGACGCCGGTGAGCCGCTCGCGATCGTGGGCATGGCGTGCCGCCTGCCGGGTGGTGTGACGGGTCCTGAGGACCTGTGGCGGTTGGTCTCCGAAGGCCGGGACGGGGTGTCTTCCTTCCCCGACGACCGCGGCTGGGACCTGGACGGCCTGTTCGACCCGGACCCCGACAGCGCCGGCACCTCCTACGCGAGCAAGGGCGGATTCCTGCACGACGCCGCGCGGTTCGACGCCGGGTTCTTCGGGATCTCGCCGCGTGAGGCCCTCGCCATGGACCCCCAGCAGCGGCTGCTGCTGGAAACCTCCTGGGAGGCCCTGGAAGGTGCCGGGATCGACCCGGTCTCGCTCAAGGGAACCGACGTCGGCGTCTTCTCCGGTGTGTCCGGTCAGGGCTACGGCGTCGGCGCGGACGCGCCGGAGTTGGAGGGCTTCGCGGTCACCGGGTCGGTGTCGAGCGTGGCCTCGGGCCGCGTGTCGTACGTGCTCGGCCTCGAGGGCCCGGCGGTGACCGTCGACACGGCGTGCTCCTCCTCGCTGGTGGCGATGCACCTGGCCGCGCAGTCGCTGCGGCAGGGCGAGTGCTCGATGGCGCTCGCCGGGGGCGCGATGGTCATGGCCTCTCCGGGCGGCTTCACTGCCTTCTCCCGGCAGCGGGGCCTGGCCGGCGACGGACGCGTCAAGGCGTACGCGGACGGCGCGGACGGCACGGTGCTCTCCGAGGGCGTCGGTGTGGTGCTCCTGGAGCGGCTGTCGGTGGCGCGTGAGCGCGGCCACCGGGTGCTGGCGGTGCTGCGCGGCAGCGCCGTCAACCAGGACGGCGCGTCGAACGGTCTGACGGCGCCGAACGGCCCCTCGCAGCAGCGGGTCATCCGCCGGGCCCTGGACAGCGCGGGTCTCGCCCCGTCCGAGGTGGACGTGGTCGAGGGCCACGGAACCGGCACCGCGCTCGGCGACCCGATCGAAGCGCAGGCGCTGCTCGCCACGTACGGCCGGGACCGCGACCCGGAGCAGCCGCTGTGGCTCGGCTCGCTGAAGTCGAACATCGGCCACACACAGGCCGCGGCCGGTGTCGCCGGTGTCATCAAGATGGTGCAGGCGCTGCGCCACGGAATCATGCCGCCCACGCTGCACGTGGACGAGCCCACGACCCAGGTCGACTGGACGGCGGGCGGCATCGAGCTGCTCACCGAGGCGCGGGAATGGCCGCGCGCCGGCCGGCCGCGCCGGGCCGCCGTCTCCTCGTTCGGCATCAGCGGCACGAACGCGCACCTGATCCTGGAGGAGGCGCCCGCCGAGTCGGCGCAAGCCGCCCTGGCGCAGCTCACGCCCCCGGGTGTCGTGCCGCTGGTGGTGTCCGCACGCAGCGCCGGCTCCCTGGCCGGACAGGCCGAGCGGCTCGCCGCGTTCATCGAGGACGCCGACGAGCCGGCGGTCGCCGACCTCGCCGGGGCACTGGTGTCGGACCGTACGGTCTTCGGTGAGCGTGCGGTCGTCCTGGCCGACTCGGCCGAGGAGGCCCTGCCGGGGCTGCGGGCACTGGCGCGCGGAGAGAACGCCCCGGGCGTCGTGATCGGCAGTGACGGTCCGGCCGCCCCCGGCAAGGTGGTGTACGTCTTCCCGGGGCAGGGTGCGCAGTGGGCGGCCATGGGTCGCGAACTGCTGGACACGTCCCCGGTGTTCGCGGAGCGGATCGCCGAATGTGCGGCGGCTGTCGAGCCGTGGACGGATTGGTCCCTGAGGGCAGTGCTGCGCGGCGACACCGCTCCGGAGCTGATGGAACGGGTGGATGTGCTCCAGCCGGCCAGCTTCGCCGTGATGGTGGGCCTGGCGGCGGTCTGGGAGTCGGTCGGTGTCAAGGCCGATGCGGTGCTCGGCCACTCCCAGGGTGAGATCGCGGCCGCGTGCGTGGCCGGTGCGCTCTCCCTGGAGGACGCGGCACGGGTGGTGGCCCTGCGCAGTCAGGCCATCGCGAGCGACCTGGCCGGTCGGGGCGGTATGGCCTCGGTCGCGCTGAGCGAGGCCGCTGCGGTCGCGCGGATTCTGCCGTGGGCCGATCGGGTGGAGGTCGCCGCGGTCAACGGGCCGTCGTCGGTGGTGATCGCGGGTGACGCGCAGGCGC
>NZ_JBWKLE010000042.1:0-5795 GCF_056430495.1 Streptomyces sp. NPDC045967 | reverse complement strand
CGGTTGATGCCGTCGATGAGGGAGTGCCGGCAGCCGTACTTGTTGTCGAACTTCGACTTCGTCACCGCGTCGTTCACGTTGATCGCCGGGAAGAGCAGGGTGCCCTCGGCCATCATTTCGTAGAGGCGGTGGACACCGGTGGTGGTCTCCTCCGTCACGCCGCGGATCTCGGACGCGAGCTGCGTCCACTTCTGCGGGCTCTCGCCGAGGGTGCGGTTGAGGAGCGTGAGGATGTGGGCGTACTCCTCGGAGTCCGCGGTGGACGGGTCCGGGGCCGCGCCGGCCTTCTCGAACTCGACGCCCTTGTGGACGAGGAGGGTGGCGTCACCGCCGTCGTCGAGGATCATGTTCGGGCCGCCGGTGGGGGTGTTCGGCCAGGTCAGCGCCTGCTCGGTGCACCACCAGTACTCCTCCAGCGTCTCGCCCTTCCAGGCGAAGACGGGGACGCCCTGCGGGTTCTCCGGGGTGCCGTTCGGGCCGACCGCGATGGCGGCGGCCGCGTGGTCCTGGGTGGAGAAGATGTTGCAGGAGGCCCAGCGGACGTCGGCGCCGAGGGCGACCAGGGTCTCGATGAGCACGGCCGTCTGCACGGTCATGTGCAGGGAGCCGGTGATCCGGGCGCCGGCGAGCGGCTGGGCCTGCGCGTACTCGGCGCGGATCGACATCAGGCCCGGCATCTCGTGCTCGGCCAGCGTGATCTCCTTGCGACCGAAGGCGGCGAGGGAAAGGTCTGCGACCTTGAAGTCCATGGGTGCTGCTCCTCATGGTTCGAGAGGGTGGGTACGGCTGAGCCGTGCGCCTGCCGTGCCTGAGCAGGGGGCGGCGCACCGAGCACAGTCCGTCGGGGGTCCTCTCTCCCCTCGGCCGGTCACGAGGACCGCCCGACCGCCATCAGCAGCGACGCCTGACACTGATGACGAATCTACACCGATAGGCCCACGGTCCCCCAGTGGGCGGCGGGCCGGTCGCGGTCGGGGCGGGGCCCTCCGGCGGTCGGGTTCAGGGCTTTCCGGACTCTCGCGGTCTTGCCCACCTGGGGAAAGATGCCGTGGATGGGCCCGCGTGCTCGATCGCGCGATCCCGCGGGCCGCCCACGGCGCAAGGGCAGGTAGCGGCGGCTCGCCCAGGTGGGGTCCCCACCTGCTGCGGGACCCCGTCGGCGGGTCGGGCGCCGCGCGCCCGTACAGTTCGGCCGCACGTTCGGACCGATAGAGAGCTGGGGCGGGATCGTGGGAATGCAGGGCCGGGCGCCGGGACGCCGGCTGGGGGTGGCATCGGTGGTGCTGCTGGTGCTGGGCGGGGCGGTGAGCTGCGCCGGGGTTCTCGGCGGGTACGTCTTCACGCCGACGCGGGTCATGACCTCGGACCACATGCGGCCGACGCTCTCCGCGGGCGGATCGATGGTGGTCAACGTGCTGGCTCCCGGGGTGGACCGCGGTGACGTGCTGCTCTTCGACGCCTCGGTCTGGGGCGAGCGGGGCCTGTCCGTGGAGCGGGTGGTCGCGGTGGGCGGCGACCGCATCGCCTACGCGCCCGGGGACCGGACGCTGACCTTGAACGGGGAACCGCTGGAGGAGCCGTACGTCCTGAACGGCGACCCGGTGGCCGGGTCGGTCGGGGCGTTCGACGTGACGGTGCCGAAGGACCGGCTGTTCCTGCTGGGCGACACCCGCGGCAACTCCGCCGACTCCCGCTACCGGCTCGAGGTGACGGAGGGCGGGACCGTGCCCGTGTCGGCCGTGAAGGGCACGGTCGTCGACGCGGGCCATCCGCTGGTCGTCGTCTTCCGGATGGCGGTGTTCGCCGGGGCCGCCGTGCTGGGCGCCGGGGCGGTGACGGGCTTCGCCGCGCTGCGGCTGCGCCGCCGCGCGGCAGGGGCGCGACGCGGTGAACCTCTCCGGTCACAGCACTAGGCAACGGCGAAGGCCCCGGCGCGCCGTGGTGTGCGGCGCGCGGGGGCCTTCGTGCGTCCGGGACCTACTTGCTGAGCGGGGGGGTGGTCGTGGTCGTCCCGGGGCGGTAGATGTCCGGCTCCAGGTAGATCACGCGGGCGATCGGCACCGCCTCGCGGATGCGGGCCTCGGCGGCGTTGATCGCGTCCGCCACCTCCGTCGCGGTGTCGTTGCCTTCGACGGCGATCTTGGCGGCGACCAGCAGCTCCTCGGGACCGAGGTGCAGGGTCCGCATGTGGATCACGCGGGTGACGACGACCCCGTCGACGAGCGCCTCGTTGATCTTCGCGACTTCCTCGGTGCCCGCGGCCTCACCGAGCAGCAGGGACTTGGTCTCCGCGGCCAGGACGATCGCGATGACGATGAGCAGGACGCCGATGCACAGGGTGCCGATGCCGTCCCAGACGCCGTCGCCGGTCAGCAGGGCCAGGCCGACGCCGCCGAGGGCGAGGATCAGGCCGACGAGCGCGCCGAGGTCCTCCAGCAGGACCACGGGCAGTTCGGGGGCCTTGGCCCGCTTGACGAACTGGCTCCAGGTCTGCTGGCCGCGGACCTGGTTCGACTCCTTGATCGCGGTGCGGAAGGAGAACGACTCGGCGATGATCGCGAAGACCAGGACGCCGACCGGCCAGTACCAGGCTTCGATCGCGTGCGGATGGTTGATCTTCTCGATGCCCTCGTAGATGGCGAACATGCCACCGACGGTGAAGAGCACGATGGAGACGAGGAACGCGTAGATGTAGCGCTCGCGCCCGTACCCGAAGGGGTGCTGCGGGGTCGCCTCGCGCTTCGCCTTCTTCCCGCCGAGGAGCAGCAGCCCCTGGTTGCCGGAGTCCGCGAGCGAGTGAACGCTTTCCGCGAGCATCGACGAGGAGCCGCTGAAGAGGAACGCCACGAATTTGGCTACAGCGATGGCGAGGTTGGCGGCGAGTGCCGCCACGATCGCCTTGGTACCGCCCGACGCGCTCATGGGTGCAGGGTGTCCTTCCTTGCCACTGTCTACCGGCCGCACATTGTTGCAGCTACCCGGCGGACGCCGCGTCAGACAGCCACGGTGGCCCGGAAGACGGTGCCCGTTCCGGACAGTTCGGTCTTTTCCCCCGCCGGTACGAACACCGACTCGCCGGGTGCCAGCAACAGTTCGCCCACCCGGGGCGAACCCGCCGTGCAGAGCAGGATCTGCGGCGCGTCCGGCGGCAGGACGCGGGAGGCGGCGCCCGGGGCGAGGAGGAAGCGGGAGAGCCGGAACTCGTCGACGGGGGCCTCGTAGAGCTCCTCGCCGTCGCCCTCGGGACGCAGTACGTGGGGGTCGCCGGCCTCGAACTTCACGATCTTCAGCAGCTCCGGCACGTCCACGTGCTTGGGGGTGAGCCCGGCGCGCAGCACGTTGTCGGAGTTGGCCAGCACCTCCACGCCGAGGCCGTCGATGTAGGCGTGCGGGACGCCCGCGCCGAGGAACACCGCCTCGCCGGGCTGGAGTCGGAAGTGGTTGAGCAGCATGGCCGCGATGACGCCCGGGTCGCCGGGGTAGTCGTGGGCGAGGCGGGCGTACGGGGCGTACGGGCCGCCCAGGCGTTCGGCGGCGGCCGCGGCCTCGGCGACGGTGTGGGCCATCTCCTCGCGGTCGGCGGTCAGTACGGCGGTGAACACCTCGCGCAGCGCGGCGTCCTCGGGGTGGGCGCGCAGCAGGTCGGCGTAGGGCTTGAGGGATCCGACCCCGAGGCCTTCGAGGAGGGCTGCGGAGTGCGGTGGGGTGCGGAAGCCGCAGAGTCCGTCGAACGGGGTGAGTGCGCAGAGCATCTCGGGCTTGTGGTGGGGGTCCTTGTAGTTGCGGTGCGCCGCGTCCAGAGGGATGCCGCGCCGCTCCTCGTCCTCGAAGCCGGCCTCCGCCTGGGCGGGGTCGGGGTGGACCTGGAGGGAGAGGGGGGCTCCGGCGGCGAGGATCTTGAGGAGGAAGGGCAGCCGGGGGCCGAACCTGGCGACGGTGGCGGCGCCCAGTTCGCGCTCGGGGTCGGCGGCGATGACGTCCGGCAGGGGCTGCTCGCCGGCTCCCCGGTCGATGCGGGACGGCGCGCCGGGGTGGGCGCCCATCCACAGCTCGGCCTGGGGCTCACCGGTGGGTTCGACTCCGAGCAGGTGGGGGAGGGCGGTGGTCGATCCCCACGCGTAGGGGCGGATCGTGTTGGTCAGGCGGTCCATCGTCGTCTTCCTGGATAGAGCCGGGGCACGGACGTGTACCTCAGCTGTGTCCCCCGGAGGCCAACGCCAGGTAGGCGGTGGCGAAGTCCGTGACGGCGAGGAGTTCGGCGAGCTGCTCCAGCTCCACCCCCTCCTCCGGTTCGAGCTCGCTGATGGCCGTGTCGTGACTGAGGGCGAGCTCGCGCGCGGCGGGTGCGGCGGAGAGTCCGCCGGCCGGCCGGTCGCGCAGCAGGACGATGCGGGCGCGAAGGGCCTGCGGCTCGTCGACCCGGTCGCGGAAGAAGTCGTCGGGATCGGCCCCGGCGGCGAAGGAGCCGGCGAGCAGCACGCCGTGGGCGGGGAGCGCCTCGGGGAGGGCCGCGGCCAGGGCGGGCCGGCCGGCGAGCTCGGCGAGGGTGGCGGCGAAGCGGCGGCCGGCGGGGCCTGCGCCGTTGCCCTCGCTCCAGATGAGCGGCAGGGAGTCGGCGAGCTCGGCGGCGAGGGTCTTGGCCGGGTTGGAGTACGTGGCGACGGCGGGCCCGCAGCGCTCGGCGGTGCGGTCGAGCCGGTCGGCGACGAGCTGGAGGTGGTCGGGGGCGGCGCTGATCAGGCCGACCTTGTCCAGGAGCACCAGCAGCGGTGTCAGCAGGGCCCACAGCGCGCCGGGTCCCGCCGCGGCGGACTCGTCGTACTCCGGGTACGGGGCGTTGGCCATCGGTACGAGCAGTCCGTGCGCGCCGTCCACGGCTTCGCTCAGCGGTGAGCGCTCGGGGGCGACGGCGACGACGGTGCAGCCGCGCCGGTATGCCTGCTCGGCGAGGACGGCGAGGCCGGGTTCGGTGCCGTCGGTGGTGGCGACGAGCAGCAGGTCGACGGAGCCGGCCCAGCCGGGCAGGGACCAGCGCAGGGCGCCGGAGGCGTGCGCGACGCCGGTCGGGTCCAGGCGGATCACGGGCGCGGAGGCTCCGGCGAGGGCGCCGAGCAGGTCGGCGACGCCGGTGGCGGCGGTGCCGGAACCGGCGATGAGGACGGCGCGCGGGCGGCCGTCGGGACGCAGCTCACCGAGGCCCGCCTCGGCCGCGTGCCGGGCCGCGGTGCGGACTCGGGCGCCGGCTTCGGCGGCGCCGCGGAGCAGGCCCCGCCGGTCGGCGCGGGCGAGAGCGTCCGGTGCGTCGAGCAGCGACTCGTCGAGCATGGCGGCCTCCGGCGGTGTCGGCGCGTGCGGGGTCAGGCGGGGCGGCGGGCCTCGTCCACGAGGAGGACCGGGATTCCGTCACGGACCGGGTACGCGAGGCCGCAGTCCTGGCCGGTGCAGATCAGCTCGGGGGCCGTCTCGTCGGCCGACTTGTCCTCGAGGGGCGAGTGGCAGGCGGGGCAGGCGAGGATCTCCAGAAGACCGGCTTCGAGCGGCATGTGCGGGGTCCCTTCGGGGATGCGGGTGGTGCTGGGGGTGCGGCGAGGTCAGCGTACCGCCGAGTCACCTTCGGTGTGGTGTGACGGGGCCTCTGGGCTGCGCCGCGGCCGTGACGCTTGCCCGGGCGGGGCGGCGCGTGGCTCGGGCCGGGCTCCGCCCGAGGCGGAACCCGGCTCCGCCGGGCACCGGGCTCCGCCCGGACCCGCGCCTCAAACGCCGGCGGGGCTGGATTGGGCTTCGACCGCGTCGGC
>NZ_JBWKLE010000041.1:0-6228 GCF_056430495.1 Streptomyces sp. NPDC045967 | reverse complement strand
GGCCGGCTACCCGTCGTCGCCTTGGTGGGCCATTACCCCACCAACAAGCTGATAGGCCGCGGGCTCATCCTTCACCGCCGGAGCTTTCAACCCCCACCCATGCAGGCAGGAGTATTATCCGGTATTAGACCCCGTTTCCAGGGCTTGTCCCAGAGTGAAGGGCAGATTGCCCACGTGTTACTCACCCGTTCGCCACTAATCCACCCCGAAGGGCTTCATCGTTCGACTTGCATGTGTTAAGCACGCCGCCAGCGTTCGTCCTGAGCCAGGATCAAACTCTCCATGAATGTTTACCCGTAATCGGGTGCACACATCACGTAGAGCGGGACAGTCATGTCGGAATAAGACCGACCGTCCACTGCGTCCTCGCTGTGTAATTGCCTGCAAGCACTCCCCGGAGGGAGCCCCACAGGACTTTTTCAAAGGAACCTCATCCACCGAAATGGACGGGGTATCAACTTTTGGCGTTGATTTTTGGCACGCTGTTGAGTTCTCAAGGAACGGACGCTTCCTTCGTACTCACCCTCTCGGGCTTTCCTCCGGGCTTCGTTCTGCTTTCCTGCTGTTCTTGCGTTTCCGACTCTATCAGACCCTCTCGGGCCTGATTTCCTCGGTGCTTTCCAGTTCCCGCGCTTCCGCGCTTTCCCTTTCCGGCGGTTCCGACTCTATCAGAAGATCTCCACCGGATTTCCCGGCTTCGATTCCCGAATGAAGAGTCGAGTGTCCCACTCGAACTTCCATTCATCGTGGGGGCGTTGCCGAGCTTGTCCTGCTCGAGGCAACCGTTTGACTCTACAACCGCGCCATGGGGGTGTCAAAACGAGTCCGGGTCGGCTCCGCGCCCGTCCGGCAGACCCCCCGGCGAGACCCCCAGGTCATGCCGCATGGCAGCACGCATCTCCCGAAGCCGGTCCCACACGGCCTGCCTTTCCTGTTCCGCGGTCTCCATCGTCTCGCCCGGCCGGGGCTCACCTCGCTCGAGGCGCTTGACCCGCCCGTAGACCTCGTTCAGCGCCTGATTGACGGCCCTCGCCCGGACGAGCACCTCGTCCGGGGCGATCATCTGCGCTTCGGAGTACCGATCACGGTGAGCGTCCTTCGCCTCCTCGAGCGCGGCCGCGTCGGCGTCCTCCACGTTTCGTTCCCTCATGACGTGCAGGTGCCGGTTGAGCGCCGTGGTGAACTGCCGGGCGTCCCGGTTGAGCTCCGCATAACAGGTCCGGCGCAGTGCGCGGTTCTCGCGGGTCTCCTCCTGGTCTCGGACGAGCTCTATCTCCCTGAGCTTCGTACGCTCGGCGCCCCGCTGGGTGAGGAGCGAGGCTCCCAGGGTGCCGGCAACACCCGCCACTGCGATGATCACTGCGCTCAGATCCACCGATACACCACTCCCCCACGCCACGAAGACCCACGGTCACCACCCAAGTGTGGTGCTCTGACCGCGGGTTGGCTGACAGAGGGCCTCAGATCGGGGCGCCAGGTGCGGAAGGCCGCCGAGTCCGTTCCCGCCGGGTGATGGCTTCGGCAACCTCCTCGACGCCCCTGCGCACCAAGTCCCCGTACGGAGTCCGCGGCAAGTGGGGCGCATGAGCCCTGGCCGCTCGGATGTGCTCCTCGGCGGCTTCGAAGGACCCGAGCCGGCGGTAGCCGTCGGCCAGATTGAGGTGCAAGGAGGGGTAGAAGCCCGCGACGTGCAGACCTGCGTGGTGCTCCTGAACCCGCTGCTCCGTCACGGCGTCGGCGGCGTCCAGGGCACGGACGTCCCAGGCGAGGGCCCGGGCGGGGTCTTCGTAGAGGTCCGCCAGGTAGTGGGCGAGGGAGCAGCGGTGGAGCGGGTCGCCGGCGACCCCGATCGCGGACCACAGGCCCAGCAGCTTCCGACGGGCGGAGTCGGCGTCTCCGGCACGGCCTTCCGACACGGCCCGACCCATGGCTTCCATCGTCGGATCCGGGCTGGTGGGTGTGGTGGTGGTCATCGCGGTTCCTCGCTGTCGTTGTCACGCGTCGGGCCTTCGGGCTTGATCGGCATGGCCAGCGTCGTCAAATCGCCGCGGTCGGCGGAGCGGATCGTGACCGGCTCGCCCTCACCCCGCAGGTCGAGCATCACGTCGGGACCGATGGCGGTACTGACCGCCGGATAGAGGGTGGTCAGCTCGAACCACACGGTCCGGGTCTCCCCGGACGCGGTGGCCGGGAGGTGCGGGCCGGGGGGCGGCGCCATTGGCGAGGACGCCCAGAGCGTCCTCGCCGACGCGCAGCCCGATGCGCTCACCGGGGTGTTCCTCCAGGGCCCGCAGCAGCAGGTCCTTCGGGACCGTAACCCGGGTGGTCACCTCGCCCAGTGACGCGAGCAGCTGTCGGTGGTCGGGGAACGGTTCGAACAGCACCCGGCAGTGCCGCTCCTTCCCCCCGGCCGCGCGGAGGCGGACCCCGTGCGGCACCGCTTCGAGCCGGACCAGCGCACTGCGGCGCATCGCGGCGACCGCGACGCGCAGCTCGTCACCGTCGACCGTGCCGGCCCACGTCTGCCCCGGGGGTTCGACGGGGACCAGGGTCCGGGTCGACAGGCGGTACCGGTCGGTCGCCGTCAGGGTGAGCGCCTCATGACTCGCCTCGATGCGCAGGCCGGCGAGCACCGGCATCCCCGGTTCGTGCACGGCCGCGGTGAGGACCTGCTCGACGGCGTCCGCCAGTACGGGGCCCTTGAGCGCGGCGATGTGCAGAGTCGGTACGTCACCGAGCGCGGACTTGATCACTTCTGCCTTCCGCCGGGCCGCGGCCGCCTCCCCCGCGAGCTGCGCGACGTGCTCGTCGACCAGCCGGGACGCCTCGTGCGCCCGTGCGCCGAGAACGGCCTCGACGGCTGGGAGGGGCATGGCGATCCCACGGAGCCGCCGCAGGGCGGTCGCCCGCGCGACCTGGTCGGTGTCGTAGTAGCGGTAACCCGACACCGGATCGGTCCGGGCGGGGACCAGCAGCCCGCAGTCGGCGTAGAACCGCAACGCGCTGGAGGTCAGCCCACTGCGTCGGGCGAAGGCCCCGATCGACATCAGCTCGGAATTCGGCACCACGCCATCATTGGGCTTCAACCCACTCGAAGGTCAACGGCCACTGGCCCTCGGCCCACGCCCGCCGGAGATCAACCCGGGCGCCTGCGGAGCGCAACGGTCTCGGGCTGCTCATAGCCGGCCGCTCCGTCCGTGGTCGGCGGGGGAGCGTGGCCGCGCAGAGGCCGGGGCGTCGCGGCACCTTTCCAGCCGGCCATGTCAGACCGGCCGTATCCGGCCCCGCAAGGGGAGCTCAGGAAGGCCGGTGATGGCTGCCGAGGATTCCTGGTCACAGGTCCGACGCCGGTGCTCGACGCTTCCCCTGCTGCGGGAAGGCCGCCCATGCTTGCTCGCGCGCCAGATGGCTGTCCTGACCCGTTTGAAATCGGTTGGCTTGCCGCGGCCGAATTGCGACGATGTCGCGGCTGCCCAGACGGAGGACATGTGCTCGTTTTCGTTTGTGCGGGATGCGGCGCCGAGCTGACCCGTCCGCTGTCCCAGGTTGCCCTGCCGGTCCATGCCCACCAGGTGTACGGGAACGGGACTCAACTCCCGGTCCTGATGGAGTCGGGCACCTTCGCCGTGGAGCCGGAGCCCTCGGGACCACCGTGGCGGAAGTGGGAGGAGATCGCTCCGGATGAGAGGGCCGCCCGCGGTGTCTACGCGCCCGTCCACGCCCTCTCCGACGGCGAGCCCGGCGCAGTCGTCATCGCGCCCGGCGACGCTCGGGGCACCGTGCTGATCCCGGAGAACCGCGGAGGCGGCTACTGCTGCGGCCTGGACGGGGCCGCCGGCCCCAACGTGGCCTGCACGGCCTGCGGCCTGCCCGTGGCGAGCCGGATCGACGACTGCTCGCTCTGGCAGGCGATGTGGCTCGCCCCGAACGCCGTACGACGTGTTCCCGCCGACGACGTCGTCGCCCCCGCACCGCTCACCTGGGCCGAGCTGGTCACGGAAGCGAAAGGCACGCCCCCGTTCGAGCCGATCACCAGGTGGGGGTCCCCCGCGGGCGCGGGCCACTGGTCGACCCACTGGTGCTCCTGGAGCCCGCAATGGGAGGCGGCCGCGGGCCATGCACTCGCCCACCTGCTGGTGGCCTCGGAGGGCCGCCCGATCATCGTGCCGGACGGCTTGGCCGGTGAGGTGCTCCAATCCGCACTCGACGCGATGCTGCCCGCCGGTCCGCAACCGCGGTACGCCGTCCTGGCCGGACCGGGCCGGCCGGCTCCGGACGGCGACGCCGACATCCTCCTCGTGCCGACGCATCCGCAGACGGGAGAACTCTGGGCCCCGCCCGTCCCGGCGGCGTACGCGGTGCCCCTGCCGTTCGGGGTCTGGCTGCGGCTGGCCTTCCCCGAGCCGGACCTGCCCGTTCCCACGTCGGGCGTCCTCCCCGACGGCGTCCTCCGCGACGACTTCGACCCGCCCGCGACCCGTCCCCGTCACCCCTTCCGGATCGACTCGGGAACGTTCCGGCACACCCTGGTCCGGCTGCCGGGCGTCCGCAGCCCATGGCTGCGCGGAATCTTCGACGACCTCGGTTCCAGGTCGGCTGCGGTACCGACGGGATTCGAACCCGCGGACAGATAGGGCCAGGCCCGCCCCGTCTCCGTCAGTCGCCGCGAGCGGGACCTCGCTCACGTCGATCGCAATGGGCCGCTCTGCCACGGCACCGCAGCCTGCGGGATGGCGCGCCGTCCCGCTCCGACCACGGTAGAAGATCGTCCTGCGCCACAGGAAACCCTTATCCGGCGGGACTGACCCTCGCTCCTGGTAGCGGCCTCGGTCCGGAACCTGAGCCCCTACTCGAGCGCTGGCCGACCGGCCCGCTGATCGGCGGAGCCGACTCATGCCTTGAGGATGTCGCCACTCAGCGCTGGCTGATCAGGCGGCCCCGAACTGGTTGGCGATGGACGTCCCGCGTCTGGCAGGGTCGGTCGCATGGAGTGCATATTCTGCGGACTCATCCGTGAGGACACCGCGAGTTGGGTGGCTCGTGGTCCGATGGCCTGCGCCTTTACTCCATTGGACCCACTGGCGCCGGGTCACACTCTGGTGGTCCCAACGCTCCATTACGCGGATGTCTTTGAGACCCCGCCAGAGATCCTCGCCGTCATGACGGCCCTGGTCCAGCGCGTGGCCGAGGCCGCTCGGACCGCCTTGAACGCCTCAGGCGTGAACATCCTCAGCGCCAGCGGCCCGGGATCGGAGCAGTCAGTGCCCCATCTGCACTTCCACGTCGTTCCGAGGTGGGTGGACGACGGAATCTCGACCTGGCCGGCCGGACGCTCCGTACATCGCGTCACTGGCGATCCAGCGGCGCGGCTTGCCGAAGCTCTGGCTTCGGGCCGACACCACACAAGGTGAGCCGAAGCCCGAGAACGGATTGCGGCGGCATTCGCGCTTCAACGCCCCGGAACGCCGCGCCCGCCCTTACCTATCCTCTGCGCCATCGAACCTTCTCGCGGCAGCTGGATGCGATCGCGCAGGTATGAACCACCTCGGTGACGCGCGTCTGTGCACTTGGACGTTGCGCTTCATGGCCCTCCTGGCAGCTCAGACCCAGGATCAACTTGCCTGGCTGGGCGAGCGTGAGCTGGAGACGAAGGATGTCGTCGAAGAGGTGGAACTCCTCTGCCGTGTCTCTGAAGGACTCACGGAGCGCGGCGCATTCGAGCCCGAGGACGTCCGCGGCCTGCAGGCCATTGGCCGCCGCCTCGACGAGATCGATGGCAGCTGCCGCGTCGGCTTGTGGGCCGACGCCCTGATCGGAGATCCGGCGTGGGATGACATACGTTCTCTCGCCCGCCAGTTTCTCCTCAGGAGGCTTGGCGACTGGCGTCAGCCACTGCCACGTCCGTGAGTGGATAGGTGTTCGGTGGGTTGCAGAGGAAGGCCGGCAAGCGAAGGCACACCGTGCTCGTGGTGGACGGCCTCCTGGTCCCCACTCGGGTCACACCATCAACGAGCGGTCGAAGCAGATCATCGGGTGAACGCAGAAAAGCCCCGCACTAGACCCTGGAGGGTCTGGTGCGGGGCTTCCCGCAATGATTGTTCGGCGGCGTCCTACTCTCCCACAGGGTCCCCCTTGCAGTACCATCGGCGCTGAAAGGCTTAGCTTCCGGGTTCGGAATGTAACCGGGCGTTTCCCTAACGCTATGACCACCGAAACACTATGAAATTT
>NZ_JBWKLE010000040.1:0-10773 GCF_056430495.1 Streptomyces sp. NPDC045967 | reverse complement strand
GCATGGCTGTACATCGTGATCCTGACCGTGGGATACATGATCAGCCGTGGGCTGGCCAAGTCCGGCAGCCGCGACTCCTACGACGAGGACTCCTCCGCCGCGCAGGCCCGTCACCTCTGAGCCGCCCTGCACATCCCTCGCGGTATCCGCAGGCCCTTGTCGGCTCCAAGGCGGTACACGGCCCGCGCTCTCAACGGGCGGCCGCAAATATTGAGCGAGGCGGATACGTGCACACAAGAGCCCCGGACCGTGCGGTCCGGGGCTCTTTTGCGTCACACGGGGTCGAGGTGCGTAGGACGCCCGAGGTCACTGTCGGGTCCCACGGAAGGGACCCGCCATTTGAGGCAACGCGCGGCGAACTGCGGGCCCCTCTCGCATACCGGAGGCGGCCGCCCCCAATTTGCCTGGCGGCCGCCGCGGGGATTACGCGGTGGCCGTGTTCTGGCTGCTGGTGTGCGCCAGGAGGGCGTGGGCGGCGGTGGGGTGGGCGGGCAGCAGGGGGCTGAGGCCGGTGAGGTCCAGCAGCCGCGCAAGGCGGTCGGGGACGGCGGCGAGGACCAGGGTGCCATCAGCGGTCTGGGTGCAGCGGAGGATGCCGATCAGGGCGTTGAGGCCGGAGGAGTCGCAGAAGGTGACGGATCCGAGGTCCAGGATCAGGTGGCGGTGGCCTTGTTCGATCAGGGCGAGTGCCTGGGTGCGTAGGTGGGGGGCGGTGTCTATGTCGAGGTATCCGGCGACGTGGGCCAGGGCGAGGTTGCCGTCGGTGTGCTGTGCGGTGAGGCGGAAGTCGGTCACGGGCGGCTCTCCGGCGTCTCGCCGGCGGGGGCGATGGTATGGGCGGTGGCGATCGCGGTGAGGCCGTCCGCGATGTGGGTGAGGGGGACCGACAGCGCTAGCAGGGCGACGTCGTCGCCAGCTCCGTGGGGCATGGCGTTGATGAGGTCGACGGTGTCTTCTATGACCTCCGCCGCACTGACGGGGCCGGTGCGCGCGGCGAGGAAACGGGTCAGGCCCTCTTCTCCGATCATGTCTCCGCCCAGGGTGCGGGCTTCGGTCAGCCCGTCGGTGTAGAGGAGCAGTCCTTCGCCCGGGGCTAGGTGGATGGTCTGGGAGGCGAAGTGTGCGCCATCGACGGCGCCGATGAGCATGCCGCCCGTGGGGTGCACTGCTTCGACTGTCCCGTGGCCGCGCAGGTGGTAGGCCGGGGGGTGCCCGCCGGTGGCCACGGTGATGGTGAATCCTTCCTTCTCGTGCGGTTCGAGGACGCCGAAGACGGCGGTGCAGAACCGGCTGCCGATGGCAGGGTCGAGGAGCAGCGCGGTGTTCAGCGAGGTGAGGACCACGTCGGGGTTCGAGTCGATCAGGGCTGCGGCACGCAGGGTGTAGCGGGTCAGGGAGGTCAGGGCGGCGGCTTCCGGGCCCTTTCCGCACACATCGCCCAGGAAGAACGCCCACCTCGCGCCGTCGAGGGGGAAGACGTCGTAGAAGTCACCGCCCACGTTCTGCGGGGAGGCGGTGGCGTAGTGGCAGGCCAGCTCCAGGCCCGGTACCACCGGCAGTGCCGGCGGCAGCAGGGTGCGCTGGAGGGTGGAGGCGAACGCCTCGATGGCGCTCTTGTCCCGCTCCGCGCGCTGCCGGGCCTCCTCCTGCTCCCGGCGCCGCTCCTGCTCGGTGCGCAGGGCGTTCAGCGCCGCCAGGCGCATCTCCAGCTCGTCGAGCACGATCGCGGCCAGGTCCGCAAGGGTGGCGGTGTCGTCTTCGGTGATGAGGCGGGGTTTGGTGTCGAGGATGTTGACGGTGCCCAGCCGGTGTCCGTCGCCGGTGGTGATCGGCGCGGCGGCGTAGAAGCGGACACCCATCGGCCCAGTGACCAAGCCGTTGTTGAAGGCGATGGGGTCGGTGAGCGTGTCCGGGATCACCAGGGTCTCGTCGGACAAAATCGCCGAGCCGCACAGGCCCGGCTCCCGGCTGATCTCCGTGACGCCTTCCAGGCCGTGGGCGGCCTTGAACCAGATCCGGTCCTCGTCCACGATCGTCACGCTCGCCACCGGCACCTTGAACAGCCGGGCCGCCATCGCCGCGACACGGTCGAACGCACCGTCCGGCGGGGTGTCGAGGATGTCATAGCGGCGCACCGCGTCCATCCGGGCCGCTTCTTGTGCCGCACTGAGCGTCTGCCGGCCCGGCGTGGGCGCCGGGTCGGTCGCGTGTCCCGCTTGCGGCATCGATTGCCTTCCTTGCCGCGCCGGCCTCGGTGGCCGACGACTGTCGCAGCCTAGACCGGCCCCCTGGTCGTCAAGAAACCTGGACCAAACGGGACGGCACAGCACTGCCACCGCCGCCTCCGTCCCTACCGCCGGCTGCCCCACCAGGTTGGACCCTCCTCCGTCACCGCCGCCGGCCCCTCCGGCTCCACCGCCGCCGCCGCCACCGCCACCCCAGGAATACCGGGCGTCGGCCGTTCCAGGATTCTGGAACGGCGCCCGCCCCGGTCAACGGGCCCAGCCGACGCCGAGTTCGGCAAGCGCGGCGAGCTGCGCCGGGTCGAGCTTGCCGCGGCGGGCCTTCTGGTTCCCGATCAAGATCCCGGTGCGGTGCTCGGTCATTAGGGGAGCGGCGGCTGTGGTTGAACCGGGCCCCGGAGTGGAGGGCACCGTGCTCGGCATCCACTCCACTGGTGCGGGCCCGGGCGACGTCGTGAGCACCACCGGTGCCCGTACCGCGGTCGGCCGAGTCCCGGGCCTCAGTCGGTAGGCCTTATTCCGGTTTCCGTGCGCACAGCGGGGCATGCGCGACATGGAAGCCCGCCGGGTGAAAGGAGGAATAGGTGAGTACCGCCGTCCTGGATCATCCCCTGTCCCGTATGAGTCGGCCTGCCACGTCGGCACGCGACGCCGCCCGTGCCTTCCTGGCCGGCGCCGCCCGCCTTCGGGCCCCCGCCAAGGACGGGAGCATGGACGACGTGCTCCTGGTGGTGGCCGAGCTCGTCGCCAACGCGGTCCGGCACACCGACGGCCCGTCTGCGCTGCACCTGGAACTGCTGGACGACTGCGTCGACGTCTGCGTCACCGATCAAAGTCCTAGGCTTCCCCAGCTCCGCACCCCTGTTACGGACGGGACCGGGGGGTGGGGATGGTTCATGATCAAGCGACTCGCCACCCGCATCCACATCAAGCCGATGCCGGAAGGCGGGAAGACCATCTGCGCGGCTCTCCCCTGGTAGCTCCCCCACCTCGCAGGCTGGCGCCTCGCCACTGCACGAAGTGGCGGCTCACCGCCACGAAGGCCGGGGAGATCTGATGCACGAACTGAACGAGACGCTCCGCTCGATCACCGGGGGTATGCACGCCCACTTCACCGGCCCCGGCGTCGCACTGGAGGTCACACTCGGCAGACGGCAGGAGCTCCTCCCGATCCATGAGGCGCACACCATCGGCCCCACCCGGCTCTTCCGCCACGCCGCCGGCACCATCGGCGCCCGCAGCACACCGGGAGACGGTCGGTGCTTCCACTGCGACGGGGTCGGGCACGCCCGAACCCTAATGGGAGCCGGCTGCCGGGCACGCGTGAACGGCACACAGGAAGAACGCCCGCGCTCCGGGCCGCCCTTCCGGGCAGCCCGGAGCGCGGGCGAGCGGAAGGACCTCGGAGGCTCACGCCGGCACGGGCGCCAGCTCCGGGCGCAGCGCCGCGAGCGGAGAGCGCCGGCCCTTCTCCACCGTGCGCAGCTGCTCCCAGGTGACCTCGGGGTGTTCGGCGTGGTGCCGGTCTGGGGCCTCGGAACAAGGACTGGTCGGAGTGCTGCGTCGCACGCGGTGTTCAAGGGCCCGCCCGGTACTGCTGGCGCAGTACCGGCCGGGCCCGTTTCTGCGTTCGGCCGGCTGTCCCGGCCGTCTCTGCAGTCTGGCGCTATCGACTTCTGCACATCACATAGAGGTCCATGGCGATTGGCTCCCAGAGACTTCCGGCCTGGATCCACCAGCCGTCGCGGTCGGCTCCCTCACTCATCAGGCCGGGCCTGGATGCGATGAGTACGGGCTCCTGGCTGTTCGCCGCGGCGCCGCCGCTGGTGACCCGCCGTCCGTTGAGGCAGGTGAGGAACCCTCCTGACGGGGTGTTCTTGCTGACCTTGTAGGTCGTCCACTCATTGTCGGCGATCGGGTCGGCACAGGTCACGGCCCCCGCGACGCCGACCGTGCCGTTCGACCAGACACGGCCGGCCACTGTCCACGCCGTCGGTCCGGAGGCGGTGAAGCCGGACGGGTAGCTCTTGGTGAGAGAGCTTTCGGTGCCCTGGATCTCGGCCCCGCCGCCGAGGGCGGTCTTGCCTGCCGGGCAGGAGACGGTGACGGTCTGGTCGCTCGGCACCTGGACGAGCGGGGCCTGCACGACCTCATAACCCCTGGGCAGGGACGCGCAGACCGCCCAGACGGTCACAGTGGTGGGCTTCCCGCCGAAGTTGCGGGCGTTGGCAACCCATCCCCACGCTCCCGTCTCACCATGGAGGACGGCGGGGAAGCTCCCGACCAGGCCGACCTCGTGGTACATGGCGTTGGGGGCTACCGCCTCCGCGCCGCCGCTGATGGCCCAGTCCCCATCGCGGCACTCCGCGTAGACCGGCTGGAAGTCGTTGACGGTCTTCGTCGCCTTGACGATCGAGACCAGCGCCAGCGGCGGTGCCGGTGTTGTGTCTGCGGCGGCAGGCTGGGCCGGCACCGCCGCGATCATGACCAGTCCGAGCGCGGTGGCGCACCAGCCGATCCGGGAAGCGGCCCGTGACAGGAACTGCTGAAATCTCATGGGACCTCGATCTGTGAAAGCGCGACACAACGCGCAGCGCGATCAAGGTATTGCGGTGCGTGATCAATTGCCTAGCGGGTGTCACTGGTTCCGGTGACACCCGCTCCGCGCAAAGCCCGCGGGTCACGCCGGGATGGCACCGTTGACGGTGCCATCGGCCGGGCGGGGCACGTCGGCATCGGTGGCCCAACTGATGCTTGCACGGGTGGGGCGAAGCGCAGCAGGACGGTCTGGCGGGTCCGCGGCTCCTGATGGTGCCGCGGACGAGGGCGTAGGGCATGACGCAGAAGGCGCCGAGGGAGTGGCGACGATCATGGTGAGGAACAGTCAGTAGGAGAAGCCGTGGCCGTTGGAGGAAGCGAGGAGCCACCCGTAGGTGAGGGTGGCGAGGATGCCGGTGCTGGTGAGTCCGGCCGCCCAGCCCGTCTTGCTCAGCCCGATACCGAGACCGATGAAGGCCCAGAACAGGGCGGGGCCGGCGATGGCCGCGATGGCCAGGAACACGGGGAAGTCGATGTCCCGGCCGCTCATGTAGTCCGTGAGCTCAGGTACCGAGATGAAGGTCATTAAGCCCATGTAGGCGACGGTGATGACAACGAAAGACGGTGGTGAGCACGCGGGCGGTGCGGGTGGCGGGAGGGGCGTTCGTGGCGTCGGTCATGAGGCGGTGGGCTCCTTCTCCTACGGCGGGCAGGGCAGTCGGCCCCACACCGGTATAGCCGACGGGGACCACAGGGGTGCGTGCTTCCCGGCAAGGCTCCCCGGGGCCGGTGACGAACAAGCCACTCGAAGCGGTGACGCGACACCGGCGACCGCAACGCACCCGCTCGGACGTGCAACACCGGCTCTGCAACACGTGAGCACGTTGCACCTCTGACCTGGGAGAACATCGGCCGAAGGCCGGTCTGGGACCCGCGTTGCAGCTCTGTGTTGCACCGCCGTCCGGTGCCGGGGGCAAGACGAAGGTCCTTCTGTGTGGGGCATTCCCCTTGCGGGCGCTGAGCCTGGCCGGTTGTCGGTGGCCCACGGCATCATCGGCAGATGGCCTCCACATCAGCAGTTCCGCCGACCTATCTGGATCGTCTGCGGTCGGACCTGGAAGTGATCGAAGCGGACTTCCTGCAGATCCTGGTGGATTCAGAGATCCAGAACATCGACCCCAACCGCGGCGGCGGCAGCGTGGTGTTCATCGGTGCTGCGCAGTGGGGCTGGGTTCCCAGCGGTCCTGAACTGGAGGCGCGACGTATGGAGCTGCTGGGGCGTGTACGGGAATGGGAGCCCTTGCTGCGGCTTCTGTTCCCTCATCCCACGCCCGAAGTCACAAAGCGCCTGGATGCCAGCCTGGGACTGCTGGCGCGCTGGCTCGAGCGCTCTCGTGACAAGACCGTCCCGGCAACCATCCAGAAGGCCACCGACCGGGTACGGGAATCGGTGGCCACGCTCCAGCAACTCGCCGACCTGCTCCCCGCCGACGCCTGGCCGGTGCGCCTGGTCATCGACACCAACGTGCTGCTGGACGACCCCGATGTCACGGTCTTCACCCCGCTGCTGGGTAAGCGGTACATGGTCCACCTGATGCCGGCCGTGCTCAGAGAACTGGACGATCACAAGCGGGGCGGCCGAAACCCCGATATCAGGGAGGCGGCCAAGAAGGCCGACCGCCGCCTGAAGGACTGCGCACCAACGGAGACATGCGACGCGGTGTCCGGGTCGCCGGAGACGTCCACGCTGTCTTCGAGTATGTCGAGCCCAAGGGCGACGGGCTGCCGAACTGGCTCGACCTGGATATCCCCGATGACCGCCTGGTCGCCTCCACCCTCCTGCTCCAGTCCCGACATCCCGGATCGTCCGTCTATGTCGCCAGCAACGACATCAACCTCCAGACCAAGCTGGCAGCCGTCGGACTTCCCTTCGTCGAAGCCCCTTGAGCGACGAGTATTCCGGCACGGTGCTTGCGCATCGGGGAGTTGCAGGGCAGGTCGCGATCCTCGCCGTGTCGGTGGGGCTCGATAGCCTGGACGTCACTTCGACCATGGAGGCATGATGGCGAACTACTACACGCGGGACGGCAAGCCGCTGCGTAGGACCGGCGATGACGTGCATGACAACAACGGTCGGCACATCGGAAAGATCAAGGGCGACAGGGTGTACGGCCCAAGCGGCCGCTATGTCGCTACGGTCGTGGGAGATCGGCTCGTACACAGGCAGACAGACAGCGCCACCGTCAGCAGCCCTTTCGCTCCCATGCCCTCGGCTGGTCTGGGGGGTGCTGAGATCGGCGGCTCTGGACTGTGGGGGGACGAGCCGACATTCTCCTGAGCGCAACCGCTGGACGAGCCCCCACGGCCAAAGTCCCGGGGCCCTCACGCTCTTCGCTTGACCTCCCCGCTCAACGATGAGCAGGGCAACCTGTCAGACCCAGTCGATGCCCCGTTGCGCGAGGGCGGCGAGCTGGTCGGCGGTGAGCTTGTCGCGCCGGGACTTGGTGTTGGAGACCCACACGCCCAGCTTCACGATCACCGGTGCCGCCTCGCCCTCGACCGCGATCTCTTCGCCGTGGGCGCGGGGCACCGGCCGGTCCGCGCCCTCCCGTTCCACCCACTGCGTGAGCGCCGCCAGGCCCCGCTGGAACGCCTGCTGCGCCTTGCTCGGCCCCTTCGCCCCGCGACTGACCGCAGGAGCGAGAGACGGCGCCTGGTCGGGCTGCACGCCCAGCGTGGTCAGCCGCTCCTGCTGCTCGGGCAGCAGCCGCGCCCATGTGGCCAGCTGTTTCTGCTGCTGGAGCCACCGGCCGATGTCGTCGCCGTCCCACAGCACGCCGGGCCGGATCTCGGGCAGCACGCCTCCCGCCTCGGTGTCGGTGAGGGTGGTGAGGACCCGGCTGCGATGAGCCGCTTTTGTGTCACTGATGGCTGGCAGTGACACGGTGTCAGGTCTGGTGGCTTTCGGTAGGTGAACGCCGTGTCGGCGCTGTGCGCTGACTGACATGAAAGTGGTGTTCGGGGTTGTGGCGCTGACACGAGGTGGTGCTTCTTCTGGTGGAGCTCTGTCATGAGAGCGGTGCTTCGCAGTCTGGTGCAGAGTCCTAGGCTGCTGGTTGGTCTCGGAGCCGGTGGTCGAGTTTGACGCCAACGGGGTTGGCCTGTGCCGGCTGATCTTGCATGGGTCGGGTTGAGCTTGTGCCTTGGTCTGTGCAGGTCGGCGGCGTTCATTCGGTTCGGGCGGGTGCAACCTGGCGGCGGCGTGGCGCGTCTGGAGGGGAATGAGATCAAGATCGGGAGTGTGGGGTGCGGTGTTGGCGTTGGTGCTGGTGTCGACTGGATGTGAGGAGTCGATACCGCCGCTTCCGCCGTTGGATCCGGAGTTCGTGCGCACGATGCGGCCGGTGATCCAGGAGGATCTGGCCGCGACCTTGAACAAGGGTAGTTCCCTTCCAAAGAGCTACGGCGATCATCCGGGGTGGGAGCTCCGCTATTTCTGCGATGTGCGGATCATCGAGGTCACCCCGAGGCCTGCGCAGGGCGTGGACAGCGTCGTGGTGCTCGCCTCCTGCCATGGGTTCGAGCGCGTGGGTACGGACCTGGTGGATGGGGGGTTCGGGGAGCAGGCCCCGTGGCTCGTCGAGCTGGACGGCCCCCGGGTCCATGCGAGCGAAAGCGCCCCGGATGGTGGCGACGAATGGAAGAAGTGGAACAAGCGCTTGTCGAAGCAGGCCAGGGAAGAGGTGGTCCGCCTGCTAGGCGTCAAGTGGGCTGATACCGCCGCCATCGCCCGCCGGCACTTCGGTCTCCCGGCGGATGCGCCTGTGCGATGACGGCTGCGGATTCGCTGTGTGCGCTCGGGGGACAGCCCGAAGACTGAGGCGAGGGGCTTCTCCGCTGTGGGACAGGGCATGCCGGGCATGCCGGGGATCCTCTCAAGGCTCTGCCGTCGGCTCCACACGGTTTCGGCTGCTTACTTTGCCCAGTCCACGCTGAGGTCGGCGAGCGCGGCGAGCTGTCCGGCGTCGAGCCGGTCGCGGCGTTGCTTCTGGTTGACGATCCACACCCCGGTCCGGTGCTCCACCCCGCCGGGGAGCTGCTCGACGTGCCCGCGTCCCGGCCTAGCGTGGCGGCAGCGGTCCGTATTCGATGCTGCCCGATGTCCTCGCGTGCGAGTCCCCACCCATGAACAGCCCCCGCTTTCCACCCGACGCACTGCTACCTGCGTGGATCATGCGGTGGATCCGGTAGGTCTGGGCCTTTGTGAATGGGTGGGGAGGTGGCACTGGTTGGGCGTCAGCCGGGTCGGCATGGTTGTCCCTGGTCTCACGGTGTAGTGATGCTGATCTTGGCTGGCATGGGGTGATCAGGCTGCTGCCATGAGGTGACCAGCACGGTGGTGGTTGGCTGTCGTGGGGTTGCCCATTCCTGTGTGCGGCTGGCTGGCGTGCTTGCCGGTATGGGTGAGGGCGGCCGGTTGGTGCGGGGCTGGTGGTGCGTCGATTGTTGGAGGTGGACCAGGGGCCGGGTTCGGTGTCGTCGCTGCATGTGCGGGTGATGGCGAGGCTGCCGGGGTGACGGTTCGGACGGTGTGGAAGTGGCTGGCGGAGGCGCGTGAGGGCCGGTTGGATCCTGTGCCGCGGCAGGACGGGCTCACGCTGGATGACGAGCAGTGGGCGGTCCTGGCGGAGGTTGGCGGGATCGTCGCGGCGTCGCACAGGCGGCCTACGGCCGACGGTTCATCCTCGCCGGCAAGTGTGCCGTCTTTGGGAACGCTGCATCGTGTGGTGCGCCGGGATCTGCAGGCGGGGCGTGTGCTGGAGGTGGCACGGCCGTCCCGGAACCGGATCGAAGCCAGCCGCTATGACCGGGGCCTTGGCCGAGCTGAAGCTTGAGCGGGCGGGTGAGGGCTTGCCGGTGGTTGACGCGGCCCGCCGGAAGCGGGGACGGGCGAGGACGGCGGGGGGAGCGCCGGTGCGTCGCGGGGTGGGGTGCGGTTATTCGTGCCGGGTGCGCCGCCCACACCCTGACGGCACTCGAACGGACAGGTCGCGACCACCCTGACCAGGAAGTGCTTCGCTAGGCCTTCAGGAAGCTGGGCAGTTGACTCTCCACGCAGTTCTACGGATCTCGACAGAAGGGCGGCCGGCGAGGTAGTGGTGCAACCTTGCGGTTCCAGAGTCAATCCTGACCTAAGAATGAATCATTGGTTGCGCGGGGTAGGTTGTCCATATGGCTGATGCTGCCGACTATGAGAAGTCCATGCCCCCTGGGTCCAGGAACAGGTGACGCGGTACGAGAAGGCCTTGACGGAGATCCGCGTAACGCATGCCGGTAGACAGGTGCCGGAGGTGAAGGCGGCCCTCTTGGCCGCTGGCGAGAGACATGGCCTGCGCATCACCAACGAGGTCGCGCAGGACGTGGCCGAACGCATCGCGCAGCCCCCATCGCCGGCCTGACATGAATGAATGTCACGCTCTTGGGCGCCGCACTGCGCCCACCTCCTGCTCCGGCTGGAAAACCCGTAAGGATGGTCGACAGCAGTCGGGTAGCTTGTACTTGTTGGCGGAGGGGGCAGGTAGCGCAGAGGTCGACGCGCCCCCCTTCAAGGGGGTCTGACGCCGGTTCGAATCCGGTCCTGTCCGCTCCGCCACGTCCACTCCGTAGGCCGGTCGCCGTACGCCCCCTCCTGGCTTTGTAGCCAGCCGCCCGCGGAGCGGGCTGTCCTGGAGGCGGAGCCGGAAGGACCAGGGTGGGGGAGCGGAGCGGACCCACCCAACGGGCCGAAGGCCCGGACCCCGTGAAACGGGGTCACTCAGGCCTGCGAAGCAGCCGTTCGGGGTGGAGCGAAGCGGAACCCCGAACCGTCCGGAGCGCAGCGCAGGATACCGGCCCGAAGGGCCGGCCCCGAGGGCGCGAAGCGCCCTCCCGCTGAGCGAAGCGAAGCGGTTCGTTGGCACAGCGCGCAGCGCTGTGGGACCCGCTCCGCGGG
>NZ_JBWKLE010000039.1:0-11840 GCF_056430495.1 Streptomyces sp. NPDC045967 | reverse complement strand
CGACGACAGTTCCAGGCACGTGTCAGCCACTACAAACGACGCGGTTACACACCACCAGAAGCCAACAAACCATCACAGAAAACACCGTTGCAGTATTAGCGTGCTCGTTAGAAGATTCCGGTGCTGGTGGTACTCCAGTTACTGTCGCCGACCTTCAGTGGTGTCCTGTGGCCGGTCGAGGTACCGGGGTAGAAGAGGAGGCAGCCGGTTGGGCATTGGGTGGTTTTGGCCGTGCCGGTTCCGTCGTCGTAGGTGACGGTGTAGTTCGGATCTGCTGGGGTGGTAGCCCAGAGGTCGGCGAGGTCATCACCCGTCTTGGGCTGGAACTCCCGGTAGGAGATGGTGGTGCCATCGTCGTTGACGCTCTTGTTGACGACGGTGCCTTGAGCGTTTCCGTTTGAGGTGATCAGGGGGCGGGTGGTGGATTGCCAGCCTCCGCTGCCGAAGACGGTGCGTCCACCGAGGCTGAACTTGCCGTCCGTGATCTTGCCGGGGTAGAGGTAGGCGATTCCGTCGGCCTTGTTGCGGGCGAGGATGTCCTTGATGCCGTCGCGGTTGTGGTCTGCTGCCGCGAGGATGGTGTAGTCCTTCCACAGCGTGCCCGTGCTGACGTAGTTGGCCTGCTGTACGTCGAAGGGTTCGGTCTGGTCGGCGCCTCCGCCGGCGATGGTGCGGCCGGAGTAGATGCGCAGGCGTGAGTCGGTGCAGGCGTCGTCGACGCATACACGGACTACCAGGTCGTTGCCGTTGGCGAAGCCAGTGTCGGCGCGTTGGTCTATGTCTCCGGGCATGACAATCTGCAGGATGCGCTTCCAGCCTTGGGTTCCGAGGTCGGAGGGCGGTGCGATTGTCTGGCGGGTCCAGTACAGGGCGGCGCCTCTGCCGGTGCCGGGGTAGAGGTAGAGGCTGCCGTTGGGGAGGCGCACGAGAGAGTCTTCGTAGCCATCGGGTGCCGCAGTGGGGCTGGTGAGGTTGGTGAAGTCTCCACCGTGGGCGATGAGCGCCCCCGCCCAGCCCTTGAAGCCTACGGTGTAGGGGGTGAGCTTGCCGGTACCGTCGCCCGCATGGAATCGGAGTTCGGCGTTGGTATCGGTGCTGGTGGCGTACATGTCGGTGTAGCCATCGCCGTTGAGGTCGCCGAGGAGATCATGGGTTGCGCGCTTGATCAGTGGGCTTTGGCCTGAGGCGTAGACGAAAGCAGCGGGGGAGGTCTTGATCACGGTGCTGTCGGCGTCGCCGTCGACCGGTGAGTGGTTGCCCGCCTTGTCATAGGCGAGGACGTGGAGCTTGCTCTGGGGGTTGCCGGTGGGGACGATTTCGATGACCGTCTCGGTGGCTCCTGCGGCAAGGGGGACCCAGGCGTCTGTGCAACCGCTGCTCGAGACCGATACCGGGCGGTCGAGGGCCCAGCAGAAGCCGGCGAGATCTGTGGCAGCGTTCTTGAGTTTCAGGCGGAGCTTGGTGCGTGCCTGGTGGACGGTTAGTGCAGTGCCGTCTTCTTTCGTGACGGTGACGGCGTTGGTGGGGCCGGTCTTGTCGACGGAGAAGGCGCAGTCGGCTGTGTAGGGGCTGTCGGGTCCCTCGCCGTCCTTGGCTCGCACCTTCCATTTGTAGGTGCCGGTGGGGAGGTTGTTCGCAAGGACGGTGGCGGTGGCTGTGCCGCCGCTGGCCACGTTGGTGACGTAGGAGACGGGTACGGCGGCGCCTGCAGCGGTGGTGACGACAAACTCGGGGCTGACGGTGCCGCCGTCTTTGTCGAGGAGGGTGGCGGTCAGGGCCAGGCCGCTGTTGCCGATGGTGGTTCCGCAAGGCACGGGCTTGTTGCCCTCGCCCGACGGAGACCAGGAGCCTTCGAAGGCTGCACTGGCGGTGACCTCGGGCGGGAAGTTGTAGGTGACCTCGAGGACGGGATTGTTGCGCAGGCGCTTGTAACTGTTGACGTTGCCCAGGTAGGAATTCGGGACACGCAGGCCCAAGACGAGCGGGTCCCAACCTTCCTGAACGTAGGAGGTCAGAGCTGCGGACTTGAAGTCGTAGCCTTCGACACCCGGGCAGTAGGTCGGGTTGCCGTGAGCGAAGTTACCTTGGGCGAGCTTGTAGCCCCAGTAGTTGCCGCGGGTGTTCCAGGTCGGGGTCGTGGTGATGTCTCGGGAGGTCCACAACTCGGTCGGGCCGGCCGCTGAGGCGTCACAGCCCCAGGAATGGGTCTGCTCGACGGCAAAGGTGGCGTCGAGGATGGTGGCGCCCTTGAGGCCGTGGGTGTTCATGGCGAAGAACGACTGGGTATCGCCGCTGCCGTTGTAACCCACGCGGGGCTCGTCCGCGGGGTTGCTGGAGTTCCAGCCGGAGCCCCAGGGGTAATCCGCGTTCGGAGTGGCTGAGTACACCACGGCCCACTTTTCGGTGTAGCCGCCGGTGAAGATCGGGTCGATGACCAGCGGGAACTGTGTCGCCGAAGACAGCAGAGCGGGGTCAGGGGTCAGCGTTAGGGTGCTGCCTGTCACATCCGCGCCGACGGGTGCCTGCTGGGGCTCCGTCGCCGTCTCCTCGGTGACGGCGGCACTGGAGAACATGGCCGAGGACTTGGTGGTTGTCGCCGCCGGGCCAGCGGGTTCACTGGGGGCGGGCTGCTCCCACATCTTGGGGGCGGGCGCACTGAAGACGATGTTGCCAGCCGCGTCCTTGGCCAGGAGCCGGTCACTGTGGTCTTCGTCAAGTGTCACGCCTTCCGAGGTGACGGCGAGTTTGATGGACTTCAGGGCCGGGTTGGCGGCGGCCTCGGGAGTGGTGACGAGAAGGTGCTGGGCGAAGCCGTTGACCTCGGCTATCAGCTTGAGGTCGACGCCGGGCAGCACTGACTTGTAGAGCGCGGTGTTCCCTCCCACCACCGGCTCCGGGAGCCTGCCCGGCCAAGACAAGGCCAGCTTCTTGCCTCCGCGGTCCATCGCTACCAACGGGCCATCTCCACCCCGGGAGAAGGCGATTCCGAATGACGCAGTCGGCCCGAGTGTCCCGTCCTCCTGCTGCGTCAGCGTCGGGTCGGTCTTGCGCCACACGGATTTGTGGCGTGACCAGATGGGCAGCGTGGACTGCCGCAGCGTCAGGTTTCCATCGGGGTTCGCATAGGTCTCGGAGTATTCGGTGCGGCGGTCGATGATCTCGACGCGCTGCCCGGAGCCCTTGGCGAGGCCGTAAGCCCTCACTTCCGATGCTGCCTGTGGTACGCGGTCTGTGTCGGTGGCCGCTTGTTCGGTTGCCGTGGCGGTCTCGGGGGTGGTGATCATGCTCAGCGCGGTGAGCGGGAAGGAGAGGGCCAGAACGGCAGCCAGCGGGCGGGTCAGGCGAGCGCCGGCTCTTCGGTGGGTCATGGGTTTTTTTGGTCTTTCTGGAAAAGGTCGAGGCTGTGAGTCAGCGCAGCGTAAGCGAAAAAATTTACATCGACCTAGACGGGGTGACAGCCCAGGGGGTACTGACGCGGACATGACATCCGGAATGATCGATTTCGGATAGCTCGGTAGCGTTTCCGCAGGTCAGATGTGTCGAAGAAGGGTCTTGCGCAAACCACCAGAGAGAGTGTTGGCTGCGGTTTTATCTGTCTTTTATTCCCTTGGGGGGTTTTGCTGTGTCCATCAGATCGGGCGCGATGCCCGAATTGTTCGGAGGTGTTCGCTTTCGGAGAAAGCGTCAGCTCCGTACCGGAATTGTCGGTGCAACAGCAGTCGCCCTGTCCGTCTCCCTGCTCACCGGCCCCGCCTGGGCGGGGCCCACGGAGTACAAACCCCGCGGCACCCAGAAGACGCCGTCCGTCTCGGGCAAGAACCTCAAGCCGCAGAGCAAGAAGGCTCCGACCGCGGCTTCCTCCTGGAAGCCCTCGAAGGTGACCTGGCCCGCCGCTGGCGCGGCGGACGTGACGCTGTCGGCTGCCGCGCCGTTGGCCGGGGCCGCCCCCTACAGCAAGGCTCAGGCGAAACTGCCGGTACGCGTCACCAAGTCGGCGAAGGTCTCGCCCTTCCTGCGTCCCGATGCAGCAGCGAATGACTCATCGGGTCCGGAACGCGTCCAGGTCACCGTCGCTGACCGCAAGACCGCCCAGAAGGCGGGCATCGACGGCCTCCTGCTGTCCATACAGCGCAAAGACAGCCGAATCTCCGGCGGCGGCCGGGTACAGGTTGAGGTCGACTACTCCAACATCAGAGATGCCTACGGCGCGAACTGGGCCTCCTCGCTGCACCTCGTCAGGCTGCCGCCCTGTGCGCTTACGACGCCCTCGAAGCCCGAATGCCTCCAGAGCTCTTCAGTCCCGACCCACAACCATCAGAGCACCGCGAAGCTGACGGCCGACGTGGACTTGGCGGCCACAGCGCCTACCCCGAAGGACAAGTCGGCTGCCGTCGCCTCAGAGGCCGGCGCCATGACCGTTTTGGCTGCCGTGGCCAGCGCTGATGGCCCAGAGGGCTCGTTCAAGGCGACCTCGCTCGCCACATCGGGTTCATGGTCGGCGGGCGGAAACTCCGGCGGCTTCGGTTGGAACGTTCCGATCACGGTCCCGCCGGTGCCGGGTGGTTTCGAGCCCAAGGTGGGGTTCTCCTACAGCTCCTCTGCCGTCGACGGTCGCACCGGCTCCAGTAACAACCAGTCGTCCTGGGTCGGCGAGGGTTGGGAGTACAGCCCCGGATTCATCGAACGGAAATACGCCCCTTGTGGCAACGACAAGCAAGGCGGCAGCAACACTGCGGACGTCGGCGACCTCTGCTGGAAGTCAGAGAACGCCACGATGTCGCTGAACGGCTCCAGCAACGAGCTGCTCTGGGACGCCAGCAGGGGCGTCTGGAAGCTCGCGAACGACGACGGCTCCCGCGTCGAGCGGATCTATGACGCCCCCAGCAACAACTCGGGGGACGAGGACTCCGAGTACTGGCGGATCACCACCACCGACGGCACCCAGTACTGGTTCGGTAAGAACCGCCTCCCAGGCTGGAGTGCCGGCAAGGAAGAGACGTCCTCGGTCAATGCCGTCCCGGTCTTCGGCAACCACGCCGGCGAACCTGGCCGAGGAGCCGACTTCGCCTCATCCAGCCGAATGCAGGCCTGGCGTTGGAACCTCGACTACGTCGTCGACCCCCACGGCAACGCCATGGCCATGTACTACACCAAGTACACCGGCTACTACGCCAAGAACAAGCAGATGGACACGCCGGTCGCCTACACGCGCGACAGCACGCTGCGCCGAATCTCCTACGGCCTGCGCGACGGACAGATCTACACGACGCCGAAGGCTGCCGGACAGGTCAACTTCTGGGTCTCCGACCGCTGCATGGCCACCACCTGCGTCCTTGACGAGGCTCACGCCAACGACTGGAAAGACGTCCCCGTCCACCTGGATTGCAAAGCCGGCCAGCAGTGCCTGCAAGGCTCACCCACGTTCTGGTCCACCAAGCGCCTGACCTCCATCGACACCTACGCCCTGGTGGGCACCGCGCACGTCGGCGTGGACAACTGGTCCCTCACGCAGTCCTACCCGCCCACCGGCGACACCGCCAAGCCCGCCTTGTGGCTGGACTCCGTCCAGCGCACCGCCAAGGCCGGCACGCTCACAGACATCCCCGGCGCCGACAAGACCGTCTTCACCGGCACACCCATGGCCAACCGCGTGGATAAGGCCGACGGCCGCCCACCGATCAACAAGTACCGCATCACTCAGATCACCAACGCAACCGGCGGCACAACCCTCGTCACCTACACCGACCAGGAGTGCAGCTCCAGCAACCTGCCTGCGGCCGACGACGTCAACACCAAGCGCTGCTACCCCTCGTGGTGGACCCGTGACGGAGGCGCCGAGGAGGTCAAGGACTACTTCCACAAGTACCTGGTCGCCAGCATCGAGGAGAGCGACACAACCGCCGGCACGGGGTCGCCCTCCAAGACCACTACCTACGTCTATCCCGGCGCCCCGAACTGGCGCCGTGATCAGTCCGAGTTCACGCTCGACAAGCACCGCACGTGGGGCGACTTCCGCGGCTACCGGACCGTCCGTACCTTGACAGGTACAAGCAACCGGGGGAGGACCGAGACCGACTACTACACCGGCATGGCGGGTGACCGACTCGCCAATGGCACCGCGCGGACCGTCGCGAACATCAACGGTGTCGTGGACCGCCGCGACTTCGCCGGTGCGGTGTCCGAGAACCGCGTGTACGCCTCCGAAACCGGTGCAGTAGTCGAGAAGAGCACCCAAACGCCTTGGCTTTCGAAGGACAATGCCACACAGCCGGTCGTCGGCATCACCGACCCCGACAAGCCTGGTACTGCGGCTCCCGTTCTTGAGCCGAAGGCGGCACGATTCTCCGGAATCGCCAGCACCGTCACCGGCACCCTGCTGGCCGACGGTACCTGGCGCAACAGCACCGCCCAGCGCGCGTACGACGAAAGCTACGGCCTCGTACTAGCCGAAGGGCACGACGGGGCGAACACCACCGAAGCCACGTGCACGGTCACCCAGTACGTGACACCCGACACCGTGAACTGGCTCATCGCATATCCGCGACAGGTCACCAGCACGTCCAGCAAGCCGTGCACCAGCACGCCGTCCGTCCTGTCCGCCACCAGTGCAGGACGGGTCTACTACGACGGACAGGCGAACGGCACCGCTCCAAAGGCGGGCCAGGCCAACATCAGCTCGACCGAGCAGGCATCCAAGTTGGACGCAGCCAATCAACTCGTCTGGGAGACCGCTGGTAGAGCCACACACGACGCGTACGGACGGGTGCTGACCTCCACGGGTCAGGACCTGCAGACAACCACCACCGCGTACGCACCAGCAGCCGACGCCCAGCCGACCAGTGTGACGGTCACCAACCCCAAGGGCCACACCACAACCAGTACCTACGACGGCCTCCGGGGACTGTCACTGGCAGTCACGGACGGGAACAACCGCACCACCACCTCTGAGTACGACGCGATGGGACGCCAGATCAAGATCTGGGCCGCCGGGCGCACCACCAGCCAGCAACCCAGCGTCGCCCTCACGTACAACCTGTCCGCAACGGCACCGTCCACCCTCACCACCAAGAAGCTCTACGAGGACGGCACCTGGGGCACGGCCGTCACGTTCTACGACTCTCACCTGCGTGAGCGCCAGACCCAGACCGACGCCACTGGCGTCGCAGGCCGGCTCGTCAGTGACGCTTTCTACGATGATCACGGCCGCGTTCGGCGAGCCAACGCTCCGTTCTACAACAATCAACCCACCAGTACGACCATGCTGGTCGTTCCCGACAACCAGATCCCTAGCGCAACCGAGAGCCGATACGACTCGCGCGGCCGGGTGACCGACACTCTCCTGCTGACCCTCAACAACGAGAAGTGGCGCACGACAGCTACATACGGTCCTGACTGGCAGGCCGTCGTCCCCCCTCAGGGAGGGACAGCCACTCTCACCATCGCCGATGCCCAGGGGCGGCCCATCGAACGTCGGGACTACAAGGACCGCAACCCGATCATTGGCGCGGCGGCATCCCAGTACGAGAAGCACACCTACGCGTATGACGGAGCCGGACGACTCTCCAAGGTCACCGACCCGTCCGGTCGCAATGCCTGGAGTTACAGCTACGACCTTCGAGGACGGCAGACCCAGAGGACCGACCCCGACAAGGGCACGACCACGATCGCTTACGGCCCTGATGGACGGCCCCAGAGCGTTACTGACGCCCGGTCCATCACCCTGTCCACCACCTACGACGAGCTGGGCCGCCCCACCAGCCTGCGCAAGGGCAGCATCACAGGCACCAAGCTCGCCGAATGGACTTACGACACTGCCCTCGGCGGCAAAGCCCTGCCCGCCAGTTCCACCCGCTATGACGGCACAGCTGCGTACACCAGCGCGGTCTCCGGGTACGACAGCCTGGGGGCGGCAACCGGCCTGAAGGTCACGATCCCATCCGTCACCGGTGAAGAGAACCTCGCCGGGACATACACCGTTGCAAGCACCGTCACCCCGACGAACGGGATGCCCGCCACCGCGACGTACAGCACCACTAACACCAACGCCACAGCCGCTCTGCCCGCCGAGACCGTCACCAACAGCTACGGCGCCCAAGACCGACTGTCCCTTATAACCAGCAGCCTCGACCAGGCCTACCTGCGCGGTGCCTCCTACACCCCCTTCGGTGAACTCGCACAGGCGCAGCTCGGCAACCTCGGCACGAACATTACCCAGACCCTTACCTACGACAACGTCACCCGCCGGCCCATCTCGGCAGTCACCGACCGCCAGGCAGCGGCACCCAGCGAACTCTCCAACATCGCTTACACCTACGACCCAGTCGGCAACATCACCCGGATCCTCGACGAGCAGAACGACCGCACCGTCAAGGACGACCAGTGCTTCGCCTACGACTGGGCCCGCCGCCTTACCGAGGCCTGGACCTCCGCCGACGACTGCACCACTCGGCCCATCAACGGCACCGGCACGCCTGCCCTCGGCAGCGCCGACCCCTACTGGACAAGCTGGACCTTCACCGACACAGGCCAGCGCGCCACAGAGAAGCAACACAAAGCCGGCCCAGTCACAGCCGACACCACCCGCACCTACACCTACCCCAGCGCGGCCGGCGCGGCCCAAGCTCACGCCGTCCGCAGCGTCACCGCAACAGGCGGTGCCACGGGCACCGACGCATACGGGTACGACGCCACCGGCAATATGACCAGCCGGACCCCCGCGGTCGGACAGCCCCAGACCTTGGGTTGGAACGACGAAGGCAGACTTACCTCCTCCACCACCGCCGGCGCCACCACCTCCTTCCTCTATGACACGCAAGGCACCCGGCTTCTCAAACGCGAACCAAATGCCACCACCTTGTACCTTCCGGGCGGCCAAGAACTCGTCCTGGATAAAACCACCAAGGCCCTGTCCGGCACCCGCTACTACCCCGTCCCCGGCGGCACCGCGGCGCGCACCAGCAGTGACGGCCGCGTCCGTTTCCTCATCGCCGACCACCACGGCACCAACACACTCTCCATCGCCGCCTCAACCCTCACCTTCAACCGCCGCAAACAGCTCCCCTACGGCGCCGAGCGCGGTACAGCCCCGGCAGTCTGGCCCAGTCAGAAAGGCTTCGTCGGGGGAGACATCGACAAAACCACAAACCTCACCCACATTGGCGCACGCGAGTACGACACCAAACTGGGCCAGTTCATCAGCGTCGACCCGCTGCTGAGTCTCGACCAGCCCCAGTCACTCAACGGATACAACTACGCCAACAACAACCCCGTCACACAAAGCGACCCCTCCGGCCTACGCAGTGAGGAATGTGGAACGATCTACAACTGCGGACCTAAGGGGACGATAACTCTCACCAACATCGGAGATATCACCGACCGCAACGACAGCGGCAGCAAGGTCTCCAAGACCCACCACCGCGACAGCAATAGAGGGCGCAGCTCATCTGGAAGAAAGTTCAACGGCCCCCCTACGGTTAAATCTCCGTCCGGCGACGTCTATGTCCTTCCAAAGGTCAATACCCAAGAGTTCATTGACATCTATCGCACGTCCTACCTAAAGCAGGTAGCAGATTGGGGCCCGCCCGTCGACCCCAAGGCCGACTGGTCAATGCAGCTCAGCGCCTTGATCGAAGCGTGTCAGAAAATGAGCGACCGAGGATGCGACCCCGCCACCTTTATATACGCGAATTTGAAAGACACGATGGAGACCGTCGGCATCTTCGAAGGTGGGGGCATAACAAGGCCAAGCGTAGGCATCCGCGGCACAAGCGGTAATGCAAGCGGCTGCAAATGCTTCCTCGCGGGCACCGACGTCCTCATGGCCGATGGAACCACCAAAGACATCGAAGACATCGAAGTCGGCGATGAAGTTCTAGCCACTGACCCCGCGACCGGTGAATCCGGAAAGCGTGAAGTGACCCACCTGATCGTCACTGAAGACGACAAACACTTCAGCACACTTTCCATAGCTACTGGCGACGGAATCGAAGAACTCACTGCCACCCACGAGCACCCCTTCTGGTCCCCGTCGGCCAATGAATGGGTCGAGGCACGGAACCTCACTCCTGGGTCGACTCTCCTAACCGCCCACGGCAAGACTGTCATCGTCACGTCTAACAAGCCCTACACGCGGCACGCGCGGACGTACAACCTGACCATAGATGACCTTCACACGTACTATGTGCTGGCGGGTCAGACTCCGGTCCTCGTTCACAACAGCAACTGTATTCACGCTTCAGTTGCCTATCAGGACTGGGCGACGAAGGGTGCCCACATCCACATCGGGAAGAGCGAAGTTCGAATCTTCCCGAACGACAAGGGTGGAATTGGGGCCGAAGCAATTCGACTGAGAGGCGGGACGGCGAGCCCGAAGGAAGTTCAAAAAGTTTTGGACGAGATTCACTCCAATCCTGCCCTGAGGGCTGATATCATCGCAAAGGCTACATCTGCGCGCACCAGTATGAATGCCGGGGAATTCGGGATGCAATCCAATCGTGCCGCAGAGATGCATTTCCTTATCAAGAACTTGGAGAAACTCGGATGAGTGCCCTTCAATTCTTGGTCGAGGCCCTTAAGTCTGGGGCCATCCAAGGGCTCGGACTGGAGGCGCGACCTGACGATTGGGAAGCGAAGTTTGGCACCGGGTACATAGACGACGTGCGCAAGGGTCGAATGCGTCGTGACTACGGGCTAGTGGAGCTCTCGTTCTTCAAGAAGGGCGAGATTTGGCAGTGCTTCGAGGTGAGCTTGCAAGTTCACAGGCTAGCCAAATGTATTCCCGATGTTGTGCCGAGTTCCCTAATTGCGGAATACGGGGAAATGGAGTCGAGGGTTCGGTTCAGCGACCTCCAGTTGAACGCTACTGCCGAAGGTCTCCAAGTCGCACAGATCAGTGACCGTGGTCGTCATCTTCACTCCAGATTTTCGGTGATGGGGTCGAGGGCGATCGTGCACGTCCTGGAGTCTGACTCTGGAGACAGCTTGCGGCGGGGTGATATTTGGTCGGTCTCTCTGGCCCGGGATTTCACCGCGCGAGCAGCTCCGATCTCGTGAGGAATATCTGGAGATCCCAATAGCACATCTGAAGCCCCGCCAGTGACACCTGGCGGGGCTTTGCGTGGTCTGACGGCAGTAATTGACGGCAACGTCAGCCGGTTTGCGACATCACGGTCTCCCTCCCGACGAGCCGGAACATGGTCAGGTCCCGGCCGACCAATGCCACACACGTGGCCCGGTCGACACTAGGGCGCACTCAAACCGCTATCCGAACAACTGCGCAAATCAGACATAAACGGCTGGAACTCGTCGCCGAAGATCGGCATGTCCCGGTAAGGCGGGCCGCGGTCCCATGAGCGCCGCACCTCCGTGACGTCCGCGACCGGCACCCTGGGGCGTAGGCCGCAGACCGCCCGGTGCGGCGCAGGCCTGCGGGTGCTCGACCACGCTGCACTCCGGGACACCCGGCCTGCCGATGAGCGGAAACGGGCGCCGGGCGCTGCTGTTCACCCCGACCGACCCCGGCGGTCGGGTGCTGCTCCAGACCCGCCGCGGGTCCCTGGTGCAGGACCGTTGGCCGGACCTCGCGGCTGCCGCCGAGGAGCAGTTGCCGCACGGCCTCCTCGATGGCGAACTGCTGGTGTGGGATGCGGAAGCAGGCGGGCTGTCGTTCGAGGCGTTGCAGCGCCGCGCCGCTGCCCGCGGCCGCAGTGCCGCCGGCCTGGCAGCGCGGTGGCCGGCGTACTTCGTTGCCTTCGACGTCTTGCAGTGGGACGGGGTGGAGCTCTTGATGCGCCCGTACTCGCAGCGGCGCGCGCTGCTGGAGGACCTGTTCACCACCCGCG
>NZ_JBWKLE010000038.1:0-12229 GCF_056430495.1 Streptomyces sp. NPDC045967 | reverse complement strand
GAGTTGCCTCCGGGTCACGACCACAGTTCTACCGGGTCCCACTCCGCGCAGAGTGAAGAACTCAGAAGCTGATCACGACATCACACAGTCCCTAGTCCCATGGGAATCTGGGAGTTCACCAGCCGCCCCGAATCCGTCGCTCTGGGCATGGGGGCCGGCGTGGATCCGTGCTATCGCGCAGATCCCGAAGGCCCCCTGTGGACCGTGGCCGCGGCCGGCATCTACGACCCGCCGAAGGGCTCCACCAGCTACGCGCCCACAGTCCCTATGCAGCTCACAGAGCTCGGCACAGCGCAGGCTTCGGCTGCCACTGTGCTAATGAAGGGCATGGCAGGGTTCGAGGAGAACGAGGCCGAGTACGGGCGGCATCAGCACGAGTTGCCTGTGGTTGTCGTTGTCGCGGAGGCCGACTCTCTGGTGGACTGCGTGTGGTTCTGGAACGCCCGCGCGATGCGCTCCCACGCGTGCGTCGACATGCCGATCCTGCTGTTTCCCGGCGAGGCTCCGGAGCACTGGCTCAACTTCGCCAACGACATCCGCTTCGCTCAGATCCGCTCGGCAGTGCGCGCTCTGCCGGACGTGATTCTGGTCAGCCGGAGCCTGTCGGAAGAAGCGCTGCACAGGGCGGCTGCCCGCGCTGGCCTGGTCGCTGACGTGGAGGATTCTGGTGTGCGCTGGGGGGTTAGGTCCGCCGAGACCGAAGGGGCCCTCACTTACAGGGTCGACCGTGGTTTCGAGCCCGAGTTGTTCCGTCGGCGGTGGGGGCTGACGGAGTCGAACAGCTTTCACCAGTTCGCGGGGCCGAGCCGGTACGACGTGGTCCTTCCCCCGTTGCCGCGCATGCCGGGGAAAGCGCTCCTTCGGCTTCGCGGCGAGGGCTTCGACAAGCTCCCGCGCAAGGACTCAGTCGCATGGATGATCACTGAGAGGGGACGGTCCAAGTCGCCTCTGCCGGCTTCCTGGCACGGCGACGAACTACAGATCCCCATGTACCTTCCCTGGCTCGGGTTCCCACAGCTCACCCTGTCCGTCCCACAGCCCCGTGAAGTGGTCTCAAGACTGCTGAACGAGGTCGCTCGGAACTACGCGCCGTCGGTACCGGGAACGATCGGACTGACGGTCATGGAGCAGTCCAACATCAGCGCCCTCCTCGACGTCCTCGTCGTCGAGGCCCTATCGGCCCTGAAGACCGAACGCACCGAGCACTTCCTGAAAGAGCTGCGTCGCCTCAACGAGGGCCGCTACCCCGACTGGCTTCCGCTGGAAGAGGCCATGGAGCTGGCCCGGGAGTTCGGCGGCCGCCAGGATCGCAAGTTCCGCTCGGCGACGAACGTGGTGAGCGGATGGACCGCTCTCGACGTCACTTCGGGGTTGGAGACCGCGTGCGCGCAGGGCTGGGTGGAACGCGGTCTGGGCCTGGACTGCGACCAGTGCCGCCTGCACAGCTTCATCCCTCTCCACGCGACCGGCGGCAAGGCGGTCTGCCCCGCCTGTTCCGCGCCGGCGCTGTACCAGCGGGAGAACAACAACAAGGCCGTCGAGGTCGTCTACCGCCTCAACGCGTTCATTGACCGGGCCGTCGACAACGGCGTGCTGCCGCACCTGCTGGTGATCGCCGCCCTCCAGGACATCGATCCCTCCACCTACCTCCTGCCCGGCGTCGACGTGTACGTCGGAGACGACGACAAGAAGCAGGAAGTCGACGTGTTCGGAGTCCACGACGGCCGGGTCCTTGCAGGTGAGGTGAAGGTCAAGGCAGCAGAGTTCTCCAAGCACGACCAGATCGCCCGGGACGTCGAACTCAGCCGACGACTTGGTGCCGACGTCCACCTCATGGCAGCGACCGACGTGATCGACGACGCCCTCCAGGACGAGGCACGCGAGCGGTGCGAGAGGGCAGGGCTCGAACTCCTCGTACTCCACGAGCCCCAGCTCCGCCCCGGCCTCGCGGAACAGCGCACGATCCAGAGCCGACGGAAGGGGCCAGCTGCCACTCCCTCACAGCGCCAGGGAGACTCCCAGACGGCCGGTCTGGACTCGACTTCGTAGCGGCGCCGAAGAGCGCGGCTCCCGACTGGTATCCGCCGCAGCAGAGCCGCGCCCCTCCCGAGCGGGCGCGCCGTGCTGATGACCTGTGACGAGTTCGTGGCCGCGTTTCATGAGAGCTCCCGCGCCGGTTCTCGCGCCTGCCCTCCAGCGCGTACGAACCCGCCGGCGTCGCAACACCAAGAAGGCCCGTCAGCTACCTGATCCAGGCCTGGAGGCCCTGTGGTCGGAATTCCGACCACCATCCTTGTTCGCTGCGGTCGCTCTCACGTCTGCGGTCAACGCCAGTGTGTCGCAGGCATGTGGCAGTGTGCGGTCATGGATGCCTCAGACGTCAATCGGCCGGTCGACCTGGATGCACAGCACTTGGACCAGCCTATGAACTCGCCCCGTCCTGCTGAGACGGTCGACCTGCCGCCGGCGGTCCTGGACTCGATTCATGCATCAGTACGGGCAGCCACAGACGCGACCAGGGTGCAGATACACCTGCCAGCGATTACGGCGGCCATCTCGCCTGCGCTTACGGCCATGGCAGGCGCCAGGTCCGAGTTCCTCGCCAACATCGACTGGGCCGCCATCTCACCGGCAGTCACGGCCTACGCAAACGCCACGTCCGCACTCACCGACAACATCGACTGGGCCGCCATCTCACCGGCACTCACGGCCTACGCAAACGCCACGTCCGCACTCACCGACACGCTCGACCTGTCCTGGCTGCAGGGCAGCCTGTCCCAGATCACCGGCTTCACTGCACAGCAGGACTGGTTCACCCACCAGGTGCAGACGCTTTACGCCAGCGACTGGCTGGACCAACTGATCACAGAAACTCCGGCCGAGCCGCCGGTGAACGCGCCTGCGGGCACGGCGGCGGAACTGGAGGCGTCGGCCGCCGCCTTTCAGGAACAAGTCCAGTATCTTCCGCTGGCGGAGCAGAGGAAGTTGTTCCTGTCCTTCATGGGCGCAGTCGGGGTCTCGTTGTGTGTCTTGGCGGCGGTGACGGTTCAGGACAACGAGGCAGCGAAGGATGTCCTGGCGTCTATGAGCGATGTCTCCGGGATTGTCTCGATAGTCGTTGGTCTGTCGATCGCTGCGTGGGCGCGCCGGACCGGGCAGGATTCTAACGACGGCTGATCCGTGAGCTATTCCGCCGCCGGACCCGCAGGGTGTTCTTTATGACCAGTGCTTCGAGAAACCGGGGGAACCTGGCGTCGCCGGTCTCGAAGGCACCCAGGTTCTCGAAGAGGTCCTCGGTCGACCAGTCCCCCGGGTTGCGGAAGACGTGCTGCTCGATGTCGCGCTTCAGGCTCGGCCCCGGAGTGCCGAGGAACGCGTCCATGAGCGGGCTCATCTCGTCGGCGAGCACCCAGAAGCGGCTAAGCATCCCCATGAACCGCCCTCGCTGCGAACGAGGTCGGCGAGATCGAGCGAGCGGGCAAGCTCTCGTCGAATCCGGCTGGGTATCTCCGGTGGGGAGGCCTCCGCCCACGGCAGGTCTTCGATCCCGATCCTCTGGGCCGTGGTCGCGTAGCCGTTAGCCAGTAGGTTCAGGGCGACGGTGTGGAGGTGGCTGTCGGCGACCTGGGCGTAGCTCCGCTCGACCCGCTCGCGCTTCGTGCCCTCCTCCGGGGAGTTGGGCGGCATCCCCACCTTCACGAAGGCCTCGTTGAGCGTGGCATGCGTATTCGAGTCCAGACGAGCGACGACATCGCCAACCAGTTGTCGAAGAGTCGAGCGATCTCTGCTAGCGGCCATCCGGCGAACGTCGCAGACGGCACCGACACCGGTCAGGGGTTCGGGGTACCGGCTGGCGACGCGACCACGAGGCGACCACCACCGCGATGGACTTCCCGCAGGAAGTCGTCCCAGTCCGTGTGCGACAGCCACGACTTCTCCATGAGGTGGGCCGTCCAGTCCAGGAGCTGCTCCCACGAGCGGATCTTGGCTGCGGGGATGTCGTAGGCGCCCTCGCCCGGGGCCGGGTCACACAGGGCATGGTGCGCCTGCCAGCGCACCTTCTCCGGGTAGCCGAAGATGTCGTCCCCGCTGAAGGAGAGCGATCCGTCAGCGGCGTCCGTGCGCTCTTCCTCCCACGCGCGAACAGCCTCGTCGGTGCGCCGTACCTCGGCCGTGTCCACCCACAGGTATCCGTCGTCGTCGCCAATGGGCCTACGGCAGCCATCGCAGATGAGGTCCAGCTCAGGGGTCACGGCACACTCCAGGGTTCAGGTCCTCGGCACAGCTTGCCGCAAAAACCCACCCCGATATGCAGGAATGCAGCGTCCGGCGGCAGGGGCGGCCGTCCGGGCACGTTCGCGGTGGCACTCGATGGGGTGGACCTGCCTCGTATGCGGAACGGGGCGAAGGAGGAGGGGGTTGCTCGGTCATGAGCGTCGAGAGCGTGATCACGATCGAGATCCGGGGCCACGAGAAGGCCGCGCTCGAAGCGGCCCACCAGATTTCGAACCTGTTCCTGTCCAGCGGGCCCTGCCGGCTGCGGCGCACGCCGGGTCAGGACGAGGTGCAAGTGTTGGTGTACGCGGACGTGGAACGCGGTCCCGGCGAAGGCGGTTACGTCGACTCGAACGCGGAGGAGGCGGATGCGCCCCTGACCGTGATGCCCTCGGCCTGTGCTGAGTCTTCCAGGTGACCCGTCTCGCCATCCATGATGGTCCGATGATTTCACCGGGCGGAGTGCCACCGTTCAAGGTTCGCGAGGCGATCGCCGAAGCGCTCTGGGACAACGTGAAGGCTCAGGACCTGGCGGAGGTGTGCGAGTACCTGGGCCTGGCCCCGCAGGAGCCGGGGGAGGACCCGTATTGCAGCAAGAGGTCCTACGTAAAGGCGCGGCTCCAGGACATGGACCTGCCCGCTCTCGTGACCGTTGCCCGTCGAGTCGTCGCGGAGTACGGCGACGAAGACCTGAAGCGCATCCTGGCGCCGCTGGGCCTGCATGGTGTCAGCACGGACATGAAGAACCTCATCTTCGCTGCCGACGGTCCCAAGCCCCGGATCGTGCTCCCGGACTCCATCGGCAACGCGATCCGGATCGTCGAGAACGAGCAGTACTGCCTCGTGTACGACCGGCCTCTGGGCGAGCACGGAGTGAGCTGGGCGGACCTGGCAGCTTGGTGGGCGAGCCGTCGGTCCGAGGCTCCCAGTACGCCTGATCAGTCCCGTCGGAAGTTGCACAGCCGGCTGCGCCGATCGCTGTCCGGTAACGGTGCCGAGGAGCTGGTCTTCGACACCTACATCAAGCTCGGATTCGACGTCCCCGCGCTGATCCCTCAGGTCTACCTGCACTACGACCCGTACACCGTAGCGGAGCGGCAGGGGCAGCCTGTACTCGCACGCCAGCGGATGGATTTCCTGCTGCTCATGAACCACCGGGCCCGCGCTGTGATCGAGGTCGACGGCATCCAGCACTACTCCCGCGACAACCCGCAGAAGGGCGCGCCCGCCCTCGCCGACTCGATCCGGTACGCGGCCATGATGGCGGAGGACCGACGGCTCACCCTCCAGGGATACGAGGTCTACCGCGTCGGGGGGCAGGAGCTTGCCGACCGTGCCTCGGCCGAGAAGGGAATCACCGAGCTTTTCACTGCTCTCCTCCGGCGCCATGGCCATCTGGAGCCGGAACGCTGAGCGCTGCGTCGCGTGCCCGGGGAACCGAAGTTGTCCAGCTGCAGGGTCAGCGTCCCGCTGGCTTCTTCGACCAGAGGAGCCATCCCGTCATGCCAGCCCCCACGGCGCACAGAAGGGCGCCACCAGGGGAGTCAGATACGGCTCGGAGGCCGCCAGTGACGAAGAGGGTAAGCAGCACGACGAGTAGGCCGCGGAGCCATCGAGTCTTTCTGGTCAAGAGCACCCAGGCCCCCAGGTAGTGCTGCCACAGGCGGCGGAAGGCCGATGCCGCGGTCAACAGGACGATCCAGACGGCCGCGGTGATCAGGACCCGGGTTACGCCGCTGCGGCCGAGGTAGGAGCCGACAACGACTGAGGTGGCCAGGAATGCGACTGCTGAGCCTTCGAGGGTCCGAAGCGCGCGGGCGGCACGCTTCGGGTCGAAGCCGCAGAGCGCGGTACGCGCCGACACCACCGCGTCCGTGCGGACACCGTGGTTGCTCTCGGTGGAGTCTTCGAGTGCGGTGAGCGCCTGCTGGCGGTGGGCGGGCTCGTTGAGGGCGATCGACACCAGGGCTCGGACGGACTGGCTCTGCGTCTGGTCCGAGCCCGTGGCGAGCACGGTGCCGGCTCGGTCGAGGGCCTCGCGGGTGTCGGTCATGGCCGCAGTGAAGCAGAACGGCCGGACCCCCTGCAGCGGCTCTCGACGGCATCACCCTTCCGGGCAGATACCGGTTGACCTGGTGTCCGCCTCCGAGGCTGTAGTGCGTTGCTCCTGGTAGCTGGGCGGGTCAACGACCATCGTCGTCGTGATCGGCGGCTTGGTCAGCTAGCTGTGGAGGACTCCGGTACGGGCGGCGATGCCTCGGAGCTCGGGTGTGGTGCGCCCGGAGAGCAGCAGGCCGGAGACGAGGGATTTCACGGCTGGGCGGGCGTGGGTTTCCTGGGGTGCCCAGTATTCGGCCTGGAGGAGTGCGCGGATGCATTCGTCTCGTCGGCCCCATTGGGCGAAGGCCTTCGCGCGGTCGGTGAAGTAGAGGGCGCGTCGTTCTGTGGTGGGGAGCGCTTGGGGGGCGAGGGCGTCGGCGGCGGCGATGGCGGCTGAGGGATCACCGGCGGTGTTTTCCGCTGAGATCAGGTGTAGCTGGACGGTGGCCCAGCTGAAGCCGCCGTTGGTGTCCCGAAGGTGGGTGACGGCGCCGAGGCTCTTGGCGATTGCGGTTGCTTCGCTGGTCAGCTCGCGCATGCCGGTTTGATCGCGTTGGTGGGCGACGGTGTAGGCGGCGCACTGGACGAGCAGACCTCGCTGTGCGATCCCCGCGCTTCCGAGTTCGCGCAGGGCTGGGTCGTCGGCGGCGTTGAGAGCGAGGGTGAGGGCCTGGTCGTGCCATCCCGCCTTGCGGGCGAGGATGGCCTGCTGGCGGGCTGCTTCCGCGATGGCCATGGGTGCTCCGCCGGCGGCGGCGAACTGCCGGGCGCGGTCGGCTGCCATCCAGCCGAGTTGCGGCTCGTCGAGTTTGATGAGGATTCGCGTCGCGAGGAGGTAGGCCTGCGCCAGCACGGGGAAGTTGTCGCTGGTGCTAGTGGACTGGTGTCCGGCGGAGATCAGGCGTGGGAGCCGTAGGGCGAGGTTCGAGTACGCGCAGTCGTTGAAGTCGGCCGAGGCGCGGTGCAGTTCGGCCGCGAGAAGGTCCAGGGGCGCGTCCGGGGCTGTGCGGCCGAGTCCCAGCATGGCGTCGCGCAGCCCTGCGACGAGCGTCTCGCCGAGTTGCGCTTCCTCGGTTTTGGCCGGTGCGGCGCCGGCGACAGGGGCTCCCATGGCGGCGGCCGCGGTGACAGCCAGGTTCGCCAGCAGTTGCCTTCGCGTGCGCACCGGGTCCTCTCCGTCTTCGCGGCCTGGGCTTCCCAGGGTAGGGGCGGGCAGGCTGGGATACGGGTCAGTTGGCTGACTGATCGGGTCCGGATGGGCGCCCGTGGTCGGTGCCAGGCCGAGGGCCTGCGGTGGGATGTCGAGTGCTCGGGCGAACGTCTGGAGCACGGAGACGTCCGTCATGGCGGACTTTCCACGCTCTAGCCGGGATACCTGGGCGGCCGAGTAGCCGGTCAGCGACCCGAGCTTGGCCAGAGTCATGCCGCGGGCTCTACGCGTTCTGCGGACCACCTCGCCGGGTGTTGCCGTCGCTGTGTGCGTCACCTGTGGCTTTCGAACTGCATCCATAACCCCGTCCTGGTTTAGCCAGGCTGCGTGGCCCCCGCAGAGCGGGGGCTCGGCACGCGGCCGTCCGAACTTGCACGAGATGCAAACTCCTTGCAGCCCTATGGCTACGGACTGTTTTACCGCGTCCTGGTGCGGTGGTCTTGGACTTGCGGCGGTCGATCACCTCCGCGCACCCCACCCACCCAATGAGCACCCCCGAGAAGGGACTCTCCGTGGATCGGTACTCGCAGCGTCGCGAACGTCTGCTGACGTCGTCCAGGCCTTTGCCGGACTTCGACGTCGTGGGATCGAACGGGCCCTGGCTGCACCGCGCTGACGGCCGCCGGATCCTAGACGGATCGAGCGGCCTCCTCTGCGTGAACGTCGGGCAGGGCAGTCGGGCGGTCTTCTCCCGCATCGAGCGGCAGTTCTCCCGCTACTCGTTCGGCGGGGCTGCCGTCGTCCGGCCCGAGATCCAGCTGGAGCTGATGGACCGGCTGTGCCGCGCGGTGGGCCGGCCGGAGGACTCCGTCGCGCTGACCACGTGCGGGACGCTCGGCGTGGAGGTCGCGGTGGGGCTGGCGCGGAACATCGTGCGGGTCCGCGACGGGAAGCTGCGCGGGGACATCCTGACGTCCAACCTGTCCTACCACGGCAACAGCGTGTTCACGCTCGGGGTAGCGGGCAACCAGATCCGCAACCCCCGCCCGGAAGACCGGTACGGTCTCGGTCCCGCCTTCCCCGCTCCCTACCCGCCGACGCACGGCCACGCCCATGAAGGGCACGGCTGCGCTGCCTCCTGTGCCGACGAGGTGGCGCGGGCGATCGACAGCAGGGGCGCGGAGAACGTCGCCGCGATCCTGATCGAGCCGATCAACGGGACCACGGGCGGCGCCTTCACGCCGCCGGATGGTTACCTGCGGCGGGTGGCGGAGATCTGCCGGGAGCGGAACGTCCTGGTCATCCACGACGAGGTCCTCACCGGGCTGTGGCGCACCGGAACGCCTCTGGCGAGTCATCACTGGGCTGGGTGCGAACCCGACCTGGTCATCCTGTCCAAAGGCCTTGGCGCCGGCTACACCGCCGTCGGCGCGGTGCTGGTGTCGCCGGAGATCGCACCGCTGCTGCGGCACAAGGACGCGGACCCGCTGCCCGCGATGGGCACCATGGCCACCCACCCCCTGATGGCGGCGGCCTGCCTGGGGGTCCTGGACGAGCTGGAGTCCGTGGACTTCGAGGCGTTCACGGCTCGCGGAGAGCGTCTGGGAACGTCGCTGCGGTCCCTTGTCTCCTGGGCGCCGGTCCGGGATGTCCGTGGCGTCGGCCACCTGTACGGGGTCGAGGTCGCGCCTGGCCTGCTCTGGCCCCTGATGCAGGAGTGCGAGCGGCGCGGCGTCTTCTTCTACCCGTTCACCGGGGCCGGTGACCCGCGCAGCGAGGGCCTGGTCGTCGCGCCCCCGCTGAGCTCCAGCGATGAGGACATCGACTTCCTGACCGGCGCGCTCACCGACGCGGTGGCCGCACTCAGCTAGCTCCCTCCTGCCGCTCCTCTCCCAAAGGGGCGGACCGTTTTGACCCAGAGATCGAGGACACGACATGCAGTTTCCCGTCACGGTCATCGACCAGCTCGACGAGGCCCAGCTCCGCAAGTGGCACGACTTCTACGGCGTGACCGCCGACCGCCCCCGATTCGAGGAGGAGGGCATCTGGCGGCGCACCCAGCAGGAGGAGACCGCCGCCAACTCCGGTTGGACGGGCGAGGGTGACGCGCGCCGCCGCATCGTCCACTACTGGCACCAGTACGGCCTCGTGGACACCACCGCGGCGCCGGCGCTCGCCATGACGCAGATGTACCTGTACCACTCGGTGGCGGCGCCGCGGGCCGAGATCGAGGAGGCGTGGGAGCAGAACCACGCCATGCTGTCCGAGGGCGGCTGGAAGTACGTCGGGCCGGGCCGGTTCGAGCTGGGTGACCTGCGCGTCCACATGATCCGCGTCGAGTTGCACCCTGAGGACCTGCGGGCGGGCCGCAGGCTTCCGGCGGACTACGAGGTCATCGACACGACGTTCACCTCCGTCAACACATTCCCGCCGCGGACGGTCCGCCGCCGGCCGTGGGAGGTGCTGACCCACGGGGTCCGGGTCAAGGACACCCCCGGGCAACCGGTCTACGCCGACAGCCTCGCGCAGCTCACGGACTTCCTGCCGTTCCAGGTCGAGGTCGGCTGCGGCGTCTCCTACGAGGCCGGGATCCCGCCGCTGCACCGGCTCCACGAGATCTACCACGTCAACGAGATCGAGGACGAGCTGCTCGGCAAGGGCTTCACGTTCGTCCTCGCACCGGGCCGGGACCCGCTGCTCACGGAGATGTTCCTCCAGACCGAGGACAAAGTCAGCGAGCTCTCGGAGATGTACCGGGCGTGCTTCGACGCCGAGGTGACCCCGGCGCTGCACGCGCTCAAGCGCATGGAAGAGACCGGTCACCTGGTCGGCCCGTTCATCACGAACAACTTCGACGGATTGGGCGCGCGCGCCGGGTTCGAGGAGCAGTTCATGCGCCGCTACGACCAGCGGATCCCACCGGTCACCTTCCACCCCGACGCGAAGGCCCTGGTCGTGATCGGGCTGCACGCCGACCGCCGGTGGGTGGCCAAGCGGGCCCGCGCGGCCGGACTGAAGGTGTTCCTCGTCGACCCGGAGGGATTCCCCCGTCCAGACGGCACATGGTTCGACTACCCGCTGGAGGCCCCGCAGACCGGTGACGTGGTCGTACGGCAGACGGCCGCAACCGCGATCAGCGAGCTGGAGCGACTGCTGAACCTCGACGCAGACAACGCGTGAACTTCGGGCCGGGGAACGGCGCTAACCTCTGGGCTGCTGTTCCCCGGCCCCCGTACGTACGGGCCCCTCAAGGATGAGAGTCAAGGAATGCGCATCTCAGTAATCGGCTGCGGTCATCTCGGAATCCCGCACGCGGCCGCGATGGCCGAACTGGGTCACGAGGTCCTCGGTGTGGACGTCGACCAGGCCAAAGTCGACAGCCTGAACTCCGGCCACTGCCCCATCTACGAGACCGGGCTACCCGAGCTGCTCACCCGCCACACCGCCAGCGGGCGCCTGCGGTTCACCACCGACATCCGGGAGGCCGCCGAGCTCGCCGAGCTGCACTTCATCGGCGTCGGCACGCCGATCGACGCGGACGGCCGCTCATACGACACCGGGCAGGTGTACGGCGCTATCCGCCAGCTCGCTCCTCTCCTGACGCGGCCGTGCACGATCGTCGGCAAGAGCACCGTGACCGTCGGCACCACCGCTCAGGTCACCGCTCTCGCCCAGCGTCTGGCCCCGGCCGGCGAAGCCGTCGAGGTCGTGTGGAATCCGGAGTTTCTCCGCGAGGGCCACGCGGTGGAAGACACGCTGCGCCCGGACCGACTCATCGCCGGCGTCACCAGCGCCGAGGGGGAGAAAGCGATCCGTGCCGTGTACGCGCCGATCCTCGACGCCGGTGTCCCGATCTTCGTCACCGACCCGCAGACCGCCGAGCTCGCCAAGGGCGCCGCGAACACCTTCCTCGGCCTGAAGATCAGCTATATCAACGCCGTCGCCGACATGTGCCAAGCCGCCGGTGGCGACGTCTCCCAAATCGTGGAGATCCTCGGCATCGACCCGCGGATCGGGTCCGGCGGCATGCAGCCCGGCATCGGCTATGGCGGCGGCTGCCTCCCCAAGGACGTCCGCGCCTTCACCGCCTCCGCCCGGCAGCTCGGCGCCGAACAGGCAGCCACCCTCCTGCGCGCCGCCGAGAAGATCAACGAGAGCCGCACCGACGTCGCCATGGACCTCATCCGCCTGGTTCTGGGCGATCGTCCCGTCAAGGGGACTCGGGTCACCGTGTGGGGCGCCGCGTTCAAACCCGGCACCAACGACGTACGTGAGTCCCCGGCCCTCGCCCTCGCCCACGCCCTCCAGCAGACCGGCGCCACGGTCACCGTTCACGACCCGCAGGCAGTGGCGACCGCCATGACCCGCAACCCGGAGCTGGAGTACACCGACGACCTGGCCGCATCCGTCGACGGAGCCGACCTCGTCGTCCTGGCCACCGAGTGGCCGGAGTACCGGCAGGCCGACCCCCACGCCCTCGTGAACCGTCCGGCCAGCCCCCTGCTCGTCGACTGCCGCACCACCCTCGACCCCGATCCCTGGCGCACGGCCGGCTGGACTCTCCACCAGCTCGGACGACCCGGCAAGTAGAACCGGCGGCCGAGGAGGACTAGGGCCTGTGTGATGTCGTGATCATTGGGTGGTCTTGAGCAGGTCGTCGATCCAGATCATTGCGGCGCGGAGGTGGAGACCGGCGAGGTAGCT
>NZ_JBWKLE010000037.1:0-12825 GCF_056430495.1 Streptomyces sp. NPDC045967 | reverse complement strand
CCCCCCCCCCCCCCCCCCCCCCCCCCCCCCCCCCCCCCCCCCCCCCCCCCCCCCCCCCCCCCCCCCCCCCCCCCCCCCCCCCCCCCCCCCCCACCGCCGTACGCATGCCTCGGGGGCCGCCGGAGCATGAGGGAGGGCATTCACGCGCCGGGAGGGATCGCTAGGGTGCCGGGGTCAGGAACATGCCCGTCTGGTCGCTGCCCGCGGTGTTCCTGCAACCGGTGGCGGAGTTCGCGGGCTGGGCGGTCGCCAGGGCCAGGCAGCGTCCCGCGGCCAACTGGCCGTAGTGGTTGGGGTGCATGGACTCCTGGACCAGGCCCTGCGACTCGTTGTTGTCGATCCACCGCGCCCATTCACTGGTGCTCGCCGAGGCCGGTACCGCGGAGGTCACCTGCTTGCTGGCCCTCGCGCACACCTCGCGTCCCTGGAGCATGTCCCGCAGGTCCAGGAACTGCACGCCCTTGGCGGCGGCGACGCCCTTGATGCGGCCGGCGATCTGCGGGACGAGCGAGTCGCGCGCCCAGTCCGAATCCCGGTTCCAGAAGGGGCAGCCGCCGGTGTTGAGGCGGCTCCAGTCGCTCTGCGCGTACCGGTTCTCCGCGCCGCGCGGGATCGGCGACGGGTAGGACTGCAGCACGATCCGGTAGGAGGAGTCGGCGTACCCCGCCCCGCGCATCACGGCCCGGATTTCCTCCACGGACTTGCCGACCGCGGCCATCGCGGCGTCGATCCGCTGGTCCACGGCGTACTGCTGGTCGTCGTGGCAGTACGAGTTCCAGAGCACGAAGTCGTAAGCGCACGTCTCGATGATGTCGGCGAAGCCGAGGTCGTTGCCGCCGATGGACAGGGCGATGACCTCGACGTCGTGGCTCGCGGCCACCGCGGCGAGCTGGTCGGCCTGCGGGGCCTCGCCCTTGAAGGCCACCCCGCCGCTGGAAGCGCGGAAGACGTTCTGGGCCGTGGCGCCGGAGCAGGCCAGGTTGATTGCCACGTCCGCGATCGGCCCGGCGCTGCGCACCTCCGCGGAGTCGGAGCGGTGGCAGCCGCCCGCGGTGGCCCCGTAGACCTTGCCCGGATCGTAGGCGCCGGCGCTGACCCAGCCCCGGTCGGTGCCGTTCCGGCTGCCGCTGTCGGTCAGGCTGTTGCCCTTCCAGCGCCCGGCCTCCCCGGAGATGTAGCTGTCGCCCATGGAGACCACGGCGGTGGGACCGGCGCCGGGACTGGCGGCGGAGGTGCCGGCGCCGGCGGCCGTCAGCGCGCCGACGGCGAGCGGCAGGACCACGGCGGCTCCGGCGAGTCGTCGCACACGACGGCCGGCCCGGTCCTTGCGGGCGGTGCGGAATCCGATCACTGCGGAACTCCTGCGGTCGGGCATGCGGCATCCGGGAACAACTCCGGCGCATGGCTGGGGAAGTGGGGGAAACCGCCGGCCGGTGGCATCGGAAAGGTGACACGGCCCCGCTTGTTACCGCTAGGTACAGTCGCGTTACGAACCAGTAACGCCTCCGCCCCCGGCGCCGGGAGGCGACGGGGGCGGAGGCGGCTGCCTTCGACTTCTGTGCGTTCAGCCGAATGCGGAGGTTCAGCCGACCAGCTGGTCGTAGGCGGGGAGGGTGAGGAAGTCCGCGTAGTCGGCGTCCAGGGAGACCTGGAGCAGCAGGTCGTGGGCCTGCTGCCACTTCCCGGCCGCGAATGCCTCCTCGCCGAGCTCGGCGCGCAGCGCGGCCAGTTCCTCGGCCGCGAGGGTGCGGGTCAGGTCGGCCGTGGCCGTCTCGCCGTTCTCGAAGACGACGCCCGCGTTGATCCACTGCCAGATCTGCGAGCGCGAGATCTCCGCGGTGGCCGCGTCCTCCATCAGGCCGAAGATGCCGACGGCGCCGTGGCCGCGCAGCCATGCCTCGATGTACCGGATGCCGACCTGGACGGCGTTGCGCAGGCCCTCGTAGGTGGGCCTGGCGTCCAGGGAGTCGATGGCGATGAGCTCGCCCGGGGCCACCGAGACGTCCTCGCGCAGCCGCTCCTTCTGGTTCGGCCGCTCGCCGAGCACGGCGTCGAAGGAGGCCATCGCGATCGGGACCAGGTCGGGGTGGGCGACCCAGGAGCCGTCGAAGCCGTCGCCGGCCTCGCGGTCCTTGTCGGCCTTGACCTTCTCGAAGGCGACCTTGTTGGCCTCGGCGTCCTTGCGGGACGGGATGAAGGCCGCCATGCCGCCGACGGCGTGCGCGCCGCGCTTGTGGCAGGTGCGGACCAGGAGTTCGGTGTAGGCCCGCATGAACGGGGCGGTCATCGTCACCGCGTTGCGGTCAGGCAGGACGAACTTCTCGCCGCCGTCGCGGAAGTTCTTGACGATGGAGAAGAGGTAGTCCCAGCGGCCCGCGTTCAGGCCGGCCGCGTGGTCGCGCAGCTCGTAGAGGATCTCCTCCATCTCGTACGCGGCGGTGATCGTCTCGATCAGGACCGTGGCGCGGACGGTGCCCTGCGGGATGCCGACGTAGTCCTGGGCGAAGACGAAGATCTCGTTCCAGAGGCGCGCCTCCAGGTGCGACTCCGTCTTCGGCAGGTAGAAGTACGGGCCCTTGCCGAGTTCGATCAGCCGCTTCGCGTTGTGGAAGAAGTACAGGCCGAAGTCGACCAGCGAGCCGGAGGCCGGGCCGCCCTCGAAGTCGAGGTGGCGCTCCTCGAGGTGCCAACCGCGCGGCCGCATCACGACGGTGGCGAGCTGCTCGGCGGGCTTCAGCGCGTAGGCCTTGCCGGTGCGGGCGTCGGTGAAGTCGATGCGGCGCTCGTAGGCGTCGATCAGGTTGAGCTGGCCGAGGACGACGTTCTCCCACGTGGGGGCCGAAGCGTCCTCGAAGTCGGCGAGCCAGACCTTGGCGCCCGAGTTCAGGGCGTTGATGGTCATCTTCCGGTCGGTTGGACCGGTGATCTCCACGCGGCGGTCGTTCAGCGCGGCCGGGGCCGGCGCCACCTTCCAGTCGCCCTCGCGGATCTGTGCGGTCTCCGGGAGGAAGTCGAGCGTGGAGGTGCGGGCGATCTCGGCGCGGCGCTCGGCGCGGCGGGCGAGGAGCTCGGTCCGGCGCGGTGCGAACCGCCGGTGCAGCTCGGCCACGAAGACCAGCGCCGCTTCTGTGAGGACTTCGTCCTGTCGGGGCAGGGGCTCGGCATCGACGATGGCCAGCGGGGACGGCGCTGGTGCGGACATATCTGTCACTCCTTGCAGCGGCGGTGCCTGGCGGCCGCGGGGGAATGCTCGCGCGCGGACGGCACGCAGTGCCGTCGAGTGTGGAGAGTTCCAAATACGGTCGCGGGCGCCGTCTGGGGGTTCAGGGCGCTTCTGACCAGTGGATAGTAATTTCCTCATGGTGGAAGTTCAATGGTTTGTTGATGTCGAGATTCTCCGAGTCGACAGATTTTGCCCGAGGGATGACGCTCGGTGCCACAGTCGTCACGCCCTGCGCTGACACGGCGCGCCTCATTCCCGCTCGAGCCGCGCCAGATCGGCCGGCACGTCGATGTCGAAGGGTTCGGCCACGTCCGCGCACTCCACCAGGGTGAGCTCCGCGGCGTGCCGTGTCAGGTGGACACGCGCACCTTTGTCATCCGTTGCCGTTTCCGCGATGTCCGCCCACCGGTCCGCGCCGAACAGCACGGGGTGCCCGCGCTCCCCGCCGTAGGCCGCCGCCACCAGGCTGGCGGGGGAGCGGTAGGCCTCCCGCACCCGGGTCACGGCCGCCGGACCGATGCCCGGCTGGTCCACCAGCGAGACCAGGGCCGCCCGGGCGTCCGTACCGGCCAGCGAGGCGAGCCCGGCCCGCAGCGAGGAGCCCATGCCCCGCTCCCAGTCCGGGTTGTCCACCACCACGCATCCGGCCAGGTCCGCCCGCTCCCGCACCTCGGCCGCCGAGGCGCCGAGCACCACGTGCACCGGCCCGCAGCCCGCCTCGCGCAGCACCCGGACGGCGTTCTCGACCAGCGGCCGGCCCCGGTAGGGCAGCAGCGCCTTGGGCCGCCCGCCCAGGCGGCGGCCGCCGCCCGCCGCCAGGAGCAGACCCGCGATCACCGGGGGACCGGCGTCGCCCGCGCCGAGCGGGTCGGGACGGGGTCCGGGCGAGGCCGCGGCGAGGGGGGCTCCGGCGGGGGAGGCGGCGTGGAACGGGCCGCGGGGCGCGAGGTGCGGATCGGCTGGCATGCCACCGATTCTCGCTCCCGCACCGGTCGTGGTGGACGCCGCCCCAGCCGGCGCCGTACGGCGGCCAGCGCGGCTCCCACCCGCAGTGGTACGGAGATCCGGTTCTCCGCGGCGGCCAGCAGGGCCCGTTCGTCACGGTCGGTCAGCATCACGCGTCTCCTTGCCAATCGGGGGCCGGTACGGCGAGTCTGGTCCTCGATTGGCCTGGCCGTCAGAGCCAATCAGGGGAGGTTGGCATGGCAAACGGGCGAGTGGTCCAGACAGCGGACAGAACCATCGGCAGCCGCCAGCTCGCGGCCCTGCTTCCGGCCGAGGTGCTGGCCCGGCCCGGCTACCGGGCGCTCGCCGACGCCGTGCGCACGCTGATCCTCGACGGCCGCGTCGCCCTGCACGTCAGGCTGCCCGCCGAGCGCGAGTTCGCCGAAGCCGTCGGCGCCAGCCGGGCCACCGTCACCGGCGCCTACGACCTGCTGCGCGAGAGCGGCTACGTCCGCAGCCGCCGCGGCTCCGGCACCTGGACCGAACTCCCCGACGGCCACCTGCCGGTCGGCTCCTCCCGCCTCCTCGGCGGTGGCACCGGAGGCCGGCCCGACGGCGACCCCGGGATCGACCTCGCCATCGCCGCGATGGGCGCCCCCGAGGGCCTGCTCGCCGAGGCCTTCGCCTGGGCCGCGCCCCGGCTGCCGCGGCTCGCCCGGAGCCCCGGCTACCACCCCTTCGGCCTGGCCGACCTGCGCACGGCCGTGGCCGAGCGGTTCACCCGGCGCGGGCTGCCCACCCGCCCCGAGCAGATCCTGGTCACGGCCGGGGCCCAGCAGGCCCTCGCGCTCGTCGTCAGCCTGCTCTGCCGCGCCGGGGACCGGGTCGTCACCGAGAACCCCACCTACGCCAACGCCCTCGACGCCCTGCGCCACGCCCGGCTGCGCACCGGCTCCGTGGCCGTCTCCGACGCGGGCTGGGACATGGAGATCGCCGAGTCCACGCTGCGCCAGACCGTGCCCCGGCTGGCGTACGCGATCCCCGACTTCCACAACCCCACCGGCGCGCTGATGCCCCCGGAGCAGCGCCTGCGCCTGCTGGCGGCCACCCGGGCCACCGGAACCTGGCTCGTCGTCGACGAGACCATCGCCGACATCGCCCTGGACGTCCCCGCGCCCCCACCGCTGGCCTCGCTCGCCCCGCGCGGCGGCGCCGACCACGTGATCACCATCGGCTCGCTCAGCAAGACGCACTGGGGCGGCCTGCGGGTCGGCTGGATCCGCGCCACCGCCAAGATGATCACGGAGCTGACCTCCGTCCGGGTCTCGGCCGACATGACCGGCTCGGTCCTCGACCAGCTGGTCGCGCTCCCGCTGATGGAGAACCTGGAACGGTCGATGCCGGCACGCCTCGCGCAGCTGCGCATCCAGCGCGCGGCACTGGTCGACTCCTTGCAACGGCACACCCCGGAGTGGTCCTGGCGGCTTCCGCCCGGCGGGCTCTCGCTCTGGGTCGACCTCGGCGAGCCGGTGAGCTCCGCGCTCTCCGAACGGGCCGCCGCGGCCGGGGTGCACATCGGCCGCGGCGCCCGCTTCGGGGTGGACCCGGGCACCTTCGAACACCGGCTGCGCATCCCCTACACCCTGCCCGCCGACCGCCTGGACGAGGGCGTCCGGCTCCTCGCGCGGGCCTTCCACGACGGGGTGCCGCTCTCCCCGGCGGTGGAGCGGCCCCACTGGGTCGCCTAGGTCCTGTCGCTCCCCGGCCCGCCCCACGGGCGGTCCGGTGGCCGTCAGCCGACGGCGAGGGCCACCAGGCAGGTGTCGTCCTCGTGCTCCTCGGGCGTGTAGGCGTCCATGATCCGGTCCAGGGCGTTCTGCGGGTCCAGCCCGGCGCAGCCCATCAGGACCTTGCGCAGGATGTCGATGCTGTCCGCGATGTCCTCATCGCGCCGCTCGACCATGCCGTCCGTGTAGAGCAGCAGCAGGTCGCCGGGGAGCAGTTCCTCGGTGGCGGTCTGGTACTCGTGCCCTGCCAGCAGCCCGAAGAGCGGACCCCGGTGCCCGGTGTCCAGCATCGTGGCCGTGCCGTCCCGGAGCAGGAGCGGCGGGGGATGGCCCGCACACGCCCAGCGGAAGCGCCGCTCCCGGTCGATGTGCCCGATGATCCCGGTCGCCGTCTCGGCGGCCGGGTCCGCGCACAGCAGCTCGTTCAGCCAGGTGGTCAGCTGGCCCGCGTGCGTCCCCGGGGCGTGGGCCAGGCCCGCGAGGGCGTGCCGCTGCTGCGCCATCCGGGCGACCGCGCTCAGCCCGTGGCCGCAGGCGTCGCCGATGGCGAGCAGGATCCGGCCGTCCGGCAGGAGGCGGCACTTGTACCAGTCGCCGCCCACCGCCGCGTCCGTCTCCGCCGGCAGGTACGCGGCCGCCACGGACAGGCCCGCCTGGGCGAGCGCGGCGGAGTGCGTGGGCAGCAGCGCCTCCCGCAGGGCGGCGGCGACCCGCCGCTCGGCCGCCGCCGCCGCCCGCAGCCGGTCGGACTGCTTGCGCGTCGCCGCCAGCCGCTGCCGGCTGCGCACCTGCGCCGTCAGATCGCGCGCGATGATGTGCACCGACCAGGGAAGGCCGTCGATCGCGATGACGGGATGCCCCACCAGGTGCAGGGTGCGCACCTCCCCGAGCACGCTGAAGCGGATCTCCGCCCCCGACGCCTCCTCGCCGTCGACCAGCGCCAGCAGGAACTTCGCGAAGCGCGGTACGTCGTCCAGCAGGACCGTGTCGCACAGCTCGGCGAGGGACAGCGGCCGGGACGGGTCGTTGCGGAAGATCGAGGACAGCCCCTCCGACCAGGTCACCTCGCCCGACAGCAAGTCCCAGGTGCCCCAGCCCATCGAGGCGATGTACTGCGCGTCCAGCGAGAGCCGCTCCATGCGGTTGTGGGCCGCCCGCCACGTCGCCAGCACCTTGCCGCCGCAGGCCGCGGCGTCGTACAGCAGTTTCGTGCGGTGCAGCCCGTCGCTGCGCTGCTCGGTGTAGTCCAGGGCGTACGACTTCAGGGGGCGGCCGCCGGTCAGCACGGAGTCCAGGGCTCCGACCAGCCCGCCGCCCGAGGCACCCGGCTGGACCTCCAGCAGGCGCCGGCCCACCTGGTGATCCGGGGACTCCAGCCACTCCGCCGCGCGGACGTGGTTGCCGGCCTGGACCGTGAAGTCGACCGTCCGCCCGGCCGCGTCGCGCACCGGCGTGAACAGCGCGGCCGACAGCGGAATGGCGGGCAGCGTCGCGCAGACGCACTCCCACGGGTCGTGTTCCTCCCCGCCGCCACCGCAGCCGTGCCCCGGCCCGCCGCTCCCGCACGAGCAGGGCTCCTCTGCCTCCGCCGGCGCACCGCCCGGCGACGGGCGTTCGTCGAGCCGGACCCCCGCCCCGTGGCGGGCGGCCTCCCGCAGCGCCCGCACCTCGCGGGCGAGGTGCTGCTTCAGCGTCTCGGGGTCCTGGGGGATCAAGGGGCTCATGGTCATCACCGGCTGGGTAGCTGGTACGGACCGTACCCGCCGCGGGTCACGCGGCGAGCATGCCCGTGCGCAGTCTGGTCAGGATGTGGGTGAGGAGGCGCGAGACCTGCATCTGGCTGATGCCGAGCTCGACACCGATCTCGGACTGGGTCAGCTCCCGCCCGAACCTCAAATACAGGATCTCCCGGTCCCGGTCACTCAGCTCGCGCAGCAGGGGGCCGAGGGCGTGCAGGTCCTCGAAGAGCTCGATGGCGCGGTCGTTCTCCTCGACGGCGTCCGCGGGCGTGCGGGACCTCAGCCGGGGACCCTGTTCCCCGCCGCCGGCGGGCACGTCGAGGGTCTCGGTCGAGTAGCCGTTGGCCGCGACGAGCCCTCCACCACCGCCTCCTCGTCCAGGTCGAGATGACGGGCGATCTCCCGGACGGTGGGGGCGCGGCCCAGCGCGGCCGCCAGGTCGTCGCCGGCCCTGACCAGGTCCGTGCGGCGCTCCTTGAGCCTGCGCGGGACGCGCACGGCCCAGGTGGTGTCCCGGAAGTGCCGTTTGATCTCCCCGGTGATGTACGGCAGGGCGAGCGTGGAGAAGTGCACCCCCCCGGTCGGGGCCGAAGCGGTCGATCGCCTTGATCAGGCCGATCGTGCCGGCTTGGACGATGTCCTCGATCTCCGTGCCGGCCCCGCCGGCGTTCCCCGCCCGGAACCCGCGTGCGGCGAACCGGACCAGGGCGGTGTTCATCTCGATCAGCGTGTTGCGGACGTACTGGTACTCCGCGGTTCCCTCCGGCAGGCTCCGCAGACGGGTGAAGAAGAGCGAGGTCAGCTCCCGGGCGTCCTCCGGGGCCATCCGGTGGGCCCGGTGACCGGGGGCACCCCCGCCCGGGCCGGCAGCGAGGTGGGCGCGGGCCCGTCCAGCGGTCCGACCGCCGGGGCCCGGGCCGGCGCGAAGCGGCTGGTGGTGGGGTCCTTGGGGGTGGTGGTTCCGGGCACGGTCTTTCGGTCCTTCCTCCGTCGGGTGCGGGGCTGCGCGAGGTGGGGGGTGCGGGGTGGCGCCAGGTGCGCCTGCCCCTCCGCCCCGCGTCCACGCCCTCCCGGCCGCGGAAGGAGACCTCCGGCCCGCCGGTACGGGTCTTTGGTCCCGCTCCGGTCCGGGCCCTACGGCGTACGGACCAGCCGGCGGGTGGCGGCCGCCGCGACCGCCGAGGTGCGGGAGTCGACCCCGAGCTTCGCGTAGACGTGCACCAGGTGGGACTTGACCGTGGCCTGGCTGAGGAAGAGCCGCTTGGAGATCTGCTGGTTCGACAAGCCGTCCGCGACCAGCTGCAGCACCTCCAGCTCCCGCTTGGTCAGCGCCTGCGCCGGGGTCCGCATCCGGTCCATCAGCCGCAGCGCCACCGCCGGAGCCAGGGCCGACCCGCCGGCCGCGGCCGTCCGCACCGCCGCGGCGAGCTCCTCCGGCGGGGCGTCCTTCAGCAGGTACCCCGAGGCGCCCGCCTCCACCGCGGCCAGGATGTCCGCGTCCGTGTCGTAGGTGGTCAGCACCAGCACCCGGGGGGCCTGCTGCCGGGCCGTGATCAGGGCGGTCGCCTCGGAGCCGTGCATCCCCGGCCCGAACTGGAGGTCCATGAGGACCACGTCCACCGGCTGGGCGGCGGCCAGTTCCACGGCCCGTTCGGCGGTCGCGGCCTCCGCCACCACGGCGAAGTCCGGTTCCGCGTCCAGTACCGCGCGCAGGCCCGCCCGGACCACCGGGTGGTCGTCCGCGAGGAGCAGCCGGACGGTCACGGGGACGCCTCCAGGGGCAGCGGCAGGGTGACGGCCACGGCGGTGCCCTGACCCGGATCGGACTCGACGGTGAACAGGCCGCCCAGCGTCTCGGCACGCGAGCGCATCGCGGGCAGCCCGAAGCCGCCGTCCCCGGAGGCGCCGTCCCCGGAGGCGGCGCCCCCTGAGGCGGCGCCCCCTGAGGCGGCGCCCCCTGAGGGGGCGGCCGCGCGGGGGTCGAAGCCCTGGCCGTCGTCCACGACGTCCAGCGTCACCGAGGCGTCCATGAAGGTCAGGGTGATCTCGGCGCGCTTCGCCCGGGCGTGGCGCACCACGTTCCCGAGCGCCGACTGCGCGATCCGCAGCAGGGCCACCTCGTACGGGGTCGGCAGCACCCGCGGGCTGCCGCTCAGCGAGAACCGCACCCGCGGCCAGGGCGCCCCGGCGCACAGCCTGCGCAGGGCCGCCGGGAGCGAACCGTGCTCCAGGTCGGGCGGTGTCAGGGCGCGGACGAACCGGCGGGCTTCGGCGAGGTTCTCCTGGGCGGCCTCCCGCGCCTGCGCGATGTGCGCCAGCGCGGCCGTCCGCCCGTCTGCTCCGGCCGCTCCCGCCGCCCCGGCCGGCGCGGGGGCCCCGCCCGCGCCGGCCGCGGCGGCCGCCCGCTCCTCGGTCAGGGTCCGCTCGGCCGCGCGCAGCAGCAGCTGGATGGAGGACAGCCCCTGGGCCAGGGTGTCGTGGATCTCCCGGGCCAGCCGCTCCCGTTCGGCGAGGATGCCGGCGCTCCGTTCGGCGGCGGCCAGTTCCGCCCGGGTGGCGATGAGCTCCTCGATCAGCTCGCGGCGGCGCTCGCTCTCGCGGTACAGCGCCTGGTAGCCCAGGACGGTCGCCACCGCCACGGCGGCGCCCAGCAGCGGCCCGAGGAAGGCCCCCGGCGTCGCCGCGGCGCTGTGCGCGAGGAAGCCGGCGATGGCCGCGCAGGCGGTCAGCCCGACCGCGGCGACCCCCCAGCGCAGCCGCAGCAGGTGCAGCTCCAGGAAGTACAGCGGGAAGGCGATCCACAGCCCGTCGGGGGAGAGCGCCAGCAGGGCCGCCCAGGCCGCGCTCAGCGCGGCCAGCCACACCGCCCCGGCGCCCGCGGAGCGGCGCACAGCGGGCGCCAGTACGCCGCCCGCGTACACGGCGGCCAGCGCCGCGCAGGCGGCGACCACCCAGCCGGCCCGGGGCACGGCGCCGGCCACCGCCCGTGCGGCGGCCAGGGCGAGCAGCCCCAGCAGCAGGGCGTGCAGGCACAGCCGCAGCACCCGGGTGACGGGGGTGAGCGGGCGGGTGGCGGGGGGAGCGGGTGCAGTCATGGCCGCTCCAGCGTAAGTCGGGTCATGACCGGCTCCGGTCAACCGAAAGTTCGATCTCGGGGCCGTCCCTTCGATCACAGGATCCCTACCGCGGCGCGATGCCCCGTGCCCACGCGGAGGACCAGGGTGGGGGACATGTTCGTCGCATGGAGAGACCTACGGTTCGCGAAGGGCCGGTTCGCCCTCATGGGCTCGGTGGTCCTGTTGGTCACGTTGCTGGTCGGCCTGCTGTCCGGGCTCACGGCCGGCCTGGCCCGGGAGAACGTCTCGGGCATCACCGGGCTGCCCGCCACCCACCTGGCCTTCGCCGCGCCCGACGGTGACCGGCAGGTGTCCTTCACCCACTCCCGGGTGCCGGAGCGCGCCTGGCGGGCCTGGCGGGAGCAGGCCGGGGTGGAGCGCGCCGAACCGTTGGGGATCCGTACGGCTGACGCCGCGTCGGGCGGGCGCACCGCGGCGGTGTCCGTGTTCGGCGTGGAGCCTGCCGGGGGGCTGGCTCCACCCGGCGCGGGCCTCGCCCGGGGCCGGGTGGTCCTCACCGAGAAGGCCGCGGAGGACCTGGGCGGCCTGACCGCGGGAGCCAAGCTGAAGGTCGGACCGCTCGAGCTGGAGGCGGCCGCGGTCTCCGGCTCCGCCGCCTACAGCCACACCCCGGTGGTCTGGATGGACCTGGACGACTGGCAGCGTGTCGCCGACCCCGGCACCTTGCGGGAGGGCCTGGCCACCGTCCTCGCCGTCTCCGTTGACGGCGCCGACCTGCCGGCGGCCGACCGGGCCGCCGGTACGCGGACCCTGACCGTCGACGAGGCCCTGGGGGCCATCGGCTCCTACCAGGCGGAGAACGGCTCGCTCCAGCTGATGCGCGGCTTCCTCTTCGCCATCTCGGCGCTGGTGACGGGCGCCTTCTTCACGGTGTGGACCATCCAGCGCAGCGGGGACGTCGCCGTACTGAAGGCACTGGGCGCCTCCACCCCCTACCTGCTGCGGGACGCGCTCGGCCAGGCCGTGGTGGTGCTGGCCACCGGCACCGCACTGGGCACGGCCCTGGCCGCCGGAGCGGGTGCGCTGATCGGCGGCGGGGACGTGCCCTTCGTGCTGGACGCGGCCACCGTACTGCTGCCGGCCGCCGTGATGATCGCGCTCGGCGCGCTGGGCGCGGCCCTGTCCATCCGGCGGATCACCGCCGTCGACCCGCTGACCGCCCTCGGGAGCGCCCGATGACCCTGACCCTCGACGACGTCACGCTGACCTACCCCGACGGCGACTCCCGGCTCACCGCGCTCGACGGGGTCGGCTTGGAGGTGCCGGCCGGCACGCTGACCGCGGTGATCGGTCCCTCCGGTTCGGGCAAGTCCAGCCTGCTGGCCGTCGCCGCCACCCTGGTCACCCCGGACTCCGGGCGGGTGGTGGTGGCCGGCCGGGACACGGCGGGGATGAGCGCCGCCGGGAAGGCGGCCCTGCGCCGGGAGGAGATCGGGATCGTCTTCCAGCAGCCGAACCTCCTGGCCTCGCTGACCGCCGTCGAACAGCTCCAGGCCATGGCGCACCTCTCGGGCCGCCCCCCGCGCGGGGCACGCCGGCGGGCGCTGGAGCTGCTGGAGGCCGTGGGGCTGGCGGACAAGGCCGGCAAGCGGCCCCACCAGCTCTCCGGAGGTCAGCGGCAGCGGATCAACATCGCGCGCGCCCTGATGAACGACCCCGCCGTCCTGCTGGTGGACGAGCCGACCAGCGCCCTGGACCACGAGCGCGGCGCCGCGGTGCTGGACCTGCTGGTCGCGCTGACCCGCGAGCGGGCCACGGCCACCGTGCTGGTCACGCACGACCACGCCCACCTGGAGCGGATGGACCGTACGGCGACGATGGCCGACGGCCGCCTCACGCAGCGCCCGGCGCCGGCTCCGGCCCGCTGAGCGGGAGCGGGCCGGTCCGCGCGGAGGCTGCCGCGGGCTTGTTGCGGGGTTGCCGCCCGGCGGGGCTGCCGCCGGGCGGCAGGCCCACCGGGACCCTCCCACGAGGACGGGGCCTTCCAACGCGTC
>NZ_JBWKLE010000036.1:0-14448 GCF_056430495.1 Streptomyces sp. NPDC045967 | reverse complement strand
GCATGGCTGTACATCGTGATCCTGACCGTGGGATACATGATCAGCCGTGGGCTGGCCAAGTCCGGCAGCCGCGACTCCTACGACGAGGACTCCTCTGCCGCACAGGCCCGTCACCTCTGAGCCACCCTGCACGTCCCTCGCGGCAGCCGCAGGCCCCCGTCGGCTCCAAGGCGGTACACGGCCCGCGCTCTCAACGGGCGGCCGCAAATGTTGAGCGAGGCGGATACGTGCACACAAGAGCCCCGGACCGTGCGGTCCGGGGCTCTTGTGCGTCACACGGGGTCGAGGTGTGTAGGACGCCCGAGGTCACTGTCGGGTCCCACAGGGAAGGGACCCGCCAGTGCGAGGCAACACGCGGCGAACCGGACGTCCCTCGGATACCAGATGCGGCCGTCCCCCAATTTGCCTGGCGGCCGCCGCAGGGGTCAGGCGGTGGCCGTGTTCTGTTCTGGCTGCTGGTGTGCGCCAGGAGGGCGTGGGTGGCGGTGGGGTGGGCGGGTAGCAGGGGGCTGAGGCCGGTGAGGTCCAGCAGCTATGAGAAAGCGGGGGCGGCCCGGAGCACCGGCGGAGTCGGCCAGCAGGCTGACGTCGGCGAAGGTCTCAGCGCTCTGGGGGGAGCGGGCGTGCGGGGTCCGGGCCGTGGAGGGTGGTCAGGTCGGTGAGTCCGGAAATGGTCAGGACAGGTACCAGGAGAGAGGTGGCGATGATTTCGATGCGGTGGGCGTGGGCGAACAGGATGCTCAGGCCAGCGCTGTCGAGGTATTCGACGGCTGTCAGGTCGAGGAAGAGGGGGCCTGTTGTGTTGTCGAGGGCATCGGCGAGGACGTCGGCGTTGTTCATGTCGATCTCACCGGCGGCTGTCAGCAGTGCCGTGCCGTCCGGGCGATGGCCGGGGGTGAGAGTGAGTGGGGTGGTCATCAGGCGGTCCTCGTGTGCATGTCGACGGTGGTGCCCGACGGGCTGGGGGTGATGGTGACCTGCTGCATCATGGCGCGCATCAGGGTCACGCCGCGGCCGCGGTGGGTGTTGGACTCGGGCCGGGGCGTTTTCCAGCGGCCGGTGTCGGTGACGGTGAGGTGCAGGTCGTCTGCGAAGGCTTCGGCGCGTAGGCGGACGGTGTCGCCGGGAGCGTGACGGTGGCCGTGCTCGATGGCGTTGGCACACGCTTCGCCGACGGCGACCAGGACGTTCTGCGCGGTGTGCGGGGGCAGCTGGCACCGCTCGAGCCAGGTGCGCAGGGCTTTGCGGACGGGTGCGAGTTGGGACGATTCGGCGGGGAAGGTCATTTCCAGCGGCGCGGGGTGGCGGTAGAGCAGAAGGGCGACGTCATCGTCGTAACCACCTGCCGGTGCCATGCGGGTCATGACCCGCGTGGCGAGGTCGTCGACGGCCTCCTCGCGGCCGTCCTGGACGGCTTCGCCGGCCTGGTCGATACCGGTGGTGAGGGAGCGGCGTCGGCGTTCCACGAGGCCGTCGGTGTAGAGCAGCAGGGTGGCGCGGGCGGGCATGGTGCGCCCGGCTTCGGGGCGTGGGAAGCCGGGCCGGACGGCGAGCGGGGTCGATCGTCCCTCTTCGAGCAGGTGTGTGGTGCCGTCGGGGTGGGCGAGGATGCCGGGCGGGTGGCCGGCGCTGGAGTAGGTCAGGTGTCCGGTTTCGGGGTCGAGGACGCCGCAGAAGACGGTGGTGCACAGTGCGCCGGGGATGCCTGCGGCGAAGTGGTCCAGGGCCATGAGTGTGCGGGCGGGGCTGGCGTCCTGCAGGAGCAGGGCGCGGCAGGCGCTGCGCAGTTGGCCCATGACGGTGGCGGCTTTGAGGCCGCGGCCGACGCAGTCGCCCACCACGATGCCGATGCGGCCGTCGGGGAGATTAACGGTGTCGTACCAGTCGCCACCGACTTCCAGGGGCTGGGTGGCGGGTTCGTAGCGGACGGCGAAACCGGTGGGGAGGGTCGAGGGGCCGAGGATGGCGCGCTGCAGTTCGATCGCGGTCTCACGTTGCTGGTCGATCTGATGGACGCGGACCAGGCCCTGGGCGAGGTATCCGGCCAGCAGTGACAGCAGCAGATGGTCCTCGCTGGTGAACGGGCGGTGCTCGTCCAGTTCGATCCACAGGGCCAGGGGGCCGTTGGGGTGCTCCAGGAGGAGGCCGGCGCCGGTGTGGTCGGCGACTGGGGTCAGCAGGGGTTGCCGACGCAGCTCGGTCAGGAGCCGACGGCGTTCGACAGACAGTCGTTGCCAGGCCACTGACGGGTCGGTGGCGGTCAGGGCGGGCTCGTCGCCGTGGTCGAAGACGGCGGCCAGGACCCACTGGGCGTTCCAGAGGTCTTTCAGTTCGTCCAGGGCGCCGGTCAGTGCCTCAGACAGGTTCGCAGCCCGGGACAGGCTAATGCTCAGGGCTGCGTGGGCGCTTTCGCGCTGGATGGCGTAGTGCTCTGCGGTGACGTCGCGGAAGGTTCCGACCACCACGCTGCGGCCGGTGTCCGGGTCCTGGGTGTGGTTGAACATGGCGCTCACCCACACCCGGTGGCCGTCGCGGTGCGTGACGGGGATGGTGTAGCTGCCCTGCGTCCGGCCGAGCAGCAGGGAGAAGGCGTCGGCGACCTGTGCGTGGGCCTCGGAGTCGGTGGTGGCGTCCGGCCACCAGGGGTGGATCGGTGTGTAGGGCAGGTTCTCGGGGCCGTAGCCGAGGATGTTGGTGAAGGCGGTGTTGATCTCGATGACGGCGCCGTCCTCGTCACAGACGAAGAACGCCTCCTGCAGGGAGTCCACCAGTGCGGTGCGCCAGCGGGCGTGGTGGTTGCGCAAGTGGGCCAGTTCCACGTTCGCCCGTACCCGTGCCAGCAGTTCGGCGGCGGCGAAGGGTTTGACCAGGTAGTCGTCGGCTCCGGCCTGCAGGCCCTCGATGGATGCCTCCTGCCCTGCCCGGGCGGACAGCAGCAGCACGGGCAGGGCCGCGGTACGCGAGTCGGTGCGCAGTGCCCTGACCAGGGAGAGGCCGTCCAGGCGGGGCATCATCACGTCGCTGATCACCAGGTCGGGGGCGTCTTTGCGGAGGGTCTCCAGGGCCTGTTGGCCGTCGCCCACGGCGCTCACCTGGTAGCCGGCCCCTTTGAGGATGCGGGTGAGGTATTCGCGCATGTCGGCGTTGTCGTCAGCGATCAGCACGCGTGCCGGGGCGGCCTGGCTCGTGCCGGAGGCGGGCGCGGTGCGGTCGGAGGAGATCGCCGCGACGTCTGGCGCGAGTGAGGTGGTGTCCTGGTCGGGCAGCCAGCGCAGCGCCTCTTGGACGTAAGGGTCTGCGGTGGCGGAGGCCGCGCCGGTGTCCGCGGCGGGCGCGAGGAACTCGGCGGGCAGGTGGGCTGTGCCGAAGGGCAGGCGGATGGTGAAGCAGGTGCCCTTGTTCTCGGTGCTGTCCGCGGTGATCGTGCCGCCGTGGAGGCCGATGAGTTCCTTCACCAGGGCGAGTCCGATGCCGCTGCCCTCGTTGGAGCGCGAGCGGGCGTTCTCGACGCGGTGGAAGCGTTCGAACAGCTGGGGCATCTCCTGGGCGGCCACGCCGATGCCGGTGTCGGCGACGGTGATCACCGCATGGGCGTCCTCGGCGCGCACGGCGACGCGGATCGAGCCGTCGAAGGTGAACTTCAGCGCGTTGCTGAGCAGGTTGAGGATCACCTTCTCCCACATGCCGCGGTCGATGTGGACCGGTTCGTCCAGCGGGGGGCAGTCGACGTCGAGGACCAGGCCGGCTTTGTCGATGGCGGAGCGGAAGACGCTGGCGAGTTCGGCGGTGTGCACGGCCAGGTCGACCGGCTCGTAGCGTGCCTGCATGCGACCGGCCTCGATGCGGGAGAAGTCCAGCAGTGTGTTGACCAGCTTGCTCAGGCGCAGCCCGTTGCGGCCGATGGCCTCAACCTCCTCGCGTGTCCGCTCGTCGGCCTCGGCCAGCCGGCCGCGCAGCTCCTCCACCGGCCCCATGATCAACGTGAGCGGGGTGCGGAACTCGTGGCTGATGTTGGAGAAGAACGTGGTCTTGGCACGGTCCAGCTCGGCCAGTTCCTCCGCCCGCTGCTGCTGGGCCTGGTAGCTGCGGGCGCTGGCGATCCCCGCCGCGAGATGCCCGGCGACCAGTTCGACGAACCCCCGGTAGCCGTCGTCCAGTGGGCGGTAGCGGTTCAATGCGGCCACCAGGAACCCGTACGGCCGGCTGCCCTGCTGCAGGAGCGGCATCACCAGCGCCTGCACCGGGGGCTCCGACCAGTCCCCCGTCGGCAGTCCCTCAAACGGGACGCCGTCGAGCGCCACGAGCGCTGCCTCTCCCCGGGCCGGTGCCGCCGCGGGCCACACACCGCCCCGATCGCCGACCGGCAGCGTCACCGGAGCGGCCGGATGCCCGGCCCGGATGCCGGTCGCAGCGGCCAGCCGCGCACCGCCGCCGTCGTCGTCGTCGAACAGATAGGTCAGCGTGAAGGGCAGGGCGCGCAAATTACGGCCGAGCTGCCGGCTGGCGAAAGCCAGCACCTCCTGCTCGGTGCGCACCACGCTCAGATCGGAGCCGAGATCCCGCAGCGTCGCCATCCGCCGGTCACCGATCACCCGCTCGGTGTCCTCACTGACCACGCACAACATGCCGACCACCGCGCCGGCGTCGTCACGCAGAGGACTGTAGGAGAAGGTGTGGTAGCTCTCCTCCCTGAAGCCCGAGCGTTCCAGGAACAGCAGCAGAGCCTCGTCCCAGGTCGCCTTCCCCGTGGACAGCACGGTCTCGATCCGCGGGCCGATGTCGTCCCAGATCTCAGCCCACACCTCGCTCGCCGGCCGGCCCAGCGCCCAGGGGTACTTCTGACCCAGCGTGTCCTTGCGGTAGGCGGCGTTGCAGAAGAACGTCAGCTGCGGCCCCCACGCCATCCACATCGGAAAGCGCGACGACAGCAGGATGCTCACGGCTGTCCGCAAGCTCTGCGGCCACCCTTCCCGCGGCCCGAGGGGGGTCTGCGCCCAGTCCACCGCCGCGAGATCCCGGCCCACCTCGTCGTCGGCGGCGAACACATCGGTCCCGGCCCCTGCCGGCGGCTCGTACTCGGCGCCGTCAAAACGCGTCACTGGACACCCTTTCCTCCACACCCGTCCATCCCGACAGCCGCCGCTGACGCCGACCACGCCCGCGACGCCCTCCGCTGGCCTGCGCCCGAGAGGAATACGGGCGCCGGGGGCCCCTCGGAGTTCGGTGACGCAATCCGTAGGATAGGACAGCCGCCTCACCACCAGGCGAACGGCACCGGACCGGAGAACAGGCGGGGGAGGTAGCAGTGACGATGACGGACGCTCTCCCCCCCTTCCCTGGGGAGCCCATGGACGAGGAGCAGCGGCGGCTGGCGGCGGTGCACCGCTACCGCATCCTGGACACCCCTCCCGACGGCGCATTCGACAAGATCGCCGCACTGGCCGCACGCATCTTCGACACACCCATCGCCACCGTGACGATCGTCGACACCGACCGGGTGTGGTTCAAGGCCGCACACGGGCTGGAAGGCATCGAGCAGGTCGCACGCGACCCCGGCCTGTGCGCCTCGGCTATCCTCCACGGCGCCCCATACGTGCTGCCCGACGCGTTCACCGATCCGCGTACGGTCGGCAACCCGCTGGTCCATGGCGAACTGGGCGTGCGGTTCTACGCGGCCGCGCCCATCACCACCGCGAGCGGCGAGCGCCTGGGAACAGTCAACGTGCTGGACACCCGGCCACGCGAGGCCACCGAGGAGCAGACAGCCACACTGACCGACCTCGCCGCGCTGGCGATGGACCAGCTGGAACTGCGGCTCTCCGCGCTGCGCACCGTCGTAGCAGAGCGGGAGATGCGCACCGCGGCCGAGCGACTGGCCCGCACCCTGCAACAGACCCTGCTGCCCTCCGCCCTGCCCGTCGTGCCCGGCCTGGACACAGCCGCGGCATACCGCCCCGCCTCCCTGGACGAGGTCGGCGGCGACTTCTACGACCTCTTCCCCCTCGGCGACGACCGCTGGGCGTTCTTCCTGGGCGACGTGTGCGGTAAGGGCGCCGAAGCCGCCGCCCTGACCTCCCTGACCCGCTACACCCTGCGCGCCGCAGCCATCTACGACCCCAACCCGTGCACCGTGCTGACCAACCTCGACACCGTCCTCAAAAGCGAATACCAAGGCGGCAGCCCCCGCTACTGCACCGCCGTCTTCGGCGTGCTCCAGCCCGACCAGGACGGTTTCATCCTCACCCTCGCCGGCGGCGGCCACCCCCCGGCCCTCGCCGTACGGGCCGACGGCACCGTCGAACCCCTCCCCACCACCGGCGGACAGCTCATAGGCATCCTGCCCGACCCTCACTTCGCCCAGGCCACCACCCGCCTGCACCCCGGCGACACCCTGCTGCTGTACACCGACGGCCTCACCGAAGCCCGCACACCCCAGGGCACCATGCTCGGCGACGACGGACTGGCCCACCACCTGTCCACCGCCGCCCCGCAGGGAGCCGACGGCCTGCTCAGCACGGTGGACAAACTCCTCACCGATCTGGGCACCGGAATCAGCGACGACACCGCGCTGCTCGCCCTGTCCGTCCCCTCCCACCGCCCCGACCCGCCCGCACAGGAGAACCGGTGACCGACACCACCTTGACCGTCACCTGCCGCACCCACCCCTTGGGCATCACGGTGCTGACAGTGACCGGCGATCTCGACCACCACACCGCACCCGATCTCCTCCGCACCCTGGACGAGACCCCTCTCGGGCCCAGCGCTCACCTGATCATCGACCTGTCGCACCTCACCTACTGCGACTCCACCGGCATCACCGTGCTCGTCACCGCTTACCACCGGGCCCAAGCAACCGCCTCCCGACTGGTCCTCGCCGGGATGAACCCCGATCTGACGCGCATCTTCCGCACTGTCGGCCTCGACCAGGTCTTCACCTTCCGGCCCACCGTCGAACACGCCATCAGTGACATCTCTTCCTGAACGCCCTCGACGATCCCTCCCTGCCCACGCCCCGCCCTGTCTTGAACGGGGTCCAGCGGCCCAGCCAAACGACCAGCTGATAGCAACGTTCGTCCCGCACCCCTCAGCGCTTCAAGATCATCCCGTGGCGGCTTTTGGGCTCACCTTGGCTGGACCCCAACTTCAGCCCGCGGTTCCGTGACCTGGACGACCAGCGGTTCTGGCGGGCCAGCCTGCCCGGGGTGGAGACCGGCTCGTACGGGCCGCTGGAGGCCATCGCGCGGAACCGGGTGAACCTGAACAAGGTGATCACGCACTGGCCGGACATGCTGCGGGTGGCCGGCTCTCTGGTCACCAAACCAGGTCCGGGCCTATGACCTGCTGCGGATGTTCGGCCGTGACGGGCGGCCGACGCCGCTGGGGCTGGCGTTCGCCGAGTACGGGCGGATCGCCAAGACCCTGCACCTGCTCGCGGTGGTCCACCCGGTCGACGACACCTACCGCCGTCAGATGAACCGGCAGCCGACCGTGCAGAGTCCCGCCACAAGCTCGCCCGGGACCTGTGCCACGGCAAGCGCGGCACCATCCACCAGGCGTCTCGGGACGGGATGGAGGACCAGCTCGGCTCGCTCGGCCTGGTCCTGAACGCCGTCGTGCTGTGGACCACGAAGTACATCGACGCCGCCGTTGCGGCGCTGCGGGCAGAGGGCCACGAGATCCGCGACGAGGACGTCGCACGGCTCTCCCCGCTGAAGCACAAGAACCTCAACGTGCTGGGCCGCTACAGCTTCACCGCCTCCGTCCCCGCCGGCGGCACCCTGCGCCCGCTGCGCGACCCGGATGCCCCTGGGCAGGACGACGACGAGGACGCAGTCGGAGCGGAGGAGGACTGACCCGAGCCGGGAGTGGTGGCCGCTGGTCGAGGTCCTTGGCAGGACGGCCGTCGGCAAACGGGTGCTCCGCAGGCGGCCAGCGCGGCTGTGCATGGCAGGTGGGGAACCGATGGACGGTGATGCCGGAATCAGCCCGGCACACCGTCAGAGAGGAACCGCACGATGGAGCAGTCGGAGCTGGAGAGCAAGATCCAGAAGCTGGAGACGGGGTTGGCCGTCCAGGAAGCGGCCATGGCCGGCGCGCAGTCCACTCAGGCGGCGGCACAGGCAGGAATGACCTCGACGTTCACCGCGACGCAGACCGGGACGTGGGCCGTGATGGCCACCGGCAGCGTCGCACTGCTGGTCGGGATCTTCCTCGGCATGGCCATCGCCAAGGACTGATGGTCGGCCCCGCCCTACCGGGAGCCGCCGTATGGCTTTGCGCCGCCCCTGCCCGGCCTCGTGGCCGGTCGGGGGCGCCTACCGGCTGGCCGACGGCAGTGCACAGCTCGTCGCCTCTCGCGGCCTCGACGCGGCGGTCCCTGCCGCGTCCTGACCATCCCGGCCGTGGCTGCCCCTACGTGATGTGCCCCGGTCGGAGCAGACCCGTATACGTGGAGGGGGAAACCCACCGGGTTCACCGCTCGATCACCCGGAAAGGGCACTACCCGATGGCTCACGGAGCCGACCACGCACCCAGCACTGCCCCCCCGCGCCGATCTGGCGCGGGCCGCGGGCTGCGAGGGGTGCCGGGGATGGGGAACGGTCGTCACCGACGCCGGGCGGCATGAGCTGTGCCCGGCCTGCCAGACCGACGGTAGCTCAGCCGAATCCGCCACGAATCCGCCCGGCCCCCGCGCCCGGGAGCAGTAAGGGCATGGCGTCGGCGCTGGTCACACGGTGGTCCGGGGCCCCGCGGCGCGGCGGAGCCGGTTGGCGATCGCCAGTCCCAGCCCCTCCTCCACCGGCAGTGACGCAACGATGAGGTCGCACCCTTGCTGGTCGAGCTCGCGCAGGAACCCGTACAGCCCGCGCGCGTAGGCGGCCATCGAACCGGGGACCACCACCACCGCGTGCGCCTTCACCGCAGCGTCGGCGAAGGCGGCAGGAAGGAAGACGCCGACCCGGTGCCCCAGTTCCTGCGCCTGCTCCGCCTCGGCGACGACCTTGTCCGGCGCGACCAGGACGACCCGCGCTCGCGGCGCATAATGCGACGGATGCTGGCCCGGCACCCGGATGTGGCTGGTCGCGGGGACCGCGAGCGGGCACCCCAGCACCGCTTCGAGGTCCTCGCGCGTCACCCCGCCGGGCCGCAGGATGGCGGGGATCTCGCCGGTGGCGTCGACGATGGTCGACTCGACACCGACCTCACAGGGGCCGCCGTCCAGCACGAAGTCGACGGCGTCGCCGAGCTCGGCACGGACGTCGTCCGCGGTCGTGGGGCTGACCGAGCCGAAGCGGTTGGCGGACGGGGCCGTGACACCGGCACTGAAGGCCGACAGCAGCGCGAGTGCGACGGGGTGGTCGGGCACGCGCACGGCCACCGTCTCCAAGCCACCGGTCGCCTCCAGAGGCACCCGGCGCCCGCGCCGCAGGACCAGCGTGAGGGGTCCCGGCCAGAAGCGTTCGGCCAGCAGGCGGGCCGTCGCGGGTACCTCCTGGACCCAGTCGTCCAGGTGCTCCGGGCCGCTGATGTGGACGATCAGCGGGTGCGAGGGCGGACGTCCCTTGACCTGGAAGATGCGCGAGACGGCGGCGGGGTCCTCGGCGTTGGCGCCCAGTCCGTAGACGGTCTCGGTCGGGAGAGCCACCAGGCCCCCGGCGCGCAGCACACCAGCCGCCTTCTCGATGTCACTGGTTCTTGCCCTCACCCTCGCCATCCTAGGGGCCTCAAGGACCGGCGACGGTCATGATCAACCTCAGCGCCAACCGTCGACGCGGTGCGCCGCCCACGACCCCTTGATCCTCTGGAGCCGCACCGGCGAGCCATCCGCCCTCGAAGATCATTCCATGGCCCTTTGGGCTCACCTCGGCGATACCCCCGGGGTGATTCACCCCGGGACAGCCCGGACCGCTCCGAGCACGATCAGACCAAGATCAACGGCTTGGCCTTGCGGGCGGTGCCGCCCTGTACCGATGCTCCCCAAGGCTGTGTCAGGCGTTGGTGTCGTCGTGTGCCAGGTTGCCGCCCAGTTCGCGGGAGGCTTCGGCCTGGGCGAGGAGTTCCCGTGCCTTGGCCGAGACGCCTTCGATGGCGCCGGCGACGAAGCGCAGTGGCGGCTGGTCCTGGCCGGCTCAAGTAACGTGATCCTGACCAGTGTTCAGAAGGAACGGCCGTCGCTATCGCCAGGAGGGTCAAGGGCGTGACGGCTGTCAACGCTGACGGACTGCGATCGGAGTAAGACCCCGTCCAGGAACTGTCCATGACGTCAGCGCGAGATTCTGGCGACGAACGCGCGTTGGGTCTCGATGCCCACCGCGCGACGTCGCCGCGGGCAGCTCCTGCCGGGTCCCGTAATCAACCTAGTGTCGCGGATCAGTGAAATTGCGCAGTCGTCATGCTTGTGACCTGGGGTTGTGCAGGTTGGTTGAGCGGCTTGGTGCTGCGGTGGCTCACTGACTCTGCGTAGTGTCTGGGTACGGCAGCCGTCTGACCTGCTGTGTTTGTGGCCTGGCTGTGGTTGCTCAGGTTGGTTGAGTAGTGCGCAGTTTCAGTGATCCTCGGTGTGTGGCGTGCTCTCGGGGGGCGGGGTCTTTGTCCAGCCGGGTGGTGGGTATGAGTTCTTCGCCGTTGCGCCAGTTGTAGCGGACGGATTCCTTGTACCAGGCGAATCTGTGGGGGCGACGGTCATCACTTCGGCAGCCGTGATGTTCGCGGTGCTGCTCCCCTCACACGCCCGGGCGGACCCTTGCTGGCGGTGGGAGAGCAGGCTCTGCGGCCAAGTCCGTCTCGTTGTCGCAGGCGGTTCTGGAGCGCGAGCGCCGGGCCAACGGCTGGCGTGGCTTCCTGCCCCGCAACCGTTGATCACAAGGTAGACAGCCCCTTGCAAAATTCGTTCTTGCCGCACTGTGGATCCCTTTGGTGTGTTTTTGGTTGTCCGTCCGGGCGCTGGAGGAGGAGAGTGGGGGCACGGGCACCGGTGCATCGGGGATCGGCAGTGTGTCGGCTGGGTCCGAGGAGCAAAGGTGCCATTGCTGTGAACGACTGGGACCGCGACACACATGGGCGGCGCATGCTGGCGGGCCTGCTGTCGGCGAGCCACCTGATGCCCCTGGAGCTTTTGCCGACCAAGACCGCCGAACACGCGGCGGAGGCCGGCTTCACTCAGGTATTGATTTATCTGGTGGATCTGCAGGGTGATGTCATGCGCCTGCTGTCCGGCGAGGACCTCGACACCGACGCGGAGGTCGGTGAGGAGATGGAGCTGAAGATCGAGGGAACCGTGGCGGGGCGCGCGTTCCAGTACGGGCACATTTTGCCCGGCGCCGACTCGGACGGGGGCGGGGGCTGCTGGTGGGTACCTCTGGTCGACGGCACCGAGCGCCTGGGCGTCCTGCGGATCACCACGGCCCTCGATGACCGGCGGGCTGTGGAGGACATGGAGCTGCTCTCGGCTCTGGTCGCTCTGATCATCGACAGCAAGCGGCGCAGCAGTGACTCCCATGCCCGGTTGACTCGCACTCGGCCGCTGAACCTCGCGGCCGAGATGCAGTGGCACCTGATGCCGCCTCCCACGTACGCGGACGGACGGGTGATGATCTCGGCGGCGATGGAACCTGCATACAAGATCAGCGGGGACGCCTACGACTACGCGACCGCCGGGCATGTGGTGCACCTGTCGCTCTTCGACGCGATGGGGCATGACACGGCCGCTGGGCTGACCGCCAACCTGGCCATGGGCGCCTGCCGCAATTCGCGCCGCCAAGGAGCCGGGTTGGTGGAGATCAGCGAGAGGATTGAGCAGGCGGTCATCGAGCAGTTCGGTCAGTCCCGCTACGTCACCGGCATCCTTGCCGAACTCGACACGCGCACGGGCGTGTTGACGTGGGTCAACCGGGGCCATCACCCGCCGGTGATCATCCGTGGCGGCCGCTGGAGCACTCTCCTGGACTGCCCGCCCGCCCACCCGATGGGCACCAACCTGGGTCTTCCCGCCCGTCTGTGCCGCCACCAGCTGGAACCGGGCGACCGGCTCGTGCTGTACACCGACGGCATCACCGAAGCCCGCCGCACCGGTGACCAGGAATTCGGACTCGCCCGGTTCACCGACTTCCTCATCCGCCATCACGCCGACGGCCTGCCCGTCCCCGAAACGCTGCGCCGCCTCATCCACGCCGTTCTCGACCACCACGACGGCCACCTGCAGGACGACGCCACCGTCCTTTTCTGCGAATGGATCGGCCCTAGCCCGCACCTCGCGGGCCGCGCGGCGGCCCTCGCCGGCCTCCCGGGGGCGACCACTACCGTATCGAGCAGCGTCACAAGGGGGCCCACCGGTGAACTGTGACCCGCAACCGCAACCGCAACTGGTACTGACTAAGACCCGCGACGGCCTGGCCGTCGCCTCCGTCACCGGCGCGCTGGACATCCACACCGTTCAAAGCCTGAGCGAGCAGGCCACCACCGTGCTGGCCGCCCATCCCCACCTGGTCCTGAACATGTCCCAGGTCACCTTCTGCGACTCCTCCGGCCTCAACACCCTGCTCCGGCTACGCCGACACGCCATCGCAGCAGGCGGCAGCCTCGCCCTGGCCGCCGTACCCACTCAGACCATGCGGCTGCTGTCCCTCACCGGCACGGACGCCGTCTTCACCCTCCACCCCAGCACCGAGCAGGCCCAGGCCGCTCACGCCGCTCACCGACAGCCCGCCCCCTGACGGTCACGGTCTCCCTCCGCCGCCCGCCCTTGCTGTCTCGATCACGGCGGCCGGGATGACCGGGGCCCTGGTCCTCACCTGCGTCAGCCTCATCGCCGCCCGCTGACCCGGTGGCCCGCTACTCGGGGAGGAGCTGCGCCCAGGTGCCCGGCTCCTGCTGCCGACATCGCCACGTGCCGATGTCGTCGCCGTCGAAGACGACGCCCGGCGCGACGTATGGTAGGTAGCCGTCGGCGTCGACCAGGTCGGCGAGCACCCGGTAGTGGCGCTGCCAGTTGAGAGGCCAGGGGCCGTTCCAGTCCGGGTCGATCGCAGCCAGATGCTCCACGCGTGCGGCGGCCCGCTGCGGGTCCTTCCCGAGACCGCCATTGCGCCGGAGGTTGGCCATGTGCTGCCCGACTGGGAAGGGGCCGCCGCCGAACGGGACTTCGCACACTGCGTCCTGCGGGGGGCGCTATGGGTTTGGTCAAGCTGATGGGGCGGGTTGGGGTTCGTAGAAGGTGCCGTCTCGGAGCATCGCGAAGAGGACGTCTGCCGCAGGGCCTGTCCCCGGACACCGGACAAGCGATCCGCCCCATGCTCCCCGACGTGCTCCAGCAGCCGGACGGCGTCTCCGCCTGTGGCAAGGATCCTGGTCTTCGGGCGCCGGCCCCGCCCGGATCGAGTCTGCGAGGCAGTCCTTCAGGCGTCCGGGTCGTCGCCCTTGTCCATGGCCCCGCGGATGGCGTCACGGGTCCGGTCCACCAGCGCGGCCATGGGGCCTAGCATCATGTTGGCCGACGCGCTCTCCACCCCGGGGTGGGGGCGGGTCGGCGCCGTCTTCTCCGCTGCCCTGACCGCCTTCGCCATGGCCATGAGGCGGACCGGGGAAGTGGTACGACGCAGCTGGGCAAATTCGTAGCGTTCCTCGGCTCGGGCGTGCGCGAGGACGGCGTCTCGAAGAGAGAGCAGCATCGGCATGAATTTCGGGTCGCCGGTGTCCATGCCGTCAAGGCTCGCCAGCATCTCCTTGGCCGCGTTCTCCTCGGCAAGCCGTTCCTGTACGACGTCGTCGCCGCCCTCGAAGGCGCCGCGGGCGAGCGGATGCACGATCTCCTCTTCGGCCGTCTCGTGGACGGCCAAGAGCCGGACCAGACGGTGGAAGGCGGCCTTGCGGTCCTCCCCCCCACTCAGCCGTACTTCGTCGAAGAGACTGTGGATCTGCCCGTGCTGACGCACAAGGAGAGCCACCACGTCCTCGCCAGCCGCGGGGTCACCGACCTGCTTCTCTTCGTCCTTGACGTCCTTCACGGCATCCTCCTGAAGCTGGGGTGTGCGCCCGGCGCCGCATGGCGCCCGGCCGCCGGCCGCATGGTCCCACCGGGTCCGGTCACGCGCGTTGGGCAGGGTCGGGGTGCGGCCCTTCGGTCTCCAGGCGGTAGTCCCGTCCGAACATCTCCTGGTGCTGCTCCACGACCCGGTCGCTGGGAGGAGCCTCACCCCCGTGGATCTGCGCCTGCATCTCCTCGAACCGCTCATGCGCCTCCCGTACGTAGCCGGCACCGAGCGTCGTGAGGTCGATCTGTGTGGCCAGGAGATCGCGCAGGTAGGCCTTGTTCGGCTCGAAGGTGACCACGTTCGGCAGTTCCGGGGCCAGGATTTCCTCCGGCTCGCGCCCGTCGTGCCGGCGCATCAGGTCGCACGCGATCCGCAGGTGCTCCAGCTCCATGTTCAGGTGCAGCTCCCACACCGCCTT
>NZ_JBWKLE010000035.1:0-25697 GCF_056430495.1 Streptomyces sp. NPDC045967 | reverse complement strand
GTGATGTCGAACTCCTTCGCCGACCAGACGCTGGCGCAGATCGAGCTGTTCACCAAGCCGCAGGAGTACCCGACCGACGTCTACGTGCTGCCCAAACACCTCGACGAGAAGGTCGCGCGCCTGCACCTCGACGCCCTCGGCGTCAGGCTGACCACCCTGCGCCCGGAGCAGGCCGACTACATCGGCGTCAAGGTCGAGGGCCCGTACAAGCCCGACCACTACCGCTACTGACGGACCCGCACGGCTGACACCGGCGTTCGAGCCGGGCTTGAGAGCCCGGCCGGATGCTGGAACGTCGGAATCGGGCCACCGGAGCAAGGGGCGAGGAGAGTCAGTTGGAGAGTCTGCGGGAGCGCGCCACGGAACTTGCGGCGATACGGGCCCTGGCCGTCGCCGGACCGAGCGAGCGGGCGACGGCCGCGCAGCACGCCAAGGGCAAGCTGACGGCGCGCGAGCGCATCGGGATCCTCTTCGACGAGGGCTCCTTCTGCGAGGTCGAAGGTCTGCGCAGGCACCGGGCGACGGGCTTCGGCCTGGAGGACAAGAAGCCCTACACCGACGGTGTGGTGACGGGCTGGGGCACCGTCCACGGCCGCACCGTGTTCACCTACGCCCACGACTTCCGGATCTTCGGCGGCGCCCTGGGCGAGGCCCACGCGGCGAAGATCCACAAGCTGATGGACCTCGCGGAGGCCGCGGGCGCCCCGATCGTGGGCCTGTGCGACGGCGCCGGCGCCCGCATCCAGGAGGGCGTGACCGCCCTCGCCGGATACGGCGGCATCTTCAAGCGCAACGTGCGCAACTCCGGCGTGATCCCGCAGATCTCGGTGATCCTCGGTCCCTGCGCCGGCGGCGCCGCGTACTCCCCGGCGCTCACGGACTTCGTGTTCATGGTGCGCGGCACCTCGCAGATGTTCATCACGGGCCCGGACGTCGTCCAGGCCGTGACCGGCGAGGCCGTCACCATGGAGCACCTGGGCGGTGCGGACAGCCACGCCGCGGTGTCCGGCGTCGCCTCCTTCGTCCACGACGACGAGCGCGCCTGCCTGGAGGACGTGCGGCACCTGCTGTCCCTGCTGCCGTCCAACAACCGCGAACTGGCCCCCGCCGGCGACCTGGAGGACCCGGCGGACCGCCGCAACGACACGCTGCTCGACCTGGTCCCCGCGCGCCCCACCCAGGGCTACGACATCCGCGAGGTGATCGAGGAGATCGTCGACCACGGCGACTACTTCGAGGTGCACGGCCAGTGGGCGCGGAACGTGGTCTGCGCACTGGCCCGCCTCGGCGGCCGCACCGTCGGCCTGGTCGCGAACCAGCCGCAGTACCTGGCGGGCGTGCTGGACATCGGCGCGTCGGAGAAGGCGGCGCGGTTCGTGCAGTTCTGCGACGCGTTCTCCATCCCGCTGGTCACCCTGATCGACGTGCCCGGCTTCCTGCCGGGAGTCGACCAGGAGCACCAGGGGATCATCCGCCACGGCGCGAAGCTGCTGTACGCGTACTGCAACGCCACGGTGCCGCGGATCAGCCTGGTGCTGCGCAAGGCGTACGGCGGCGCGTACATCGTGATGGACTCCAGCTCCATCGGCGCGGACGTGGCCCTGGCCTGGCCGTCGAACGAGATCGCGGTGATGGGCGCGGAGGGCGCGGCGAACGTGATCTTCCGCAGGGAGATCGCCGCCTCCGCCGACCCCGAGGCGACCCGGGCGCAGCGGATCAAGGAGTACCAGTCGGAGCTGATGCACCCGTACTACGCGGCCGAACGCGGCCTGGTGGACGACGTCATCGACCCGGCCGAGACCCGCTCCCGGCTGATCGCGACCCTCGACATGCTGCACGCGAAGAACGCCCCACGCCCGAGCCGCAAGCACGGCAACCTGCCGCTCTGAGACTTGATCCGTGCTCGGACCCCTCGGACGCACGAGCGCGCCCGGGTCCACCGGCTGGCGTCCATACCACGCCGGACCCACCCCGAACGTGTCTCCTCAGAGCCGGGGGGGCTACTCCGCAGTCAACTGGGAACATGACTGCTCGTCGATTTCCCGCTGGCCGGCGGCTGGCTCAGCGGCGGTCTGTGGCTCGCGGGTGGCCGGTGCCTGCGAAGGTGGGGTTCGTGCGCATGGTGATCCAGGCGCGGTAGGTGTTCTCCCGGGCCTGTTGGGCGAGGCTCTCCCAGCCCTTGGCCGCCGCCGCGTCCGCGAAGCGGACTTCCCAGTGGTCTTCCGGCGCCGGCGGTGCGGCGCGGTCGCCGCGGCCCGCGGTCATGCGGCGTCCCGGGGGTCCGGTGCCGGACCATGGTCTTCGCCGTGGTCTCTGGTCAGCACGACCAGCAGTTCGGGGTCGGAGTGGACTTCGGCGGTGTGCTGCCAGGCGGTGAGCAGCTGGGCGACGGACGCGCTGTTGCCGAGCGCGTCGGCAGCGCGCATGGTGTCGACCAGTTCGACGGCGAAGGCGTGGAGATCGGGCTCGGACAGGAAACGGACCCACGGGAAGGCGTCCGGCAGTATGTCGAGGAGTAGTTCCTTGCTGCCGGGTTCCCGGCGCGCCATCGCCGCCAGCATGCGGGTGGCTGCCGACACCACGGTCTGCTCCTGTTCGGCCCGCGCCGCGGTGGTGAGGACCAGATCCTCTCCGTCCCTGCGGTGCAGGAGCAGTCTCGGCGATTCCTGGAGTCGGGCAAGCGTCGGCTAGTTCTTGTTCACCAGCTCGGAGAAGTTCACGGCCGCAGGGTCGGTACTCATAACTTTGAAACTATTTCGAAAGTCTTCTTGGCGCCATCACCCGAAAGAGGGCCGTGCGTTCTCCGGGCCGGGCCGTCAAAGCAAGCCCGCAACGCAGTGGAGCCGGGTCGGGGATGGCCCGGCCCGGCTCCACGTTCGTCCGCGCCCGCCCGACGGATCGCGTCGGGCGGGCGCGGGGTCAGGTGGCGGTTCTGAAGGCCCGCTGGTACCACAGCAGCGGGCGGTCCGAGCCCGCCAGGCGGACGTCCAGGACCCGGCCGACCAGCAGGTCGTGGTCGCCCAGGGTGATGCGGTCGGCGAGCGCGCAGCGCAGGGCCAGCGCGTCGGGGACGTGCGGCAGGCCGGGGCTGCCCGGCCACTCCTCCAGCGGCGCGCCGGCGAACCGGTCGACGCCGCTGGTCGCGAAGCGGCCCGCCAGCTCGCGGTGCTCGTCCCCCAGCACGTTGATCACGAACTCGGGGACCTGCGTGAGCGCCCCGTGGCAGCTGGACGTGTGCGCGATGCCGACCAGCACGAGGGGCGGCTCCAGTGACACCGAGGTCACCGCGCTGGCGGTGAACCCCCAGGGCTGCCCCGCCGCGTCACGTGTGGTGACCACGGTCAGCGGCGCCGCCAGCAGGGACATGGCTTCCTTGAAAGTCGCCCCGTCGACGGCGGGCCACTTCTCTTGCAGTCGGGTCGGCATGTCGGCTCCGTCCTTGAGCGTGGTCAGCGGGAGGCCGTGGCCTGGGCCGCGGCCTCCCGGGCCTGGGCGGCGAAGCCGTCCTTGTTCTCCGAGACCCACTTCTGGGAGGCCCGCCGGCTGTCGAGGGCGCCGGTGAAGTGCGGGGCCACATAGCGGGCCAGCAGCTCGTAGCTGCGCTTGGTCTGCTCGCGCGTCGCCCAGTCCTGGGTGTTGACCAGCAGGGTGCCGAAGCCGCCGCTCTCGCGCTGCATGCGCTCGATGCCCTCGATGGCGTCCTCGACGGAACCGATGATCGCCGTGTGGGTCTCCACGGCCACCTCGGCCTCCCGGCCCTCGGGGAGCTTCGCGGAGGCGCCGACGGTGTCGCGCACGTACTCGCGGAACCAGTGGCTCATCCCGGCGCGGACCTGGTCGAGGGCCTCCTCGCGGGTCTCCGCGATGTGCACGCAGATCGCCACGCGCCACTTGGAGCGGTCCACGCTCTGGCCGTACTTGGCGGCCTCCTCCTCGCCCGCGGCCCACAGCTGGGCCAGCGGCGGCTCGGACATGCCCGGGCGGCCCGCGAAGGTCAGCGCCTCCAGGCCGTACCGGCCGGCCAGGCGCATGCCCCGCTCGGTGCCGGCGCTGGCGACGGCCATGTCGAAGCGCGGCTTGGTGTACGGGCGCAGGTGCAGCATGGCGTCGCGCAGCTCGAACCAGTCGGTCTTCATGGTGACCGGCTCGTCGCCCTGGAACAGGCGGACCAGCGCCTCCAGCGACTCGGCCATCATGCGGCGCTGGTCGCCGGCGGATATGCCCATCATGTGGGCGTCGGCGGGCGAGACTCCGGCGCCCATGCCGAACATGGCACGCCCGCCGCTCTGGTGGTCCAGCTGCACGATGCGGTTGGCCGCGGTCAGCGGGTGGTGGTAGGGCAGGCTCACCACGCCGGTGCCCAGCTTGATGCGGCGGGTGCGCTCGGCCGCGGCGGCGAGGAAGACCTCCGGCGAGCTGACCGTGGACCAGCCGCCCGAGTGGTGCTCGCCCACCCACGCCTCGTCGAGGCCGAGCTCGTCGAGCCAGTGGATCAGGTCCAGGTCCCGCCAGAAGGCGGTGGTGGGGTCCTCGCCCAGCGAGTGGAACGGAGGGATGAAAGCACCGAACTTCAGCGTCATGACTGTATTCCTTCGAGGGGTCGGGCCGCCGTGCCGGCGAGCCAGAGGGAAAGCTGGTCGGCGAGCAGCCGCAGGTGCGGCGACTGCATGACCGTGTAGTGGTCGCCCGGCAGCGCGACGTAGTGGAAACCGGAGGGGAACAGCTGGGACCAGGCGGCGACCGCCTCGTCCGTGGAACCGTCCTCGGCGCGCAGGAACGCGGTCGCTCCCGCGTACGGCTGCGGCGCGTAGGACAACAGGGCCCGGAAGTTGCGGGCGAAGCGGGTGTAGATCTCGCCGAACACCTCGAGGCCGATCCCCGCGGGCAGGACGCCCTGTTCGGCGGCCTTGGTGTGGAGGATCTCGAAGGCGGCGTCGGGGCAGTCCGCCGCCCGGAACAGCTCCGGGTCCGGCTCCCACGAGGTTCCGGCGAGACCCGCCAGGTCCCGGCCGAACCAGGAGAGCAGGACGGCGTCGTCGACCGACGCCCGCTCCGGCGCCGGGCCCGGGGGCTCCAGCAGGTCGACCACCGCGAGGTGCTCGACCTCCTGCCCGGCCGCGGTCAGCTGCTGGGCCATCTCCAGGGCGATGACCCCGCCCATGGACCAGCCGCCGAGCCGGTACGGCCCCTGCGGCGCCACGGCGGTGAGGGCGGCGACGTAGTGCGCGGCCAGCTCGGGCACCGTGGCGAGGACCTCGTCGTCCGGCACCTGGAGGGCGTAGAACGGCTGGTCCTCGCCGAGCAGTCCGGCCAGCTCGCCGTAGCAGAGCACGTCCCCGCCGACCGGGTGGACGAAGAACAGCGGGGGACGCGTGCCCCCGGTGCGGATCGGCACCAGGGCGGCGCGGCGCACCGACCCGCCGGCCTCCCGGATCGCCGCGGCGAGCAGGGCGATCGTCGGCCGGGCGAACAGGGTCGACAGCGGCAGCGAGCAGCCGAGCCGCGCCCGGATCTCGGCCATCAGCCGGACCGCGAGCAGCGAGTTGCCGCCCAGGGCGAAGAAGTCGGTGTGCACCCCGAAGGCGGCTCCGGGGAAGAACTCCGACCAGATCGCGGCCAGTCCGCCCTCCGTCAGGTCCCGGGGCCGCTGCGCCGCGTCCCCGTCCGCGGCCTCGGCGCCGGGCACCGGCAGCGAGGAGCGGTCGACCTTGCCGTTGGCGGTCAGCGGCAGCTCGTCGAGGAGCAGGATGTACTGCGGGACCATGTAGGAGGGCAGGGCCGCGCCGATCGTCTTGGCGAGCAGCTCGGGCGTCACCTCGCAGCTGCGGTCCTCGTCGAGGACCACGTAGGCCACCAGGCGCTTGGCGCCCTGGCGTTCGCCGACCGCCGAGGCGACCGCGGCGCGCACCCCGTCGCAGGCCAGCAGCGCGGCCTCGATCTCGCCCAGCTCGATCCGGTAGCCCTGGATCTTGACCTGGAAGTCCTCCCGCCCCAGGAACTCGATGTTCCCGTCCGGCAGGTAGCGGCCCAGGTCGCCGGTGCGGTACAGCCGCTCCCCGGTGGCCGGGTGGCGCAGGAAGGCCGCCCGGGTCTTCGCCTCGTCGCCGAGGTAGCCGCGGGCCAGGCCCGCGCCGGAGATGTACAGCTGGCCGGGCACCCACACCGGGCTCGGCTGCATGGCCTCGTTCAGTACGTGGAACTGCTGGTTCAGCAGCGGCTTGCCGTACGGGACCGAGGTCAGCGACGGGTCGGCCTCGCCGGTCACGTGGTGCGCGATGGACCAGATCGACGCCTCGGTCGCGCCGCCCAGGCTCCACACGGCCGCCTCGGGCAGCAGCGCGGTGATCCGCTCGGGGAGGGTCAGCGGAATCCAGTCGCCGCTCATCATCACCGTGCGCAGCGGCAGCGTGCCGGCCATGCCGGCGGCCAGCGCGTGCTCGGTGAACATCTCCATCAGCGTCGGCACGCTGTTCCACACGGTGACCCGGTGCTCGGTGACCAGCTCGGCCCAGCGGCCGGGCTCGCGGTGGGCGTCGGGGGCCGGCAGCACGATCGCGCCGCCCGCGGCCAGGATGCCGAACACGTCGTACACCGACAGGTCGAAGTTGAGCGCGGACAGGGCCAGGACCCGGTCCTCCCGCGTGATGCCGAACCGCTCGTTGACGTCCAGGCAGGTGTTCAGGGCGCCGGTGTGCTCGATCATCACGCCCTTGGGCGTGCCCGTGGAGCCGGAGGTGAAGATGACGTACGCGAGGTCGCCGGGGCGGGCGGGCGAGGCGGGCAGCGCGCCGGCCGGCACGGCCAGCGCCTCGGGGCCGTCCACGCACAGCCGTGACGTCCCCTCCGGCCACTGGACGTCCGCCTCGACGCGGCCCTGGGTCAGGACCAGGCCGATGCCGGCCTTCTCGCACAGCAGCCGCAGCCGCTCGGCGGGCACCCCGGCGTCGATGGGCACGTAGGCGGCGCCCGCCTTCAGCACGCCGAGGGTGGCGGCGACCTGCTCCCAGCCCTTCTCCATCACGATGCCGACGAACGTGCCGGCGCCGGCGCCGCGCTCCAGGAGCCAGCGGCCCAGCCGGTCGCTGTGCTCGTCCAGTTCGCCGTAACTGAGCTCCCGGTCCGGGGCGATCACCGCGACCCGGTCGGGGTGCGCGGCGGCCTGCCGCGCGAACGGCTCGTGCAGCAGCTCCGCGGGCAGCGGCCCGGCCGTCGCGTTGGCCGCGCGGCGCACCTCCAGCTCGGCCGCCGGGGCGAGGGCCGGCGCCGGGCGGCGCCAGGCGTCCTCCTCCACGCACAGGCCGCGCAGCACGTCCAGGTACGCCGCGAACATCGCGTCGATCATCCCGGCGGGGAAGAGCTCCTCGATGACGTCCCAGTTCACGATCAGCGCGCCGGCGTCCTCGACCACCTGGTGGTCGAGCCACACCTGCGGGGTGCGGATCGAGCTGGAGACCTCCTCGCCGCCCTCGCCGATGGCGGTCAGGTGCTGCGCCAGGCCCATCGAGGCCGCGGAGTCCTCCTTGGCCGCGAAGTTGACGGTGCTGGCGAAGACGACCGGCATGTTGGCGCGGGCGTTGCCGCCGCGGGCCCGGTTGAGCTCGCGCAGCACCGCGACACCGCTGACGTGGCTGTGCTCCAGGTCGTTCCACAGCTGGCGCTGGATGCGCCCGGCCCGCTCGCCGAAGGCGACCGAGGCCGTGGAGTCGATCTCCAGCAGCGTGGTGGCGCTGAAGTTGCCGAGCACGCTGCCGACCTGCTCGTGCAGCGGCAGCCGGTTGAAGAACAGCACGTTCAGCGTGAAGCGGCTGGACTTGCTCCAGGAGGCCAGCACCTGGGAGTAGGCCGTGCACAGCGCGGCCGACGGGGTGACTCCGGCCGCCGCGGCGTACGCCTTGAACCGCGACCAGTCCTCGGCCTCGATCCGGCTGGAGCGGTGGGTGAACGCCGGCGCCTCCAGCGAACCCGGGTCCGCGGCCAGCGGCAGCTCGGGCGCCGGCGGCAGCGTGTCGAGCCGCTCGCGCCAGTAGGCGAGCGAGGCCGCGTGCAGCTCGGTCTCCTCCACCGCCTTGGCCGTGACCACGTAGTCCCGGTAGGTCAGCGGGACCTCGGGCAGCGTGTCCGCCTCACCGCGGTAGGCGGCCGCCCACTCGCGGAACAGCAGCGAGGTGCTCCACGCGTCGATGATCAGCGCGTCGAGCCCGATGTGCAGACGGGTGCGGCCCTGCGTCACCCGCGTGGCGCGGATGTCGAACAGCGGCCACACCGCCGTGTCGAAGACCTGCCCGGCGACCTCGTCGTGGAGCTCGGCCAGCCGCGCGCCGCGCTCCGCCTCCGTACACCCGCGCAGGTCGGTGGTGCGGATCTCGTACGGGGCGACCTCGGGCAGCACCCGCTGGTAGCCGTCCTCGGTCATCACCGCGCGCAGCATGTCGTGCCGGTCGATCATCAGCCGCAGGGCGTCCTGCAGCCGCTGCACGTCCACCCCGTCGAGGTCGACCTCGATGAAGAAGTACGTGGAGACGTTGCCCAGTTCGAAGGCGCTGGAGCGGCCCACCAGGTAGGCCTGCTGGAGGTCGGTCAGCGGGAACGGCTCGTAGCGCGCCGCCTCGTCGCGGACCAGCTCCGGCAGCCGTCCGCCGCCCGCGACGGGCTGCGCCGCGGCGTCCTGCCCGCCCGAGCCGGCCGGGGCGTCCTCGGGGGTGCCGAGGGTCTCCAGGATCTGGTCGCCGAGCGTGCGGACGCTGCGGCCCTCCAGGAACGCCACCAGCGGCAGCGACACCCCGAGCGCGGCGGACAGCGCCTCCTTGACCTCCAGGGCCATCAGCGAGTCCAGGCCGAGGTTCTGCAGCGGCTCGTCGCGGTCGACCGCGTCCGGCACGGTGCCCAGCGCGCGGGCGACCGTCGCCGTCAGCAGATCCCGTACGCCCGGCGCGTCCAGCGGCCCCGGGGCGGCGGCCGCGGCGAGCGGGGCAGCGGCGGGCAGCGCCCGGGCGGCCGGAGCGGCGGCGGCGTCGGTGCGCAGCAACTGGTCCTTCTCCGCGCGGCGCAGGCACACCCCGGTGGCCTCGACCACCGTGCGGCCCCGGGCGTCGTACAGCGCGGCCTCGGCGAGCAGCATGCCCTGCGGGTCGGGCGACGGCAGCAGCCGCACCCGGCAGTACGTCTCGCCCTGCACGCCGGAGAACCCGTGGAAGGCGAACCGGTCGATGCCCACCAGCATGAACGTGGCGTCGGCCGGGGTGCCATCGGGCAGGCAGGCGAACAGCGACTGGAACAGCGCGTCGGTCTGCCCGGGGTGCAGCCGGTAGCCGTCCGCCTCCCCGGGTCGCGGCGCGCGCATCCTCGCGACGGCCTCGCCCTCGCCGCTCCACACGTGGTCGATCCACTGGGCGGTGGGGCCGAGGTAGAGCTTGCGGCGCCACATCCGGCGGTAGAACTCCTCACCGGTGGTCTCCTCGGCGAGCGGGGCCCGCAGCGCGTCGAGGTCGGCCGCGGCCGGGGCGGCCGCGGGCAGCGGCGCCACCTTGCCCTGCGAGTGCAGCAGCCAGCCGGCGCCGTCCCGCCGGGCGGAGTAGTAGCGGTAGGCGGTGCGGCCGCCGGGAGCCGGGTCCAGGACGAGCTGGACCCGGGCCCGCTGGTCCTCGTCGAGGATCATGCTCTGCAGGACCAGGCACTCCTCGATCAGCGCGCCCGCGCCGCCGCCGTCGGCCCGGGCGGCCTGCAGGGCCGTCTCGAGGTAGACGCCGATGTTGACGACGGGCAGCCCGTCCATCACGCAGTCGCCCAGACAGGGGTGGCCGGCGGTGTCGAGCAGCGCCGAGTACTGGACGGAGTCCAGCGGCGAGGGCACCCGCTCGCCCAGCAGGCGCGCGGAGGCCGTCCCGTCCGCGGCGGGCGCGGCCGCCGGGCGGGAACTCGGCGTGAACCAGTGCCGGGTGCGCTGGAAGGGGTACGTCGGCAGTGCGGCGCGCCGCCGGCCCCGGCCCGCGTCGTACGCGGCCCAGTCCACGGCGACCCCCAGCGCGTACAGCGCGCCCAGGCTGTCCAGGACCACCCGGCCGTCGTCGTGGCCCTTGCGCAGTGACGGCAGGAAGACCGGGGCCTGCTCGCCGTCGCCCGCACCGGGCAGGAACCGCTTGGCCATGCCGGACAGCGCCGGCTGCGGGCCGGTCTCCACGAACACCCGGAAGCCCAGCCCGTGCAGGGCGGTCATGCCCCGCAGGAAGTCCACGGGACGGCGGATGTGCTCGCGCAGGTAGCCCGCCGAGAACGCCTGCGGGCCGGTCAGCGGCTCGCCGGTCACGTTGGAGACGACCGGGATCCGGGGGGCCGCGTACGTCAGCGACGCCGCGACGGCCTCGAAGCCGTCCAGCACCGGGTCCATCAGCGGCGAGTGGAAGCCGCGGGTGACCGTCAGCCGCTTGGACTTCACGCCGTCGGCGGCCAGGCCGGCGAGCAGCACCTCGAGCACCTTGGCGCCGCCCGAGACGACCAGGGACTCGGGGCCGTTGACCGCGGCCACCGACAGCTCGCCCTCGTAGGGCGCCAGCGCCTCGGCGAGCCGCTCCTCGGTGGTGAAGACCGCCGCCATGGCGCCCTCCACGGACAGCTCCTGCATCATGCTGCCGCGGCGCACCGCGAGGGTCAGCGCGTCCTCGAGGGACAGCACCCCCGCCACGCAGGCCGCGACGATCTCGCCGATGCTGTGGCCGAGCACGGCGCCCGGCGTGACGCCCCAGGAGCGCCAGAGCTCGGCCAGCGCGTACTCGACGGCGAACAGGGCCGGCTGGGTCCAGCGGGTCTCGTCCACCAGCGCGGCGTCGGCGGGCGCCGGGTGCAGCACGGACAGCAGCGAGCGGTCCGTCAGCTCCGAGACGATCGCGTCGCAGCGGTCGATCGCCTCCCGGAAGACCGGCTCGCTCGCGTAGAGGCCCGCGCCCATGTCCGCGTACTGCGCGCCCTGCCCGGTGAAGAGGAAGGCCACCTTCGGCTGTGCGCCGCCCGGCACGTGGCCCGTGCGCACACCCGCCGGCAGGACCGCGCCGGGGGCGAACGCGGCGAGCTTCTCGCGCATCTCCGCGGCGGACCCGGCGACCGCGGTCAGCCGGTGCGCCAGCGGGGCGCGGCCGGTGGCGGCGGTGTGGCAGACGTCGGCGAGCGGGGCCGCGTCCGGCCCGTCCAGGTACGCGGCGTGCCGGGCGGCCACCTCGGCGAGCGCGGCCGGGCTCTTGGCGGACAGCGCCAGCAGCTGCGCGGTCCGCTCGCCCCCGGCCCGCCCGTCCGCGGAGTCGGCGGCGGCCGGGACGGCCGGCGCCTCCTCGACGACGACGTGGGCGTTGGTGCCGCTCGCGCCGAACGAACTCACGCCGGCCAGGCGGGGCCTGTCACCGCGCGGCCAGGCCACCGCCGTCCTCGGGAAGACCACCGAGAGGTCCTCGAGGCCGATCTCCGGATTGACCTCCTCCAGGTTCAGCTGCGCCGGTATCTCCTCGTGCTGCAGCGCGAGCACGACCTTGATCAGCCCGGCGATGCCGGCGGCCGGCTCCAGGTGGCCGATGGTGCTCTTGACCGAGCCGACGACCAGTTCCTCCCCCGGCGCCCGTCCGCCGAGTACGGCGTCCAGGGCGCGCAACTCCAGCGGGTCGCCCAGCGGGGTGCCGGTGCCGTGCGCCTCCACATAGCCGATCTCGGCGGGCTCGACGCGGGCCGAAGCCAGCGCCGCGCGGATCACGTCCTGCTGGGCGGCGGCGTTCGGGACGGTGATCCCGGAGCTGCGGCCGTCCTGGTTGACGGCGGAGCCGCGGATGACGCCGAGGATCCGGTCGCCGGCCGCCTGCGCGTCGGAAAGCCGCTTGAGGACGACGACCCCGCAGCCCTCGCTGCGCACGTAGCCGTCGGCACGGGCGTCGAAGGTCTTGCAGTGGCCGTCGGGCGCCAGCATGTTCGCCTTGTCGGCGATGGTGAACCACTCGGGCGACAGCAGCACGTTGACCCCGCCCGCCAGCGCCATGCCGCTCTCCCCGGAGCGCAGGCTCTGGCACGCCAGGTGCACGCCGACCAGCGAGGACGAGCACGCGGTGTCGACGGAGAGGCTGGGGCCCCGCAGGCCCAGCCAGTACGAGAACCGGCCCGCCGCGAAGGTGGAGGCGTTGCTGGTCAGGCTGTACGCCTCCAGCTCGGCCGGGTCGATCTGCTGCATCTGGCTCTGCACGTAGTCGTACGTGGTGACGCCGAAGTACACCCCGGTGTCCGAGCCGTTCAGCGCGGCCGGCGAGATGCCCGCGTGCTCCAGCGCCTCCCAGCCCACCTCCAGCAGCAGCCGCTGCTGCGGGTCGAGGGTGGCGGCCTCGCGCGGCGAGATCCCGAAGAAGGGGGCGTCGAATCCGTCGACCCGGTCGAGGAAGCCGCCGAGGCGGCTGCCGTGCCGGGTGGTGTCCCAGCGGTCCTCGGGCACCTCGCGGATGCCGTCCCGGCCCGAGCTCAGGAACTCCCAGAACTCCTCGGGGCCCTCGGCGCCGCCGGGCATCCGGCAGGCCAGGCCGACGATGGCGATGGGCTCGGTGCGGGCGCGTTCGGCGGCGTCCAGCTCGGTGCGCAGGCGGCGGATCTCGCGCACGCTCTGCGCGAGTACGTTCTGCCGCTCGTGGTCTCTGTCGGTCATCTGGCTGCTCCGGCTGCGGGCGTCGGGGAACCGGACTCCGCGGCCAGCACGGCGAGGAGTTCGGCTTCGGAAAGGTCGTCGAGGGAGGTGTCGTCCGCGGACCCGGAAAGGTCCGAAGGCGCCTGCGGTGCGGGGATCAGGGCGGGTACGGGGGCGGGGGCCGGCGCGGCGGACGCGGCCGCGGCGGCCTGCGGGCCGGCCTCGGCCGCCGCCCGCTCCGCCAGGACCAGCAGGTGCGCGGACAGCTCCTGCACCGACGGGTGCTCGAACATCACCGTCGCCGGGAGGCGGCGGCCGAGGAGGGCCTCCAGCCGGACACGGGCATCGCGGGCGAGCGTGGAGTCCATGCCCATCTGGAAGAAGCCGGCCGTCCGGTCGATCCGGTCGGGGCTCAGCTCCAGGGTTCCGGCCACCGCCTCGGTGACCTGGGCGCGCACCAGTTCGGTGCGGGCCTCGCCGGGCTCGGCGGCCGCCACGGCCGCCACCAGCGCGGGCAGCTGCCCGCGCCCGCCGGCGGTGTCCGGCTCGTCCGCCGCGCGGGTGGCGCGGGCGTCGAGCGCGACCGGGCCGGCGGAGCCCGAGGCGCGGAACCAGAAGCGCTCGTGCTGCCAGGCGTACGCGGGCAGCGGCACGGGACGCGCGGGGGCGGCCGGGAGCAGCGCGGTGAGCTCGGCGGGCAGTCCGTTGGCGTGCAGGGAGCCCAGGATCTCCAGCAGGCCGTGCGCCTCCGGCTCGTCGCGCCGCATGGACGGCAGGGCCAGCCCCTCGCGGCCGGAGTGCTCGAAGGCCTGCTCGACGGCCGACAGCAGCGTCGGGTGCGGGCTCATCTCGACGAACACCCCGTGGTCGCCGTCGATCAGGGAGCCCACGGCGTCCCAGAAGAGCACCGGTTCGCGCAGGTTGGACGCCCAGTACTCGGCGTCGAAACCGGAGCCGTCGCACAGTTCGCCGGTGACGGTCGACAGCACCGGCACCCGGCCGGCGCGGGGCTCGATGCCCTTCAGCTCGGCCAGCAGGTCCTCGCGCAGCGCGTCGACCTGCGGGCTGTGCGAGGCCACGTCCACCTTGACGTGGCGGCAGAAGACGTTGCGGGCCCCGAGATCGGCGGCCAGTTCGGCCAGCACCTCCGGGTCCCCGGAGAGCACCGTCGAGGTGGGGCTGTTGCTGACCGCGACCGAGACCCGGTCGCTGTGGTCGGCGACGAACTCGGTGGCCTGGTCGAAGGGCAGGCCCGCCACCAGCATCGCGCCCTGCCCGCTGATGCGGCGCAGCAGGAGACTGCGCCGGCAGATGATGCGGGCCGCGTCGTCCAGGCTCAGCACGCCGGCCACGTGGGCGGCGGCCACCTCGCCCATGCTGTGGCCGACCACCGCGTCCGGCTCGACACCGAAGGCGCGGGCCCGGGCGGCGAGCCCCACCGCGACGGCGAACAGGGCCGGCTGGATGACGTCGATCCGCTCCAGCGGCGCCCCGTCCTCCAGGCCCATGACCGCGTCGATGACGGAGAACCCGCCGTCGGTCCACCGCTTGAAGGCCTCGTCGCACTCGGTGACGGCGGCTTCGAACACCGGGCAGGTGCGCATCAGTTCCCGGCCCATCCCGGCCCGCTGGGCGCCTTGGCCGGGGAAGACGAAGACGACCTTGTCGGCGATGTCGCCGCCGGTGCGGCCGGTGACCACCGAGGCCGGGGACTTGTCCGCCAGCCACATCTCCAGCCGCTCGGCCGCCTCGGCGTGCGTGCTCGCGGCGACCGCGAGCCGGTGCGCGTGCCGGGTGCGGCGGGTCGCGGCGCCGTGCACCAGCGCGGAGAACGGCTCCTCGCGCGTCTGCGCGGCCCGGAGGTGGTCGCGCCAGGCACGGGCCATCGGGACCAGCGCCTCGGCGGTGCCCGCGTAGACCGGCAGCAGCCAGGGGCCCCGCGCGGCCTGCGGCGCCTCGGCGGCCGCACCGTCCTGAATGGCCCGCGCGTCCTGGGCCGCGGGCCGCTCCCGCGCGGCGGGCTCCTCCTGCGGGGCCGGGCCGAGGATCACATGGGCGTTGGTGCCGCCCGCGCCGAAGGAGCTGACGGCGCCGTGGCGCCGTTCGGCGGGCTCGTCCCAGCTCGCCGCCTCGGTGGGGATGCGCAGCCGTCCGCCGCCGAGCGAGATGTGCGGGTTGACCTCCTCCAGGTGGAGGTTGGGCGCGATGGCCCGGTGGTGGATGCTCAGCGCCACCTTCATCAGGCCGGCCAGGCCGGCGCCCGCCTCCAGATGGCCGATGTTGGTCTTCACCGACCCCAGCGCACAGCTCCCGCCGCCCGCGTCCGCCGTCCCGTACACCTCGTGCAGGGCCTCGACCTCGATCGGGTCGCCCAGGCTCGTGCCGGTGCCGTGCGCCTCCAGCAGGGTGACCTGCGAGGGCTCAAGGCGGGCCGAGCGCAGCGCCGCCTTGATGACGTCGCGCTGCGACAGGCCGCTGGGCGCCGTCAGCCCGTTGGTCAGGCCGTCCTGGTTGACGGCGGAGCCGCGGATGACGGCCCAGATCCGGTCGCCGTCCCGGGTGGCGTCCGAGAGCCGCTTCAGGACGAGCACGCCGACGCCCTCGCCGCGCGTGTAGCCGTCGGCCTTCGCGTCGAAGGTCTTGCAGCGGCCGTCGGGGGCGAGCGGCAGGCCCTTGGAGTGGGCGACCGTCATCGTCGGCGACAGGATCAGGTTCATCCCCGCGGCGACCGCCGTCGAGCACTCCTGGCCGCGCAGGGACTGGCAGGCCAGGTGCACGGCCACCAGCGAGGACGAGCAGGCCGTGTCGACGGTCATGCTCGGGCCGCGCAGGTCGAGCTGGTACGAGAGCCGGTTGGAGATGATGCAGTTGGTGCCGCCGACGACGGTGTAGGTGTCGAGGCCGGCCGGGTCCTCCAACTGCATCTGGAGGTAGTCGCTGGCGTTGGCGCCGACGAACACGCCCGTCGCGCTGCCCTGGAGCTTCTCCCGGGGCAGGCCCGCGTCCTCCAGCGCCTCCCAGGCCACCTCCAGGAAGTGCCGCTGCTGGGGGTCCATGCGCGCGGCCTCGCGCGGGGATATGCCGAAGAAGTACGGGTCGAAGCGGTCCACCCCGTCGATGAACCCGCCGAACCGCATGGTGGTGCGGCCCGGGGCGCCGGGGTCGGGGTCGTAGTAGGCGTCGGCGTCCCAGCGGTCGCCGGGCACCGAGGTGATCGCGTCCGTGCCGGAACGGATCATCTGCCAGAAGTCGCCGGGTGAGCCGACCCCACCCGGCAGTCGACAGCCCATGCCGACGATGGCGATGGGCTCGTGGCGCTTCTGCTCCAGCGCGTCCAGCCGGCCCCGCAGCATGCGGACGGCGGACAGTGCCTTGACGAGGGCGTCCCCGGAGCGGTCTTCGGCCGGGGCGGCCGCGGCGGCTGTGCTGCTCATCTAGAAGGTCTCCATCCGCTCGCTGAGTTCCGCGAGTTCACGTTCGAGGAGGGCCTCGAGGCTCTCCGGGTCTGCTGCACCGTCCACCGCCGCGGGCCCGGCTCCGGCTTCGGGGCCCTGTTCGGGCGCCTCGTCGCCGTCGAGCGCCAGGCCCGCCTTGCCGGCCAGGAAGGGCGCGATGTCCCGCACGGTCGGGTAGTTCCAGATGAGCGTGGCCGACAGCTCCACCCCGAAGGCCGCCTCCAGGCGGTTGCGCAGCTCCAGCGACATCAGCGAGTCGATGCCGAGCGAGCGCAGCGGGGTGTCGGGGTCGATGCGGCGGGCGGGCAGCTTGACCACCTGCGCGGTGATCTCCCGTACCGCCGTCTCGAACGCGGCCCGCCGCTGTGCCACGGGCAGTTCCGCGAGCTCCGCGGCGACCGCCCCGTGCGCCGGTCCGCCCTCCGCACCGTCCTGGCCGGCGGCCAGGACCGGCACCGCGTCGAGCCGGATGACGCGCAGCCCCTCCGCGTCGGCCAGCGGGGTGCCGTCGGCGGACAGGATCCGTACGCGGGCCTGCCAGTGCCGGTCGTCGCCGCCCGGCTCGACCTGCGCGTACGCCCACAGCTCGCCCGAGAGCGCTCCGTACACCCGCAGCCGGCCGATGGACTCGCTGACGAAGCCCTGCGTGGCGCCCTCACCCCACGCGGCGCCGAGCAGCGGCGCCACGGCGCACTGCAGGGCCGAGTCGAGCAGCGAGGGGTGCACCCGGTAGCCCGGGTCGGTGGGCAGGGCGGCGGGGTCGGGGGCGATCCGGGCCAGGGCGGCGCCCTCGCCGCGGGTGAGACGGGTGATGCCCTGGAAGGCGGGCCCGTAACCCAGGCCGCAGGCGGCCAGCGCACGGTAGTAGGCCGGCCCCTCCAGGCTCTCGTCCAGCGGCGCGGCCAGCGCGGCCGGATCCAGCCGCCCGCCCGGGTCCGGCGCGTCGCCGAACAGGACCCCGGTCTCGGCCACGCACAGCGGGCCGTCCTCCTCGCGGACGAAGAAGCGGATCCGCGCCCGCTCGCCGTCCGAGCCCTCCAGTACCGCCTGCACCCGGCGCACGCCCTGCGCGGGCAGCACCAGCGGCTCGCGGAAGGCGAACTCCTCCAGCACGGGGTGGGCGCCGGGCCGGACCTGCGCGCACATCGCGAGGGCCATCTCGGCGAAGGCGGCGCCGGGCAGGACCGCGGCCCCGCCGATGCGGTGGTCGAAGGAGGCGGCGGCCGTCGCGTCGAGGTCCATCTGCCAGAAGTGGGAGCCCGGGGCGAGGGGGGAGTCGAGGCGCTCGCCGAGCAGGCCCCGGCGCAGCGCCCGGCCGCCCGCGGCGGCGCCCGGGGCGGGGGCGTCGATCCAGAACCGCTCCCGCTGCCACGCGTAGGAGGGCAGCTTCGCCCGGGCCGCCGGGGTCAGTGCGCGCTCCACGCGGGCCGGCGCGCCCAGGACGTGCAGCCGGCCCAGCGAGCCGAGCAGGGTGTCGCGTTCCTCCTCGCGGCGGCGCAGCGACGGCAGCGCGGCCACGCCCGTACCGCTCTCGGCGGCGACCTGCTCCACGGCTGGCAGCAGGATCGGGTGCGGGCTCATCTCGATGAAGACGCTCACGCCGTCCTCGACGAGGCGGGCCACCTGGTCGCCGAAGAGCACCGGCTCGCGCAGGTTGTCGGCCCAGTAGCCGAGGTCCATCTCGGTGCCGGAGGCCACCGAGCCGGTCACGGTCGAGTAGACGGGGACGTTTCCGGCCCGCGGGGCGATGCCCTCCAGCGCGCGGAGCAGGTCCTCGCGCAGCGGGTCCATCTGCGGGCTGTGCGAGGCCACGTCCACCTTGACCCAGCGGCAGAAGACCTGGTCGGCCTCCAGCCGCCGCGCGATCGCGGTGAGCGCGTCGCGGTCGCCGGACAGCACCGTGGAGCGGGGGCTGTTGTTGACGGCGACCGACACCAGGTGCTCCTGGCCGGCGAGCAGCTCCCGGGCCTGGTCCATCGTCAGCTCGCAGGCCAGCATGGCGCCCAGGCCGGCGGCGCGGCGCAGCAGCAGGCTGCGCCGGCAGATGATCCGGGTGGCGTCCTCGATGCCGAGTGCGTCGCTGACGTGGGCGGCGGCGACCTCACCCATGCTGTGCCCGATGACCGCGTGGGGTTCGATGCCCCACGAGCGCCACAGGGCGGCGAGCGCGACCTCGACGGCGAACAGCATGGGCTGGACCACGTCGATGCGGGTCAGCTGCGAGTTCTCCTCGTCGGCGCACAGCTCGGCCTCGATCGACCAGTCGATCCAGGCCCGGGCGGCGGCGTCGGTGGTGCGGATCGATGCGGCGAACGCCGGCTCCGTGCGCAGCAGTTCGCGGCCCATCCCGACCCATTGGGAGCCCTGGCCGGGGAAGACGAAGGCGACCTTGGGCCGGGACTCGGCCGGCTTCGCGCCCTCGTGGAGCTGCGGCGGGCGCTCGCCGTCCGCGTGGGCGGCCAGCGCCTCGGCGAGCTCGGCGGTGTCGCGGGCGACGACGCAGAGCCGGTAGGGGTGGTGGGCCCGCTCCAGGCCCGCCCGGGCCAGGGCGGGGAGCCGGTCCGGAAGCCGGTCCGGGAGCCCGTCCGGCGCCGTGGCGCCGCCCGTGGTGTCACCCGGGGTTTCTGCCGGGGCCTCGGCCGCGGCGCCGTCCGCCAGGGTGGCGGCGACGGAGCGGGAGAGGTCCCGCAGGGCCTGCGGGGTGCGGGCGGAGAGGGTGAACAGCTCGGCGGTGGGCGGCCGTTCGTCCGGCAGCCGCACCTCGAAGCCGAGGTCGGCGAGGGCGGTGAGGGTCTCCAGCAGACCGGCCCGGTCGTCCTCGCCCTCGCGGCGCATGGTGCCGAGCACGGTCGCGGTGCCGCCGTACTCCTCGGCGGACTGGCGCAGCGCCGGTGCCAGCACCGGGTTGGCGCTGATCTCGACCAGGACGCCGGTCCCGCGGGTCAGCAGGTGGGCGGTGGCCGGGGCCAGCAGGACGGGCCGGCGCAGGTTGCGCACGAAGTAGGAGGCGTCCGCCTCCCGCCAGTCCAGCGGCTCGCCGGTCACGGAGGAGATCATCGGGATGCGGCCGGGCCGCGGGGTGAGCGTGCCGATGGCCGCTTCGAGATCGGCGGTGATCGGGTCGATGCCGGGGCTGTGGGCCGGCAGGTCGACGCGGATCATGCCGCAGAGCACGCCCTCGGCCTTCAGGTCGGCCACCAGGGCCTCCAGCGCGGCGCGGGGGCCGGCGAGGCCGGTGGTGCGGGGCCCGTTCTGGGTGGCGACGGAGATGTCCTCGCCGCCGGCGCGGTCGTCGAGGCGCTGCTGGAGGTCGGCGGCGGAGAGCTCGACGACGGCCATGCCGCTGCCGGATCCGGCGACGCGGCGCTGCTGGTCGCTGTAGTGGTGGATGAGGCGGACCGCGTCCGGCAGGTCGAGGATGCCGGCGATGACGGCGGCGGCGATTTCCCCGAGGCTGTGGCCGACGACGGCGTCCGGGCGGATTCCGCAGGCCTCGAGCCAGGCGGCGATGCCGACCTGGATGGCGAAGAGGAGGGGCTGCATCACCCCGACGTCGCCGCTGCGGGCGGTGTCCTCGTCGGCGTGCAGTTCGTCGAGCAGCGACCACCCGGTGTGCCGGGCGAGTTCGCGGTCGCAGTCCTCCAGCACGGAGCGGAAGACCGGTTCCGTACGGAGCATGGCGCGGGCCATTCCGACCCACTGCTGCCCGTACGGGGAGCATATGAAGGCCACCTGCGGGTGGCCGGCGGAGACGGCTGCGGTGCCGGGGCCGGGTCTCTCCCGCAGGGTCAGCGGCGCGGGCGCGTCGTGGGCCTCGAGGACGACGTGGACGTTGGTGCCGCCCCAGCCGAAGGCGCTCACCCCCGCCCGGGCCGGGCCCTGCGTCTGCGGCCACGGCTCCTCCGCCGCGGTGACCCGCAGGCGCAGGTCGCCGAAGGGGATGTGCGGGTTGGGCGTGTGGAAGTGGATGCTGGGCGGGATGCGGCGGTGGCGCAGCGCCAGGGCCGTCTTGACCACGCCGGCGATTCCGGCGGCCGCCTCGAGGTGGCCGATGTTGCTCTTGACCGACCCGATGCGCAGCGGCGCCTCCTCGGCGCGGCCGCGGCCGTAGACCGCGCCGAGCGCGGTGGCCTCGACGGGGTCGCCGAGCGCGGTGCCCGTGCCGTGGGTCTCGACGTACTGGACCTCGGCGGGGGAGATGCCGGCCTGGCGGCAGGCGGCGCGCAGCACGGCCTCCTGGGCGAGCGGGTTGGGGGCGGTGAGCCCGTTGCTCAGGCCGTCGTTGTTGGTGGCCGTGCCGCGGATCGTGCACCAGATGTCGTCGCCGTCGGCCAGCGCCTTCGACAGCGGCTTGAGGACGATGACGCCCGCGCCCTCGCCGCGGCCGAAGCCGTCGCCGCGGGCGTCGAACGCCTTGCACCGGCCGTCCTGGGAGAGGCCGCCGAACTTGCTGAGCGAGACCATCGTCTCCGGGCTGAGCAGCAGGTTCACCCCGCCCGCGACGGCGGTCTCGGACTCGCCGGCCCAGATGCTCTGGCAGGCGAGGTGGACCGCGAGCAGGGAGGAGGAGCACGCCGAGTCCAGCACGACGCTGGGGCCGGTGAGCCCGAGGACGTAACTGAGCCGGTTGGCGACCATGTTCAGGGCGCGGCCGGTGGCCGTGTGCAGGGAGGTGCCGGCGGGGTCGGCCGCGCCGAGGTCGGCGTAGTCGTGCCAGATCGCCCCGGCGAAGACACCGGTCGCGGTGCCGGAGAGCCGGCCGTCGGAGAGGCCGGCGTCCTCCAGCGCCTCCCAGGCGACCTCCAGGAAGAGCCGCTGCTGCGGATCCATCTCCTGCGCCTCGCGCGGGGATATGCCGAAGAAGAGCGGGTCGAAGGTGTCCACGGGGCCGCGCAGGAAGCCGGCCTGCGAGGTCACCATCTTGCCGGCGGCGCCCGGGTTGGCGTCGAGGTAGGCGGCGGCGTCCCAGCGCTCGGCCGGAACCTCGCTCACCGCGTCGGTGCCCGAGCGCAGCAGCTCCCAGAACTCGTCCAGGGTGTCGGCCTGCGGGAGGCGGCACGCCATGCCGGTGACGGCGATCGGCTCGCGGACGCCGCCCGGCGCGGCCCGGAAGGTGTCCGGGAGCTCGGCGGGTGCGTCGGGTTCGCCCTCGACGACGCGGGCGGCGAGCGCCGCGATGCTGGGGTGCGACCACATGAGCGCCGGGGAGAGCCGGCTGCCGGTCAGCTCCGAGAGGTCGCCCATGAGGGCGACGGCGCGCATGGAGTCGATGCCGATGCTCGAGAAGAGGTCGTCGTCCCGGATCTCGTCGGGTGCGCGTCCCGACCGTACGGCGATCTCCTCGCGCAACCACTGCGATACGGCCTCGACCGTGTCCCATCTGGACGTGTCGATGTGCCCGGAACCCTTGCCCATCTGCATGAGAACCCCCTCCGTTTGTACATAACGTGGCAACACTTGAGCGCTGATGGATCGTTCTTCGACCGTCCGCGTGCGGCGGGACGGGTTGTCCTGGCATGTCCGTGATGCGGTCAACAGGCCCAGAAATTAAGGAAGTTGCGTTCCGTTTAGTGCGGGAAGTGCGGGGGGACGGCGGCCGCGGTGCGGCCCCGCCGGGGATGCGGTGCGGTTGTGGGTTTCCCACAGGGGAGTGCTGCGGCCCGGGGGTGGCGGCCCGGGGTGGGGGGAGGCCGGGACCGGGCGGCGGCGGGTGCGCCCGGGGCCCTTTTTCCGCGGCCGTGGCGGCCGGGTGCGGACAACAGTGCCCGCCGACCCCGAAGGGGCGGGCGGGCACTGAGGGGCGGCGCGGCGCGCGCCGGGTCAGGGACGGAGACTCGGCTCGTCCTTCGCCGGGGCGGGCGGGGCCGCGGGGGTACCCGGTGCCTGGGCACCCGGCGCCGTGGCGCCGGGGGCCGCGGCACCCGGGGCGGCCGCGCCCGGCGGGGGTCCGGGCGGGGCCGGCGGGGTCTTGGGGAGCCAGCGCAGGGCCACCAGGGCCGAGGCGAGGGCGACACCGGCGACGACGAAGAGCGTGGACTGCATGCCGCTGACGTAGGCGTCGGACGCCTTGGCCAGCAGCGCCGGGGCCTGGTCGCCCAGCTTGGCGGCCTGGACGGCCCGGATGGTGCCGCCGATGGATCCGGCGGCCTCGTCGCGCAGGGCCTCCGGCAGGACGTTCACCGCGTCGCCGATCGAGGAGCGGTAGCCGGAGCTCAGCAGGCTTCCGATGATCGCGATGCCGAGGGCACCGGCCACCTGGCGGGCGGTCTGCGAGACCGCCTGGCCCGCACCGGCCTTGACCGGCGGGACGACGGACATCAGCGAGGCGGTGGCGGGGGCCATGATCGAGCCCCAGCCGACGCCCAGGACCAGCTGCGTGACGATCAGCAGCCAGGTCGGCGTACCGGCGTCGAAGAAGGCCGCGCCCAGGGCCGACAGGGCGATGGCCGCCGAACCCGCGGCGACCACGGCGCGGGGGCCGAACTTCATGACGAGCTTGGGGCAGCGGGCGGAGACGACCATGGAGGCGATGCCCATGGGCAGCACCAGCAGGCCGGCTTCCAGCGGCGAGAAGCCGAGGACCGCCTGGAAGTAGAACTGCGAGATGAAGATCGAGCTGATGAGCGCGAAGAAGCACAGGGCGATGGCCCCGGTGCCGGCCGAGAAGCGCGCGTTCTTCAGGAGGCTCACGTCGAGCGAGGGGGCCGCGATCCGCTTCTCGAAGAGGACCAGCCCGACGAGCAGGAGGAGACCGCCCGCGATGGCGCCGAGCGCACCGGTGCTGCTCCAGCCGTCCTCACCCGCGAGGACGATGCCGTAGACCAGCAGGCCGACGGAGACGATCGACAGCAGCACGCCGAGGGGGTCGAACGCGGTGCGGACCGGGTTCTTCGACTCGGGCACCAGCACGATCATCAGGGCGACGGCGATGGCGATGAGCGGGGCGTTGATGAGGAAGATCGAGCCCCACCAGAACGCTTCGAGCAGCACGCCCCCGAGGACCGGACCGACCGCCATGGCCACACCGGCGGCCGCGGCCCAGCCGGCGATGGCCTTGGGGCGCTCGGCCGGCGGGAAGACGTTCATGAGGATGGCGAGGGTGACCGTGGGAACCACGGCCGCGCCCACGCCCATGACGGCGCGCCAGATGATGAGCTGGACGATGTCGGTCGCGAAGGCGCCGAGCACCGAGCTGACACCGAACAGGACGAGTCCGGTGATCAGGGTCTTCTTGCGGCCGAACCGGTCGGCGCAGACGCCGCCGGTGAAGAGGAACGCCGCGAAGGTGATCAGGTACGAGTCCAGGGCCCACTGGAGCTCGCCGTTGGTCGCGTCGAGGCTCTGCTGGATGGGGTTGAGCGCGACGTTGATGATCGTGAGGTCCATGACCACGACCAGCACCGTCGATGCGAGCAGAGCCAGGATCGCCCGGCGGCGCCCGCTGCTGACTTCGGGATTCATTGCCCGTCCTTCGTTGAGTTTTTCCTCTGGTGGCCGCCGGCGCGGTCCGCGCCGCGAGGGCGGCGCGGACCGCGGTTCGGCTCGCCCTACTACTCGGCCCAGGGGAGCGGAATCTTCTTGTCCTCGTTGCCGGGCATGCTGGCCTGGCCGCCGACGGCCATGGCGACCAGCGCCTGGGTGTCGCCGACCGCGGTGAGCTGACGCACGGCCCCGCCGGGGATCGCCACGGCCTCGCCGGCCTTGACCTCGCCGTCCTCGCCGTCGATGGTCACCTTGAACGCGCCGGACAGGGGCATCCAGACCTGCTCGCGGTCGATGATGTGGACCGGCGTCGAGGAGTCCGCGCCGAGCTCCACACGCCAGGTGCTGATCTCCGTGCTGCCCTGGCTGGGGGCGGCGAGGCCGAACATCGCACCCGACGGGGTGCGGGTAGTCCGCTGCTCGCTCTCGCTGACCACGTTCATTGCGACCTCCGTGTGTAAAGAAGCTTTACTTCGCTTGCTCCACGAGTAAAGCTGCTTTAGTCGTGGGTGTCAAACGGCAAAGAGGACCGCGCCGAGAGCGTTCCCGCGGGTAACGGAGAACGGCTCGAGTTCTGCTGGAGTCCGGAGGGCGTCGTGGGAGTAAAGCGTCTTTCCAAGGTGTGGCAGCATGGCCGGATGGAGTCCACAGCAGAGACCGGAAGCCCCGGAGCGAAAGCACGCCAGGCGGCAGACCCGCTGGCCAGAGCTGAGCTGACCTATCTGCTCGGCATGTCCTTCCAACTCGTCCTGTCCGAATTCGTATCCCGGCTCGACGCCGCCGGGTACGACGATCTGCGGCCGGTGCACGGACTGGTGTTCCAGGCGCTCTACGGCGAGGGCGCCACCAGCAGCGAGCTCGCGGACCAGCTCGGCGTCACCAAGCAGGCGGCCGGGCAGATCGTCGACGACCTGGCGGCCCGCGGCTATGTGGAGCGGCGGCCCCACCCGGCGGGCGGGCGGCGCAAACTCGTCGTCCTGACCGACCGGGCGCTGGAGCACCTCGCGGTGGCGGGGCGCCTGATGTTCGAGATGGAGAGCGAACTGGAGCAGCGCCTGGGCTCCCAGAACCGCCGGGTCCCGCGCGCCGAACTGGCCGCCCTGATCAGGGCCATGGCGGATGACGACCTGCCGCCGCTGCGGCCGCTGTGGTGAGCGGTCGGGGCGGAGGGCCGGTACGGCGGCCGGGGCGCACCGGGCGCACGGGGCGGCCGGAGTGTGCGGTCGGAGGCGTCGGACGCGTCGGATGCGTCGGATAGGCCACGGGAGTCCCCGGCCTATCCGCGGTGGGCCCGGGTGAGAAGGTCCGTCGCGCTTTCCAGGGCCGCCCGGCGGGTCTCCTCCGGGTCGCCCTCCACGTGCCGCAGGTACAGCACGCCCGCGTGCAGCGTGAACAGCGCGCTCACGCACCGGACCTGGTCCGTCAGCGGCCCGCCCTCAGTGCGCAGCAGTTCCACCAGTTGGAGCGTCCGGCTCTGCATGGCCCCGCCGATGCTCAGCTCGCGCATCGTCGCCTGGTTCTCCTGCATGAAGCGGAACAGGGAGGCCCCCGCGCTCATGGACTCGCTGTAGCGGCGGAGCACTTCGCGCTTGGTGTCCAGGGTGGGTGGCTGCTCCCGGGCCCAGGCGATCAGCTCGTCGACGGGGCGCGTCAGGTCGGCGAAGACACTGACGATGATGTCCTCCTTGGTCTTGAAGTGGTGGTAGAGCGCCGCCTTCGTGACCTCCAGCCGCTCCGCGATCTCGCGCAGCGAGGTCTTCTCGTAGCCCTGCTCGACGAACAGCTCCAGCGCCACGTCCTGGATGCGTCGGCGGGTGTCCCCGCGGCGTCCGTGTGCTCTGCGCGCGGTGCTGCCGGCCATGTCGGCCCTCCCTCTCGATGGACTTCTACGAACTTACTTGACGCCCGGCTAGTTAGCGGCCTACCTTAAGAGCGAACTAGCCGGGCGGCAAGTAAGTGCGCCCGGGTTTCCGGGCCGGGGAGGGCGCATGGTGGACACAGCGAAGACAGCGAAGACAGCGACGACTGCCGGGACTTCGGAGGGTGGCAAGCCGCGGAGTGTGGGGGTCGTCCTGGTGGCGGTCATGATCGCGATGCTGCTGGCCTCGCTGGACACGATG
>NZ_JBWKLE010000034.1:6220-26149 GCF_056430495.1 Streptomyces sp. NPDC045967 | reverse complement strand
CCCCCCCCCCCCCCCCCCCCCCCCCCCCCCCCCCCCCCCCCCCCCCCCCCCCCCCCCCCCCCCCCCCCCCCCCCCCCCCCCCCCCCCCCCCCCCGGCCCCGCTGACCGAGTCGAACCCGGGAGTCCACATGAAGGCGCTGACCTGGCACGGCAAGCGCGACGTACGCGTCGACACCGTTCCCGATCCCGTGATCAAGGATCCCACGGACGTGGTCGTGAAGATCACCACCACCGGTTTGTGCGGCTCCGACCTGCACCTCTACGAGCTGTTCGGCCCCTTCATGGATGCCGGTGACATCCTCGGCCACGAGCCCATGGGGATCGTGCAGGAAGTCGGCCCCGAGGTCACCCGGGTCAAGCCCGGCGACCGGGTCGTCATCCCGTTCAACGTCTCCTGCGGCACCTGCCACATGTGCGGCACCGGCCTGCACTCGCAGTGCGAGACCACGCAGGTCCACGAGTACGGCAGCGGCGCGGCCCTCTTCGGCTACACCAAGCTCTACGGGCAGGTGCCCGGTGGACAGGCCGAGTACCTGCGGGTCCCGTTCGGCAACAATCTGCCCATTCCGGTGCCGCAGGACGGCCCCGACGACCGTTTCGTCTACCTCTCCGACGTCCTGCCCACGGCCTGGCAGGCCGTGGAGTACGCGGCGATCCCGCCCGGCGGCAGCGTCGCGGTGCTGGGCCTGGGCCCGATCGGCGACATGGCGACGCGCATCGCCGCGCACCGGGGAGCCGGCCTCGTCATCGGGATCGACCTGGTCCCCGACCGGCTGCGGCGCAGCTCCGCACGCGGTGTCCACACCCTCGACCTCAAGGAGTACGGCGCGGACCTGCCCGACGCCGTGCGGGGGCTGACCGGCGGACGCGGCCCCGACTCCGTCATCGACGCCGTGGGCATGGAGGCGCACGGCGGGCCGGCGGCGAAGAGCGCCCAGCAACTGACCACCATGCTGCCCGACGCACTGGCCGCCAGGATGATGCAGCGCTTCGGCGTGGACCGGCTCTCCGCCCTGCACCTCGCCCTGGACCTCGTGCGCCGGGGCGGCACGGTCTCCCTCTCCGGCGTGTACGGCGGGATGGCGGACCCGCTGCCCCTGCTGACCATGTTCGACAAGCAGATCCAGTTGCGCATGGGCCAGGCCAACGTATGGCGCTGGGTCGAGGACCTCCTGCCCCTCCTGACGGACGACGACCCGCTCGGCGTGGACGACTTCGCCACGCACCGCATGCCCCTCTCCGAGGCCCCCCAGGCCTACGAGATGTTCCAGAAGAAGCAGGACGGCGCGGTCAAGGTGCTCTTCACCCCCTGACGGCCTCGGGGAACCGGCACCGGCACCGAACCCGCCGGAACCGAACCGAAGAACCTCCTGACGGCCCCGGCTGGACCGGGGCCGTCAGGAGGTCGTCGTGCATGTGGTCAGGTGTTGATCGTGATGGCGTAGGCGAGGAAGAAGAGGGCGCAAACCACGGCCAGCACGATGATCGCGATGAGCGGGCCCTTGGACCAGCCACGCTTCACCTGTCGGTAGGGGCCTGCGCCGGTGGCGGTGCTGGATTCGCCGGGCGGGGTCTCGCCCGGCGGGACTCCGCCGCCGGCTTCGAGTCCGGGTGTGGTGCGCGGATCGGGGTCCGGGTTGGAGACGGGGTCCGGGTTGGAGGCGCTCATGGTTGTCAGTCCTCTGGCTCGACGGTATGGCACTGCGGGACGGCTGTGCGCGGCGTCCACCGGCGTCGGCCGTTTCCCGTCGTCCGTGCCTGTCGGTTACGTCGTTTCGGCCCATCGGCAGGCGCCTACCCCCGCGTCCGCGCGCGACACCCGACCGGCCGAGCCGCCCCACCGGCCGAGCACACGACCGGCCGCAGCCGGCGTCCTACCCTGGTGGCAGGTACCTGCGGGGAGGCCGACGTGGCGACGCACCACCGCTATCACCTCGATCAGGACGGCCATTCGATCACCGTCCTGTACGACGTGCGCCGGCGCCGCACCGAGGTCCTGGTCGACGGCAAGACCGTCGCCGCCGTCCGCGCGCCCCGCAAGACGGCCGCGCTCCTGCGGGCCGAGCTCCCCACGGACCCGCCGAAACCCTTCCTGGTCCGCGTCGGGCGCGACGACACCTCCGGCGGGGTGCCCCTGTGCGCACTGGAAGTGGACGGCACGCGCGCGCTCGTGCCGAGCGTCGCCCTCACCCGGCAGGAGGAGTGGCCTGCCGAACGCACGCCCCCGGCCCGCACGCCCGGCGAGCTCCTCGCGCGATGGCGCCACCGGATGCGGCCCGTACGGACCGGGCGGGGGCGGCGCTGAGGGCGCCGGTCCCATCCCGCGAGGCCCGAGGCCCTGTCGTCATGGTCCCGCCTGGCGGGAGCCGGACCGGTGCATGTGCCGCGCCATGGACGCGTCACGCGCGGCCGCCGAGAACATCAGCCGCTCCAGGGGTACTGGTGGCCGCGCAGCCGGCGCCCGTGCCTGCGGGCGTACCCCGCGAGGGACCGGTAGAGGCCACCCCGGCCGCCGCGGCCGGACGCGGCCGGACCGACCGCCTCCGCCAGCCGGTGCGCGGACTCCAGGGCCCATCCGCACGCGCGTGCCGCGTTCGGCCGAGTCGACGGGTGGTGCCTCGGGCAGGGCGCGGACGAAGGCCGGGCAGCTGCCCTCCAGGTCTTCCCGGAAGGCCGGCAGCCGCTTCTTGTCCGGCAGCACGGCGAGCACCGTCACGCCGTCGGCGCCCACCACCAGCCGGGCCCGGATCTCGCGCTGGCCCTCCGCGGCCGACGCCCGTACGCCCGCCGTTCGTCCGCCCTCCCGGAGCAGACCGGTCACGCGGTGACCGAGGAGCAGATCGACGCCGGAGGTCCGAGCCGCGCGGGGCCTGATGAGCGGATCGAGGACGCTGCGCCGGATGTTGTAGGCGTACGGCAGCGGGGGGCCTCCCGGCGCGGTCCTCGGCTCGATCCATCCCCAACGGGTGTACCAGCGGGTCTCGTTGCGGACGGCACCGGCTTCCCTGGTCATGTGCAGGTCGTCCCCCTGGCGAGGTGGCGCCGTCCACGGCTGATCACCGCAGTGGTACATGCCCTGCTGTCAGGCGCATGACCAATCTACGGCAGGCCGCGGCCCGAACGGAGGCGCAGGCGCCCGCGCAGACGGCCGGCGGGCCGGCTCCGGGTGTGGTGGTCCAGCTCCTCCAGCAGGCGCTGGGAGCGCTTCTCCACGCCGAGTTCGTCGAGGACCCGGTCGATCTCGGCGAGCAGCGCTCCGTGCAGCTGCCACTGCGCGGGGTCCTCCCCGACGTCGGCGAGCAGCAGGTCGGCGAGCCGGTCGCGGTTGGCCCGGGCCACCGCCAGCTCCCCCGCCAGACGGGCCTCGGCCTCTTCCGCGTTGGCGCTGACCTGCGCGGTGATCAGCTGGGCGAAGCTCTCCACGGCGACGGCCGTGTGCACCAGCACCTCGCGCAGCGCGCGGGTGGTCTGCGCCGGGAAGAGCGGACCGTCGGGGCGGGCCTTGGCCAGGTCCGTCAATGTCCGGCAGGCCACGCGGAGCACCACCGCGCAGATCTCCAGGGTGTCCAGACCGGTGCGGAGCACGAGCCGGAAGAGCAGCCCCTCCTTGACGCGCGGATTGAGGCGCAGGCTGTCCTCGGCCTGCCGCAGGGCCGCGTCGACCTGCGCGATGTCGTTGTCGAGCCGCCGTGCCTCGTGCAGCCTGGCCGCGGCCTGCTCCACCTTGGCGCTGTCCAGGGACTCCTCGCCGAGGTGGTTCAGCAGGCGGCTCATGCGCCCGGCGAGGTCGGTGATCGCGGTCCCGGCCGGGCCGACCCACAGGGGGGGTGCGACGAGGAGGTTGACGAGCAGCCCCACCACCGCGCCGATCAACGTCTCCAGGACGCGGTCCCAGGCGGTGTCCGTGACCTGCGTGACGCCGAGGACGAGCATCGCGCTGATCGCGACCTCCGGGACGAACTCGTCGACCCGGACCAGGTGGCCCACCACCAGCGAGGCCAGGATGAGCAGCCCGAGGCTCCACCACGTGAGACCCACCAGCGCGCTGAATCCGATCGCGATCAGAACCCCGACGACGACGGAGTTCACCCTGCGGATGCTGGTGGTCAGCGTGGAGTACAGGGTGACTTGGACGACGAGCAGGGCGGTCAGCGGGGCCGTCAGCGGGTTCGGTTCGCTGCTGAGGCGGAGCGCGACGACGTAGCTGATGACCGCCGCCGCGGTGGACCGCAGGGCTTGGACGGCAACGGGTTCGCGGCGGCGGTGCGCGATGCGGGTGGCGAGGGTGGTGATCGTTTGGGGCATACCCGGCCGCATTCCCCAGGTGGAGCCGGGTGACGCGGTGCGGGCGGTATTCGACCCTTCGGCGACGGCGAAGCACCCGCGTGAGCGCGTCCGCCGGGCGGACGGCACCCGGCCCGCTCCGCGCGGTGCTGCCTGCCGAAGCCGCCCCGTGCGGGGCACGTTTGGAATCGCCGGCAGCGTGCAGAAGCAACCTGACACTGAACGTCACCACCTCACAGGCAAGGCAGGAGAAGCATCATGGGCATCATCGCGTGGATCCTCATCGGGCTGCTGGCCGGCTTCATAGCCAAGGCGATCATGCCGGGCAAGGACCCGGGCGGCGTCATCATCACCATGCTCATCGGCATCGCGGGCGGCCTGCTCGGCGGCTTCCTCGGCAAGGTCATCTTCGGCGTCGACTCCATCGACGGCTTCTTCGACCTGTCGACCTGGATCGCCGCCATCATCGGCTCGGTCATCCTCCTGGCCATCTACCGCCTCGTCACCGGCAACCGACGTTCCCACCGGCACGCCTGACACCGGCACGCCTGACCACGGGCAGGCCCGGCCACAGGCGCGAAGCGGCACGATCCGCCGCGAACGGCTCCCCCTCCTGGCGAGGCGGAGCCGTTCGCCTTTCCCGGCGACCCGCCGGCCGTGTGGACATGTGCGGGGAAACGGGCAGACATCTGTCGCAGCCCCGTGCCGGGGCTCCGCCCGTTTCCGTACGCTGGGGGCATGCGCATGCGGCCCACCCTCACCTGGACGCCCACCGGGGACCCGCTTCCCGCCACCACGGATCCCGAGCCGGTGGCCGAGGCACTGCGTTCCGGCCGGGTGCTGGTGCTCAGCGGGGCGGGCATGTCCACGGAGTCGGGCATCCCCGACTACCGGGGCGAGGGCGGAAGCCTGAGCCGCCACACCCCGATGACCTACCAGGAGTTCACCGGCAGCGACCGGGCCCGGCGCCGGTACTGGGCGCGCAGCCACCTCGGCTGGCGGACGTTCGGCGGCGCCCGCCCCAACGCGGGGCACCGCGCCGTGGCGGCGTTCGGGCGGCGCGGCCTGCTCTCGGGTGTGATCACCCAGAACGTCGACGGGCTGCACCAGGCCGCCGGCAGCGACGGCGTGCTGGAGCTGCACGGCGGCCTGGACCGGGTCGTCTGCCTCTCCTGCGGTGCTCGCAGCTCGCGCCACGCGCTGGCCCGGCGGCTCGAAGAGGCCAATGCCGGCTTCGAACCGGTGGCCGCCGGGCTGAACCCCGACGGTGACGCCGACCTCACCGACGATCAGGTGGGGGACTTCCGCGTGCTGCCCTGCTCGGAGTGCGGCGGGGTGCTCAAGCCGGACGTGGTGTTCTTCGGCGAGGCCGTGCCGCCGCGGCGCGTCGAGCAGTGCCGGGCCCTGGTCGGCGGGGCGGGCTCCTTGCTGGTCCTGGGGTCCTCCCTGACCGTGATGTCGGGGCTCCGGTTCGTCCGCCAGGCAGCGCAGGCCGGGAAGCCCGTCCTCATCGTCAACCGTGACCCCACCCGGGGCGACCGGTACGCCGCGACCCGGATCGCGCTCCCGCTCGGCGCGACCCTCACCGGTGTGGCCGACCGCCTGGGCATCCCCGTCGACGGCCGGCCGGCTGCCTGAGGGATCTCGGGCAGCCGGCCGGCCGAAGTGGCCCGACGGCGCCGGGGGATGCTCCGATCAGCCGCCTCCGCGCCCGCGCTCCGGATCCGCCGTCCGGAGGAGGGTGCCGAGCACCGCCACGGCGCTGCCTTCGTGATCGCTGCCCGCACTGCCGCTGCCGCTCTGCAGATTGGCCGTCCGGTCGACTTCGAGTACGGAGTCCGCGTGCGAGTTGTCGATGACGGTGATCAGGCTCCCGGCCGCGGCCGGAGCCGCGCCGCCGCCGAGGGCGGCGACCGCGAGGAAGGCTGCGGCCCGGACGCGCGCGCCGGTCACGCGCGGACGCTCTCGCGCGCTCCCGGCACCGGGTGGTGACGCGTGATGTTCCTGGCCAGCAGTTGCGTGGACTCCCGGACACCGACCTCCTGGCTCCCCTCCACCGCGGGCAGCCGCCCGTCGGCGAGCCGCAGTTCGGCCAGGGCCGTGTCCATGGCCTTGTGCGCGGCGAAGAGGCAGGGGGTGCTGTAGATGGCCACGTCGACGCCGAGGTCGGTCAGCTCGCCGAGGGACAGGCTCGGCGACTTGCCGCCGGCGATCTGATTGAACAGCAGCGGCTTGCCGCCGACCGCCTCGCGGATCCGCTGGATCCACTCCACGCTGCGCACCCCGTCGACGAGTACGACGTCGGCGTCCGTCGCCGCCAGGGCCTGCGCCCGATGGATGATGTCGGCCTCCTCCATCGCGTCGGTGCGTGCGACGACGACCATCTCCCTGCGGGTGGCGAGCACCATCTCCAGCTTCTCCAGGTACTCCCCCAACGGCAGCACCTGCTTGCCGTCCGCGTGCCCGCACCGCCGCGGGCGCTTCTGGTCTTCGAGGATGACGCCCGAGGCGCCCATCCGCTCCAGGCTCTCCACGACGTGGCAGGCCACCTCGGGGTCGACGTAGCCGTCGTCGATGTCGACGAGGAGGTGGTGGCGGGGGAAGGCGCCGCGCAGCCGCTGGACGAAGGCCACCATGTCGGGCCAGGCGATGAAGCCGATGTCCGGCAGCCCGTAGTAGGAGGCGGCGAAGCCGAACCCCGACACGAACATCCCGTCGTAGTGCTGGGCCGCCACTGAGGCCGAGTACATGTCGTACACGCCGATCAGGGGGGTGGTGCCCGGCTTGGCGATCTGTTCCCGCAGCTTGTTTCCGTAAGTCATCGTTCGGCTCCTCGGAGGGCTCGTCGGCACGGGGAAGCGCGAGGGCCGCCGCGACACGACAGCGCTTTGCGCAATGTGGATCTTCCCTTGAACGAGTGCAGACGCTTCACTTGGAAAGTCTTTACTCACCCCGTTGGCGCAGCCGGTTCACCACAGAAACGTCACGGAGAGGACCGACTGCCACGGAGGGGCCGCGCCCGCCGGGAGGTCGCGCGCCGGCGCCGTACGGCCGCACGGAGCGCATCCGGCCGTACGCGTACACGCAGCCCGCGAGCGCGAGGTCCGACAGGAGCATGAAGCCGATCGAGTAGGAGTCCTTGGCGCCGTACACCGCGCCCATGGCCAGGGGCGGCACGAAGCCGCCCGCCCAGGCCGCCCACCGCGCCGACGATGCCGGTGACGCTGCCCACCTGGGCCTGCGGGGTGCCTGCGCCACCAGGGCGAAGACGCTGCCGCTCGCCGTCCCGAGCCCCGCCGCGATGCACAGCAGGCAGAGGGTCCCGACCGGGTCCAGGGCGGGGTCGAATGCCTGGACGACGGCGAGGAGGGCGGTGGCGCCCAGGGCTCCCGCCGTGACCAGCGCCGGGTGGACGCGGTCGGCCAGCCAGCCGCCGAAGGGGCGGGCGATCACGGTGACCAGGGCGAAGCCGGCCGCCTTGGTGCCCGCGTCGGTCGGTGAGAGCCCGTACCAGGTCTTCAGGTACGTGGGCAGGTACACCCCGAAGGCGACGATGCCGCCGAAGCCGATCGCGTACAGCGCGGACAGCTCCCAGGTCACCCTCAGCCGTCCGGCCCGGCGGAGCCGGGTGGCCGGCGAGTCGCTCGGCACCGGGCGGTCGGGGCGGTCCCTGAGCAGGAGGGCCGCGAGCACCGCGTACACCGCGAGGGCGGCGGCCACCACCAGGAACGGCAGCGTCTCACCGTGCCGGGCGATCCGCGGGGTGAAGTAGCCGGAGAATCACGGGCACCGCCACCAGCAGGGACTGCTGCACCGAGCTCAGCCCCAGCCGGTCCCGGTAGTCACTGCCCAGGGGCGCGATCAGGGCCCAGGCCCAGAAGGTGAGCGTGCCCCCCCCCGTGGCCACGAGCAGATTGCGATAGGCGGCGGGCGAAGGCTTCTCTGGTGATGCCACGCCCCCACGCTAGGGACACCCCGCCCACCGGGCGCGCCGGGCTGCGGTGTTCGGCGCAGCCGCGCTCCGCCGCGGGGGCCGGGGCCCGCGCCGGAGTCGCACCGGACCCCATGACATGGGCGCGCCGGAACTGGACACCCGGACGGTATGACACGCATCTCGCACACGGACCGCGACGGCGGACGGGAAGGTTCCGACGAGGGCAGGGGCGATCGCCCGGGACCGGGCGAGGAGGTCGAGGAGCGTGCTCCCGGTCAGCCCTCACAGCTGCCCGGACGGTCGTGGGCGGCAGTGCTGCGCGGGACGGTCAGGGAGTTCACCCAGGACGAACTGGGCGACCGGGCCGCGGCGCTGACCTACTACGGGGTGCTCTCGCTCTTCCCGGCCCTCCTGATCCTGATGTCTTTGCTGGGCATCGCCGGGCAGTCGGCGGCCCAGGAGGTGCTGGACGGCCTGCAGCAGCTCGCCCCCGGCCCGGCCCGCGAGCTCATCAGCGATGCGGTCCGGCAGGTCCAGGGCCGCAGCGGCGTCGGATCGCTCCTGGCGGTCGTCGGCCTGCTCGCCGCACTGTGGTCCTCCTCCGGTTACATCGCCGCGTTCATCCGCGCCTCGAACGTCGTCTACGACATGCCCGAGGGCCGGCCCCTGTGGAAGATCCTGCCGCTGCGTCTGGCGCTCACCGTGACGCTGATGGTCCTGGCCTGCGCCGGCGCGCTGATCGTGGTCTTCACCGGGGGCCTGGCGCGGCAGGCCGGCGCCGTCCTCGGCATCGGCGACAGCGCGCTGGCGGTGTGGTCGGTCGCGAAGTGGCCGGTCCTGGTGCTCCTTGTGACGCTCATGATCGCGCTTCTCTACTGGGCGGCGCCCAACGCCAAGGGCCGGGGGTTCAGGTGGGTGACGCCCGGCAGTTTCGTGGCGCTGGCGATCTGGCTGGCCGCCTCGGCCGGCTTCGCCTTCTACGTCGCGAACTTCGCCTCCTACAACAAGACGTACGGCACCGTCGCGGGCGTCCTGGTCTTCCTGGTGTGGCTGTGGCTCACCAACCTCGCGATCCTCCTCGGCCTGGAGTTCGACGCGGAGATGAGCCGCCAGCGCGCGATCGCCGGCGGACTGCCCGAAGACGAGGAGCCCTATGTCGAGCCGCGTGACACGCGCGCCTGGAGCGAGGAGGAGCAGCGCCGCATCCGGTGACACCGGGGACGCCCGTACGGGGCAAACCGGCCCCGGGAACGACGCACGGTCCCGGGGAGCGGGTACAGGAGCCGGGGGCGGCAGTGGCCGTCCGGCGGGTTGTTGGACTGCGACGTGGAGGAGAGCCATGGACGGGATCGTGCTGCTGAAGGAAGACCACAAGACGGTGGAGAAGCTGTTCAAGCAGTTCGAGAAGGCGGACGAGGACGCGCACGAGGAGAAGCGCAGGATCGCCGACCGGGTGATCGAGGAACTCACCACCCACGCCTGGATCGAGGAGAAGATCTTCTACCCGGCCGCCCGGGAGGCGGCCCCCGACACCAAGGACCACGTCCTCGAAAGCGTCGAGGAGCACCACGTGGTGCTGTGGATGCTGTCCGAGCTCAAGGACCTCGATCCGGAGGACGAGCGGTTCGACGCCAAGATGAGCGTGCTGATGGAGAACGTCCGCCATCACGTCGAGGAAGAGGAGAAGGAGTGGTTCCCCGACGTCCGCAAGGCGATGGGCCGCAACCGGCTCACCGAACTCGGCGCCCGGATGGAAACGGCCAAGAAGACGGCCCCCAGCGACCCCCTCGCCGTTCCCAGCGCCGACCAGTAGGCCCCGCCGGCCCCCGGAAAGGGGGCCGGCGCACCCGGCGGGCGGGACACTGGGGACGGGCCGGGACGGGACGGTTCAGGCGGGGATCCGGGAGAACGGGCTCGTGCCGAGTGCGCCCAGCAGGTCGGCCGGGTCGCGGTAGACGGCCTCCGCTCCCGCCTCCTCCAGGTCCGCCCGGGGAATCCCCCCGCAAAGCAGGCCGACGACGGCCACGCCGGCCCGCCCGGCCGCCTTCATGTCCCAGACCGAGTCGCCCACGAACACCGCACGTCCCGGTGGCACGTCCACCAGCCCGAGGGCGTGCCGGACGGGGTCGGGTGCGGGCTTGCCCTGTTCGACGTCCTCGGAGGTCGCCGTGTCGGCGATGGCGTCGTCGGCGCCGATCGCCTTGCGCAGGGCCTGGAGTTCCCTGTCCTTGGCCGAGGTGACGAGCAGGACCTTCCAGCCGGCCCCCGACAGGGTGCGCAGCAGGTCGGCGGCCGCGTCGAAGGCGGGGAGCCGGTCGAAGTACGTGGCGTACAGGGTGTCGTGGGAGGCGCTCAGCCGGTCGTCCTCGGCGCGGTCCCGGTCCTCGCCGAGGAGATGGCCGAGGAGGTCTTCGCCCGGCAGGCCGATCGCCCGGTGGACGGCGTGCATGGGCACCTGGTGCCCAGCCTGGCGCAGCGCTTCCCACCAGGCGGTGACGTGCAGGTGGTTGGTGTCGGCGAGGGTGCCGTCGACGTCGAAGAGAGCGGCGCGGTTCATGGTGGCGGTGTCCTCACAGCTTCCGTAGGGCGGGCAGCAGTTTGGCCTCGGCCCACTCCAGGAACGGCTCTTGGTGGTCGCCCCCGATCTGGACCAGGGCGACTTCGGTGAACCCGGCCTCCGCATAGGGCCGTACCGCCTCGACGAACGCCTCGACGTCGTCACCGCAGGGAATGGACTCCGCGACATCTTCGGGCCGGGTGTACTGCGCGGCCTGTTCGAAGGCGGCCGGGCCGGGGAGTTCCGAGTTGACGTGCCAGCCGCCCAGGGACCAGCGGAACTGGTCGTGCGCGCGGGACACCGCGGCGTCGCGGTCGGTGTCGTAGCAGACGGGGACCTGGCCGACGCGGGGTTTGCCCGCGCCTCCGTGCGCGTCGAAGTCCCGCAGGAGCTGCGCCTTGGGTTCCGTGGCGATCACGAGATCGCCGTGGCGGCCGGCGAGCTCGCACGAGCGGGGTCCCGAGACGGCGATCCCGATGGGCGGCAGCGTGTCGGGGAGGTCCCACAGCCGGGCGTTCTCGACGTCGAAGTGCGCGCCGTGGTGGATCACGTTCTCGCCCGTGAACATCCGCCGGATGATGTCGACGGCTTCCTCCAGCATCTCCAGCCGGACGTGGGCGGCGGGCCAGCCGGCACCGACGATGTGCTCGTTCAGGCTCTCGCCGGATCCCAGACCCAGACGGAAGCGGCCCTCCGACAGGATCTGCACGGTCGCCGCCTTCTGCGCGACGACGGCCGGGTGGTAGCGGAAGGTCGGGCAGGTCACGTACGTCATCAGCGGGATGCGGGAGGTCGCCTGCGCGGCCGCGCCCAGGACACTCCAGGCGTACGGGGCGTGCCCCTGCGACTCGAGCCAGGGGAACGAGTGGTCCGACATCACGGAGAAGTCGAAGCCCGCCCGTTCCGCTCCCACCACGTGCGCCACGAGTTCCCGCGGCCCGGCCTGCTCTGTCATCATCGTGTACCCGATTTGCACCATGAGCAGCGCCTTGCCGCCATCAGGCCGGGTGAAACCCTCCGGCGGGAACGAGCCTCCGTATGGCGCAGCGGTCGGCGTTCCGGCGGGGCGTCCGGGCCGTCATCGGGCCAGGAACTCGTCGAGGAGCGTGTCGAGGTCGAGGAACTCATCCCCGTCGCCGACGACCGCGTACGTCTGCTCCAGGAAGCCCTTGAGCGCGCGGGCGTCCACGAAGAGGACCGCTTCGCCCTCCGGCTCGGTGCTGCGGCCGCGCAGGTCGACCCGGAGTTCTTCGACGCCGGCTCTCTCGCCCGGGCGGAAGGTGACGTCGCCCTCCCCCACCGGACGGTGCAGCCCCTCGGCCAGCATCTGCCGGTCGAAGTGCCAGCAGGCCAAGACGTTGGGGCCGTCGAGGAATTCGGCCTGGACGGCGTACGGATCGTCCGCGTCGTACGAGAAACGGGCGAGCAGAAGAACGTGGTCGGACGGCGCATCGAGGCGCACGACGATCAGAGCGGACACGCGGGACATCGAGGAGGCCTCCTGGCTGGGCTGCACGGCTGCGCTCGTCTGCCCCGCGTCCCCCCCTGCCATGCTGGGCCGATCGGGGGAAAAGCGGGGCAGCGCCGGTCAGATGCGGCCGCCGGTGAGCCTGGATATCGGCCCGCGCTGGCGCAGTCCGGCACGGCGGCCCGCCGTGTAGGCGGTGGTGACGACGGCCGCGCTCGCGGTGGCGGCTCCGGCGACGACGGCCTTGCGGTCCCGTATCGCCGTCCAGATCCATCCCGCCCGGCCGACCGTGCCGCGCAGGGCCTGCGCGGCGGCGGCGGTCTTCTCCGCCAGCGGGGCGGGCAGGTTCGTGAGCGTGCCCCCGATACCGCTCGCCGTGGTGGAGGCCGTCTTCGCTCCGTCGCGTGCCGCTTCGGCGGCCTGGGAGCTCTTCGTTCCGTTGGAGGAACTACGGCTCGTGGAAAAGCTGTTGGTGGTCGTCTCCGATTCGGTCATGTCCCGCGTCTGACCAGAAGTCCGTCCCCTAAACCCCTCGGGTGTCACAGCAGCCTGCCCAGCGGGCCGAGGGCGATGTTGAGGTCCTCGGGCTGGAGCCCGAACCGGGTGCGCAGGGTCTCCATCCGGTCTTCCAGGAGCATCGGGGTCAGGCCGAAGCGCTCCTCCTGGTCCTCGGTCAGTCCGCCGCTCACGACCCGGCGCAGGGCTTGGCGCTCCATGAGCCGGCGCAGGAGTTCGATGGCGGTCAGGACGAGGCAGGCGAGGTCGCGTTCGACCGTGTCGGGGTCGAGGTCGAGCCTTTGCGGCCGGCTCATGCGGCGCCCTCCTTCCCCCGTGACCTCCACCCTGACTCCCGGTGGCAGGTCGTCGGCCGTCGGGACGCTGTCGAGGAACGCCTGCCGCTCGGCCGTGGGCACCAGGTAGGCCGCGTTGAGGACGTTGTCCCCCGGTACCTGGGAGAGCTGCCGCTGCTGGGGCGGGTGCAGTACGGCTCCCGACGCCTGCCGGGTGAGCCTTTCGTGCACCGCTTCGGCCGCCCGCTGGGTGCGCCCGCTGCGATCGGCCTGTGCCCGGCGGTCGGTCAGCCGGCGGCGCAGGTAGTCGCGGCCGACGGGGCGCCCGCGGCGGACTGCGTGCCCGCTTCCGTCGGCGGCGGGCCGGCGGGCTCGGGCTGGGCGTACAGCTTGACGCCCCACTCCTCGGCGCCCTCGACCCGCTCCAGCGCCTCGCCGATGGAAGCGCCTGGCTCCGCCAGCATCCGCTGGACGCCGGGTCGGCCCCGGCAGATGGTGGCCAACCGCAGGGGAACGGTGGTGGTGTGGCGGCCCACGCGCGCGACGACTTCGTGATGGGCCCGGGCCATGGCGGCCAGCCAGTCGAGGTCCTCCAGGCGGGCGCGCAGGGGCCCCTCGTCGTAGTCGGCCGGGTCCACCGGCTCGACGACCGCCGTCAGCCCTTCGTGCTCGACGAGCTCCAGGCCGGTGCCCAGCACGGCCGCGGGCCCGTCGAGCGCCAGGGGCGGCGCCGGCGGGGCCGCGGTCCGCAGCACGGTGTAGACGTAGAGCAGCGGCTGGGTCACGAGTGCTCCTCTTCCCGGCGTGCTTCCAGCTCAGCGACGCGCCGTCGCAGTTCGTCGTTCTCCCGGCCCAGTTCGCGGTGCCGGGCCTTGGAGGACAGGGCGGGGTCCTGCTCCCACCAGTCGATCCCCATCTCCTTGGCGCGGTCGACCGAGGCGACGACCAGGCGGAGCTTGATGGTGAGCAGTTCGATGCCGAGCAGGTTGATGCGGATGTCTCCGGCGATGACCACACCCTTGTCGAGCACCCGTTCGAGGATTGCCGTCGCCGGCAGCGCACGTCGCGGTACGCCGGGGGGCAGGCTCGCCGGAGCTCTTGGCGGCCGTCCGCTCGAAGGACCTGCCCGTCGAGGACGCGGCGCGGCGACTGCCCAGTGTCTGGTCGTGCAGCCGGTCGGCCACCGCCTCCAGACGGCGGTCGACGACCGCGCTCACCGCGGCCGAACCCACGCCGCGCAAGTCCGTCCGCAGCTGCTCGCGGATGTCCACGCCAGGAGTTCGTCCTCCCGGCGGTCGAACTCGGCTTCGTCCATCTCCCCTGCCTCGAAGGCCGCGACCACCTGCGCGAGCTCGCGCTGGACGACGGCAGGGTCGTAGTACTGCCGCTCCGCCTCCGTGACGACCTGGCGCAGCACCCACGCCGTCCCCCGGATCGGGGCGGCGGGGAGCAGCAGTACTTCCTTCAGCAGGCCCACGGCGATCAGCCCGCGTCGGCGAAGCTGCAGGGCGGCAGCGGTCCGGTCGCCTGCACCTGGATGTGTTCGTTCTGCTCGTGCAGACCGCGGACGGCCGCGAGGAAGTCCTCGCGCCGGTCGCGGTCGACGAGGAACGACAGGTTGGCGAGCCAGCCCGAGCCCTCGGGGGCCCGGTGGACCGCCTGGCCGAACGGCGCGAGGGTCTGCTCGATCAGTGCGGCGTCCGTGCGCTCGCGCTCCGAGACGGCGCGGGCGATGAGTTCGCCGAACTGCAGCTTCTCCTCGTGGCTGCCGCCGCCGGCCGCGCGCATCGCCTGGTGCCGGGCGCGCAGCTGGGGGTCGGTGCCGAGAACCGCGTACAGGACCGCCTCCTCCTGGTGGTTGGCCCTGACGTTGTACTCGTCGCGGCCCGAGAGCGTCTCCAGACGCTCCAGGTAGGCGTCGTGGTGCTCGGTGAGGATCGCGCCGACGGTGTCGTCGTCGGGCGAGACGCCGCCGAAGCGCATCGGGAGGACGGGGCCGCCCGCCTGGGCTTCGATCACCACCCGCTGGTGGGCCAGCAGATCGCGGCGCTCGGCCTTCAGCTCCGGTGGGGCGTCGCTGACCAGGGCCACCAGATCCCCGGCCCGTACGGTGCGGACCGGCAGCGGCGGCTCGCCTATGCCGTCGAGGGTGTCGGGCAGTTCTCGCGAGGCCCGGGTGATGCCGTAGACGTAGGTGCTCATTCCTTCTCCTCCCGTCGGATGCTGGTGCGTCGGCGCGGCCGGCTCTCGGACTTCTCCTCGGCGTCTTCGTCACGGGACTGGCTGAACGCGTCGGAGATGGTCTGGGCAGCGCCGCCGCTGAGGGCGCCCTTGGCCTTGCCCCGGGCCCCTGACTCGGCCGTCTGGCCGACGAGATCGGGCAGGTTCGGGCTCTTGCGCGGTCCGGCTTCGAGGTCCAGGCGGTTGCAGGCCTCGAGAACTCGATGCCGACCAGGGAGACCCGTACGAACGCGTCGATGACCAGACCGCGGTCCAGGACGAGTTCGAGTACGCCTTAAAGGCCGCTGGAGCCGCCACCGGAGGCAGCGGGCGCGGGCTGGGCAGGAACGACAGTCATTGGTCTGTTCCCCCTTCTCTTCGGGACGGGGGCGGAAGCCGCCGCTGTCAGCGGCGGTCCGAACGACCCCTTTTGTAGCGGCGGGTACGCCGGTAGCCGATGAGCTCGCCCTTCCGCCTTCTTCTGTGTGTTGTTGTCAGATGTGTCGGCCATGACTTCCTCCTGCCGCGCATGACCACCTGCCCGGACCTCAAACAGGCCGGGCTCCGGCCGCAGCCGGTTCCACCGCCCTCACCGGAACCCCTTGACCCGGGACAGGGACCACACGGCCCCGGCGGCCAGGCCGACTTGGAGCAGCCATTCCGTCCAGTCGACGCCGCGCGTGTCGGCGACGTCCCACAGGCTCGCGAGGGCGGTCCCCGCCAGGGCGGCGGCGATCCCCACGGTGAGCGTCCACAGCACGCCGATGTGCTGTCGGCCCGGCACGACCAAGCGGCCCAGGAAGCCGATGAGCGCGCCGATGACAACGGCACTGAGCAGGCTCGAGATGTGCACGGCGATACCTCCGTACCGGCGGGGGGGGACTCGGCCACCCCGCACATGCCCGCGTCCCCTGCGCGCACGCACCCGGTGTTGCCGTGGCGGTCGTTCACAGCCAGGGCAGTTCCTCCGCGGAGTGGCGGTAGGCGCGGAAGACCGAGTTCTGGGCGCCGGCCGAGGACTCCAGGCCGACGCCCTCGCCGAAGGACCGGAATTGCGGGACCACGAACTCCCAGACCACCTCACCGCCGGGTGTCACCTCGAAAAGCCGGCCGAAGGAGCCCTCGGCGACGAAGGTGTTGCCGTTGGGCAGCCGCTGGGCGCTGGACATGTAGGGGCTGTAGAAGTTCTGCGGCGGGTTGTCCTCGTACGACCACACCTGGCGGCCCGTGCGCGGGTCGATCTCCAGCACCCGCGAGTACGGCACGGAAGTGGTGTCGCGGTAGGTGCCGTTGTCGAAGACCAGGATGGTGCCGCCGGGCAGTTCGTGCGGATGGTGCTGCTGCGCGAGGACGTCGGGACCGATGCGCCACAGCACGGATCCGTCGGCGCGGTCGACGGCCACGGTGGAGGAGGCACTGCGGAAACCGAGGATGATCGAGCCGTCGGCGCGTTCGTTGACGGTGTTGGCCATGGGCCAGTGCTCACGGGCGAAGTGCCGGTCGAGGGGGAAGTCCTCGGGGTCGAGGTGGTCGATGGCGGCCCAGCGCCACACCTCCTCCCCGTCCCAGGTCAGCTCGTACACCACGTCCCCGTAGATCACTCCGCCGGGCGCTTCGGATCCGGGGATGCCACCGCGGATCCGGGCGGCGTCGGCCGGGTCCAGCGGTTCGACGACGGTGACGATGAGGTTGCCGTTGCGCAGGGGCGAGGCGTCGTGGTGGTGGAAGGGGTGCCTGGTCTCGCGTACCACCGTGGAGTCGGGGGCCAGTTCCTGGAAGATGCCGCCGTGGTAGACGTCCCAGATGGGGAAGAGGGTCGGGCCGCGGGTGTCCTTGGCGGCGTAGAGGAGGTTGCCGCCGGGCAGCAGCTGCGCCTGCCGTCCGGGCGGGTACGGGGAGTTCCAGGTGTGGACGGGCCGGCCCTCGATGTCGACGAGGTGGATCTCGCCGGCGCTGGTGATGGGCGTGTAGAGGGTGTATCCGCCGTAGCTGCGGTCGGGGTCGTGGGCGATCAGGCCGACGCCGCGGCGGCGCAAGGTGTTCTGGTCGACGGTCATGGGGATCTCCTGACTCGGGGTGGGGCTCGGGGGCATTCGGGGGCTCAAGGGGCGGTGCGGGTGAGGGTGACGGCGGCCGGGTCGGCGGCCGTCAGGGGCGCTGGATGCAGATGCCGCAGCAGCGCGGCCCGGTCGGCGGAGCCGGGAAGTCCCTGGGCGGCCTTCGCCCAGCGGGCCTCCTGCTCCAACTGGGCCAGCAGGTCGGGCGAGAGGGTGGCCCCGTACGCGTAGCGGGGCTGGAAGGTGTCCACGTAGCCGGCCTGGAGCGCGCCCTTGGACTGGGCGAGTACGGCCCTGCGCGCGCCGGCCTGGTCACCGGCGATCTCGCGCTGGGCGCGCAGCAGGGACCGGAGCACGGCCGTGGTGGTCTCCTCGGTCGCCGTCGGGCCCGCGACGAGCAGGGTCCGGGCGGTGTAGCCGGTGAAGGGGATCTCGGCGTAGTGGCCGCCGAGAGCGGTGCGGGCGGCGTCGTAGTAACCGGGGAAGGTGACCCCGGCGTCGATGTCGCCGCGCGCCAGCGCCGAAGGGACCTGATTGGGGGCGAGGTTGACCACGGTCACGTCCGCGGCCGTCAGACCGGCCGAGTCGAGCATCCGCGACAGGGCGTACTCGACGTTCGTCCCTTGAGGGACTCCGATCCTGCGGTCCTTCAGTGCGGCGAGGCCGGTGATCCCCCGGTCGGTGCGGGTCAGCACGCGCCAGTCGGAGAAGCGGGACAGGTCGGCGACGATCCGCAGCTCGCGCCCGCCGAGCGCGGCGGTGACCGCGGGCAGGTCGCCCACGACGCCGAGCTGCGCCTGGCCGCCGAGCACGGCGTTCAGCGCGTCCCGGCCGCTGGGCCGGGTGGTCACGGTGGCGTCGAGGCCCTCGGCGGACCACAGTCCGCGCTCCTGCGCCACGTAGACGGGCGCCCCGCCGAGGTGGTCGCTCGCCGCCAGGGTGACGGCGTCGCCGGAGCCGCCGCCGGCGGAGCCGGGAGCGCTGGTGCAGGCCGCGGCGAGGGCGCAGAGCAGGGCCGCCATCAGGGCGGTCACCGCGCGGGGGCGGGGTCTGGGCAGGGGTGTGGACATGAGTGTGGGCATGGGTGTGGGCATGGGTGTGGGTCCTTTCCGGGACGGAGGGGAACGGGGGCGGGAGGCAGGCGTGGGGTGGGACCGCGGGGCTCTTCGCGGGGGCCGAGCGGCTCTACTCGGAGCCGAGACGACGTGCGATCAGGGAGCGCAGGTCCGGATCGGGTGGTCCGGCGGGCACGGCGTGGTCGGCCACCACCCGGCCGGGACTGCCGCCGAGGACGACGACCCGTTCGGCGAGGGCCAGTGCCTCGTCGATGTCGTGCGTGACGAACAGGACGGTGGTGCCGCGGCGCTGCCACAGCTCCCGCAGCAGGGTCTGCATCCGGGTCCGGGTCAGGGCGTCCAGTGCCCCGAACGGCTCGTCCATCAGCAGCACGTCGGGTTCGGCGGCCAGTGCGCGGGCCAGCGCCACGCGTTGCCGCATGCCGCCGGACAGCTGCGCCGGGTACTTCTCGGCGCCGTCCGCGAGCCCCACCTCGGCCAGTGCCGCGAGGGCCCGGTTACGGCGCTCCGCACGGGGCAGGCCGAGCCGCTTGAGGGCGAACTCGACGTTGCCGCGGGCGGTTCGCCACGGGAAGAGCGCGTAGTGCTGGAAGACCACGCCCCGGTCCGGGCCGGGACCGCGCACCGGAGCGGAACCTGCCGCCACCCGCCCCTCGGTCGGTCGCACGAACCCGGCCACCAGGTTCAGGACGGTGGACTTGCCGCACCCACTGGGCCCCAGCAGCGCGGTGAACGAACCCGGCCCGAACTCCAGGTCGGTGCGCTCCAGGACCAGGGCGGGCCCGTAGCGGACCGACGCCCCCTCCAGGCGTACGCCCGGGCTCACGAGGCACTCCAGTGCACGAACCGGCGGCCTGCCGCGGCCAGGACGAGATCGACGGCGACGCCCAGCAGCCCGAGCACGAGCAGCCCGGCGAACATCCGGTCCACGCGCAGGAACTGGCCGTCCACCTGGAGCCGGTAGGCCAGTCCGCTGTCCGCGCCGCCCAGTTCCGCCGCCACCAGGGCGAGCAGCGCCACCGAGGCCCCGTACCGCAACGCGGCGAGCAGCGCGGGCGCGGCGGCGGGCAGCAGAACCTCGGCGAAGCGCCTGTGCAAGGGCGCCCCCAGAGACCGGGCCGCCCTCAGGTGGGACACGGGCACCCGGGACACGCCGTCGTGGACGTACAACCAGACGGCGAGCAGCACCGCGTAGGCGATGAGCAGACGCTTGGCGGTCTCCCCGATGCCGAACCAGGCGGTCGCGAGCGGCACCAGCGCGATGGCCGGTATCGGGCGCAGGAAGGAGACCACGGGGGTGACGGCCGCGGACAGGCCCGGCAGGTAGCCGGTGGCGAAGCCCAGCGCGCTTCCGAGGAGGGCGCCCACTGCGAAACCCTGCCCGGCACGGGTCAGGCTGGCGGCGACGTCACCGGCGAGGACGCCGCTGCGGGCGCTGTCCGCGAGCGCGGCCGCGGGGGGGGGGGGGGGGGGGGGGGGGGGGAGGGGGAAATAGCACCAAACAAAAAGCAAGGGAGAAAAAGGGGGGAAAAGGAACACAAG
>NZ_JBWKLE010000034.1:0-6210 GCF_056430495.1 Streptomyces sp. NPDC045967 | reverse complement strand
TGGGGGTGGGGGGGGGGGTGGGGGGGGGGGGGGGGGGGGGGGGGGGGGTGGGGGGGGGGGTGGGTGGGGGGGGTGGTGGGGGGGGGGGGGGGGGGGGGTGGGGGGGGGGGGCCCCCCCCCCCCCCCCCCCCCCGCGCCCGACCAGGCGAGCAGGGACCACAGGGTGAGCACGGCGCCCGCGGCGGCGAGGGCGGGGCCGAGCCGGGTGAGGGCCCGGCCCGGCGGGGATGGGGTGGCGTGCACGGAGCGGCTCCTCGGTCGGTTGCCCGGTCGTCGATAAGTGAGATCAATAATTGACCACGCTTATGACGGGAGTGTTGCAGCCGTGCGAAACCTCTCGGGAGCCCTCCGGCCCTTGATCGCCGATGGGGTACGTTCACCTGTGTGACGCGACCCGAACCCACGCCGGAGGCGATCGAGGTCGGGCGGGTGATCCGGAACTGCCGTACGCAGCGCGGCGTCTCCATGGCCGTCCTCGCCCACCGCTCCGGCCTCTCCCAGCCCTTCCTCAGCCAGCTCGAACGCGGCCTCGCCACCCCCAGCCTCAGTTCGATCTACCGGATCGCGGAAGCTCTGGACGTCACCCCGGGGACCTTCCTGCGACCGCCCGTACGGCCGGGCACGGTCAGCCACGAGAGCGACCCGCAGGTGATCCGCGTGGACGAGACCGCGGGCCAGGTGGCGCGGGTGCTCATCCCGGGGGGACGCAGCGCACTGATGGAGGCATACGAGCACCACTTCGAGCCCGGCCGGGGCGAGCGCGGCTGGTTCGAGCACCCGGGTGAGGACTTCCTCTACGTACTGGAGGGCGAGATCGTCCTGGAGGTGGAGGGCGAGGAGCCGGTGACCCTGCGCGCGGGCCAGAGCGCGCACCACCGGGGCGAGGTTCCGCACCGGTGCCGCTTGGCGGGCCCGGCCGCCGCCCGGACCCTGCTGGTCATCTCGAACGCCTGACGGACGCGACCGGTCCGTCCGGCGGGCAGGAGCGGTCCGTCCGGCGGGCAGGAGCGGTCAGTTCGGCGGGCACGAGCGGGCCGGACGCCGACTACGCCTGGTCGGGCACGTACTTGTAGCCGACGCGGCGCACGGTGGAGATGCGGTTGCGGTGCGTGGGGCCGAGCTTGCGGCGCAGCCGGGCCACGTGGACATCGACCGTGCGGCCGTCGCCGACGTGGCCGTAACCCCAGATGTGGGAGATGAGGGCGTCGCGGGTGTGGACCGTGTACGGGTGCGCCACCAGGTGCGCCAGAAGGTCGAACTCCAGGTAGGTGAGGTCGAGTTCCCGCCCGTCTACATCGGCCAGCCGCCGTTCGCGGTCGACTCGGATGAGGTCGTCGGGCCGGTCCGGGCCGGGGCGGCGGGCCGGGTCCGGGACGGGAGCCGCGGGCGCCGCGGACCCGAGGGGATGGACCTCCGGCCGGACACCGTGGGCCGCCATCACCGCCACCGGGTCCACGCCGGCCGGCAGGAACACGAGGTAGCCGACGCGGCCCTCCACCCCGTCGACGGGGACGCGCGCCGGGCGGTCGCCGATCAGCCGGAGGCGGGGGGCGGGGATACGGGTACGGGGAGTGGCGGGTACGGGAACTGCGGTGGTCACGATAAGCCCCTTCGGCTGCTCGGAGTGGAGTGGTGGGCGCCAGGTCTTCGGCCGCGCCCGGGCGTCTTCGTCCGCGGCGCCCCTGCGCGACCGCGGGTGGCCGGCGCGCGTCACACGCCGGCGTGCCCTGCGGCTCCGAGGACCGGAGTCGGGGGACGGCGTGGGCGGCAGCGGGGAGCGGGGAGCGGCGGCCGGAACGCCGGCGCGCGAAGAATGCCCTGGCGGCAGTGGCCTCAGGAAAGTCGGCAGACGGCGCTGGCGACGCGACGGAAGTCGACGTGCCTGCGGCGTACGAGCAACGGCTGCGACGGGGACATGGTCACATCGTGAAGTGCGCGGCCGACAGCGTCAATACTTCCCTACTGATTCCATAGGAAATGGCCGAACCGGGCGGGGCTCCCCAGCGGGGTGCCCGGCGCCCCCACCCACACGACCACCACCGGTCGGCGCGGGCCGCACCACCCCGACACGCCGCCGTCGCAAGCCTCTTGCGATGCGGCCGCTCCACCCGGCCCGCACCCTGCGGACCGGCCGGCGCCCCCATCCGTTTCAAGACAGCCTTGTCCAGCATGCGGTCGCACCCTTGCCCGGAGAGTCACCGCGGGCAAGTATTCCTATCAATCCGATGGGAAACGTGGGGATTCGGTGAATGCGGCCGTTGCGAGCCGGCCGACGCCCCTCAACAACGCTCCGGAGCAGCCGACATGACCAACGCCATCCCCCCTGGCAACGCCGTCCACCCCGTCCTGCCGCACCGCGACGACACCCGGGCCTGCCGGTGACGACCGCGCCGACGACACCGCGCGCGGCCCTCCCCCGGTCCGCCGCCGAACAGCGCCGCGCGCTCCTGCGCGCCGCCCGCGACGTTGCGGAGGACCTGGCCGCGGACGCCATCGCGCGCGACCGGGCCGGCAGACCACCCGCCGACGAGACGGCCAGGCTGCGCGAGGCCGGACTGCTGGCGGCCCTGATCCCGCCCGGGCCGGACCGGGGGGCGGACTGGCGTACCGGATGCACCGTCATACGGGAGATCTCCGCGGCCGACAGCTCCGTCGGCGATGTCCTCGCGCGCCACTACGTGCACGCGTGGAGCGGACGCTTCTACGCGACCCACCCCCACGCGGCGCTCGAAGAGGAGTCGGGGCGCGAGCACTGGCTGTGGACCGGCGCCGTCCGCACTCCCCCGCCCCACGACGCGGGCGACGGCGACGGACCGGACCTCGTCCTGAGACGGCGCGGCAACGGGTACGCGTTGAACGGCTGCCGCACCGTGGACACGGCGGTGACCGTCGCGGACCAGATCGTCGTGGACGCCGTCTGCGCGGTGACCGGTGACGTCCTGGTCGTGCGCGTCCCACCCGGCGCACGCGGCGTGAGCGTCGAGCCCGCCCGCGACCGGCTGGGGCAGCGCGTCGCGGGCGCGGGCGAGGTCTTCTTCGACGGGGTCGCGGTCGCGCACGGGCAGGTGCTGGGCCGCCGTCCGTACGACGAGGAGGCGACCGCGCCCTTCTCCGCCCTCGCCGAGCCCGCACTCCGGCTCGCCCTGTGCCACGTCGCCCTCGGCATCGCGGAAGGCGCCCTCATCGAGGCGCGCGACCTCAGCAAGGGGGGCCACGCCCACCACCGCCCGCCCGGCGAGGACGCGGACCTGCTGCTGACGTACGGCGAACTCGCGTCGGCCGTGCAGACGGCGACGGCCGTGGTCGACCGGGCGACCGAGGTGATGGCGCAGGCCCTCGACACCGGTGTGCACCTCGACCCCGAGGAGCCCGCGGGCGTCGCCGCCCTGGTCGCCACGGCGGAGACGGTGACGTCACGGGCCGCCCTGCACATCACCACCCGCGTGCTGGAACTGGCCGATGCCCCCGGCCTGGACCGCTTCTGGCGCAACGCCCGCGTCCTGACGGCCCACCGCCCCCTCGCGCACCGGCTGCGCTCGATCGGCCAGCACTACCTCAACGGCGCCGCCCGCCCGGTGGCCGCGGCCTTCCGCTGACACGGGGCACCAAACGCGGCGCGGGCGCCCCACCGCGCGCGAACGGGGGCGGAGTCACAGGCCGGTGCGCGAGCCGCGCGCCTCGGCTGCCGGCCCGGGGGCACCTGCCCGGCAGCCCCGCCCCCGCCCCCGTGACGGACACCGGTCGCGTCCGTGCGGGATAATGGGCGTATGCGGATCTCAGCCAGGGCGGACTATGCGGTACGTGCCGCGCTGCAGCTTGCCGCGGCGCAGGAGGACGGGCCCTTGAAGGCCGAGGCCATCGCCGACGCGCAGGAGATCCCGCACAAGTTCCTCGAGGGCATCCTGAACGACATGCGCCGGGGAGGTCTCGTCCTGAGCCAGCGCGGCGGCAACGGCGGTTACCGGCTGGCCAAGCCGGCCGGGTCCATCAGCATCGCCGACGTCATCCGCGTGGTGGACGGCCCCCTGGTCTCGGTGCGCGGGGTCCGGCCGCCGGACCTCTCCTACACCGGCCCGGCCCAGTCGCTGCTGCCCCTGTGGATCGCGCTGCGGGCCAATGTCCGCGAAATCCTGGACGGGGTGACGCTCGCCGACGTCGCAGCCGCCGAGCTGCCGTCCGACGTCTCCGCGCTGACCGACACGCCGGGCGCCTGGACCAATCCCTGACGCTGACCCCTCAGCCACCTGCGGTTTCTCAGATTCCGAGATGTTCGCGTCCACCATGTGGTCACCCTCTTGGGGTGGGTCTTCCGCTCTGCCAATATGCCTACCAACCAGGTAGGAAAACTAGGAATTCCGGGAGGGGCGGGACCGTGGGAACACTGCACCGCATGGGCCGGATGCCGTCCCTGACCTCCCGACGCCACATCGACCTGGTCCGTACGTCCAGCGCCATCTGTCCGGCCGGCTGACACCGCCCGCAGGGCCGCCCTCCACGCCGGCACCACCGCACTCCCCGCCGCCGCCACTCACACACCGGTCGGCGGAGCCCCGGTCGGCCACCCCGCGCCCCCCACTCCCCCGGGTGCGACCGCGCCGTACACGCCCGAGGCGGCTTCGCCGCGCCCTTGACGCTGCCGCCGCCCGGAATCCCCAGGCCCACGACTGCCGCCCGGGCGGTCGAGGCGGCGGGGTGCCCGCGGCCGGATCCACCTCGCTCCCTCCTCACACCTCTCCTGCACGCCACCCGTGAAAGGACACCTCCGTGTCTGCCGCAAGACCGCTCACCACCCTGCGCGCCATCGCCGCCGCCGCGACGCTCCCCCTGCTGCTGACCGCCTGCGGCTACGGCTCCGACGCGCAGAAGCAGGAGGACAAGGCCGCGGTCGCGGCCACCGGGGAGAAGAAGCTCTCCGCCTCCGAGGTCCGCATCGGGTACTTCCCGAACCTGACGCACGCCACGGCGCTGGTGGGCCTGCAGGAGGGCCTGATCCAGAAGGAACTGGGCGAGACGAAGATCAAGCCGCAGTCCTTCAACGCGGGTCCTTCCGAGATCGAGGCACTCAACGGCGGTTCGCTCGACATCGGCTTCATCGGTCCCTCGCCCGCGATCAACGGCTATGTGAAGTCCAAGGGCGCCAACCTGCGGATCGTCTCCGGCTCGGCGTCGGGCGGCGTGAAGCTGGTCGTCAACCCCGACAGGATCAAGACCCTGGACGACCTCAAGGGCAAGAAGATCGCCACCCCCCAGAAGGGGAACACCCAGGACGTCGCGTTCCTCAACTGGATCTCCGAGAAGGGCTGGAGCGTCGACCCCGAGTCCGGCAAGGGCGACGTCTCCGTCGTCCGCACCGACAACAAGGTCACCCCGGACGCCTTCAAGCAGGGTTCGATCGACGGCGCCTGGGTGCCCGAGCCCACCGCCTCCAAGCTCGTCTCCGACGGCGGCTCGGTCCTGCTGGACGAGACCTCGCTGTGGCCCGGCAAAAAGTTCGTGATCACCAACATCGTCGTGTCGCAGAAGTTCCTCAAGGAGCACCCCGACGTCGTCGAGGCGGTCCTGGCGGGCACCGTGAAGACCAACGAGTGGATCAACGCCAACCCCGACCAGGCCAAGGCGTCCGCCAACGCCAAGCTCGCGGCCGAAGGCGGCAAGCCCCTCGACGCGAAGATCATCGATCCCGCCTGGCCGAGCATCGCCATCACCGACGACCCGCTGGCCTCCACCCTCCGGGCACAGGCCGACCACGCGGTCAAGGCCAAGCTCATCGAACAGCCCGACCTGACCGGCATCTACGACCTCACGCTGCTGAACAAGGTCCTCAAGGCCGCAGGCAAGCCCGAGGTCTCCGACGCCGGCCTCGGCGCCAAGTAGGCAGAGCGGTCCGGCCGATCGGCACGTCGGCAGCACCACAAGGCCGCAAGCCCGCGCCTCCGCAGCACCGCAGCACCGCAGCACCGCAAGTCAGTACATTCGCACGTCCCGTTGACCCCAGGAGGTGACGGCCATGGCCACCACGTACGCCGACGCGACAGAGGGCACCGCAGCGACCGCGACACACGCCGCGCGGATCGAGCACGTCTCGAAGTCCTTCTCCGGCCCGGCCGGATCACAGCTCGTCCTGGACGACATCAGCCTCGATGTCGCTCCCGGAGAGTTCGTCACCATCCTGGGGGCCTCGGGATGCGGCAAGTCCACCCTGCTCAACCT
>NZ_JBWKLE010000033.1:0-27629 GCF_056430495.1 Streptomyces sp. NPDC045967 | reverse complement strand
TGGATAAACGTGAGGTAAGCCCCCTGGTGCAGCCAAGGGATGCGTACCCGTACACGCACTGCCAGACTGCGGATATCGGGGGCTATCGCCTTGCCCGCGCTGGTGGCCACCGGCACCACAGCAGCCGCCGACAACCACCCCACCGTCAGTGGCGTCGGAGACGATGTCGGAATCGTCGGCCGCCTTGGTGAACGCGTCCGTGAGGTGGCGCAGCCGATCGGCCGTGAGATCGAGGGCTTCCACGTTCGTGCGGGACTCCCGGAGGGCTCGCAGCGCCTTTATGTCGATCGCCTCCCGGGGCCCGGTCTCCGGCTCCTGGTGTCGTCGTCGGGGTCGGCGGCCGGGGACGCGAGCTGCTGCTCGGGCATCGCCGCCTGCTGGTGGGTGACTACGTCGTACGCCCGGCCCCGCACGGCGCCGGTGGTGGTGCGCGGGTTCTCCCGCACCACCGCACCGGCGCCCCACGTCCAGGCGCAGCCGCTGGAACCGGAGGGGGTGGCGGTAGACGCCGCCGTGGTCGATGGCGCGGTCGGCGCTGACCTCGGCGACCAGACGGGGGTGGACGAGGGTGGTGTCGAGGACGTCGCGGCTCCCCCATGTAGCCGAGAAGCGCACGCCCTCCCACGGGTGCCCGGGCGCGGCCGCGGTGAGGTGCTCGGCGACCTGCTGGGCGGCGTCCGGGCGCAGCCGTACGGTGCGGCCGACCGCGCGCAGCCGGCCATGCTGGTCGTGGCGGCCGAGGACGAGGAGCTGGGGGCGGGTCAGGGTGCCGGTGATCGCCGACGAGTGTCTCCGTGGTGTCCCGCCTTCTGATCTTGGTCCTTATCTGCACTTCGCTTGCGGCCACCCAGGATCTTCACCTGGGTGGCCGCTGCGGGACAGCCCCGGGTCGCCGCATACCCGGAGTCGGAGTAGAGAGGGCAGATGAGCGGTGCACGGCGCCCCCCAGTGCCCTCCCGGGCAGTTGGCCGACGAAGCGCAGGAGGATCATGTCCAGTTCCAGTTCTGAGACGGAGTCCCGTGGTCCCGGCGGCGCTGCGGCACATGAGCGGGGAACCGCGTCGAGCGGCCCATTCGACAGGTCCACGCCGGTGGGTGCTGCCCGGTATTTCCAGCACTGTGTGCGTTCGGGTGATCTGGATGGCGCGCTGGACTGCTTCGACCCGGATTCGATCTACGTCACCGGGCCTGGAGCGTACGTGCGTGGGCTGGACGAGATCCGCACGGCGGTGTCGGCGTATGTGAGCGTGCGGCCGGATTTGCGGGCGCATCGCTGGGCCGGTCTGGCCGCCGGGGACCTCGTCGCCTGGGTGGATGAGTGGACCATCAAGGCGACTTTGCCGGATGGCACCATGCTGGACATGAGCGGTGTGTCGTCCGACGTGCTGCGCCGCCGCCCGGACGGCACCTTCATCTACCTGGTCGACAATCCCTACGGCCACCAGTACCTCGACGCCTGAGTACTCCGCCTGAGTGCTCCATAACCCTGGCTGAGCGGTTGGACACAGGCGTGTGGCCACGCCGGTGTCCGCCGCGCATTGCCGGACCGCTCCTGGTGGTAGCGGGCTCGCGGTGTGCGTTCGGTCAGGGCAGCAGGAGGATCTTGCCGCGGTTGCGGCGGTTGTCGATGTCGTCTTGAGCCTGGGCGGCCTCCTTGAGCGGGTAGGTCCGCCAGATCTCCACCGTCAGCTTGCCGGTGGCGGCGAGGGCGGCCAGTTCGGGGAGGGCTTCGGGAGCGCGGTCGGCGGGGTCCATGCCAGTGAAGCGCACCCCGTGCCGGGCAGCGTTCATGTCGGCGATCGTGATCACACGGTCCGGGCCGCCGACCAGGTCGACGGAGTCGGGCAGGACGCCGGCGCCGGAGGTGTCGAACACCGCGTCCACACCCTGCGGTGCAGCGTCGCGGACGCGCCCGGGCCATCCCGGCCCGTACGGCACCGCGGTCGCACCCAGCGCGGTGACCCGCTCCAGGTCACTGGTGCCGGCGGTGCCGACGACGGTGATGCCGCGGGCCGTGGCCAGCTGAACGGCGATCGCGCCGACGCTGCCGGCGGCTCCGTGGACGAGCAGGGTCTGCCCGGGCGTGAGGTTCAGGTGCTTCAGAGCACGGAAGGCTGTCTCGCCCACGGTCGGCAGCGCCGCTGCGGTCTCCCAGGACAGGGCGGCCGGTTTGGCCACGGGGGCGGGCATCAGGGCGTACTGGGCGTAGGAGCCGGCCGGCGTGACGCCGAACACCTCGTCGCCGATGGTGAATCCGGTGACGGCTTCTCCTACGGCGTCGATGACTCCGGCGGCATCCACCCCGGGGACCAGGGGGAACACGGTAGGGAAGACACCGGCCAGGTTGCCTCGGCGGATCTTGCTGTCGAGCGGGTTGACGCCGGCGGCCTTGACCTTCACCCGCACCTCGTGCGGCGCGGGCTGCGGCAGATCGGTCTCGGTGAGAGTGAGGACTTCCGGACCGCCGAAACGGTCGTAGGTGACGGTGAACGGCATGAGCAGGGTCTTCCTTCGTGCTGACGGGGCGGTGGGAGTCGGCGGCGATCAGGCTGATGCGGTGGCCTGGAAGGCGATCTCGTAGGGCTGGCCCTCCTGAGGGAAGTCGGTGATCGCGCCGCGCTGGTCCATCACTGCGCTGTTCGCGCCGAATGCTTCGTAAGCCTGGCGGTCGGCCCACTGGGCGTAGTTGATGACGCGGGTGCCGTCCGCGCTGACGTGGACGGTGGAGGAGAGGAAGCCGGGCTGGTGGCGCACCACGTTCTCGACGAAGGTGCGGATGGCCTCGACGAGCTCCTGCCGTCGGGAGGGGTCGGGAGTGAAGGTGACGATGACGGTGAAGGTGTCGGAGTGAGGGGTGATGGTGACGGCCATGTCGTGCCTCTCGGTGGTTGGCCGGGATCTGTCCCGGTGCAACAAACGAACAGGTTGGATGATTCCAGTGAAGCATACAGACCGTATGATTGTGGTGTGACGCCTGCCGCCTTTGACCGACCCAACCCGGCCAACCCCCGAGTCCAACGCACCCGCGCCCGAATCCTGACGGTCGCCCGACAGCTCCTCGCCGAGGTCGGGCCCACCGCGTTGACCTACTCGCTGCTGGCCGAGCGAGCCCACGTGACCCGCCAGACCCTCTACCGGCACTGGCCCACGAGGGAGGCGATGCTGGCAGACGTGATGCTGGAATCAGGCGACGCGGACAGCTACCCCAAGCCCGGAACGGACCCGCGGAAAGTGCTCACCGCCTACCTGCACAGCCTGAGGCACGGCCTGGCCGACACAGCCACCGGAAGCGCACTGATGGCCTTGGCCGCCCAGGCGGACCGCGACGCCGGTGTCGGCCAGGCTCTGGCCCGCATCAGCCAGGACCGCCACCAAGCCCTCAACGAACTATTGGCCCCCTCGGGCATCCGGATGACGGCCGACGAGTTCACGTTGCTCATCGGACCGTTGATGTTCCGCCGCTTCCTCGACCGCGAACCCCTCACCGACACCTACATCGACAGCATCGTCACCCACTGGCTAACCACGACCACAGCCGATGACATGTTGCCCACCGAGTAGGGCAGCCCGCGGCGGTGCCGCATGCACGGAACCACAGGGGCTTTCGCGCATCGGGGACGGTTCGAACGCCCCGGCGCAGCCAACCGTAGAGACGGCGACGCGGCTGCCCCTCAAGCGGGCAGGACGCTCATAGCGACCGGCGCCTACTCTTCATCGCCCAGTTGGTACAAAGTGCACACCTCGATACGGATCGAACTCTCATCCATGGCGGCCAGGTAGTCGCGGGTCACCTCACCCGCCTCCTGGAAAGCCGCCTGGGAACGCTCGGAGTCCTCCCTGGTGAGCCAGTCCACCGAGATGGCCCACTCCCCCTCATCCGAAACCATCGTGCGGCGACTGCCGGCCACATAGCCGGGCTGCGTGGGCTGGAACTCCCGATCCATCCGGAAGGCGGCCCGCAGGAAATCCTTCGCGTCCACCCCTTCCTTCAACCGAAACCGCACAATCTCCGTGTACAACACGGCTCCTCCTCCCCATCACCGCAACACCGGACCCCACCACTGGAGGAGCCGGGATTACCCGACAGTCCTGGAACATGGCGGCCACTGTTGAACATGCGGCACACGGATGCTGTCGACATGCCCAGGTTCACTCCGGCCGGCGCGGCTCACCACTCGGGCGTCTAACGCACCCGCCGAACGGTGCGGGCCACGGTGCTCCTCACGAGGATCGCCTAATGGTGCAGTCAACACACCAGCGCGATGTCCGGTCATGTAGCGGCTGTTCAGGGGCTTGATCAGGATGCCTTCCACGCCGGACACGTCTGTCCAGGACTTCAGCCACTCCCGCGCCTTGGCCAGGTCCGTCGTCATCGGGCAGAGCGTCCACGGCGCGGTCAGGGCGTGCTCGGAAAACAGGTTTTCCAGCAGGGCGCGCCGCTCGGCGCACGGGCGCGCGAGGAGCTCCTGGCCGTCCTGCTGCAAGATGTCGAAGGCGACGAAGTAGGCCGGCCAGCGCGCGGCGAGGTTGGCGGCGCCGCGGGCGCGGGTGGCGGCTCGGCGCTGTAACGCCTCGAAGGACAACCGGCCCTCTTCGGTGTCCCAGACGAGGAGTTCGCCATCGAGGACCAGGCCGTGCGGCAACTGCGCTTCGGCGGCCGCCACCAGGTCCGGCCACCGGTCCTGGACCAGCGCCCCGCGGCGGGTCTGCAGCAGCACTGTGCCGCTGGGGCCGGCCGCGGTGAACAGCAGCGCCCGGTGCCCGTCCAGCTTCTGCTCGTACGCCACCCCCACCCCGAGCGCCGCCGGGCCCGGCATGGCTTCCGCGGCCTGCACCAGCATCGACTCGACTGGCGGTCTGAGCGTCACGGGGGCCTCCCTCACGGCTTGTCTGCCCCTCTTCCAGGGTCCGCCAGACCTGCCGGAGGCGGCTCGGCGATGGCCGTCGCGTCATCCATCCGAGGGGAGCAGCGGGCCCGTCAAAGGCGCCATGCAGGGCATGTGCGGCACGGTGACAGCCATGCGTCGCTGGTCCCTGCCCCTGCTTCTTACCGCGCTGCTCGCGGCCTCGGGATGCGTCACCGTCCACCCCGCACCTCCCCGGCCCGCCGGGGCCCCGCCCGCCGCGGTCTCGGAAGACCACAAACACCCCGCCGGCCCCCGGCCAGCACGACCGGGCACGGGGACGGCGCTGCCCCTCTCACCCCTACCCGAGCCTTCGGCCGGCGCCGTTCCCGAGGCCGGCCGTGCGCCGGCCCGTCCCGCCCCCGCAGCCCGCGAGGCATCCGGCGAGACCCACCCCACCCCGGCGGACTCCCGGCCACAAGGTTGAAGGCCCTGCCCGGCCACGCAGGACGACCCCACCCCGGCCCGCCGCCAAACCCAAGCCCAGGAAGACGAAGCGGCCGAACCGTACACGCGCACCGCACCCTCCGGTAAACGCACCAGGGGCGGGGGCCCCGGACATGGCGGAGCTGTGCCGTGCAGCGCACGGCGTCACCAGCCCCGCCGTGGCCGCGCTCTGCCACCAGACCTACGGCCGATAACCGGAGCCGGCGTTCGCAGAGAAAATCGAACACGTGTTTCACTGGGGGTGTGAGACCACCGTTCCGCTTCTCCGAGGACCTGCTCCAAGGGGCGTGGCAGCAGACGTATGCCGAGCTCGCGCAGGCCCCCCAGGCCGGTACGACCGTGCTGCGGCGCCGGCTGATCGCCCTCTCCAGGAGCCTGTGCACCCACCCCTCCTGGGCGGCCCCCACCGCCTGGCGGGCCGGCGGCGTCGAGCTGCGGCGCGCCGCCCGCACCCACACTTCCGCAACGGCGGACGGGGAGGCAGCAGCGTGACCACCACGCCCCGGCCGCAGGTCGCCATCATCTGGGCACCCAGCCAAACCGGCCCCTGCGCCCGGTGCCACGCCCCCACGTGCCGCTACGGGGTGGCGGCGAGCCCCTTGTGCGAGGCGTGCAGGGCCGCGCGGCAGGCCCAGTACGGGGGCTGAGCCGGTGTCCGTGCTGCCGCCTGACCTGCCGCGTTTGCGGACGCTGGTCACCTACCTGCGCGGCGAACTGGGCAGGGCGGAGAGGGCGCTGACCGAGGCCGAGGAAGCCGAAGCCCAGGCAGCCCGGCGGCTGCCGCCGCCCGAGCCCCCCGCATGGCTGGTGGAGCGCGGGATCGGCGCGGGCATGCGACCGGTCTGCGTCCACGCCGGGAGCTGCTGGGACCTCAGCAAACGCTGCGCTCCCGCCACCGCCGAGCAGGCACGCGCGCTCTGTTCCTCAGGAGCCGCCGGGACAAGCTGACCACCGAGAAGCTCGCCGCGCTGGCTGGCCTCGGGCTGGAGTGGGCGGAAGGTCAGCCGGAATGAGGAGGGAGTTTCCCTCGGTCGATGCGGTCCTGCCAGGTGTCGAGCACGAACTCCGTGACGGTCACAGTGCTGTTCAGCGCAAGGCGGGCATGGCGGGTCAGGGCCGGGCTGGGGGTAGTACGCCCGTGGCCGAGGCCGAGCTGGTTGCGCAGTTCAGCCAGGCCCTGCACCGTCGTAGTGAGTGTGCGCAGGATCTTAACTACCGTGGCACTGGCCTTGGCGTTGTCGGCAACGGCGTCGGCGTTCAGACCCAGCAGTGTAGTGACACGCTTGAACAGGGGCGGTAGATCTTCTCCTGGAGGGGACTCGATGCCCTGCTGTTCCAGGATGATTTTGCATAGGCTCTCGACCAGCTCTTTGCATGAGGCGATCGCTGCTGCGGGGTCACGGTCCAGACCGGCTCTGATGCGCTCCTGATGTTCGTGGAGTACTCGTGGGTCTGTGAGGAGCGGTCGTGCTTCGAACTTCCAGTCCGGTCGTGTGCCGTGGAAGGTCGTCCGGGATCCGCCAGCGTAGACTGGCAGCCCGCTGATGTATTCGGTCGGGTAGAGCTCGAAGCCGTCGGCCGCGAGGAGCTCGTTGAGCTTCCCCGCCAGGCACTGGACCTCAGCGGGGTCGCGCCGCACCGCGGGGTGAAGCATCTCCGCGAGGAATCTGAGCAACGGTTGCGGGGAGTCGCCGTTGAGACCGAAGCGGTCGTCGGTGAATACCCATTCCGGCGGCCAGTCGTCGTTGCTCAGGCAGTGCTGAATGATGTCATCCCGGGCCGTCAGGCGCCGGTATCCGTCGCCTTCGAGGGCGTCCAGGTCGTAGAGGCGCTCCAGGAACCTCACCTCGTCCAGCGCGCCCCACCACCAGACCTTCTCGACGACCAGAAGGTCGAGAAGGCGCTGGCGGGTGACGACGGTGAGCTGCTGCGGTGCCACGGGGCTGCTTCTTCCTGTCCGTGTGGCCGGCTCGCGCGACCTCATGCCGAGGAGGTGAGGGTGCTGCTTGCCGGAGGGGTCGTCGCGGAGGCTTTGCGCCATGGGGCATCGGGGTCGGCGAGGGTGTCCAGCATCAGCTCGCACCAGGTGGAGGCGGTACCAACGGCGAAGCGGGCGTGCCGCGGGCCGAGTCCGGTGGGTGCGGCAAGCCGTCCGTGGCCGGTTCCGAACCGGTTGCGTAGCTCCGCGACGCCGATGGCGGCGGAGGTCAGGGCTCCCAGGATCCTCTTAATGCTGTCGGCATTGTCCGGGCTGGCACCGTCGCGCGCCGGAGGCAGTGCCGCGGGGTGGAGGTGAAGTGCCTGCTGTGCCTGCTTGATCAAAGCGGGCAGGTCCTGGCGTTCGTCTACCGGCAGGTTCCGTTTGAGCAGGACGAGCTTGGCGGTGGCCTCGATCAGCTGCTTGGCGGCGCCGATCGCGTCGTCGGGGTACTCGGCCCCGAATCGGCGGACCCGCTCCAGCTCGGCATGGATACCCGATGCCTCGGTCAGGGCTTCGACGTGGACAGTCAGGCGGGCAACGCGCGCCGTGTGCAGACGCAGCTCGTCGTCCAGTCGACAGCCGTCCCGTGCGAACGCCTCCCGCAGCTCCGCCACCGTGTCGGCAGGCAGGCCGTCTTCGCCGTACTTTCGCCTATCCCTGTCGAGGCGGCGCAGCATCCTCTCGAACACCCGCAAGGCCCGAGCCACGTGGTCTTCGTCGGTCCAATCGACGGAGGCGGCGTAGGCGTCGAAGAGCGGCTTGCGGACGCTGCCTCCGCCGGGTGAGGCGTCGGGGTTCGGCGTGAAGTGCTCGTTCTCCCAGTACTCGCTGATCGCTCCTGCCACGAGACCGCTCATCAGTCCCCGGACGGTGTTCCGGGCGGTCCGGGAGAGCAGTTCACGATCAGGGCTGGCCATATAGGCAGATTACGCGGCTGGTGTACGGGGCACCCCAGAATTTCTCGACGGACAGCTGCCGTTCGACGAAGGCCGGGACAAGCCGAGCGTGAATCGTCGGTGGTCATCCTGCGGGCCCTACGAGCGCGGCCAGGGCGCCGGAACGCTCGGTGCCAGCGGAATCTCCGACAACCGCAGCCACCGTTGGACACCATCATGGTCGGGCAAGTGGAAGCGGACGTCCCCGGACTCATCCGTCTCGTACGGGGCGTCCCCGACCGCGCGCAGCAGAGCCCTCAGCCGTGGGTAAGGGGCCTGCATAGCGCGGCCGCGTACCTCCTGCTCGCGCAGGGCGGCCAGTGTGAGGGACGCGACGTTGATCCCGGTGCGCCGGTGGCTGTCGGCTTGGGCCGCGGCCTGCGGGTGATCGAAGATGCCGGCCAGTGCTTCCGGGCGGGCAACGGTGTAGGTGAGCACTAGGTTCCCGCGCTGGAGCACTACCTGCGCTCCCGGCTCCATCAGGGTGCCGTCCTCAATGACGTGGCTGGAGAGGGCGACCTTGCCGACCATCGGGCCTATGCCGATCTCACGGACTTCGGCGAACTGCTCCACGGTGGCGTCCACGAAGCGCTCGGAGTCGGGCAGGACCAGTACGCAGTGCCCGTTCCATGTGGTGCCCGTCCACTGCGGTGTGAGCGAGCCGTAGTGCGTCCCGCTTCCGTCTGCGCGCTGGACGGACAGGTCGACGGGCAAGAGCTCCGCCCGGACCCCCAGCTGCCCGTAGGCGTTGCGCAGCATCATGCACGCGTCCACGCAGATGTTCACCGGCACGCGGCCGTCGACCATGGACACCCACAGGTACGGCAGCACCAGTTCCACCAGCTGGTCCGGCTTCGCGTGCGTCAGCATCCGCACCAAGCCCTCTAGATTCCCTCGCAGCGGCAGTCCGCCCTCCGGAAACGCCGGAGCGTGTCCGCGCGGAGCCGGGACCGATAAACGGGCCACCCGCTTTTGAGGTGTTCGCTGCTTGTTACTCCGCTTCTGCTTCGACATGGGCAGAGCCTAAGAATGCCCAACCCAACCCGACAGGTCGCATTTCAGCTGCTGACCGGCGCGAATCGGTTGCTCGGCGGATACGAAATTTCCGGTTCGACCGGTAGCGGGAGGCTTGGCTGCGTCGTTGCAGGCGTGTGACTAGGTCTTTGGAGTACCAGGCGGCACGGGCCGCGCACGTGGAACGTCGTCTCACGGCGGTGGCGGAGACATGGGCGGGGTGGAAAGAACAGGCCAGTCCGGCACTGCGTCGGCACGCCGAAGCGGTGGAGAACTGCGCTCTGTGCCAGATCCCGCTGGACCGGGTAGCAGACGGCATCATGAGGGTGAGGTCGTTCAGGCCAGCCTTCAGCAAACAGTCCAAGCTCCGCTATCACAAGATCAAGGACCATCGTCCGGACCGTGGTGAGGCAGCGGTTGCCTTCGCTGCGGCGTTCCGCACCGAACATGGGCACGGGCCCTCGACCACGCAGTTGTGCGCCGGCCTCGGGTGGGGGGACGAGAACATGCAGGTGCGTGCGTACATCGTTCATCGACTGCTCACTAACGGCTGGCTCACCACGACACCTCCGGTGTCGTGGACGCTCAGGCCCAACCTGCGCACTCCGGTCGTTGCCGCTCAGCTAGGAGTGGAGCCAGCACCCGCCCTCCCCGCGTCGCGCGCTTCAGTACCGCAGGCCGGACGAGCCGTGTAGTGGGCGGCTCGCTGCTATGTCGGGTGCTTGACCTGAATAGGCAGACCATTCTTTCGAGCCGCTGTCCTGCCCGACAGTCACGAGACCTCGATGGACGAACCGCACTGGGCCACCGGCGAGGGACGGCCGATCGCTTGGGTGGGCAAGCGCACCCGACGACTGGTGACTCTGTGACGCTGGTAGGTAGGACCCCGGGCACGCCGTGTGGACCGGGGTCCTACGCTGACCCAGCTCAGCGGCACGATGCCCAGGGCCTACACGTACTGAAGTGCGATCCCGGAGGCCGGGAGGCGGCGGCATCGCACTGGAGTGTGTGTAAGCCCTGAAATCTCGGGCGGCCTTCTCCTGGGGCTTGGCCGCGCTTTGACTCCTACCGCTCCGAGCCGTCCTCGTCTTCCCCCACGCCGTTGTCGCTGTCTCCGAAGAAGGAACGGAGTACCTCTCGCAGGTCGAGGTCAAGGCGCTGAGCGGGGATGGACAGCGACCGCTGGACTTTACTGCTGACGTTGGTCGCCGTCGCTCGCCACTCCGCGACGAAGGGGTCGGCTTCCTGGCTGCTGTAAACCGTGATCGGATCCAGTGTCACGGTCTCATGGGGACGAAGGTCCACCGGAGCGAAGCGGATGAGGGTGCGGCCCTCCTGCTGCTCGATGTCTGGGGAATGTAGGGACGGCAGGTGGTAGGCCGGTGGCCGCACGCCGAGCATCCCCGGGTAGCCGCCGATGGCGGGGATGGTGCCCTCCCCGTATTTGGCTGGCTGGGAGGGCCAGTCGATCTCTTCGTCTGTGTCGGCCGTGACATGCGCCGAGACGGTGTCGGGGAGGCTCAGCACGACCTGGACCTTCGTGAGGTTGTCTTCGCCGGGGTTGGTCAGCGTGAGGGTCAAAGGCGTGCCGGCGTCGCCGACCGCCTGTGCCAGTGCATGCTGCATCGCGAGGTCGAAGTCGCTCAGGTACTCGTCCACTTCCTGCCGGAATTCCTCCGGGGAGCGGGAGTCAGGCCACAGGACCTGGAGTGAGGTGAACCCCCCGAACGGATTGGAGGCCGCCGTTTTCTTCTTCTGGTCTGCGGCCTCCAGCTGGCCCAGCAGCTCGTCGCGGAGGAAATCGGTGATCGTTCGTCGGGTGGCCTCGGTCGGTGCGAGCACGGCGACAGCGCCGGCGGTCATGGTGACCTCGACGTTCACGCGCTTCGTTGCCCTGCGGGCCCGCTCGGTGAGTGCGTATATCTCGGCGGGGTGAGCGGGTTCGGTCCTCCCGGCGTACCGGTGGAAGACGACACCTGGGCGGAAGCGATCAAATTCCTTGTGCAGGGGGTGGATGAGGTCGCCCCATCGCGGGGGAAAGACGTCGACCAGCATGACGTGGCGTCGGCCCTCGTCGATGTCCATGGGCACGTACGTGAACTGGTAGCGGCTGAAGTCGCCCAGGTAGCGCCTCAGCCAGACGTCAACCTTCTCGATGTCGTGTGTCGGAACTCCATGGATCGCGTCCTCATCGACCCCGACCAGGAGGTAGGCGTGGCCTCCAGCCCACTGCTCCGCTACGTCGGGTATCCGGTTGGCGAAGCCGAGGATTGCCTTCGACACAGCGAAGGCTCCTTCCGGCTTCGACACGTCGTGGTGGGACTTCCACTCCAGCCAGCGCGTCTCGTCCGCACTGCTGGCGCTCAAAACGGCCCGGATCAGCTCTCGCTGCCGCGCCAGACCGACTACCGGTTCGTCCGCGTTGAAGTCCAAAGTCATGGTTGTCCTTCGTGCCAGGTGAACTCCAAGCATGCGGGACCGTACCGACAGAACCGGGCCACGAGCGCTGAGCGGCGCGCGAGGCCCAGGACCGCGCGCCCTCGGGCAGGTTGTGGCGTTGTACCCCTGCCAGAACCAGAAGAGGCACATGTCTTGCGGTCAGCGCCATCGGGGGCCAGAGCAAGGATTTCGTGCGCCGCCTCGGCTTCCTCGACGGCTGCCCCTCCACGAAAGTCCGAAGGTCAGGGACGAGGACCCCTGAGCTACACCTGTTGCAGACGGTGTCTCATAGGGAGTTAGCGAGCCTCTGCGCGTTCACTGACACAGAGTAGCCAACTTACTACGCTGAGTCTATGTCAAGTACGACGACGGAGCGGTCGACGCCGACGCAACAGCTGCCTGCAATTTCGAAGCCGAAGGTGTGGCGATGGGCCACGGCGACCGCTCTGGGTCTGGGGTGGGCGCTCGTCTATCTCTTTCACCCCCTCTGGCGGGACCGGCTGAAGGCCAGGGAAGTGGACCTGCAGCTCGCCGGGAACGGTGCGAGGGCCCGGGAGATCGTCACCAAGCACGGCGAGGCCCAGCTGTTCCTGGACGGGATCTGGCAGGACTGGACGATGTTCATCCCCGGGTACGCTCTGTTCCTCGCCGGGGCTTTCGGTCTGGGCCGCCTCCTCCTCTACCGCGACTCCGCCCGGCTGTGGGCGCTGCGCGGCCTCGTGCTGACCGGGGTCATGGTGCTGGCCGACGCGGTCGGCGAGAACCTGTTCCTCGCCCAGGCCCTTGGCCGGATCAGGGACGGCGAGGTCATGGTGCTGGCCGACGCGGTCGGCGAGAACCTGTTCCTCCCCCAGGCCCTTGGCCAGATCAGGGACGGCGCGTATCCCGACGCTCCGCTCGCGGCGGCCGCCTGCTTCGCCCTGCTGAAGTGGACCCTGGCGGTGCCGCTGGTCGTCACGGCCGTCTGGATCCTGGGGCTCCTGCTGGCCAGGGGGCTCCGCCCACCGCAGGAGGTCATCAGCGGGGAGAACGACCGGGAAAAGCCAACAATCGAGTACGCCTACGACGTCACCGCTGGCAAGAAACGTAAGCTCAAGCCCGATGTGATCGTTCCGCCGCTGGCCCCGCACGACTGGGTACCGCGCGGTAAGTGGACCGACCCGTACCCGCCGACCGGGGACAGCGGCACGGAGTCGAGCGTCCCGAAGGACAGCGCGCCGCCGACCGGGGACGCCCACCGGCGAGAAGACGCCCATCATGACCATCCACAGCGGCGGGACGCGAGAATCGCGCAGCCGGCACGAGTGCGCAAACGCAGCCCGAAACCGTGGGGCTTCGTGCGACGACGGTTGTTCGGCCTTCCGAAGGACAGCAGCACGCAGCCGGACGTCCCGAAGGACAGCGCCCTGGCCCGCTGGCGCACCCGTGCATACCAGCTGCCCGGCCGGGAGTCGGCCGAGTCGGGCTTCTGCGTTTCGGGCGGCGGGATCCGCTCCGCCGCCGTCACCATGGGCGCGCTCCAAGCCCTGCGCCGGCAACTGCTGCGGTCCCGGTATCTGGTGTCGGTATCTGGCGGCGGCTACACGGCCGGCGCCCTGCAGCTTGCCCTCACCTCCGAGCGGCCCACCAAAGAGGACGGCACCATGCTGCTGTCGCCTGCCCAGCTGGCCACCTCGGCGGACGCGTTCGCGGCCGGCAGCCCGGAGGAGGACCACGTCCGGCGGCACGCCAAGTACCTGGCTGACAGTCCCAAGGACTACCTTCTAGCCACTGGCACGGTGCTGCGCGGCCTTGCCGTCTCGTTCGGCCTGCTGACCCTGGCCTTCGCCGCGCTCGGCCAGTACCTCCACCTCTTCTACACGCACCTGCCGCTCACCGACCTGAGCCGATTCACCTGGCGGGCCCCGCAGTTCACCCCGACCTGCCGTGTGCCGGTCGAACCCACCTGTTTCCGCGAGCAGCTGGTGTTCCCCGCCCTGGAGCTGCACTCGCACGCCTGGGTCTCGGTCTTCGCCCTGCTCGGGCTCGCCGGGATGCTATCGGTGGTGTTCGCCCTGTGGCAGGTGTACGGCGTGAAGTTCCGCTCGCCCCGGCAGCGGCGCAACGTGAAGACCCGCCCGCCCTGGCAGCGCAGCACGGTCACGGCGGTGGTCGGGCTGGCGGCGGCGGTGTCCGTCTACGTGATCGTGCTGCCGGCGGTGATCTGGTTCTTCGCCTGGCTGGCCGGCTGGCAGTGGGTGCCGCAGGACGGCGGGCGGGCGCTGGGCCTGCTGGGGGCGGTCACAGCCGCCGCGACCGCGCTCGGCACCGCGTTCGTCATTGCCTACCGCGGGGTGAAAAAGGTGCTGCCCACCGGGCAGAAGGCGCCACTGCTCCGCAGCGGGAAGACGTTGCTGGCCACCCTGGGCTCCCGCGGCTGGATCCGTGCCGTGATCTGCTGGCTGGTCCTGCTGCTGGTGGCGTTCTTCGGCCTCGCGCTGATGTCCTGGGCCGCGGTCCACTCGGGCAATTGGCACTGGGCCTGGCAGGCGGGGGTGCCGGTGGTACTGGTCGTGCTGGCGGTGAGCATTGACCAGACCGTGTTCAGCCTGCACCCCTTCTACCGGCGGCGGTTGGCCGGGGCTTTCTCCCTACGGCGGGCAGAGCTCCGGGACGGTTCGGTCGGCGTGCTCCCATACGACTACTCCGCCGAGGCCACCCCGTTGAGCCGGTACGCGGCCCGGGTGGAGGAAGAGGCGTTCCCGCAGGTGCTGTTCGTGGCTTCGGCGGCCGTGTCCACCCGCAACCGGACCGCGCCCGGCCGCCCGGCGGTGCCCTTCACCTTCGCCGACGACTACGTGGGCGGCCCCGACACCGGCTGGGTGCGCACCGACACCATGGAAAAGACTGCTCCGCCGCTGATCGCCCGGGACCTGACCGTGCAGTCCGCCGTGGCCGTCTCAGGGGCCGCGTTCGGCTCCGCGATGGGCACCCAGACCATGTTCATGGAGCGGCTGCTGGCGCTGACGAACCTGCGGCTGGGCACCTGGGTCCCCAACCCGCTCTACTTCGCGGAACTGCTCGTGCAAGGCCCCGACCGCAGGCTGCCCCGGCTGCCCTGGGTGCGGCGGCTGCGATATCAACTTCAGGAACTGGTCAACCGGTACTCGGACACCAGCCCACTGCTGCTGTGCACCGACGGCGGCCACTTCGACAACCTGGGGCTGGTAGAGCTGCTCCGGCTACGCTGCCGGACGGTCTACGTGATCGACGCCAGCGGGGACGACCCGCCGCTGGCCACCACACTGGCCCAGGCCATCACCCTGGCCTACGAGGAGCTCGGCGTACGGATCACTTTCGACGGCCCGGACGACTTCGACCCGCTGGACCTGGTGCCGGGCAGCGGCACGCCTCTGGGGCCGGAGGCGCCAATGAAGGCGCTCAACGCCAGGTTCTCCAAGCGGTGCGCGGTACGCGGGACGATCACCTACCCCGAACCGATCCCGTTCCCGAAGGGGTCCGACGACAAGGGCACGATCATCTTCGTCAAGGCCAGCCTCACGTCAGCAATGCCCTACGAGCTGCTGAGCTACGCCGTGGAGGAAGAGGCGTTTCCGCGAGTTTCCACCATGGACCAGTGGTTCGACCACACCCAGTTCGATGCATACCGGGCGCTCGGCCACTTCATGGGAACGGAGGCGGCGGACCTGGCTCCGTGCCCGCCCCGCGAGCCGTAGCTGGCCCCGCGGTCCCGCCGGTAGACGCCCGGCGGCAAGACCACGATCCGGTTGAGGTGCGGCTGGTCGGTGAAGCCGTCCGCCACCTCGGCCTGCCGACAGCTACCCAAGGAGCCACTTTGCACAGTCAGGCACCACCGAGCCGGCCCCTTGAAGAAGGCGGTCCGCACGCCCGCCGAATCTACCCGCCCTGGCCCATCAGCCGTCGACGAGGGAGTCCATACGCCACTTCTGGAGTGATGTTCGGGAACCCGTCTTCTTCGGTGCCCGGTGCCCGGTGCCCCGTGCCCTCTGCTCGCGCCCGGTGCATTCGTGGCCCTAGGGTCTGATGCGAAGGTGCTGGTCACAGCCATTCGTGAGCCTTTTTCAACCTCATGTTGAGGCGTGGTGAAGGACGAGGACGGCTTTCGCCACGCCGGTGATGCGGTTGGTGCTGCAGCGGAGCTTTCGTAGGAGGCGCCAGCCCTTGAGGGTGGCCATGGCCTGTTCTCCGACGCAGCGGATCTTGGCGTGGCTGCTGTTGTGTCGTCGCTTCCAGCGCTTGAGTCGGCGGCCCCGGAAGGGGACTCGGATGTGGCGGCCGGCGCCTTGGTAGGCCTTGTCGGCCCAGCACTTCAGTCCTACGGCGGCGAGCGCGTCGACGATGCCGTGGCTGCGGGCAGCGGTCAGGTCGTGGGTGGAGCCGGGCCGGGCTGGTGATGCCCAGAGGAGGCGGCCGAACGGGTCGGTGAGGACCTGCACGTTCATGCCGTGCCGCTTGTGTTTCCCCGAGTAGTAAGTACGGGGTGTCGGCGGCAATCCGGTCGATTGGCAGCAGGGTGCCGTCGAGGATCACGAATGCCTTCGTCTGGGCCGTCTCCATCGCCTTGGCCGGCGTCGGTGCGGGAGCGGCCAAGACCTCGATGGCCGCGCGCATGTACCGACCGGTAGACGGTCGCGACGCCGATTCCGAACCCAGAGGCAAGCTGGGCGTAGGTATCTCCGCACCGCAGATGGGCCAGTACGAGCAGGGCCTGACGGCCGGCGGGCAGGCGCCGCCACCGGGTCCCGATCTCTTGCTGCCGGATGGTGAGCTGCTCGGTCAGGTGCCGCAGGGTGCGGCTGGACAGATCGATGGAGGACGGGTAGACAAGCAAGTGAAGCTCCTGGCGGCACGGGTGATCTTGGTCGAGGACCCGTCTACCAGGAGCTTCGTCGTTCCGTACAGCCCTCACCCACCAACACCACGACCACGCAGCCAGGTTGGAAAAGGCTCACTGTTACGCGACGGGCTCCAGCACCTCTAGAAGACCTTCTCTGACCAATCTTCGAACCAATACGAGCCGTCCTGCGGCGTCAATGCCCGGAGGCAGCTCGTCCACACGAAGGGACTCACCACTACAGAGCACCCTGAGGTGCTCTTCCGTGAATGCAGGCAAGCTCAGAGTTTTCCCAGAGAAGCGCAACAATGTTCTGTCCTGAACTGTATCAATGTGCGGCTGGATTCCTGGGCGGACCTGCACATAGGATCCCACCTCGATGTTGCCACCACGGAATGCGGCGCTGAATTTGCCACATACAGTTCGGCCGCCGTGGGGTGTCACCCTGTCGGCATGTCGTTGAGTCATGCGCCTGATCTGTTCGCGATCGGACAACGCGGTATATAGGGCAGTGATTGCCGCCTCAAGCGTTTCCTCATTATTGTGCGCGGGTTCGGCAGGCCACGGACTGGCAGAGGATCGGAGACGGATATCATTGACCAATAGGTCGGCCAAGATGTCGTGGATTAGCTCCGCCCAGGTGTATGCAGGCATCCCGATGGTGAGGTGGATGGATGTGGCATCCGATGCGACGCCTCGATGAAGAAATCCGCGAGGCAGGTACAGCATTTCTCCTGCACTCAGGGTGATTCGCTCTGCAAGACCGGTCGGTAGTGAGTTCCCGTTCCCGTTCGTGTGCATTCCCGGGACCGGAAGCTTGATCACTGGGTCATGTACATCCCAGCCCTTCGATCCGGCGATCTGCAATATGAATACATCGTGAGTATCGCTGTGCAGAGGAAAGCCCTGTGCATGGGGTGGGGTGATGTAGACGTTGGCATGGACTCGGCTGCCCAGCTCACGGGCTAGCTTTGTACAGAGGTCGGTGACCGGAGGCAGGAGCTCGTGTACGCCACTAAGCGTGATCGACGCTCCTGCCCGGAAGTGATTGAGGATCCTCACCGAATCGAATTCCACTAGCGGCCCCGCCTGGCGGCGCGTGAATTCGCTCGCAGGGATCAACTCGCCGTTGCGGCTAAGTCGAACGGCGTCCGTCCGGCGGGTGCCGACTGTAAAAGCTCCCGTAAGGAGAACGTCGAGGTCGTCAAAAGAAAGAAGTGAGTCAATGAGCACGGCCAAGTCTGGATTATCGGAGCTCGACACGTACAGGAATTTCCGCTCCCTAATCCTGGAAAAGAACTCTTCCGGTCGATATGGGTAGAGGAGCCGACCCAGAGCTGCCGACATAATTAAATTTCCTCGATTTGACATGCCTCGCGCCATCTCGACGGTCATTAGGGGAAGTCAGTTCCAGGGATCACCGATGTCCACACCGTGCCCAGAAAATGGGTTCAGGTCACCTCCACCGAGAATTCGATCACCTCTGTCGCCGCCCGCCCCACGTGTGGTGTCCATCTCAGTCGCCATTTTGTACAGTCCGGTCATGGTCTGGTACATCTTCTTCAGAGAAGCGACCGAGATCGTTACCTCGCCATCAGCCTGGCCTTTGGTGTCGTGCAGCAGGGCCTGCGCGTGCTGAATCGCTTCACGAAAGCGCTCCTCGTACTCAGCGAAGTATTCTCGGATCTCTTCGTCACTCAAGCTATGTTGCTCACTTGCTGACACTGTTGCCTCCTTCCAATGCAGCATGACCCGCCGGGCGGACGGATAGACCTAGAATAGGGCTTGGCCAACAGCAGAACGATTAGACGCGCCGCGCCGCTCAACATCGTGAGCCTTTTCAACCTCAGGTTGAGGCGTGGTGAAGGACGACGACGGCCTTCACGATGTCGGTGGTCCGGTTGGTGCTGCAGCGGAGCTTCCGCAGAAGGCGCCAGCCCCTCAGGGTGGCCATGGCCTGTTCGCCGACAGGTCATGGGTCGAGCCAGGCAATGCCGGCGAGGCCAACAGCAGTCGGCTTGCCCTTCCTGAGCTCACACCAGCCCACCTTCCTGCCCCCGCTCCGGCCATCTCGAAACACACCTCAGCGCCAACCCCACCCGACACCCCAGTACCAGCCTCCGCAACCCAACACCCACCCCCTCCAGAGATAAAAGTCCGAGAACTCACCGGTCTGGAAATGTGGCCTGACCTGCATGAACGCAGAGCGGAAGCAGGATGCAGTTCCCCCCGTGCTTCCCCCTATGGGGTCCCCCCTTGTCTCCCCCTCTAGATTCCCCCGATGCTTCCTCCCTTGCGTGCCCAGCTCCAGGCAGACAGACCGGCTCCCGGAGCCGTCCCGCGTCCGGGGCCGGCAAGCGGGATCACCACCGGCCTCGAAAGCGGCCTCGGCGGAGCGTCCACCACCCGCCCGGTTCGACTTACCCACCACCTCCCGGCTCTCACCAGCGGCGGGGAGATGCAGTGGTGACTACAGAACCCTCACTCACCGGTGGGTGACGGGGCTTGTCCACTCACCCACCGGCACGCGGAGCGCCTGGGCAGTGAGGGTCCGTCCCACACGGAAGTGGTCGGTGCTTCAGGGGGAGGGTTCCCACTCCTCGGGGCCGCCGCTGAGCCACTCCACGAAGTCGGGGTCGGTGAGGTCCCCGTCCTCGGTGGTCTCCAGCCCGGCGGCAGCGAGGAAGACACGGATGTCGGCCGGGCGGTGCGTGACCCCGATGGCGACGCCGTCGTAGCGCACCGGAGGCCATCCCTGCTCGTCGGGCGGGTAAACGATCGGCGTGGGCTGGCCCCCGGTCCGCATCACGCCGGGATCTGTTGGGACAGTGCTAAACGCTGCGCGCTGGCCAGCTGCGCACCCTCCTCGCCCAGGGCATCCCTGCCTGCCCCGTCTGCCGGCCCGACACCGCCCTCGGAGTGCTCGAATGACCGGGCACCGGCAAGGCGAAGGGATGAGCCCAGCCCCGCGTGTGGTCGTCTATCCGCCGGACGCCCAGGGCGGGCGCCGCGTCCGCTGTGACGGCGCAATCCTCGGCCGCGCCCTCGGCCCCACCGACCTTCTCGAATTCCTCCGGCGGGCCGCTCTGGATCCGACGACGTCCGCCTGGACGACGCACTGCTGATCGAATGGCGGGGCGGCGAGCCAGCCCTCTGGAGCACGGGCCTCGGCGCGATGTGAACGGAGGTGGGGGTCGGTGTAGCCGTGTGGCGCTGGTCCCCCGTGCCGTGCCCCTTCCTGCGAAATGAGCCGGGCCGGACATAAGTGTTGCGCCCTCAAGCCGCAGGCGCGGCAGCCCTGCCGAACACGTCATCGAAGGAGTGGGCCCTGTCCGTGCGGACGAGGCGGTAGGCGCCGCTGCGGTGGCGCAGGGCGTGTTCGGTGTAGTGGAGGACCTCCGCGGGGGTGAGGACCTTCATATCTCCGAAGACGTAGTAGAGGGGGGTTGGTGCGTGGGCGGCGGTGAAGACGAGGCCGGCGTTGAGGGTGGTGGTGCTGATCGCGTAGCGGTTCGAGTGGGTGCTGGGCATGCGGTCTTTGGCGTCGATGGTGATGAGTTCGCTGCCGCGGGCTGCGATGAGGTCGGGGAACTGGCGCAGGGCGGAGCGGGTGTGGGACAGGGCGTGCTGGATGGTGGGCGGGTAGGTGCCCTGACCGCAGGACTGAACCGTCCATCCGTGGAGCCGCAGCGCGGTGGCGACGCGCTGTTCGTGGGTGTCGCCGATTTGCTTGCGTTGCTGCCACTGCGTCACTTCGTCTCCTCAGGGCACCTGTTAGACGTGAGTGATACGAGGATGCACGTTTTCGTATGCCTCCCCGGGGTCTATGATGCCTCGCATGGCGGCATACGTAGACCCACGGTTTCGTCCTACTCTTTGGCCGGGTACGCCTGTTCCGCCGCCAGGACTGGTTCCGCTGCAAGGAGCGCGGGCCGAGGGGGACTGGATCGTGTGGGATGTGGGCGGTCCGGAGCGGTTCGATGCCGAGCGGGTCTGCCTGCCCGCGGACTTCTACCTGCGTGAGCTGATGGCGGTCGACCCCACCGACCTTGTCACCGTGGCCGGCTGGATGCGTGCCTACGGTCACCTCGGGGGCAGCATCGACGCGGGTGGCTGGGCTTTGGAGGAGTACGAGCGGCTGCGGGAGCTGGACGAACGGGAGCACCCGCAGTACAGGGCCTGGTCCCTGCACGGGGATTTGGTCGCGTTCCATATCCGGGAAGCCCAGCAGGCCGTCGCCACGTGGCTCGCCTGCCAGCGCGAGGGAGGGCTCGACGAACTGGTCGAGGCGGAAGTAACCGAGGAGCGTCTCGCCCAAGAGCGGGCCAACAATGCGCACCGGGAAGACATCTACCCGCGCGACCTCGACCACCTGCGCCAGCTCATCCTGTGGCTGCGGCTGAACCAGCTTCGAACGACACTGGACTACGCCCTGAAACCCTTCAGCGTCGGCCTCAGCAGCCTCGAAGACCGCCACCTGCCCCTGCTCTCCGTGGCCTTCCTGCAGCTGTACAACCACATGGCCGAAGAAGCCACCGTCCGCACCTGCGCCAATGAGACCTGCCACGGCTCGTTCGTCCGCCAACGGGGCCGTGCCGAGTACGGGCAGAACCGCACCAGCGGCATCAAGTACTGCACCCGCGAATGCGCCCGCGCCCAAGCTCAACGCGAACACCGGCGTCGCAAACGAAACGCCGTCCCCGCCCAGCCCATCGGTCATCCCCAGCCTGAAGTTCACGACAAGGTCCGCAAGACAAGGGAAGAGGAAGCACCGTAATGGCGACGCATGGTCTACGTCCGCACCAGATCGAGGCGGTCGACGCTGTCGTGCGTGCCCTTGAGCGTCCCGCCACGGCCACCCTGCCCGAACGGGGGCTTCGAACGCAGGTGATCATGGCGACCGGGTCCGGGAAGACCCGTGTGGCGGTCCGGAGCGCGGAGGAGCTCCACGCGGGCCGTGTGCTGGTGCTGTGCCCTCGCTGGACCTGCTTGCCCAGACCGAGGCCGCGTGGCGTGAGGGTGGTCGCCGGGGGCCGATGATCGGGGTGTCCTCGCTGCGGGGTGAGGAGGTGTCCTTCCCCAACACCACGGACGTAGACGAGCTGGTGGAGTGGACGCGGGGCCTGGGCAAGGTGACCGTGTACGCCACTTTTGTCCCGGTCCCAGGCGTCGGCCAGGACCTTCGGGAGCAGGCTTTCACGCTTGGCGTCGACCATCAGGACCGCCTGCACGGCGCCGATCTGGTTCGGGGAGGTGCTGCCGGTGACGGTCAGGCCGCAGTCCAACCGGTGTAGGCACTCCCGGACCGCAGCCCTGGGCGGCTGTTGTCGATGACCGTTCTCCGACTGATTCCAGGGGAAGAGGCGTCAGTATGAGATGACGACGTAGGAGTCGCCGCCCGGCTCTCCAGAGCCGCCGGGGGCCTCGATGCCAATTCCGCCGTTGCCGCCGTCGCCGCCTGCGGCACGGCCGTCCGGTGCGGGCTGAGCGGGCAGGCCGCCCTCACCGCCGGTGGCGCCGCTGCCGGGGGCACCGTCGCCGCCGTTCTGGATCGTGCCGGCTCCTGAGCACGTTCCGGTGCCGCCCTCGCCGCCAGCCCCGGGGACGATTCCCCCAGGACCACCACCTGCGCCACCGCCACCGCCGCCGGTGGCGCTGGCCAGGGCGGTGGCATCGGGTGCGAGCAGGGCAGCAGCTTCTCCCGATTCGCCGTTACCGCCGGTCGTGCCGACGGGAGCAACTGCACCGCCTTCGCCGCCGACTCCGCCTTCGCCTGTGTCGACCGTGTAGACGGTGCCTGGCGTCACCGGCACGGTGCACGAGACGTAGCCGCCGGCGCCGCCTCCACCGCCTCCACCGCCGATTCCGGGGCCAGCTCCGCCGCCTCCGCCGCCTCCGCCTCCCGCACCCCAGACCCGGGCGGTCACGGACGTGACGCCTGCGGGTGCGGTGAAGGTTCCGTCGGAGGTGAACACCACTTCACCGCTGGGGGGTGGGGTGGGGGTGGGGGTGGTTGCGACGACGGGGCCTGACTGGGCTGCGGCACCATTCACGCCGACGCTGTCCCTGCCGCTGCAGATCTGCTGGGCAGCGGTCGCACTCGCCGGCCCGCTCCCAAGGAGCGGGCCATTGATGAGGCCGTTCTGGAACGTCACGTGGGTGACCTCAGAGCGCTGATCGCACTCCACCACGTCCGTGCCACCGACGTAGGCGTGGACGAAGGCACCACCGGCCCCGAACACACTGACGCTCCCGACCACGGCAGCTACCAGAGCAGCCCGATGAAACTTGCGCACAGCATCTCCCTGTCGTCCAATATGTTGCCATCCAAGGATGGACGGAACGTCAGATAGCGGATATATACGAGATTTATAGTCCCTTGACCGCAACTCGCCCTAGTTCGTCACGAAGCGGTTGCAGCACGACGGGCGTACCTCACGACACCGCCGGACATCACCCCACCGCGCTGGAAGAGGCGTCAGTATGAGATGACGACGTAGGAGTCGCCACCCGGTGCGCCAGGGCCGCCGGGCTGGTTGGAGCTAATTGCGCCTTGGCCGCCGTTGCCGCCTGCGGCACGGCCGTCCGGTGCGGGCTGGGCGGGCAGGCCGCCCTGGCCGCCGGCCTCGAAGAAGCCCGGAGCGCCGTCGCCGCCGGGCAGGGTGGTGCCGGCGCCTGAGCACATTCCGGTGCCGCCCTCGCCGCCGGCTCCGGGGGTTGTTCCAGGACCACCTGCGCTGCCGCCGGCGCCTCCCTCCCCGCCTGTGGCGCTGGCCAGGGGGGTGGCATCGGGTGCGAGTAGGGCAGCAGCTTCTCCCGCCTCGCCGTTACCGCCCGGCGAGCCGATGGCACCGCCTTCGCCGCCGTCTCCGCCTTCGCCTGTGTCGACCGTGTAGACGGTGCCCGGCGTCACCGGCACGGTGCACGAGGCGTAACCGCCGGCCCCGCCGCCTCCGCCCCCGCCGGCGGGCTCGGGGAGGGCCACTGAGCCTCCGCCGCCTCCGCCGCCTCCGCCTCCCGCACCCCAGACTCGGACGGTCACGGACGTGACGCCCGCGGGCGGAATGAAAGTTCCGTCGGAGGTGAACACCACCTCACCGCTGGGTGGAGGGGTGGGGGTAGGCGTGGGCGTGGGGGTGGGGATGGTTCCGACGACAGGACCCGACTGGGCGCCGGCGCCATTCACGCCGACGCTGTCCCTGCCGCTGCAGATCTGCTGGGCAGCGGTCGCACTCGCCGCCCCGCTCCCAAGGAGTGGGCCATTGAGGAGGCCGTTCTGGAACCCCCCGTGGGTGATCTTGGAGCGCTGATCGCACTCGACCACGCTCGGTCCCTTGTCCCCGCCGCCGTCGGCGTGGACGAAGGCACCACCAGCCCCCAACACACTGGCGCTCCCGACCGCGGCAGCCACCAGAGCAGCCCGATGAAACTTGCGCACAACATCTCCCTGTCGTTCAATCTGTTGCCATCGTGACGGACGGAACGTCAGATAACGGACACTAGGCGAGGTTTGTGGCCGCTTGACGGCAGCACACCACCGGCTCCCGGGCGGCCAGCCTTGATCTCTCCCGGGCCTGGTTTTGGAGTCGCAGCGTTCAACCGGTCCGCGCCCGCGGGTCGGGCGTGCCGGGTCGTTAAAGGACGCCGGGCAGAAGGCCCGCGGCGGTGGAGACGAGGCCGCTGAGCAGGCTCCCGGTCGTGGCGGAGGCGCCATTCATGCCGCGGCTGTCCCTCCCGCTGCAGATCTGCTGGGGAGACGTTGCGGTCGCCGGGCCACTGCCGAGGAGCGGGCCATTGATGAGGCCGTTCTGGTACGTCACCTGCGTGACCTCGGACTGCTGATTGCAGACCGTCACGTTGGCGGGCTGGGCCGTCTCCGTATCGCTGTGGGCCGAGGCGACACCGGCGCCGAACACACTGACACTTCCGACCATGGCAGCTACCACGGCAGCCTTGCGAAGCTTGCGCACAGCATTTCCTCTTCGTCAGAGCCGCAACCATCCTTTGGATGGGAATTACAGACGTGGACGTTATGTGAGATTCATGCCCTTTTGAGTGCGCCACGCCCACACGGTGGCCTGGGAGACCCGCGCCCACGCGGACGCCAGCCAGGTCTTGACCCACTGCGGGGCAGCCTGCCCTCGACGGCCTCTCCTCGCTAGTAGGAGGCTTGCCCGACGGTCAGGGGGCTTGCCCGGCGCGGAAGCGGGTCCGACAGCTGCGGACCTTCTCGGCCCGTGGCTGTCGGCCTCTTGGGCAAGCCTGCCCGCCGGTGAGCTTGCCCAGGGAAGCCGTGGGCTTGCCCGACCGTGACCGGGCCCGTGACCGGTCACCCGCATCTGCGTGACCGATCCGTCTCCCGCCATCGGCCAAACCACATCTCAGCGGCGTGACCAACCCGTGCAACTCCCCGTGGGAAATCCGGTCACCCGCACGCGCGGCGCTGGTTCAGCCCCCGCTATCGCGCGCTGCGGCCCCTCTGGCTGGACCACCGTGTCCGGCCGACTCCGGTGTCGTTGTCCGTGGGCGTGCACGATCCGTCCCCCGCGGAGCGCGCTGAGGGGCCCCAGCCTCCCCCCGGGCCAGGGGCCCCTCACTCCCATTCAAGTGGGGCAGGACGTCAGGCGCAGACGAGCCGGTCGGCCACGAGCCACTCGACGCGTACCCCGCGCCGGACTTTCCGGGCGATGCCATAGAACCTGGTCGGCGTGCGGCTGGCGCCGCATGTAGTACCGCAGGGCGCGGCTGACCCCGTCGCGGAGCTCCGCGTCCGTCATCGTCTCCGGCCACTCCTGCAGTTCGTCCAGGAGCTGCCCGGCGCGGGCCGCACGGTCCAGCGCTGCATCGGCGAGCGGTCCTTCGGCGAAGCCGTTCCGTACGCGCAGGCCGTCCTCGATGTACGTCATGGCGCTCTTCCTCTCTGCCCGGGCGGGTGCCGTCTCCCGGATGGAGACGCGGTCACGGGACCGGGCGAGCGGAAACGTAGGGCACAGGCTTCGTTAGCGTCTCGTCCTCGCCGCCGGCCGGGCAGGGAGGCGCACCTCTTTCCCACGGCTACTGCGTGGGAAAGACACCTCATGCAGTTAAGCCGTCAAGCGGAGACCGGTCCCTTGCGGAAATCGGGTACTCGTCGCGGATACGGCCTGCGAGGCTGTGGGGGTGACTGAGACGACCCCTTACGACGCCGACCGTACCCGATTCACCCGCCAGGCTCTGGCACGCCTGGTCCTCTGCGATCACGCCGTGGACGTTGCGGACCACGCGAGTGGCTTGGTGGCCACTGAATGGGACGCCGACACCGGTCCCGGGGGCCGGGTGAGCCAGGCATTCCAGCTCATCGAGCTCGCAGAGCGCGCTCTGGCCGCGGCCGTGATCTACGAACGCGAGCGGGGCAGTTCCTGGGCTGAGATCGCCCAGTACCTGGGAATCTGTCCGGCGCAGGCGGAAGAGCGTTTTGCCGCGGACCTGGACGGCTGGAACACGGCTTTCGACGTTCCTTACCGCCTCGATGAAACCGGCCGCAAGCGCACACCGCAGCTGCCCACGGCGGCGTACGACCCCGACTCGGCCTGCTACCTCCTCGACCGCTGGGCCTCCGTCCAGCGCGTTGGGATCGACGCCGTGAGCTCGGGCCTGGTCATGGCCGCGCCGGAGGAAGAGTGCCCGTCAGTCACCCCGTAGCGGGGTTCGCGGGGAAAGCGATCGCTTCGTCGAACAGACTGCGCGCCTGAAGGCAGTGGTGGAGTTGGCCGAGCATCCGGTTGAACAGGTGCCGCAGAGCCTGCATGTGCCAGTCCCCACCTGCCCGGCGGCGCCGGTAATGGGAGTCCGCACCACTTGAACCGCTAAGGGAGGCGAAAGCCCACAGGTGACCGACGTGGTTGAGGCGGTTGTTCTTCACGAACCGGCGCCCGACGTAGCGGCGCTTGCCGGAGGCCCGCGTGATCGGAGCCGAGCCGGCGTACGCCTTCAACCCACCAGCTGTGGCGAACCGGCTCCTGTCGTCGCCGATCTCGCCCAGAATGCGGGCACCGACTTGGGGACCGATCCCGGGAAAGCTCAGCATGATCGCCGCGTCCGGGTGCGACCGAAAGGCCTCTTCGGTGGCCCGTGACAGGTCATCAACCGCCTGACAGGCAGCGTCCAACTGCAGTAGCAGGGCCAGTGCCTGCTTGCCCATGGCGTCCTCGACGAGGGGCAGCTGCCGAGGAGCCTCCTCGCGGAAGAGCTGCTGGATTCGTTCCGCGTCCGTCTCGATGCCCCGTCGGCGGCCGGCTCGTCGGAGCATGGCGGTCAGCTTCCACATCTGCAGCTTGGCGGCGAGGGCAGGTGTGGGCGCGACGGCGATAATGCGGCGGGCATCTGGCGGGTCAGGGTTCCAGGCTTGTCCCTGAACGCCTCGATCATTGCCGGGAAGTACTCCCTGAGCAGGGACCGCAGCTGGTTGGCGACCTGCTGCCGGTTCCAGACCGCGTCCTGCTGTGCGCGTGCCAGGACGGCGACGGCCTGGGCCAGGTCGGTGTCGGTGGGCAGTGGGCGGTGCACCGGCGCGTCGGTGCGGATGATGTTGGCGAGGACCAAGGCGTCGCCCGGGTCCGACTTCTTGCGGCTGACTCCGTGCCGGTCGCGGTAGCGGGAGGCAGACATCGGGTTGACCGCGTAGATCTTGCGGGGGCCTTGCCGCAGCGTGGCGACCAGCAGGCCGCGGCTGGTCTCGATGGCCACCGGGATCGGCGTTTCGGCGGTGTCGCCGTGCTCGGCCAGGAGGTCCAGCAGCAGCCTGTAGCCGTCCAGGTCGTCGTTGATCCGGCACTTGGCCAGCAGCTTGCCGGTGTCGTCGACGAGCGCGACGTCGTGGTGTCCCTCCGCCCAGTCGATCCCGCAGAACACGTCCATGGATCCCGCCCCTTCTCCGGTGCCGTTCTCGAAGGCGAGCACGCGGGGCCGCACGGCGCACTAACTGATCGTTTCAGAATGACGAGGCTGCTGAGCGGAGCCGAGTGCAGCTCTGTGTATCGGTTACGGGAGGCTGAGTGCTTCGGCCCAAACATCGC
>NZ_JBWKLE010000032.1:0-30118 GCF_056430495.1 Streptomyces sp. NPDC045967 | reverse complement strand
GCGATGTTTGGGCCGAAGCACTCAGCCTCCCGTAACCGATACACAGAGCTGCACTCGGCTCCGCTCAGCAGCCTCGTCATTCTGAAACGATCAGTAAGGCATGTCTGACCGATTGAGAGGCCGCTGATGATCCTGGTGACCGGAGCCACGGGGACCGTCGGACGCGAAGTGGTGCGCCGGCTGCCCGCCGGTAGCCGGGTGCGCGTCCTGACGAGGGATCCCTCGAGGGCGGCAGGAGCTGCGCCCGGCGTCGAGGTCGTCCCCGGGGACTACGGTGATCCGGCCTCCTTGGAAAGGGTCCTGCGCGGCGTCAGCGGCGTCTTCCTGGTCACCACCGGAGTCGCCGGTGATCAGGACGCCCGTTTCCTCAGGGCCGCGCGGGCGGCCAAGGTACGTCACGTGGTGAAGCTTTCCGCCGCCGCCGTCGAGGATCCGCTGGCCGACGATCTGATCACCCGATGGCAGCGCGGCAGCGAGGAACTCCTGCGTGCGTCCGGCATGGAGTGGACGCTGTTGCGTCCGCGGTCGTTCATGTCGAACACGTTGTCCTGGGCGGCCTCCCTGCGCTCGGAGCACATCGTACGGGCGCTGTACGGAACGTCGGCGAATGCGTGCGTGGACCCGCGCGACATCGCGGACGTGGCGGTACGCGTGCTCACCGAGGCCGGGCACTCGGGCCGGGCCTACACGCTGACCGGCCCCCGCGCGCTCACCGCGGCGGGTCAGACGGCGCAGCTTGCCGAGCTGCTGGACCGTCCGCTCCGCTTCGAAGAGATGGGGCCGGACCAGGCGCGCGCTCTGTGGAGCGAGCGCCATCCCGCGCCGGTGGTCGACGCACTGCTGCACAGTGCGCTGAGACAACGTGAGGGAGCCAAGGCCGAAGTGAACGACACGGTGGAGGAGCTCACCGGCCGGCCGGCGGGATCCTTCGAAGGGTGGGCCCGGGCGCATCTGGCGGCGTTCACCGGCAGCTGACGGCGCCAGGCGGTCTCAGGCGGTCGGGGCCGCCGTCACGAGGGAGCTGAAGATGATCTCTCCCCCCTGGTGGGCGGTCACGCGCACTGTCTGCCCCCCGCCGGGCGCGTCCGAGCAGAGCCGGTGGGCCTCGATGAAGCAGGGTTCGTCCAGCTCGGCGTACCGCTTGAAGTCGCTGCTGATACTGAGCGGGAGGAAGGTGTCGCAGCCGAGTGCCGCCGCCGCTCCCTGTCGGGCGGCCTCGAGAAGCACCATGCCGGGCACGTGGTCGACCGGGTGGTCGAAGAGCACGGGGTGGCGGGCGTCCAGCCTCAACTGCCAGCGGTTGCTCTCGCCGATGGGTGACAGCACCACATCGGCTGGCGAGGTGCGGCCCACGTTCTGCGGCGCCGTGGGGGCGGTGAGGGGAAGCGGGCGGTGGTCGCGGCCGAAGACCCGTTCCGGGCGCAGCCTCCGGTACACGGTCGGGCTGATGCAGGTGTAGGAGATTCGCCCACTGGCCACGAGCTGTCCCTCGCGCCGGACGGCGGAGTGGTAGGTGAGTCCCGTCAGGTTGGCTCCCCGTCTCTTGACTTCGGAGCAGAAGACCTCGACCTCGACGGAGGCGGGCGCCTGACGGATGTCCAGGTACTCCGGGTCGATGGTGAGGTCGAAGTCCCACAGGAGGAAGTGGTGGCCGAAGGGCACGCCGAACTCCGCGTGCCCGAGAAGGGCGCCGACCTGACGGATCGTCTCGGCGACCATCAGCGGGTCGTGGTACTCGCCGCCTATGGGAGTGAAGAAGCTGTGGCTGCGCGGCCACTGCGCTTCCACCCTGAAGCGGAGGTCGTCCTCGCGGTGCCAGTCGGTGAGCATCACCTCGGCGACGGCCGCGCGGTGCACCAGCTCCTTCGGAACGGTGGTCGTCAGCGTGGGACAGCGGAGGTAGGCCAGGTCGGGCCGTGACTCCGCGGCGAGGGCCACCTGGTAGGCGGCGACGGTCGGGCGTTCGACGTGATACGTGCTCGCAGACATTGCTCCCCCTGGGCTGCTGACGAGAAGGCTGCTGTGCCTCTGGCCCGGAAAGATACATACCAACCGGTTTAATTTCTAGCGGTACTGAAGCCTCCGCCGGGACAGAAAACGGATCCTCGCCCTCCATTTTTTGATACGCGCTGGTCAGGGGCGTACCGGTTGCAGCCATCTCACTCTAGCCGCGCTCTAGGCGTCCTCGCACGCCCTGGGTGTGTCGAGAGCAACCCGAGCCATTCTCAAGTGCTGTTGCTGAGGGTAGCCAGAGGATCCGCCTGTTTTCAGGTCGTGGGAAAGAATGGTGGGTCCATGAAGCAAAACCGCATGTGCGGTTTGTTACAGTGGCGCGTGTAAAGAACAACCACTGTCGTGGGGTCCCGGCCCGGTGTGACTGTGAGGAGTGGCGTGGGGGCCGCCACCGCGATCAGCTTCCTCCGGCCGGCTCCGTGACGCCCCCGGGCCCCGCCCTTTCCGCCGGCTCGGCAACCCCTCGCAGTATCGGAGCAGTTGATGGTCAAACAGGAACGCGCGGTGCGTACGCGCGACACCCTGATCCGGTCCGCGGCCGAGATCTTCGGCCGGGAGGGGTTCGCGGTGGCGTCACTCACCGCGATCAGTACGCAAGCCGGGGTGAGCAACGGTGCGCTGCACCACCACTTCATAAGCAAGGCGGCACTCACTGACGCGGTGGAGGAGGCGGCGCTGGCCCGGCTGCTCGCCGTCACGGAGGCCGTGCTCCCGCTCGGGGCGAGCCGTATGCAGCTCCTCGTCGACGTGACGCACCGGCTGGCCGGTGCGTTGTGCGGGGACGTGGTGCTGCGGGCGGGATTCGAACTCAGTGGAGAGATGTCCCGCCCGCCGCACGCGGACCTGCGTGAGTGGTGGAGGGGATGGGTCGAGGAGACGCTCAAGCAGGCCGATGTAGAGGGCGAGTTGCGCCCCGAGGTGGCGGCCCCGGATGTGGTGAGCGCCGTGGTCGCCGCGACCATCGGGTTCGAGGTGCTCGGGGTGCGGGAGGCGGAATGGCTCTCGGCCTCCACTGTCACCCGGTTCTGGCGGCTGCTCTTGCCGACGGTCGTACCGGAGGCCCTTCTCGCGGACCTCGTCTGTGAAGGGATCTGCCCGCGGTAGCGGCCACCCGAGCCCCGGTCCTTCGTGTGGGTGCGGAGGGCCGGGGCTCCTGCATGCCCGACGTTGCGGTCTGTTTTGGCTGTCCCTCGGTCCGTTCTGGAGGGGTTGATGAGTGGGTCGCCGGGAAGCAGAGCGTCGCACGTGCCGGTATCTGTGCAGGTCAGCGTCGGTTTTTCTCGTTCGTTAGATGGGCTAAGAAATAAAAACAGCACGGTCGGTTTCATATTGACAAACCGCCAGTCCTGTTTTTTACTGAGTCAGGCTTATCCACGGACAGGGGAGTACGGCGTGGACATCGAAGTACTGGGCACATTGGCGGTTCGGGAACAGGGAGTTTCCATCACGCCGACCGCCCCCAAGCCGCGACAGGTGCTGGCACTGCTGGCCCTGCACGCAGACCAGGTCGTCCCGGTGTCGGCGCTGATCGAGGAGCTGTGGGCGGGGACGCCGCCGCGCAGTGCCCGGACCACCCTGCAGACCTACGTGCTCCAGCTGCGGACCCTCATCGCGACCGCCCTGGAGCAGGGCGAGGGCGGGGAGGGGCGGCGTACGGCCAAGGACGTGCTCGTCACGCTGCCCGGCGGCTACCTGCTCAACAGCGGCGGCGGCACCAGCGACGTCCGCGAGTTCGACCGGCTCGCCGGGATGGGCTACCGGGCCATGGACGCGGGGGACTTCCCCGGCGCCGCCCGGCTGCTGCGCGAGGCGCTCTCCCTGTGGTCGGGGCCGGCCTTCGCCGACGTGCACGGCGGCATCCAGCTCGACATGGAGACCCGCAGGCTGGAGGAGACCCGGCTGTGCGCCCTCGACCAGCGGATCGAGGCCGATCTGCGGATCGGGCGGCACCGGGAGCTGCTCGCCGAGCTGACCGTGCTGGCCAGCCGGTACCGCACGCACGAGAACCTGCACGGCCAGTTCATGCTGGCGCTGCACCGCTCCGGCCGCCGGGGCGAGGCGCTCGACGTCTACCAGCGGCTGCGCGGCGTCCTGGTGCGCGAGCTCGGGCTGGAGCCGTCGGCCTCGCTGCGCAGACTGCAGCGCTCCATCCTCATGGCGGGCCCCGAAAGCCCGGCGGGGGTGGCGGAGAGCGGCAGCGAGCGACTCGTACGCGTGGGCTGAGATGCCCGCACACCACGTCCGGCACGCCGCGAACCGGCCGGAGGGCCGGCCGCGCGAGCGGACAGCCACAGGTCGGGGCCGAGGAGGAGCCGCGGTGCAGGAGAGGTCGGAGCGGACCCGCAGGAAGCTCGTGCACGCGGGGGCCGAGATGTTCCACCGCAACGGTTACGCGAACGCGACGCTCGGAGGGATCGCGGCGTTCGCCGGGGTGACCAAGGGGGCGCTGTACTTCCACTTCGCCTCCAAGGACGAGCTCGCGGAGGCGGTCCAACTGCGCGGTCGCGCGCTGCTGGACGAGTCGGTGCGCGAACGGCTCGACGCCGGGCTCTCTCCGCTCCAGACGCTGGTCGACACCACGCACTGGATGGCCCGCACGCTGCGGGAGGAGCCGGCGATCCCCGCGAGCTTCCGCATCACCAAGGAGTGCGCCGGCCTCCCCCAGGCCGTCGCCGACTTCCACCAGATCTGGCTCGCGGCGGTCTGCGGACTGCTGCGCCAGGCCCGCGACGCGGGCGAAGTGCGCGTCGAGGACGGCTGGGAGGGCGTCGAGTCGCTCGTCGCCGCGGCGGCCTGCGGGATCGAGGCGATGGCCGGAACCGCGATGCCCTACGCCGAACTCCAGCGCCGGGTCTCCGGGCTGTGGTCGCTGCTGCTGCCGATGCTGGTGTCCGACGGCGTGGTGCGGGAGTTCCGCTCCGACGTGCCGGCACCCGATCTCCCGGCCCGCCCCGCGGGCGGCGCGCCGGACCACCGACACCGGACCGTCTGCCACTGAAGGCCTGGAGGAGCAACCGATGACGAACGACCATCCCGCTGACGTGCTCAACGACATCGTCGGAGTGCTCGGCGACGTCCTGCGGATCCAAGCGGAGAAGATCGACCCCGAGCAGACCTTCCGGACCCTGGGGCTCGACTCCCTGCTCGTCGTGGAGTTCGTGGCCGTCGTCAACAGCCGGTACGGACTGCGGGTGAGGGCGACCGACCTGTACGACTACCCGACCCCCGCGTCCTTCGCGCGGGAGGTCAAGCGGGCGATGAACAGCGGCGAGGCCGGGCCGGCCGCCGGGGCCTCCGCCGGGCCCGGTACGGATCTGCCCGCCGGAGCGGACCGGCCGGCCGGTGCGTTCACCGCCGGCGCGTTCCCGTCCGCCGGCGCGTTCCCGTCCGCCGGTGGGTTTCCGTCCGCCGGCGCTGCTCACGGTGCCGGGGCGGACTTCGCCGCCGCCGTGGAACCCGCCCCCGCCGCACACCAGTCCGCCGCGGGTGCCGGGCCCGCGCCCGCCGTGCAGCGGATCGCCCAGGTGCTGCGGGAGCAGCTCGCCGCGATCCTGTGCTGCGACGCCTGGGACATCGACGCCACCGCCCCGTTCAACGCGCTGGGCGTCGACTCCATCGTGGGCGCGGAGTTCATCGCCTCCGTCAACCGCACCTTCGGCATGAAGGAGCGGTCCGTCCTGCTCTACGAGCACCCCAACATCGCCGCCATGGCGTCCTACATCGCCGTACGCACCGGCGCCCTGGGGCACGAGGCAGCCCCCGTCCGGGTGCCCGAGCCCGCCCCCCGTCCGGGGGCCCGGGGGGACCTCGACGTCCTGCTGGACGCGGTCCGCGAGGACCGGATCAGCGTGGACGAGGCACTCGTGCTGCTCGCCCGCCGCGGCTGAAGCCGCTTTCTCCACGAAGGAGCGCGTCCAGATGGACGAGAAGGAAGTCCTGACCCGGTTCAAGAACGGTCATCTGGACCGGGCCCAGGCGGCCGCGCTGCTGACCGGCGCCGGTACGGGGAGCGGTATGGGGAGCGGGAGCGGTGCCGGTTGGGGGACCGGCCTCGGCAGTGGTGCCGGTGCGGCCGGCGGTACGGGTCTCGGGACCGGCGGCTCGGTTCCGGTCCCCGTGGCCTTTCCGCGGCCCGACAGCGCGCACGAACGGCCCGACGGCGAGCGCGAGCGGCCCGCCGGGAGGCCCTCGCCCGCCGAACCGATCGCCGTCGTCGGGATGGCCGGCCGCTACCCCGGGGCCGGCGACCTCGGCGCGCTGTGGCGGCAGGCGCGCGAGGGGCACGGCAGCGCGGGGGCGCCGCCGGCCGGGCGGCCCGGCGACGAGCGCGGCCACTACCTGGAGCGCGTCCAGGACTTCGACGCGGAGTTCTTCGGCATCGACGCGGCCGAGGCGGCCCTGATGGACCCCCAGGAGCGGCTGTTCCTGGAGACGGCGTGGGAAGCCCTCGAGGACGCCGGATGCACCGGCGGCCGCCTGGACGCCCTCACCTCCGCCGACGGCGCACCGCGCAGCGTCGGGGTGTTCACGTGTGCGGGGACGGCCGACTACGCGCTCCTCGCCGCCCGCGGCTGGACCCGCGAGCGGCCCGTACGGCTGCCCCGCGGCGGCCAGTGGAGCCTGCCCAACCGGGTCTCGGAGCTGGCGGGCCTGACCGGCCCCAGCCAGGCGGTCGACACGGCGGAGTCCTCCGTGCTCGTCGCCCTCCACCTTGCGGCGGCCGCCCTGCGTGCCGGGGAGTGCGCGGCGGCGCTCGTCGGCGGTGTCCGGCTGCTGCTGCACGCCTCCAGCCGCCGCGCCGGCGCGGGGGAGGGCGTCGGAGCCCTGCTGCTCAAGCCCCTGGCCCGGGCACTGGCCGACGGGGACACCGTCCACTGCGTGCTCCGGGGCAGCGCCGTCGGCCACGGCGCGCCGGGCGGCCCGGCCGCCGGACCCGGCCGCGGGGCCCGCCCGGCCGCCGGCGGCCCCACAGGCGGGACCGCCGCCGCCGGGCAGCGGGTGGCGCGGGCGGCGCTGCGGGCGGCCGGGGTGGACGCCTCCGCCGTCGCCGTCCACGAGGACGCCGCGTCCGTACGCCCCTTCGTGGGCGAGGCAGGGGCGGTGACCGCGCTGGTCGCGCTGACCCGGGCCGTGCTCCAGCTGAGCCACCGGGTCCTGGTGCCCGGGCCGGGCCGGGCGGAGGCCCAGGCATGGCAGGGCGGTGGCCGCGCGCCCCGCCGGGCGTCGGTCGGGGCGTACGGGACCGGGGGCTGCGCCGCACACGTGGTCCTGGAGGAGTACCTCCCCGCCGCCGGGCCCGGCGAGGCCGACGGCAGCGCGCGGGCCGAGGCCGCCGGATCGCCCCTGGCGCAGGGACCCGCTCCGGCGGAGGGATCCGCCCCGGCCGCCGAGCTGTTCGTGCTGTCGGCGCCCACCCCCGCGCACCTCGCCGCCACCGCCCGCCGGTTCGCCGCGCTGCTGCGCGGGGCGGGCCCGGTGCCGGCGCTGGACGCGCTCGCCCGCGCCCTGCGCACCGGCCGCGCCGCCATGGACTGCCGCTTCGCGGCGGTCGTCGCCGACACCGGCGAACTCGCGGCCGTCCTGGAGCGGTTCGCCGCGGACGGCGGCCCGTACGCCGACCTGCGCGACGGCGGCCGCGACCCGCTGGAGATGGGCTCCGTGCCCGAGACGGCCGACTACCTCGCCGCGCTGTGGCGGGCCGGGCGCCTGCAGCAGGTCAGGAGCCTGTGGCTGTCGGGCCTCGACGTCGACTGGGCCGCGCTGGAGAAGGCCCCCGGCGCGGGCGCCGTGGCCGTGCCGCTGCCCCCCTCCGCGCTCCTGCGGACGCCGCTGTGGCTGGGCGGCGAGGAGGAGCGGGCATGACCACTCCGCCTTCCGGTCCCGCCGCGCCGTCCGCGCCCGCCCCGGGCCCGGACGGGAGCAGACCCGGCCCGGTCAACCTGTGGTTCTGCCCCAACGAGGACCTCGCCCCCGGGATCGCCGCCACCCTCGCCTCGTACTGGCTGGACGAGCACGAGCAGGAGGTCGCCGGGCGCTTCCTCTTCGAACGCGACCGCCGCCAGTACCTCGTCGCCCACGCCCTGGTGCGCCGGGTGCTGGCTCTCGAGACCGGCATCCCCGAGGCCGAGGCGATCATCTGGCGCTCCTCGCGCGGGCGGCCGTTCCTCCAGCTGCCGGCCGGGGGACTGCCGCGCGGCGCGGACACCCTGGACTTCAACCTCTCGCACGCCCACGCCTACAACCTGCTGGGCGTCTCGCGCGAGCACCGCATCGGCGTGGACGTCGAGCGGCTGGACCGCGGCGAGCGCGGCCTGGAGAACATCGTGGCCACCTTCGCCCCCCAGGAGCAGGACTGGATCGCGCGCGCCGCCCCCGGTCGGCCGCGCGACCGGCGGGCCCTGCGGCTGTGGACGCTGAAGGAGGCGTACTCCAAGGCCCGGGGTCTGGGACTGGCCCTGCCCTTCGACTCCTTCGTCTTCGCCCTCGCCGAGGACCAGGGCGTGCTCAGCTTCCGGCCGCCCGCCGACGATTCGGCGACGCGCTGGCGGTTCCTGGAGATGGAGCCGGTGCCGGAGGTGCTGGCCGCGGTCGCGGTGGAGGTCGAGGGCGCCCGCCCGCCGGCGGTCCACCTGCACCACGGCTTCCCCTGGGGCCGCGCCTCTCCGCGCCGCCTGGTGCTGCCGGAGCTCGCCCGCGTGTGACGCCGGGGCGTTGGGGGCGCTCCGGTGCCTTCCGGTGCCTTCCGCTGCCGTCCGGCGTGCGCATTCGGCCGCCGCGAAAAACGAACGGCGGATAAGCGGATATCCTCTGCGGCTATCACTCGCCCCTCCGCTCCGGCTGGAATGCCGCTGGAGAATATCTGGAGCCGGTGCCGGATGTCGGATAACCGGATGCCGGATTGCGTGGCGGCCGGTGAACCCATTCGGTCAGAACGCCGCCGGTGCTTCCTTCCTCCCTCCTGACGTCCCTTCGGACATCCCTTCGGACAGGAGGGTGAAACGCCGTACGAGTTCTTCCTGCTCGCGGCCGATCTCCTCGATGCGGGCCCGCAGGCGGGCGATTTCCCCGCCCAGGTCCAGCACGGCGGCGAGCGGGGCCGCGGTCGGCGGGCCGGCCGGCTCCAGGCCCGGCTCGCGCAGCAGGATCGACTCCATCCGGTCCCGCAGGGCCGGCCCGGGACCCACCCCGATCTCGGCCAGCAGCCGCTGCCGGGCCCGCTCGTACACCCCCAGGGCCTCGGAGCGGCGGCCGCACCGGTACAGGGCGAGCATCAGCAGGTCGTAGAAGCGCTCCCGGGTGGGGTGGGCGGCCGTGAGCCGCTCCAGTTCCCCGGTGACCTCCTCGTGCCGGGCGCCGCGCAGCTTCGCCTCGTAGTACGTCTCCAGGGCGGTCAGCCGGCCCTCCTCCAGCCGCTCGGCCTCCCGCGCGCAGATCGGGCCCCGGCCGCTGCCTTCCAGCGCGGGCCCGCGCCACAGTTCCAGGGCGCGGCGCAGCAGTTCGGCGGCGTGCGCGGGGTCGGCGACGACCGCCGCGCGGCCCTGCGCGGAGAGCCGGTGGAAGCGCTGGGCGTCCGTACGGGCGGAGCCGAGCCGCAGCAGGTAGCCGAGCGGGTGCGTGGTGATCCGGGCCCGGCCGGCGCCGTCCGCGCCGTCCGGACCGTCCCCGCCGGCCGGCGCCAGCAGCCGGCGCAGCCGCGCCACATGGGCCTGCAGCGCGTTGGCGGCGCCCGCCGGCGGGCGGTCGCCCCACAGCTCGTCGATGAGCCGGTCGGCGGAGAGCACCTCCCCGGCCCGGGCGACCAGGGCCGCGAGGAGGGCGCGCTGCTTGGCGCCGGACGGCGCGATGCGGGTACCCGACCGGTGGTCGTGCACCTCGACGGGGCCCAGGACGCGGAAGTCCAGGAGGCCCTCGCTCGGACGGGCGTCCCATTCCATCGGTCACTCCTCCCAGCGATCCGGTGGGAATCGCGGAAAGACCTGCACGGCCGGGGCGCGGAATTACGTTCCGGCGGTCATCACGCAAGGGAATCTAACAGTCTGACGGAAATGCGCCAACGTCGGAATTCAAGGTGTGGTCGACAGACGCTCAAGAAAATGGGGGGTGTTGCCCTGGGTCCCGCTACTGTGCGTCAGTCGAAGGCTTGAAATCGATGGGAACTCGACGACGTGCGGAGGAAACCGTGAAGATTCAGGTTCTGGGTCCGTTGAGTGCCGAAGTCAACGGGGGCTCGATTGTTCCGACGGCCGGCAAGCCGCGCCAGATTCTGGCGCTGCTCGCGCTCTACCCGGGGCGGGTGATGCCCGTACCGACCCTGATGGAGGAGGTGTGGGGCACCGACCTGCCCCAGAGCGCGCTCACCACCCTGCAGACCTACATACTGCAGCTGCGCAGGAGGCTCGGCACCGCCATGGGGCCGGGTGACCCGAACGGGGCCAAGGAGGTCCTCGCCACGCGCCACGGCGGATACCTGCTCCAGATCGCCCCCGAGAGCGTGGACGTCCACGAGTACGAACGGCTGGTGGCCGACGGGCAGAGCGCCTTCGAAGAGGGCGACGACGAACGCACCGCGGCCAAGCTGCGCCAGGCACTGGCCCTGTGGCAGGGTCCGGCGCTGGTCGACGTACGCGTGGGGCCGATCCTCGAGATCGAGGTGATGCGCCTGGAGGAGAGCCGGCTGGTGACCGTCGAGCGGCGCATCGACGTGGACCTGCGCCTGGGCCGGCACACCGAACTGATCGCCGAGCTCTCCGAGCTGATCGCCCGGCACCCGCAGCACGAGGGCCTGCACTCGCAGGCGATGGTGGCGCTCTACCGCTCCGGCCGCCAGGCCACGGCGCTGGACGTCTACCGCAAGCTGCGGATGCGCCTCATCGAGGACCTCGGGGTGGAACCCTCACCGCAGCTCCAGCGCCTGCACCAGGCGATGCTGACGGTGGACCCGGCGCTCGACGTGCCGGCCGGCCCGCGCCGGGGGTCCACGTTCGACCTGTACGCGGCCTGACGTGCGGCAGGGGAACGCCGGTGCCGCGGACGGTGGCCGAGGGCCGCGGTCCGCGGTGGCGTGACCCGATCCGGGGGGCGCTCGAGCCGACCTCGAGCGGGGCTGGTCAGGGTGGGGTGGTCACGGTGGGCGAGGAAGGACGGGGCATGGCGCGCGAACAGGACGTGCGGCTGGTGTGTTTCGCGCACGCGGGAGCCGGAACCTCCGCCTTCCACCGCTGGAGCGATCTGCTCGGCCCCGGCGTGAGCCCCGAACCCCAGCTGCTGCCCGGGCGTGACGCGCGCCGCCGCGAGCCGCGCGTGACCACCCGCGAGGCGCTCCTGGACGACCTGCGCGAGCTGTTCAAGGAGCAGCCGCCGGGTCCCTACGTGCTGTACGGGCACAGCCTCGGCGGGCTGATCGCCTACACGCTCACCCGTGCGCTGCACGAGGCGGGACTGCCGCTGCCCGAGCTGCTGGTGATCGGCGCCGTGCCGCCGCCGGACGTGTTCGCGGGGGCCGGCTTCGCCGCCGACGCCCCCGACGGGGAGCTGACCCGCCTGCTGGAGAGCTTCGACGGCGTGCCGCCGAACGTCACCCCCGACGTGTGGCACCGCTTCGTCCTGCCCGTGCTCCGCGACGACCTGCGGCTGGCCGCCGCGCTGCGGGCCGCCGCCATGGATCCCGGCACCGGCGGTCCGGTGCCCGTCCCACTGCTGGCGATCGCCGGTGCGCACGACCCGGTGGGGCCCCCCGAGGTGCTGGCCGGCTGGAGCGACTGGACGACGGCGGGCTTTCAGTCCCGCACCGTGCCCGGCGGACACTTCTTCCTACGCGACGGTGAACTGCCCCGGTTGCTGGGGCAGGCGTGCCGGACGGTGGGGCGGTCCGGGCGTTGAGGCGCGTGGTCATCACCGGTATCGGGGTGCTCGCTCCGGGCGGTGGCGGCACCAAGGGCTTCTGGTCGATGCTTACCGCGGGGCGCTCCGCCACGCGCGCGGTCACCTCCTTCGACGCGAGGCCGATGCGTTCGCGCGTCGCCGCCGAAATCGACTTCGACGCCCGGGAGCACGGGCTGAGCGGCGGGCAGGCGGCCGACCTCGCCCGCGTGACGCAGTTCGCGCTGGCCGCGGCCCGCGAGGCACTCGCCGACAGCGGGGCGCTTGCGGGCAGTGGGGGATTCGCGGACGGCGGGCTGCCCGCGGGCCGCGGGGCGCAGCCGTGGCCCGACCCGCTGCGCACCGGGGTCGCGCTGGGCAGCGCGCTGGGCTGCGTCGCCGAGCTGAGCCTGGAGTACGCCGTCGCCAGCAACGTGGGCGCCCGCTGGCTGGTCGACCCGGCCCGGGTGGTGCCCCAGCTCTACGACTACTTCGTCCCCGGCTCACTGGCCGCGGAAGTGGCCCGGGACGCCGGCGCGCAGGGGCCCGTCTCGTTCGTCGGCACCGGCTGCACGGCCGGCCTGGACGCGCTGGGCCACGGGGCGGAGCTGATCCGCGAGGGCAGTGCGGACGTCGTGCTCGCCGGTGCCTCCGAGGCTCCGATCTCCCCGGTCGCCATGGCCTGCTGCGACACCGTGCGCATCACCTCGCGGCGCAACGCCGAACCCGCCAGCGCGGCGCGGCCCTTCGACCGGACCCGTGACGGGTTCGTGCTCGGCGAGGGCGCGGCCGTCCTGGTCCTGGAGGAGCGCGAGCGGGCCCTGCGGCGCGGCGCCCGGGTCTACGCGGAGCTCGCCGGCTACGCGAGCCGGGCCGCCGCCGAGCACATGACGGGACTCGGCCCGGACGGCACGGAGCTGGCCGCGGCCATCGGGGCCGCCCTCGACGAGGCCGGCCTGGACCCGTCCGCCGTCGAGTACGTCAGCGCGCACGGCTCGGGCACCCGGCAGAGCGACCGGCACGAGACCGCGGCCATCAAACGGGCCCTCGGCCGGCACGCCCGCCACGTCCCGGTCAGCGCGATCACCTCGATGACCGGCTATCCGCTCGGCGCGGTGGGCGCCTTCCAGGCCGCCGCCGGCGCGCTGGCGATCGAGTACGGAACGGTGCCGCCCACCGCGCACCTGCGGGTGCCGGACCCGGAGTGCGACCTCGACTACGTGCCCGGTACGGCCCGCCGGCAGCACACCAGCGCGGTGCTGGCCCTCGGCAGCGGCTTCGGCGGGTTCCAGAGCGCGCTCGTGCTGACCCGGCCGGAGACAGCCTGACCCGACCGGCCGGACCGACCCCCGACGGAGGGACACCCCCATGGAGCACCCCGATCCGTGCCCCGCCACCGCCGCCACCGCCGAGACCGGGACCGACGTGTGCGTCGTCGGCGCCGGGCCCGCCGGGCTGGCCCTGACCCTCATGCTGCTGCGCTCCGGTGTCCGCGTGACGCTGGTCGAGCGTTCCACCGCGCTGCGCCGGGAGTTCCACGGCGAGATCCTCCAGCCCGGCGGCCAGCGCGTCCTCGACGAGCTCGGCGTCCTGGCGGCCGCCCGGGCCCGCGGCTCGCTGCCGCTGTCCGGCTTCCAGGTGCTGGACCGGGGCCGGGTGCTGCTCGACATCGACTACGGCCGGCTGCCCGCCCCGCACGACCACCTGCTGGCGCTGCCGCAGCCCCACCTGCTGGCCGAACTCCTGGACGCCTGCCGGGAGCTGCCCGGCTTCACCCACCTCGAGGGCCACCGGGTGTCGGCGCTGCTGGAGCGGCGGCCCGGCGGCCCGTGCACCGGGGTCGTCGCGCGCGGGCCGGACCGCGCGCCCGTCACCGTCCGAGCGCTCGCCGTGGTCGGCGCGGACGGCCGGTTCTCCAAGACCCGGGCGCTGGCCGGGATCGGGGCGGGCCGTTCGGACTCCTTCGCCCACGACGTGGTGTGGTTCTCGCTGCACGCGCCGGGCCGGGCCACCGGGAAGGTCAGGGTGCACCGGGCCGCCGGCAGCGCGGTCCTGGTCCAGGACAGCCACCCCGACCGGCTGCGGATCGGCTGGACGCTGCCGCACGGCGGATGGAGCCGGCCGGGCCGCGGCATCGAGGAGATCCGTACCGAACTGGCCCGGGCCCTGCCAGGGTTCGCGGACCTGCTGCACGAGCAGCTCACCTCGCTCGGGCAGCTCACCCTGCTCGACGTCTTCGCCTCGCACGCCGAGGAGTGGACCCGTGACGGGCTCGTCCTGATCGGGGACGCCGCGCACACCCACGGCCCGATCGGCGCCCAGGGCGTCAACCTCGCGCTCCAGGACGCCGCCGCCCTGCACCCCGTGCTGGTGGAGGAGCTGGGCCGGGGGGCGGTCACGCGGGCGGGCCTGGAACCGTACGCCCGGCGCCGGGCGGCGGCGGCCGCGGCGGTCCACCGGATGCAGCGGATGCAGGCGCGCGCGATGTTCGGGGCGGACGGGGCGCTCGCCCGGTTCGCGCTGGCCGGGGCCGCCGGGCTGGTCACCCGTACCCCCCTCGGGGGGAAGATCACGCGCAAGGTCGCCCACGGGACCGATCCGGTGCGGGTGCGCACCGATCTGTTCACCGCGGCGGCGGCGCACCGGCCGGGCTGAGCGCACGGCCTGGTTTTGGGGGGCGTCCGCCGCGGCCGGGTGGGGGGCGTCCGCCGCGGGCGGGGCGTCCGCGGCGGCCGGCCGGGCGGTCAGCGGAAGCGCGCCTTCGGGTGGTCGGCGAGGTCGCCGAGGAGCCCGAAGTAGTCGGCGCGCAGTTGGCGGATGCGGGCCTCGGAGAACACGGTCGTGTCGTAGGTGAACACGCAGTGCGCGGCGCGTTCGTCGTGCCGCAGCAGCAGCGTCAGGGGGCGGGCCGCCGGTGCGGGCGCGGCGGTGAACGGCTCGGCGCGCAGTCCGCGCCCCCAGGAGGCGGCGCCCCACCGGGGGCCCTCCGCTGCCGGTCCGGCGCCGAACTGGACGTCGCCCAGCTGCTCCACGAGCCGCGGCTGGCGCAGCTGAGCGGCGACCGGCTCCAGCGGCACCTCGTGGTGCGCGAAGTCCCAGGCGCTGGTGTGCCGGACGCGGTCGATCACCTCGCCGAAGGAGGGCGCGTCGGTCAGGTCGGCCCGCAGCACCACCGCGCGGGACAGCGGGCCCAGCATCCGCCGCTCCCGGCCGCGTTCCTGGACGGGCCCGCGGACGCTGATGTCGCGCTGGCCCGACCAGCACGCCAGCAGCAGCTGGAAGGCGGCCAGGCCCACGGCCTGCACGCCCGTCCGGTGCCGGCGCGCGGCCTCCGCGACCCTCGCGGCCAGTTCCTGCGGCAGCGGGAAGGACAGCGCCCGCGCGGGGCCGGGGATGCGCCCGGGTGAGCCGGGTGCGCCGAGGTCCCAGGGCAGGGCGGCCGGTTCCGCGCCGTTGAGCCTGCGCAGCCAGTACTCGGTGCTCTCGTCGAGGCGTCCCCGGGCGGCGCGCTGCCGCTGCCAGGCGGCGAGGTCGGCGTACTGCGGGGCGGGCCGGTCCGCCGGCGCACCGCGGTAGGCGGCGGCGAGCTCGGAGGCGAGCAGGCCGAGCGCGGCGCTGTCGGCGATCAGTTCGTGCAGGACGAGGACGGCGACGTGGTCGCCCGCGCCCTGGCGCAGCAGCCGCAGCCGGGCCAGCGGTTCGTGCGCCGGGTCGAAGGGCCGCTCCCGTTCCGCCGCGACGGCGGCGGGCACCTGTGAGGGCCGCAGCTCGGTGGCCGCCACGGGCAGCGGCGCAGCGTCCTCGCCGGGGACGACCTGGGTGAGCCGGCCCTCGATCAGGCGGTAGCGGCTGCGCAGGATCTCGTGGCGGTCGGCGACCGTCCGCCAGGCGGCCGCCAGGGCCGCCGCGTCCAGGTGTCCCGTCAGCCGGAGCGTGCCGCTGACCACCGGCGGGCGGGCCCGGTGCGCGAGTCCGCCCCACAGCGCCTCCTGACCCGGAGAGGCCGGGAAGTGCCAGGGTCCCGGACAGGAGGGCCGGGGCAGCCGCGGGACGGCGTCCGGCTCCGGCTCCGGCTCGGGTCTCGGTCTGTGCTCGGGGTCGGGATCCGCCGCCAGCGGGGCGGGGGTTCCGGTCTCGTCCCTCAGTACCGTCGTCGCCATGCGGTTCAACGCCTCCTCGGCGATCAGCGCCGCGGGGCTCGCCGCGCGCCGCCCGGCGGGCCGGGCGCGGCACCCCCCGGGCGGGGGTTCCGGGTGGTGCGTGGTGCGAGGTCCACGCGAGCGGCCCGGCGGGGCCGGGCACCGGCCCGGTGCTTCGCCGCCTGGCGGGCACGCGTGGCGGCCGCCGTGTCGGGCCGCCGCCCGACAACCATCCAGACCCGTGCTGTGGCGCGGCTTGAGCACGCTTCGAAGCTCCTTCGAGCACGGGCGCCGACGGTGGTACCCGACGCTCCGCCCCGGCCGCCCGCCCCGGCCGCCCGCACCGGAGCGCCCGACCGCCCGGCCGCCCGACCGCCGTGCGGACCGCCCCGCCCGTCCCCTGTCCCGACCTCCCCGACCGCCAGCCGCCCGACCAGTGAGGAAGACCGTGCCGCGATTCACGTATCCCGAACTCCCGCTGGACGCCCTGCTGCGCCGGGCCGCCGTGCGCGATCCCGGCGGCTGCGCCATCGTCGCGGACGCCGGCGAGGTCACCTTCGCCGAACTCGACGACCGGGCCGACCGCTACGCCGCCTACCTGGAGCGGCGGCTGGGCCGGCGGGGCGCGCGCGTCGGCGTCGCCAACGTCCTCGACGCGGACTTCGCCGCCGCCTACTACGGCACGGTCCGCAGCGGCAACACGGTCGTCCTGGTCAACCCGCTGATCAAGGAGGCCGGGCTGGTGCACGTGTGCGCCACGGCCGAGGTCGAGGTGGCGCTGGTCCCGGCCGCCACGGCCGAACTGCTCGTCAAGGCCCGCGAACGGCTGCCCGCCCTGGCGGAGATCCTGGTGACGGACGCGCCCGACGGGGTGGTGCCCGCCGACACCGTGCCGGTGGCCGCCGCCCTGGGCCGGCTGCCCGAGGGCCGTCCCGCCGCCGCCGCGGCCGGCGCCGCCAGCGCCGACCTGGCCGCCGACGCCTGCATCCAGTTCACGACCGGCACCACCGGTCTGCCCCGCGGGGTCCGCCTCAGCCACCGCAACCTGGTGGCCAACGCCGCCCAGACCGCCCGGGCGCACGGCCTCGGCAGCGACAGCGTGACCCTGAACCACCTGCCGCTCTACCACGTCATGCACCTCAACTCGGCGGTGTTCGCGGGCGCCCGGCAGGTGCTGTGCGCCGAACCGGCTCCCCTGGCCGCGCTCGAACGGGCCGCCCGCACCGGGGCCACGCACTTCTACGGGCTCCCCGCCCGCCTGCACCGGCTCGCCGCGGACCTGCGCCCCGCGCCGGGTGACGGCGGCGCCGACCGCCCCGCGCCGCCCGCCCCGCCCGCCGGGCTGCGGCTGCGGGCCGTGCTGTCCGGCGGCACGGCGCTGGCTCCCGCCGCCACCCGGCAGCTCCAGGACTGGCTCGGTGTCCCCGTCGTACAGGGCTACGGCATGGCCGAACTCTCCCCGCTCGCCCACAGCCAGGACCCGGCGAACCCGCTGACCGGCTCGGTCGGCGCCCCCGTACCGGGCACCGAGTGCCGCATCGTCGACCTCGCCACCCGGCGGCCGGCCGAGGTGTACGGCACCGGCGAGGTCCAGATCCGCGGACCGCAGGTGATGACCGGCTACCTGGGCGAGGACGAGCGGGGGCACCTGGACGCCGAGGGCTGGTTCTCCACCGGAGACGTCGGCTACGTCACCCCCGACGGCGTGCTGTTCCTGGTCGACCGGCTCGGCGACGTCTTCAAGTACGACAACGAACTGGTCTCCCCCACCGCCGTCGAGCGGATCCTCGCCGACGACCCGCGCGTCGCCGACTGCGTGGTCGTGGGCTGGCCCGACCCCGTCCACGGCGCCCTGGTGTGGGCCGGGATCGTGCTGCGCGAGCCGACCGCCCCGGGCCTGCTCGACGTCCTCGACTCGATCGTGGTGCGGGCCAACGAGCGTCTCGCCGACTTCGAGCAGATCCGCCGCGTCGAGGTCGTCGACTCCGTTCCGCGCACACCCGTCGGAAAGCCGGAGCGCCGCGGGCTGCGCCGCACCCTCCACGAACGGGCGGCCGCCGAGGCCGCCGCCTGATCCCCCGTCCGTCCCCTTCTTCTTACCCACCAGCCGATCCACGAGGAGAGACCGTGACCACCTTCATCAACAAGCTGACCGTGCAGGGCGACGTCAACGAGTTCCTGGCCGCCAAGGAGCCCATCACGGCCTTCATGAGCTCCCGGCCCGGCCACATCGGCAACCGCACGCTGCGCAACCTCAACGAGCCCGGCGTCTTCGTCGAGGTCGCCCACTGGGACGACCCGGCCGCCCACCAGGCCGCCGTGGGCAGCGCGGAGTTCCGTGCGCTCGTCGCCCCGCTGGCCGCGCTCGCCACGCCGGAGCCGGGCCTCTACGAGGTGGTCGAGGCGGGCGCCCGCCTGCAGGAGGACGGCACGTACGCCTGACCCCCACCACCCGCCGCCCTTCCCGCCCCACCCCCACCACCCCGATCCCAGGAGAGACCATCATGGTGACTTTGATCAAGAAGATGACCGTGCTCGGCGACATCAACGAGTTCCTGGCCGCCAAGGACCCGGTCACCGCCCACCTCGCCGCCACCGAGGGCCACGTCGGCAACCGCACCCTGCGCAACGTCGGTGAGCCCGGCGTCTTCGTCGAGATCGCCCACTGGAACGACCTCGCCGAGTACGAGGCCGCCGTGGGCAGCGCGGAGTTCCGCGCCCTCGCCGACGTGCTCTCCCCGCTCGTCACCACCGAGGCCGGCCTCTACGAGGTGGTCCCGGTCGGCGCCCGCCTGGACGCGGCCGGTACCTATGCCTGACCAGGCCGGGGACCGGACCGGGACCCGGGCGCCGGACGGGGCCGCGCAGGTCCTGGTCGTCGGCGCCGGGCCGGTCGGTCTGACGGCCGTCCACGAACTGGCCCGCAGGGGACTGCGGGTGCGGCTGGTCGACGGCGCCGCCGGGCCCGCCCGCACCAGCCGCGCCGTGGCCGTGCACCCGCGCACCCTGGAGACCTTCGACCAGATGGGCGTCGTGGAGCCGGTGATCGAGGCCGGGCGGCAGAACCGCGCCTTCACGATGTTCGCGCGCGGGCGCAGGCTGGTGCGGCTCGACGCCGACTACTCCACCATGCCCACCCGCTACCCGTACACCGTCATCATCGAGCAGACCCGCACCGAGGCGGTGCTGCGCGAAGCCGTGGCCCGGCTCGGCGTCCGCGTCGAATGGGGCGTGCGGCTGACGGACCTCTCCCAGGACCCCTCCGGGGTGCGGGCCCGCCTGGAACACGCCGACGGCACGCGGGAGGAGTACGACGTCCCCTGGCTGATCGGCTGCGACGGCGGCCACAGCACGGTCCGCAAGCGGCTGGAGCTGCCGCTGATCGGCGAGTCCAGCGAGACCTGGGAGCTGGCCGACGCGCCGGTGACCACCGACCTCGCGCAGGACAGCATCTACTGGGTGCACACCGGCAGGCAGGCCATGATGATGGTGCCGTACAGCCGCCCGGGCTACTGGCGGCTGCTGGACACCGCGCCCGGCGGCGAGGCGGCCGGCAGCGTCGCGAGCCGCTTCGGCGGCAAGCTCAGCGCCGGGCTCGGACAGGCGGTGAGCGTGGGGGAGCCCCAGTGGACTTCCGTCTTCACCTTCCAGCAGCGCATGGTGCCGCGGATGCACGAGGGCCGCTGCTTCGTGGCCGGTGACGCCGCCCACGTGCACAGCCCCGCCTCCGGGCAGGGCATGAACACCGGTGTGCAGGAGGCCTACAACCTGGCGTGGAAGCTGGCCCAGGTCGAGCGCGGCTGGGCCGGGCGCGAACTGCTCGACACCTACGGCGAGGAGCGCGTACCGGTGGGCCGGGCGCTGCTCGGCAGCACCCGCACGGCCACCTTCCTGGTCCAGTTCAAGAACGTGCTGGCCGGGGTGATGCTGCCGGTCGTCATGGGAGTGGTGCGCAACGTCCCGCCGCTGCGCCGGGCCATCCAGCGCAAGGTGCTCGGCGGCATGTCCGGGCTGCGCCTGGCCTACCCCGACTCCTCGCTGACCCTCCCGGACCCCGGCCTGGCGACCCCGGCGGGCAGCCGCGCGTCGGCCGCCGCCGCCCGCTTCCCCGGCGATCCGGGCGCGGACGCGCTCCAGGAGGAACTGCGCGACACCCGCTGGTCCCTGCTGTGCGCGGCGGGCGGCCCCGCAGCCGCGGGGGACGCCGCGGCCGACGCCTCGGCCCGCTACGGCCCGTGGCTGTCGGTGCGCAGCGTCGGCGCGCGGCCCGGCGAGGGGCCCGGCGCGCTGGCCGACCCCCGGGGACGGCTGCGCCGGGCGCTGGGCCTGTCGCCCGGCGGCTGGGTGCTGATCCGGCCCGACGGGTACGTCGCCGCCACCGGCGCCTCGCTGACCGGCGCGGCCCTGCGCCAGGCGATTGCCCCGCTGGGCGAGGCGGCGCTGGGCGACGCGGCCCTGCGGGTGCGCGAGCCCGCCGGCGTTGCCTGAGAACCGCCCCCCGGCGGTCAGACGGCGCCGGCGGGCGCGGTGGTCAGCCGCGCCGACACGGTGCGCAGGACGGCGGCGGTGTGCTCGCTCAGGTAGAAGTGGCCGCCGGTGAAGACCTCCGAGTGGAAGCCGCCCGAGGTGTGCTCCCGCCAGGCCAGCGCCTCCTCGACGGTGACCTTGGGGTCGGCGTCCCCGGTGAACACCGTCACCGGGCAGCGCACCGAGGCCCCGGGGCGGTAGACGTGCGTCTCCACCGCCTTGTAGTCGGCACGGATCGTCGGCAGGAGCATCGCCCGCATCTCAGGGTCGTCCAGCAGCTCCGAGCCCGCCGCGTTGTGCGACTTGATCTCGGCGACCAGCTGGGCGTCGCTCGCGCCGTGCAGGCGCTCCGCGCGGCTGGTCGAGGGCGCCCGGCGGCCCGAGAGGAACAGCTCGACGGGGCCGTCCCCGCGCGCTTCCAGGCGCTGGGCGACCTCGAAGCCGATGACGGCTCCCATGCTGTGCCCGAAGAGGGCCAGCGGCTTGTCCCGGTAGCCGCCCAGCTCCTCGGCGATCCGGTCGGCGAGCACGCCCACGTTCTCCACCAGCGGCTCCATGCGCCGGTCCTGGCGGCCCGGGTACTGCACGGCCAGCACCTCCACCGACGGCGCGAGCGCCCTGGCCACGGGGAAGTAGAAGCTGGCGGAGCCGCCCGCGTGCGGGAGGCAGACCAGGCGCACCGCCGCTGCGGGTGCGGGACTGAAGACGCGGAACCACTCCTGATCGCCGCTGGACCCGTTCAATTGCTTCTCCGCTCGCCGTTCTCGACCGTCCCGGTCGCTCGTGCCGACCGACCGGTCCCAGGGTGCCGGGCGCGGCGGTGGTGCGAAACCCCGTACCGGCCGGGGCGGATGCCCGCTCGAGGGCGCTTCGAGCCGGTCTCCGCCCGGTCTCCTGCCGTCCGGGAAACCCTGTCGAGCAGCGGGTGTCACCGAACCCGCCGTGATCCGTACCGCCCGGCCCACCCACGCCCCGGTCGTACGGTTCGCAGCGCCCGGCCGGCGCGCTGCACCAGTTCCGAGGCCGTCGCCCCTCTCCTGACGAGGACGCGGCGGCCTCGGGCCGTTTCGCGGCCGGCCGCCGGGCCGCCCGGGTCCTCGAGACGCCCTGGAGGTCGAGAGGGATTCGAGCGGCTCTCCGGCGGATCTTGTCAGTGTCGAGAGCCAGGGCGAGAGAGGTGGGGCCGATGACGGGTGAGCGAGTGCACCGCAGGACGTACGCGGTCGACGTGGCCGCGCCGGCGGGCGTGGTCTACGGCTTGATCGCGGACACCACCCAGTGGCCGCTGTTCGTACCGCCGAGCATCCACGTGGAACGGCTCGACTTCGACGGGGTCCTGGACCGGTTCCAGATGTGGGTGACCGCGGGCGGCACCGTGAAGTCGTGGCTGTCGCGCCGCACCCTGGACGCGCAGGCCCACCGCATCGACTTCCACCAGGAGGTCCCGGCCGGGCCCGCCCTGTCGCTGGGCGGCCGCTGGTCGGTCGAGGCGCGGGGCGCCGGACGCTCCCGGCTGACGCTGGACCACGAGTTCACCGTCGCCGACGACCGGCCCGAGGACCTGGCCTGGCTGGAGCGGGCGACGGACACCAACAGCCGGGCCGAACTGGCGCGGCTCAAGGAAACCGCCGAACGCTGGACCGAGCTGGACTCCCTGCTGCTGACGGTCGAGGAGTCCGTCCGCGTCAAGGGCCCGGCCGAACTCGTCTACGACTTCCTCTACGGCATCGCGGACTGGCCCGGCCAGGTCCCGCACGTCGCCCGCGCCGACGTGGCCGAGGAGCAGCCCGGCGTGCAGGTGGTCTCCCTGGACACGGTGTCCGCGGCGGGCCCGGCGGCGCAGAGCACGCAGGAGGTCCGGATCTGCTTCCCGCACGCCTTCCGGATCGTCCACAAGCAGACGCTGACCCCGCCGCTGCTGGAGGCGCACACCGGGGAGTGGTCGGTGATCCCCGACGAGACGGGCGTCACCGCCCTGGCCCGGCACCAGGTCCTGCTGCGCGCGGAGGCCGTCGAAGCGGTCCTGGGCCGGGGCGCCGGGGTGCAGGAGGCGCGCGACCACGTGAGCGAACTGCTCGCCGGGCAGAGCGCCACCGTCCTCAACCTCGCCAAACGGCACGCGGAATCCACCATCAGGACCCTCTGAAAGGGAGTTGATCGACGCCATCATGACCACCTCCCTGCACACCCCGGACTCCCTGCGCGTCCCGGACCGGACGCCGGAGCGGACGCCGGCCGCGCCCGCCACCGCGTCCGCCTCCCACGAGGCGGACGCACTGCGCCGCGCCGCCCGGCTGGAGGCCCTCCTGGGCGCCCCCCACGACCCGGCCAACCCGCACGGCACCGCCGCCCTGTGCGCGGCCGACGCCCGCGGCGAACTCCCGGCCGCCACCGAGCGGCTGCTGACCGGGACGGGACTGGCCGCCGAGTTCGTCCCGGCCGAGTTCGGCGGCCGCCTCACCCGCGCCGACCTGCTCGCCAAGGTGCTGCGCCCGGTCTTCCGCCGCGACCTGGCCCTCGGCTTCGGCTTCGGCATCACCTCGCTCTTCGCGACCGCCCCGGTCTGGGCCGCCGGCACCGCCAGCCAGCGCGAGCACACCGCGGACCTGCTGCTGGGCGGCGGACGGGCCTCGATCGTGCACCACGAACTGGCCCACGCCAACGCCATCCTGCGCGACGAGCTCGTCGCCACCCCGGATGCGCACGGCGGTTACACCCTCGACGGCCGCAAGGACGTGATCATGAACGCGTCGCGGGCGGACGCGTACGTGGTCTACGCCCGCACCGCGCCCGAGCGCGGCCCCCGCAGCCACTCCGTCCTGCTCCTGGACCCCGCGCAGCTGCCCGCTGACGGCGTGCGCCACCTGCCCCGGGTGCCGACCCCCGGCATGCGCGGCGGCATCTTCTCCGGTCTGGAGTTCACCGGCTGCCCCGTCCCCGCGGACGCCCTGGTCGGCAGCCCCGGTGAAGGCGTCTCGCTGGCCCTGCGCACCTTCCAGGTCAACCGCTGCCTCATCCCCGGCGTCGCCATCGCGGCCGCCGACACCGTGCTGCGCTCCGCGGTGCGCGCCGCGTCCACCGGCCGCAGCACGCCCATCGCCAAGCGCTGGCACAAGCCGCTCGCCGGGGTCTTCGCCGACCTGCTGGCCTGCGACAGCATGGCCACCGTCGCGCTGCGCTCGCTCAGCCTGCTGCCGGAGCGCGCCCACATCCTGGCCGCGGCCGTCAAGTACGTGGTACCGGACCTGCTGCGCGAGAGCCTGGAGGAACTCGCCACCGTGCTGGGCGCGCACGGCTACGAGTACGGCAGCCCGCGCTACGGGTCCGTCGACAAGCTGGTGCGCGACCTGCCCGTCGCGGGCCTGGGCCACGCCGGCACCGCCGCCTGCCACGCCGTGATCGTCCCCCAACTGCGCAGCCTCGCCGAACGCTCCTGGTTCCACGCCGAGGAGCCGCCGCCCGAGCTGTTCCGCAGCGGGGCGACCCTGCCCGCGCTCGACTACCGGCTGCTGGGCATCGCCAGCGGCGAGGACTTCCTGTCCGCCTCGCTCATCGGCTCGGCCGGCCGGCTGGCCCAGGCCCGCGGCGTCGGCGGCCAGATGGCCGTCCTCAGCGACCTCGCCGAGGGTTTCGTCAACGAGCTGCGGGCCCTGCGCGCCGAGTGCGCGGCCCTGCCCGCCACCCGGGCCGCCCTGACCGATCCGGCTGTGGTGATCCTCAGCGACCGCTACGCGATCGTGCAGGCCGCCGCCGCCGTCCTCGGCATCTGGGAGGGGCAGGACGGCGCCGACGCCTTCCTCGCCGACCCCGCCTGGGCGGTCCTCGCGCTGTCCCGGCTCGCGGGCCGGCTGGGCATCGTCGTGCCCGACCTGCCCGAGAGCTGCCTGCACCAGGTCCTGGACGAACTCGTCCGCCGCTACCGGGCGGGCCTGAGCTGCGACCTCGACGGCAGCGAGCTGAGCCAGTGAGCCGGAGCACGCCGGAGAGCCGCCCCGTGCAGCGGGGGAGCCGCGAGACCCAGGGAGGGAACCACGCCATGCCCCACGCCCACGCGGAGCGCGAGCGGACCATCGCGCCGCCCGTCCACGTCTCGGGCCCCGGCGGGCCCTGGGACGCGGTGTGCGAGAACCTCGAACGCGACGGCAGCGCCGTCGTGTTCGCCACCTGGGGCGAATGGCTGACCGCGGCCCTGTCCGACCCCGAGCTGCGCCCGCTGCTCGGCCGGGACTGGCAGCGCTACCGGCGTACCGAGAACGCGGCGATGCGCTACTGCTTCGTCGCCTCCCGCATGGTCGTGAAGTACACGGCCGCCGCGGCCTTGAGGACGGAACCGGCCGCGCTCGACCTCGCGTACAAAATCGGCGGAAGGCCGTACATCCGCGGATTCGACCAGATCGACATCAGCCTGAGCCACACCGACGACCTGATCGTGGTCGGCGTCAGCAGGAACGGCCGGATCGGCGTCGACACCGAATCCGCCAAGCGCAAGATCTCCTTCGAGCTGTTCCACGACCACATGTGCACCCCCGCCGAACACGCGGAGCTCACCCGCATGTCCCAGGACCGCCAGACCGCCGAGCTGCTGCGGCTGTGGACCCTGAAGGAGGCCTACACCAAGGCCCTGGGCCAGGGACTGCGGCTGGGCTTCACCGAATTCGGCTTCGGTCTGGAAAGCGGTCGCCTGATCGCTCCCGACGGTTCCCCCGCCTCCCGCGGCGAGTGGGCGTTCGCGACCTTCCCCGTGCTCGCCGACCGCTACCTGGTCAGCGTGGCCTGCCACGACACCGGGCTGGACGCCGCCCGCGACACGGCCGTCCACACCATGCTCGACGAGGGCTTCATGGGCGCGGTCGAGGAAGGACTGGCGAGCGCGTGAGACGGACGGGCGGGTCGTGTCAGCGCCGTGTCAGCGCCGCGTGGCCGCCGGTCGCATACTCCGGGACCTTTCCATGCCCATGCCCGCGCACAGCCGACCGAGGAGGGAGCAGATGGCCGCGCCCGTGACGGTGATCGTCACTCCCGGCCCGCCGCCTTCGCTCGACCTCCACGGCCCCCTCACGCCCCGGGCCCTGGAGGCGGCGCTCGCGGCGCTGCCGCCGTGCACCCCGACCCTGCACCGGCACACCGACACCCATCACACGCTCCAGGTGCCCCCGCCGCCGTTCCCCGCGGGCGCCCTCGCGGACCTGCTGGCCGCGCCGCGCCCCGCGCCGGACGCGCCCCGCCCGGGGCGCGGCGCGCGCGACCCGCACGGCGCCGCGCCCGCCCCCGCCGGCGCACCCGAACCGGCGCCGGCCACCGCGCCCGCCGCCCCCCTCCAGCGCGACGTCCTGCTCGACGCCCTGGCCCGGCCCGGCGGCGGCCTGCACGTCGGGCAGGTGTACTGGCGCTGGCACGGCCCCCTGGACACCGACCGGTTCACCGCCGCCTGGCAGTCGCTCGCCGACCGCGAAGCGGTGCTGCGCTCCGCGCTGGCCCGGCCCGAGCGCGACAGCGGCCCGCGGATCGCCGTCCACCCGCACGCCGCGGTGGAGGTCCTGCGCCACGGGCACGGGGAGACCGACTGGAACGCGCTGCTGGCCGCCGAGCGCGCCCGCGCCTTCGACCTGCGCCGCCCCGGGCCGCTGCGCATCGCGCTGCTGGACGACCCGCCGGCCGGGAACGGCGAAGAGGCGGCTTCCGTCCGCATCCTGCTCACCTACCACCAGGTGCTGCTGGACCGCCGCAGCATCCGCACCCTGCTCGCCGCCTTCTACCGGGCCTACCTCGCCGACGGCCGCGTGCCCGGCGGGGACCGCCGCCCCGACGTACGGGACCACCTGCACTGGCTGGGCGGCCAGGACCTGGGCCCGGCCCGCGCGTTCTGGTCGCGGGCCGCGCCCGCGCCGGGGGACGCGACCCTGCCCGCCCGTCCCGCCGCCCGCGCCACCGGACGGCTCGGCCACGGCCGGACCCGCCACACCCTGACCGCCACGGAGGCGGTCCGGCTGCGCGAATGGGCCGCCCAGTGGGGGGCGAGCGAGAGCACCGCCCTGCACGCCGCCTGGGCCCTGCAGCTCTACCGGCCGGCCGCCGACCTCGACGCGAACCCGCGCCCCGTCGCCTTCGCCGTCGCCGTCTCCGGCCGCGGCATCCCCCTGGAGGGCGCCGAGGCGCTGGCGGGCCGGATGCGCAACCCGCTGCCCGTGCACCTCGTCGTCGACCCGGCCGCGACGGTACGCCGGCTGCTGGACGACCTGGCCTGCCGGGTCCTGGACGCGGCAGCCTACGAATGGGTCTCCGCGGGGCAGATCCAGGCATGGGCGGACACCCCCGCGCAGGCCGGCCGGATCACCGAGTCCCTGATCGTGTTCGAACCGCCGGCCACGCAGCGCGGGCAGGGCGGCGGGGCGGAGCCCTACCGCGAGGAGCTCGCCGCCGAGGGGGTCCGGGTCGACCCGCCCGAGGCCGTCGGCCCGCTCACCGGTGTGCCCCTCACCGTTACCGCCCGGCACGACGCGGACGGGGCGCTGGTGCTGACCGCCGTGCACGACCGGACCCGCTTCTCCGACGACGCGGCCGCGCTGATCCTGTCGCAGACCGCCGACCTGCTGCGCGAACTCCCCTTCTCCGCCGACGGGTCCACGACCGTCGCGCAGGCGCTGCGGCTGCTGTCCGGGGCCCGCGTGCCGCCGGTCACCCTGCGCCCGGCCGGGGGGCTGCGCCTGCTGCGCGAAGCCGCCCACCCGGGCGCCGGCACGATCTGCCTGATCCCGCCGCCCGACGCGGCGCCGGACTGCTACGGCCCGCTCGCCGGTCTCCACCCGGGGCCCGAAGCGCTGGCCACGCTGGGTGCCGCGGCGGACGCCGGGGACTTCCTGGCCGGACTGCGGCCGGTCCTCGCCGCCGGGGAACCCCTCGTACTGGGCTGCTTCTCCGGAGCCGGCACCCTCGCCTGCGAGATCGCCGACCGGATCGCCGCGCACGGCTGGTACCCGCCGTTCGTCGTGATCGCCGGCGCCGCCGACGGCGGCCCGGACTCGGCCCGCGCCCTCACCGGGGCGCTCACCTCCGCGACCGCGAGGCCCGGGTGAACCCGCCCCGGCCGCCGCCGGGAGGCGTCCCCACCCTGCGGCCGGCGCCCGCCGAAGCGGGTGCGCGCACCCCGTCCGTCCGCGGTCTCCCACCGCCGCTCTGCCACGGGCCGAGCGGCCCCTCCCACCCTGGAGCACTATGTCCCGCCGACTGTTCACCTCCGAATCCGTCACCGAAGGCCACCCCGACAAGATCGCCGACCAGATCAGCGACACGATCCTCGACGCCCTGCTGGCCCAGGACCCCACCTCCCGCGTCGCCGTGGAGACCCTCATCACCACCGGCCTCGTGCACATCGCCGGCGAGGTGACGACGAAGGCCTACGCGCCGATCCCGCAGCTCGTCCGCGACAAGATCCTCGAGATCGGCTACGACTCCTCCGCCAAGGGCTTCGACGGCGCCTCCTGCGGCGTCTCCGTCTCCATCGGCGCGCAGTCCCCCGACATCGCGCAGGGCGTCGACACCGCCTACGAGAGCCGGGTCGAGGGCGATGAGGACGAGCTCGACAAGCAGGGCGCCGGCGACCAGGGCCTGATGTTCGGCTACGCCTGCGACGAGACCCCCGAGCTGATGCCGCTGCCGATCCACCTGGCGCACCGGCTCTCCCGCCGGCTGTCCGAGGTCCGCAAGGACGGCACGCTCCCCTACCTGCGCCCGGACGGCAAGACCCAGGTCACCATCGAGTACGACGGCGACACGGCCGTCCGCCTGGACACGGTGGTCGTCTCCTCGCAGCACGCCTCCGACATCGACCTGGAGAGCCTGCTCACCCCCGACATCCAGGAGCACGTGGTCGAGTACGTCCTCACCCAGCTGGCCGAGGACGGCATCAAGCTGGAGACCGAGGGCTACCGGCTGCTGGTGAACCCGACCGGCCGCTTCGAGATCGGCGGCCCGATGGGCGACGCCGGCCTCACCGGCCGCAAGATCATCATCGACACCTACGGCGGCATGGCCCGCCACGGCGGCGGCGCCTTCTCCGGCAAGGACCCCTCCAAGGTCGACCGCTCCGCCGCCTACGCCATGCGCTGGGTCGCCAAGAACGTCGTCGCCGCGGGCCTCGCCTCGCGCTGCGAGGTCCAGGTCGCCTACGCCATCGGCAAGGCCGAGCCCGTCGGCCTGTTCGTCGAGACGTTCGGCACCGCCACGGTCGAGACCCAGAAGATCGAGGAAGCCATCGCCGAGGTCTTCGACCTCCGCCCGGCCGCCATCATCCGCGACCTCGACCTGCTGCGCCCGATCTACGCCCAGACCGCCGCCTACGGCCACTTCGGCCGCGAGCTGCCGGACTTCACCTGGGAGCGCACCGACCGCGCCGAGCAGCTCAAGGCAGCGGCCGCGCGCTGACACCCGTACGACCGCCCCCCTCGCCCCGCCGACGGCGGGGCACCGGCCCCTTCCGTCCCGATCAGGAGACCACGTGCGTATCGCGGTGACTGGATCCATCGCCACGGATCACCTCATGGCCTTCCCAGGCCGGTTCGTCGACCAGCTGCTCCCGGACCAGCTGGAGCACCTCTCGCTCTCGTTCCTCGTGGACTCCCTCGAGGTGCGGCGGGGCGGGGTGGCGGCCAACATCGCCTACGGCCTCGGCGGACTGGGCCTGACGCCCGTCCTCGCCGGGGCGGTGGGCGTCGACTTCCACGAGTACGAGGTCTGGCTCAAGGAGCACGGAGTCGACACCGGCGGGGTGTACGTCTCCGACACCCGCCAGACCGCCCGCTTCATGTGCATGACCGACCAGGACGCCAACCAGATCGCGTCCTTCTACGCCGGTGCGATGGCGGAAGCGGCCGAGATCGACCTGCGCGCCCTCACCGGTCCCGGGGACCCGCCCGTCGACCTGGTGCTGGTCTCGCCCAACGACCCGGCCGCGATGCTCCGGCACACCCGCCAGTGCGCCGGCCTGGGCATCGCGTTCGCCGCCGACCCCTCCCAGCAGCTCGCCCGCCTCGACGGCGAGGAGGTCCGGGAGCTGGTGACCGGAGCGCGCTGGCTGTTCACCAACGAGTACGAGGCCGCGCTGCTGCGCGAGCGGACGGGCTGGGAGGCCCAGGAGGTCCTCGACCGGGTCGGCATCTGGGTCACCACCCTGGGCGCCGAGGGCGTCCGCATCGAACGCAAGGGCGAGCCCGCCCTCACCGTGCCGGCCGTACCCGACGTCAGGGCCCAGGACCCGACGGGCGTCGGCGACGCCTTCCGGGCCGGCTTCCTCGCGGCCGTCAGCTGGTACCTGCCGCTGGAGACGGCCGCGCAGCTGGGCTGCGCGATGGCCGCCCTGGTCCTGGAGGCCGTGGGATCGCAGGACTACGAGGTCGACGGAGAGCGGCTGCTGGCCACCGTCGAGGCGGTCTACGGCGCCGAGTCGTCCCGGCTGCTCGGCCCGGCGCTGCGGGCGCTGGCATGAGCGGCACCCGGGCCGATGCCCTGCGTGAGGCGCTCGCGTCCCGTGTGGTCGTGGCCGACGGGGCGATGGGGACGATGCTCCAGGCGCAGGATCCCTCGAT
>NZ_JBWKLE010000031.1:0-30504 GCF_056430495.1 Streptomyces sp. NPDC045967 | reverse complement strand
ACCAGCCCACGACCGGGCATCAGCAAGTTCCCCACCCATGAACTGGCCAACGACCGACCTGCCCAACCGTCACGGCAAACACCGTTGCAGTACTAGGGCGCCAACCCGGCGAACCTTCCCGGTCACGGCACTAGCCGTGGTGGCCGGGGCGGCTCGCGGTGCGGACGGCGGTCAGGGCGGCCCGCACGCTCGCCTCGATGTCCTGGACCGGGTAGAACACCTCGCGCACCGTGCGGTCCCGGTCGAGGACGAGGGTCAGCCGCTTGATCCGGGTCACGCCCGCCGCGCGGAACGTCGGCAACCGCAGCGCCGTCGTCAGGTCCAGCGCCGCGTCCGACAGGAGCGGGAAGCGCAGGCGCTCCTGTTCCGCGAACTCCTGCTGCTCGTCCGGGCGCTGGGTCGACACCCCGTGCACGGTGGCGCCCGCCGCGGTGAACTCCGCGAGCTGGTCGCGGTAGGTGCAGGACTCGAACGTGCAGCCCTTGGCGCCCGGGATGCCGGCCCAGCCGGGCGGATAGGACGCGGCGCGGGCGTAGGCGCCGGGGAAGCAGTACAGGACCGTGAACGCGGTGTCCGCCACCGGGTCGCGTGGCTCGCCGAAACGGTCCGGCAGCAGCAGCTCCGGCAGGCGCGTGCCGCGCAGCGCGTGGACCCGTTCCGCCTCCCGTGAGGTCTCGTCCGTCGTCGCCGTCACCTCTCCTCCTCCCAGGATCCAGCTGTCCCCCCAGTCCTGGAGGGCCACCAGTACGGGCAGCAGCCCGCGCCCGCGCGGGGTCAGCCGGTACGCGTGCCGCACCGGGCGTTCCCGGTACGGCTCACGCGTGAGCACCCCCGCCTCGACCAGCAGCTTCAGCCGCTCGGTCAGCACCTTGCGGGACACCCCCAGCTCGCGCTGGAGCTCCTCGAAGCGGTGCAGGCCGCGCGCGGTGTCGCGCACGATCAGCAGCGTCCACCAGTCGCCCACCACGTCGAGGGCCTGGGCGATGGCGCAGTCCGCGTCGCCGAGATGTGTGCGCTGGGCCATGGGAACTCCTTCGTCCGTTGACCCCAGGCTGTCATGCTGTCATAGTCCGTTCCCAAAAGGAACTGACTCGGGGGAAGCGGGGGCACGAGGTGCTGCAAGGGTTCAAGGACGTACCGAGGACGGTGTGGCTGCTGGCCGCGGGGGTCTTCGTCAACGCCGTCGTCAGCTTCACCTTCGTCTTCGTCTTCCTCTACCTGACCGGGCCGCGCGCCCTGGACACCGCGCAGGCGGGCCTCGCCACCGGCATCGGCGGCGTCGGCCTGGTCGCGGGCAACTTCACCGGCGGCTGGTACGGCGACCGCTTCGGCCACCGCCGGGTGCTCCTCGCGGCGTCCACCCTGGCCGGACTGACCCTGGCGGCCTTCCCGCTGCTGCCCACCCCGCTGCTGTACGCGGCCCTGCCGGTGGCCCAGTACGCCTCCGGCGTGGTGCGGGCCGCCAACTCCGCGCTGGTCGCCGTCACCGTCCCGGAGGGGGCCCGGCGCCAGGCGTTCGCCGTCATGCGCTGCGTGTCCAACGGCGGATTCACCCTCGGGCCGCCGCTGGGCGCGCTGGTCGCGACCGGGCTCTCGTACGACTGGCTCTTCGTCGGCGACGGCCTCGGCACGCTGTTCTTCGCCCTGTGGACCGCGCGGGTCGTCCCGGCGCGGGGCGGCGGCCCGCGGACCGCCGCCGCGGGCCCGGACGGGGGCGGGGACCGGGGCCGTGGCGGCCGCCGTGGCTCGGGCGGCGGCCGGGGAGTCTGGGCCGAGCTGCGGGCCCGGCCCGCCCTGCTCGTCCTGCTCGGCGCGATCCTGGTCGCCGACGTCGTCTACCGCCAGCAGTACAGCGCCTTCCCCGTCTTCCTCGCCGACCACGGGCTGGACGCGCGGGCCTTCGGCCTCGTCATCGCCCTGAACGGCGGGGTGATCCTGCTGCTGGAGCTGCCCGCCGCCGTCGCGCTGCGCGAGCGGCCCGCCCTGCCGGTCATCGGAACCGGCCTGGTGCTGGTCGGAGCCGGGTACGCGGCGCTGCTCCTCGGCGCCGGGATCGCGACCGCCGTGGCCATGATGCTCCTGCTGAGCCTCGGCGAAGTCCTGTACAAGACCACCGCCACCGCCTACGTGGCCGACCAGGCGCCCGAGCACGCCATCGGGCGCTTCCAGAGCCTGTACGCCGGCATCTCGGTCAGCGGGGTCGTGCTCGGCCCGCCACTGGGCGGAGCGCTGTATTCCGCCGCGCCCGGGCTGCTGTGGCCGTTGTGCGCGGTCCTCGCGGCGGGGGCGGGCGGGGCGGTGCTGTGGGCGGGCCGACACGCGGTGGGACCGGCACATGAGACCGGTTCGCACCCGCGGGCCGTCGCCGGTTAGGTTTCTGGCATGACTGCTACGCGTACCACCGGCGCCGTCGCCGCCGGACTTGCCACCCTCACCGCTGACGGCACCGTCCTCGACACCTGGTTCCCCGCCCCCGAGCTGGTCGCCGAGCCCGGCCCGGCCGGCACCGAGCGCCTCACCGCCGACCGGGCCGTGGAGCTGCTCGGCGCCGCCGCGGCGAAGGCGATCCGCCAGGACGCGGTCCGCGGCGTCGAGGTCGTGGCCGTCCGCACGGTGATCTCCTCCCTGGAGGACAAGCCGCTGGACGCGCACGACGCGTACCTGCGCCTGCACCTGCTCAGCCACCGCCTGGTCAAGCCGCACGGCCAGAACCTCGACGGTGTCTTCGGCCTGCTGGCCAACGTCGCCTGGACCTCCCTCGGGCCGGTCGCCGTCGACCAGGTCGAGACGGTCCGCCTCAATGCGCGCGCCGAGGGCCTGCACCTCCAGGTCACCTCGATCGACAAGTTCCCCCGCATGACGGACTACGTCGCCCCCAAGGGCGTGCGCATCGCCGACGCGGACCGCGTCCGCCTCGGCGCGCACCTCGCCGAGGGCACCACCGTCATGCACGAGGGCTTCGTCAACTTCAACGCCGGCACCCTCGGCACCTCCATGGTCGAGGGCCGCATCTCGGCGGGCGTCGTGGTCGGCGACGGCTCCGACATCGGCGGCGGCGCCTCCACCATGGGCACCCTGTCGGGCGGCGGCAAGCAGATCATCTCGATCGGCGAGCGCACCCTGATCGGCGCCGAGGCGGGCGTGGGCATCGCGCTCGGCGACGAGTGCGTCGTCGAGGCCGGCCTCTACGTCACCGCGGGCACCCGCGTCTCCCTCCCGGACGGCCAGATCGTCAAGGCCCTGGAGCTCTCCGGCGCCAGCAACATCCTCTTCCGCCGCAACTCGGTCACCGGCGCCGTCGAGGCCCGCCCCTACAAGGCGACCTGGGGCGGCCTGAACGAGGTCCTGCACAGCCACAACTGACGCCCCGCCGCCCTGACCTGCGGCTGAGCAACCGACCAGCGCGCTGACCAGCGGCTGAGCTGTCGCCAGTTGTCAGCATTGGTCACCACTGAGCGCCCTCCCACGGCCCCGAGACGGCCCGGGAGGGCGCTTGTGTTGCGCCCTGAATACGGCGTCGCCTGGGGGTTGCGCGAGTCGACGCAGTGCGGCGCAACCTAGTCTGATTCTCTGACCAGCGCTGGAACGGTGTGCCAAAATCAGAGGACTTGAGGGGGGGCAAGTTGGATGGAATCGCGGCAACTGCGGTAGCCGATACCGGCCTTGGCAGAGCCGTGTGCAGCTCCGCGCCGGCCTCGGGGCATCGGCGTGCCCCTCGCCTCTTCCTCTGTAGCAGAGCTTTGCTGATGGCTTGTAGTGGATTCTTAGGGGGAACGTTATGACCGAGATTGTCGCCGCTCTCATCGGTGGTGTGTGCGCACTCGGCGCTGCTGTTGTCACGGTGCGCTGGGCGCGCTCACGTTCGACCGACAGTGTTACTGCCGACCAATTGCCTCCTGCCAGCGACGCGCAGTTGGGCAATGCTGCCAACACCGCGCCCGGCTCTGCGGGTGCTGCACGCTCGGATGGCGTCACCATCAACGCCCCGCACTCCGGTCAGATCATCGGCACGAACAATGGCACGGTGTCCCAGACCAATTACCGAGATGGTAAGCGGTGAGGTTTTTTAATTCCGGTGGGCTGCTTGGGCTTGCTCAAGGTCTTTTAGGGTTAACCTTCGCCGTCTTGGTTGCCCTCTTCGGTATTCAGCTTATTGGTGACCAATTTCCCGAGGCGCTGCCTGCCGTTGGATGGTTCCTGGGCCGCTTGATTCAGCTCTCCTCGGACGAATATGTCGCCGAGTTCATGGGAGACAGGGTCCTTGTATCGGGACTCGTTGGGGTGGCGCTGCTCCTGTGGGTCACGCACAAGTGGCCAACCTTGATCAAGACTGTAGGGCAGGCGCTGAACCCTTTTGCGAGGATCGGCGTAGCGGCAGTCTCGGCCGTGGCTGCTGTGCTGGTGGCACTGATTTTGGCCGGACCGCTCGGTCAGTCCAAGACCAAAGGCGAGTGCACTTCGGCTTTTCGCTTGAACTTGGATGATGCACCTTCGTTGGTGAGCAACACCACATGTGGGGGAGGGGTGCGTGACCAGACTTCCCGCGATTGATCAATACATTCAAAACAACAACGGACAAGTGTTCCAAACAATCATAAATAATTCCGCAATCGATGCGGAAACTAAACAGCAGGTGCGACGCCTGGCAGTCTCATCGCCTGAGATGATGTCGAAACTCGACGCGATGTTGAAGCAAAATGGCGATGTGAAGGCGGCCGCTGCGCTGGTTCGGGATGCGAGCGACATTCTGACCGGGAAGGTTGGACAGTCGGCGCTGTTTACCGATGAGGGTGACGACCCTATGTTTCCCGGCAAGGGCGAGCGGGAGCTTCGAAAGGCGATTGCGGGCCCCTTCTTGGTGCTCATAGTGACCGTCATCCTGATCTTGTGGCTGTAGCCGCCTCGCTGTGCAAGCTGGGTACCGACGCGGGATGTTCGGCCTGTGCAGCCAGGCATCCCGCTGCCTGGCTCCCATCCCGTCTGCCGTCGACCCACACGTACGTGGAGCGGGCGCGGGCCCTGGCGTCCAGGTGGAGCGCGCCACTGTACGAACGACCTGGACGCCAGGGCCCGCGTCTGCTCGGCTTGCCTGGGTCGACGGCAGACGGGATGGGAGCCCCCACCACTCACCCCCACCAACCCGCACCCGTTCGACGGCCCCGGGCCATCCCGGAGCCGGAGCGCCCCCGCCGGAGGCATCGTTCTGACCGGGCCGTACCGCGAGGCCGAGGCGTAAGGCCGCCAACAGGGGTGGGCTGTGGAGGCTGAGCCTGGGATCGGGTGGCTCCGCGAAGGTTCGCTCGATCCGATACCCGGCCCAGCTGGCGCGGCAAAAGCCATGCAGCCGACCGGGCCCGGTCCCGCGGCTACCGTCTCGCATCTGGTGTGGTCGATCAGCCGCGCGCCGGCGGAGCCGGGCCCAGAGCGGGCGCCGAAGGCGTGGAGCGTCGGGGCCCGGCGCTGGAGCCGATAGCGCGCGCGGCGAGCGGAGCGAGCCGCCTTGATGAGGTAGAGAAACCTGTAACAGGCCTGCGGACCATGGCACTTCGTGCGATCACTGGCACTTTTTCTGACAGTGCCGTCCTGGGGGCACGGGTACCTTCGTAGAGTCGAAGGGAGCCCATCGTGGTGGCCGAACTGAGTACAGGGCAAAGGGTGGCGCGGGCACGCCGCCGACGTGGCTGGGACCAAGCACAGCTGGCAGCAGCTGTAGAGCGTTCGGTCAGCTGGGTCTCAAAGGTGGAGACTGGGCGGCTTCCGTTGGACCGCATGAGCGTTCTTAGCCAGCTTGCCGAAGCCCTCGACGTCGAGGTCATCGAGCTGACGGGGCAGCCCTACCGCCACGACTCCCCAGAACTCGACTCGGGTCACGCCGCGATTCCCGGCCTACGCCTCGCACTCCAGCAGGCGACGATGCCCGGCGGTGCACTCCTCCTCGGTGGTATCGAGCCCCCGTCACTCGAGGATGTCTCGGCGCGGGTGGAAGCCGCCGAGCGACTCCGCCAGGACGCCAGGTTCACGGCCCTCGGTGATGTCCTCCCGCAGATCCTTCGGGACCTCATCGTCGCTTGCGACGTCGCCGACGGAGATGATCTCCGCCGCGCCGAGTCCCTCATGCTCCGAGCCAGCCACATGGCCCGCGTCTCCTCGAACCTGCTTGGTCATCATGACCTTGGCTGGAGCGCGGTCCAACGCGAGCTGGTCGCAGCTGAGCGCGCCGAGTCGCCCGCGCTTCAGGCCGCTGCCCGCTGGGACCTCTGCGGCGTCTGGCTCTACGAAGGCGAAGTAGCCGCAGCTCGGGACATGGCGCTCCGAGCCTTGGACGACCTCGAACCGGACCTTTCGACTGCTGACGAGAGCCTCCGCTCCTTGTGGGGCGCCATGCATCTCCGGGCGGCCGTGGCCTGGTCGCGTTTGTGGGACCGCTCCGAGGCCGAGTCCCACCTCGCCGAAGCGCGCCGGATAGCGGCCGGTCTTCCTGCCGACGGCAACGTTTTTCAGACCCAGTTCAACGCGGTCAACGCGGAGATCCACAGCGTGGAAGTCAGCTTGGAGCTGGGGCACCCGCGTGACGTGCTGTCCCGCTCCGAGCTGGTCGACGTCATGCGCATCGCGTCGGGCGAGCGGAAGTCCCACTTCTGGGTCTGCACGGCGGCCGGTCAGATGATGAACGGCAAGGCTGAGGCTGCGGCGGAGTCGATCCTCCGGGCTGACGCAGTTGCTCCGCAACACGTACGCAACCGCCCCGTCGCCCGGAACCTGGTGGACGACCTGCGGTCCGCCAACAGGAACTCACGCACGGAGGAGATCCGGCGCTTGGCCGGACACATGAAGCTCAGCTGATCAGGCCGGACGGAGAGGGGGCCGTCGCCGTGAGGGTGGCAGACAAAGCGCGATTACTCGTGGAGCTGCACGAGATCCGGAAGAAGTTATCCGAGGCCGCACAGCGAGTGGACCGGCTGTCCGCTGCGGTCACGGAAGATCGGCCACGTGCCCTTCGAGGCGGTCGAGCCGCGAGTTAATCAGCTCCAACGCGGCTTTGATCTCGGCCAGTTCGTTGGCCAGGGTCGGAGCCTGCTCCACCTCGCCCGCGGGTGGGTCGCTGGCGACAAAGGTCCCGCGCCCCTGCTGGCTCACAATCAAGCCTTCATCCCGAAGAATGTCCAACGCGTGCCGAACGGTCATGGCTGCAACGCCGTACCGCTCGGCCAGCTTGGCGTTTCCGTCGAGCCGCTGGCCGGCCGTCAGTGCTCCGCTCGCGATCTGCCGTCGGAGGTCGTCGGCTACCTGCGCGTAGGCGCTGCGGGGATCATCTGGGCTCACGGTCACAAACCCAGGTTATCTAAGTGATCTAAAGAAGTCTGCCCCAAGGGCTTGTGCTCTTCGTCATCTCTACTAATCTAGGTAACACAAGAGAAGTTAGAGATGTCTCGCTGGGAGCGGCGCCCTACCGCCAAGCAGTCCGCCGCTCCCGTCCCTCGAAGGGAGCTTCCATCATGCCCGCATTGCTCAAGGCTGTGCAGCCCGCCCGTGTCTCGGTCTGCGACCTGTCGAACATGGAGCGCACCGTGGCCCTCTACGCCTCGGACATGCCGACCTCGTACCGGTACCGCAGGACCGACGAAGAGAAGCTGTGTGACTGGATCGTCCAGGGCGCTGCTCGCCTGGGACTGGAAGAGCTGTACCAGTCGGCTGCATGCGCGAACGGCTACATGCGGCTGTGGGTGGAGGACGAGGCGAGGCCCCGCCACACGGCCGCTCACGTCGCCCGCTTCCCCCTCCAGAGGCGCTTCGACCTGGCTCAGCGCACGGCATCCATGGTCACGATCGGGCACGTCAAGGAAGTCAGCGCCGCTGCCCTGGAGCGCGCAGACCGGCCGATCTACGAGACCACCCCGCTCGTGGCGGTAGCCGCGTGACCCGCTTCCCTGTCGCTCCGGCCGCTGTCGCTGATGTGGCGGCGGCCGTCGGAACAGACCCGCTCACCCTGGCCGACCTCTTGCGAGTCGCAGCTGATCCCGGCTTCGAACGGTGGCGGGACCAGGTCCGCCGCACCGGCGGTTGCTCGGACCCGATCCATCTCTCCGGCACGACCGTCACCCGAGACCGCCGCACGGGGGACGTCCTCTACTCGTACTCGACCGCCTCGGAGCCTGGCGGCCGGCTACGGATCGCGTGCGGCAACCGGCGGGCCTCGCGCTGCCCCTCCTGCGCCTGGACGTACGCGGGGGACACCTACCACCTGATCCGCGCCGGGATCTCCGGCGACGAAGCCAAGGATGTGCCCGCTGCGGTCCGCGAGCACCCCCGGGTGTTCGCCACGCTCACCGCCCCCTCGTTCGGCCCGGTCCACAACCGACCGTCTTCCGGCTGCTGCCGCTGCGGCACCGCCCACGACGAGACAGACGCGCTCCTGGGCACGGCGCTGGATCCGACGCGGTACGACTACGCGGGCGCGGTGCTCTGGAACAACTACGCCGGACAGCTCTGGCAGCGCTTCACCATCTACCTGCGCCGCGAGATCGCAGCCCGCGCCGGACTCTCCCAGCGGGCCTTTGCCGACTGCTGTCGGGTGTCCTTCGGGAAGGTTGCCGAGTTCCAGAAGCGCGGAGCCGTCCACTTCCACACCGTTGTACGCCTCGACGGACCGGACGGGCCCGGTACTCCTCCGCCCGCATGGGCTTCAGTGACGCTGCTGGACGATGCGATCCGCGCCGCCGCCGCTCGAGTCGCCGTGAGCGTCCCGGCCGGCGGAGACTTCCCCGCCCGAACCCTCGCCTGGGGCGCGCAAGTCGATGTCCAGCCCATCGGCGGACTCGGGCACGAGGACCTGACGGAATCGGCCGTAGCCTCGTACGTCGCGAAGTACGCGACCAAAGCCGCAGAGACCACCGGCACCGCAGACCGCCGGATCGGCGAACTCGCCGAGTTGGACAAGCTTCAGCTCCCCGCGCACACCCGGCGCCTGATCGAAGCCTGCTGGGCCCTGGACACCGCATATCCGGACCGGCTACTCGCGCACTGGTCGCACATGCTCGGCTTCCGGGGCCACTTCTCCACCAAGTCCCGCGCCTACTCCACGACCCTGGGCGCTCTGCGGCAGACCCGCGCCGACTACCGCGCCGCACAAGAACGCCGGGAGCGTGGCCTGCCTGACCCCGACGACGCCTCGGAGGGCTCCACGTTGGTCCTCGCCCACTGGACCTACGCCGGACACGGGCACACGCCCGGCGAATCCTGGCTCGCCGCCAGCATCGCCCGAGATCTCAAGGTCGGCCGGGAGGCAGCGCGTGAAGCCCTCGCCGAGATGGCCGCACGAGATGACGCGGAGGTCTTCGCGTGAAGCGCTCGCTCCCCGCCCGGTACCTCACGCCGGTCGACCTCGCCGACCTTCTCGGTGTCCCGCTCGAAACCGTCTACCAGTGGCGCCGTAAGGGCACCGGGCCCCGCGGCTTCCGGGTCGGTCGTCATGTCCGCTACGACCCCGAAGATGTGCGCGTCTGGGTTCACTCCCTCATGGAAAGGGCTGCCTGATGGCCGGGCACGTTCAAGACCGCTGGTACAAGACCGAGCAGGGGCCGGACGGCAAGCCGGTCAAGGTCAAGACCGACCGCTTTGGCATCGGGCTGCGCTACAGGGCCCGCTACGTCGGTCCTGATGGCTCGGAGAAGAGTCAGTCCTTCCCTGATCGGCAGAAGCGCAAAGCTGAAGCCTGGCTCGCCAACATCGAGGCAGACATGTCGCAGGGCCGGTACATCGACCCGGCGGCTGGCACCGTCACCTTCGCCCAGTACGTCAAGGGCTGGATGGCCGCGTTGACCACGGACCCCGTGACCCGGGAGAGCGTGGAGATCCGGCTCCGCGTGCACGCGCTCCCGTACCTGGGCGATCGCCCGATGGCGTCCTTCCGGCCGTCCCACCTCCGGATCTGGATGCGGGAGCTGGAGGCCACAGGACGGGCGGCTTCTTACCGCAGGTCCATCTTCGCGAATGTCTCCGCCGTCTTCACTGCGGCCGTCGAAGACCGGATCATCGCCGAGAACCCCTGCCGTGCTCGATCCGTACGAGCCCCGCGGCTGGATCCCCGCAAGGTGACGCCCTGGACCACGGCCCGGGTCATGGCGGTGCACGCAGCGCTGCCCGAGATCTATCAGGAGATGGTGGCGCTCGGCGCTGGCTGTGGGCTGAGGCAGGGGGAGATCTTCGGTCTGGCCGTGGAAGACATCGACTTTCTCGGCGGTCTGGTCCGCGTCGTCCGACAGGTCAAGCTGATCCAGGGCACGCGGATGGTCTTCGCCCCTCCGAAGGGAGGCAAGGAACGGCACGTGCCGTTGCCCGAGACTGTTTCGTTCGCGCTCGCTGCGCACATCACCAAGCGGCCGCCCGTCGAGATCACCCTGCCCTGGAAGACGCCGGACGGGCCGCCGGTCACTGCCTCGCTGCTCTTCTTCGACGCACGCCGCAAGCCGCCGCACCGGATGCACTTCAACGAGCGCGTATGGCGGCCGGCGCTTCGGCTCGCCGACGTGGCTCCTGGGCGAGAGAACGGGATGCACGCCCTGAGGCATTTCTATGCCTCGGTGCTCCTGGATGCGGGAGAGAGCATCAAGGCTTTGAGTGAGTACCTCGGGCACCACGACCCGAGCTTCACCCTTCGCACGTACACGCACCTGATGCCGACGAGCGAGACCCGTACGCGGGCCGCCGTGGATCGGGTCTTCAAGGGCGACGATGCCGCGAATGACGGCCCCGGTACGGCCCAAGGCGCTGACTAGCCGTCTGACCTGCGGATACGACAGTTCAGCCACAACTGACCCGCACGGGCCGGTGATCCAAAACGCCCTCCCACCCCGTCGGGGTGGGAGGGCGTTTCCCGGTGCGCGGTGCGCGGTGCGCAGTCGTCGGTGGGCGGGTCAGTGCAGCGGGATCGTGCGGATCAGGCCCGCGAATGCCTGCTGCTCCGCCTCGGTCAGTTCCACCGACTCCATCGGGTGCGAGGCCCGGCCGCGCTGGGCCGGGATCATCGGGAGGCCCTCGGAGGCGGCCGGCTCCGCATGGTGGAAGCGGCTGTCCCACAGCACGTGGCCGAGGCCGGCCACCCAGACGAGGGCGGCCACGAACAGGACGGCGAGGCCGATTTCCTGGACGAGCGAGATGGAGGGGAACACGCGGTCCTCCGGGCGGGGTGGGGGTACAAGGCGGTACAAGTTCGGGCGTGTGGACACTCAACACCACCGGCGCGGGATTCGGTAGGGATGTGTTGAGCGTCACGCCAGGGCCGAAAGTCCCCGACTTGTCCGGCGACGGTTCCTGCGGCGCCCGCACCGCGCTCCGGGGCAGAGGGCCCGGACGGGACGGCGTCCGGGCCCTCTGCGGTCGTGGGGCCGCCCGCGGCGGCCGGAGGGCTGCCCGCGGGGGCTGCCGACAGCGCTACGGCTTGAAGCGCAGCACCTGCGGGTCGTGGTCGCTGTTCTGCGCCGCGAACTCGGCGTTGATGTGGACGCTGTCGTAGGTGAACTTCTTGATCGCCGGGCTGGTCAGGATCTGGTCCAGCACCTGGGAGTTGCCCTGGTAGACGTAGGAGTAGCGCTCCGCCTTCGGCAGCGACTTGATCGCCGGGTACAGCGCCCCGCCGTCGGTCAGCGCGGCCGTCGTCGCCGAGAACTCGAAGTCGTTGATGTCACCGAGGACCACGACGGCGGCGTTCTTGTCCGCCGCGAGGATCTCCTTGACGAAACCGTTGACCGCCTGGGCCTGGAGCAGCCGCTTGGCCTCGGAGGAGCGGGCCGGCGGCTGGTGGTGCGAGGTCAGGCCCTCGTCGCCGCCCTTGGAGCCGAAGTGGTTGGCGATCACGAAGACGGTCTTGCCGCGGAAGGTGAACTCACCGGCGAGCGGCTTGCGGCTGTCGGCCCAGGCCGGGTTCGCCGGGTCGATGCGGCCGGGGGAGTGCGTGAGGTGCGTCTTGCCGTTCTCCGTGACGACGCCCGTGGCCGTCACCGCGTCACCGGGGGCGCGCTCGGTGAAGGAGACCCGCGCCGGGTTGAAGAGGAAGACCTGGCGGATGTTGCCGCCGGGCTCGCCACCGTCCTTCTTGTCCTCCGGGTTGACGGTCCGCCACTGGTAGGCCGGGCCGCCCGCCGCCGCGATCGCGGCCGTGAACTTCGTCAGCGTCTGCTCGGCGGAGACGGTGCCGTCGTTCTTGGCGCCGTTGTCGTCCTGGATCTCCTCCAGGGCGAGGACGTCGGGGGAGGCGAGGTTCTCGACGACCGCCTTGGCGAGGGCGTCGAACTTCTCCTGCGGGTCGGACGGGTCGAGGTTCTCCACGTTGTACGTGGCCACCGCGAGCTCGTGGTCGGCCTGCGCCTTGGTCTTCTCGGGGGCCAGGGTGCCCGCCGTGACGGTGCCGAGGGTGCGCGCCACCAGGGTGTAGCCGCCGAACTGGTTGAAGTCCAGCGGGCCCTCGGTGGTGCCCGTCAGCTTGTCGCCGACGTTGGCCACCGGGAAGGGCTGCTGCGCGAGGGGCGCGAGCTGCTGGATCTGGAGCCGGCCGGTGTTCTGGGACTCGTAGGAGCCGTAGAGCGTGCCGCCGCGCTTGGTGGGGTTCTCCCAGCCCTTCACGGTGACCCACAGCGCGGCGTACGGGTCGGTGGCGCCGACCACCCGCGAGGTGCCGATCTTGACGTTCATCCCCTCGAGGGACTCGTAGAAGTCCAGCGCGTAGCGCGAGGGCTCCAGGGGCAGGCCGTTGACGCTGCCGCCGGCGGCCGGGTCGCCGGCCGGGGCGTACTCGGCGGGGACCGAGTACTCGTTGACCGCGGCTGCCTCGGGCAGGGCGTTGCCCGTGGAGACGACCGTCACGGCCGGCTTGGATATCTGGGTCACCGACTGGTTGCCGGAGCCGGTTCCGCCGGGCACGTACTCGCCGACCAGGCCGGACACCTTGACCGCGTCGCCCACGGCGACGGTCGGAACCGAGTTGGTGAAGACGAAGACGCCTTCGCTGGTGGCCTCGTTGTCGTCGGCGTCCGGGTCCTGGATCCAGAAGCCGCGCGAACCGTACGCCCGCACGCCCGTCACGATGCCCTCGACGTCGGTGACCTGCTTGCCGACGAGCGGGGATATCCGGGTGGCGCCCTGGATGTCGTGAACGCGGACCGGGCCGTCGGCCGCGGAGCCTTCGGCCGCGCCGGCGGAACCCGCCAGCAGGCCGGTGGCCAGGGCGGTGGCGACGAGGGCCGCGACGGCGGCGGAACGGGGATGCGAGGAGCGCATGGGCGGGAACTCCGGTGTGGGATGAGGGAGACGGCGGGGTGGAACGGAGGGACTGCGGCAGGAGGTCTGCGGGGGCTGTCGGCTCCCGAAACATCTACGCGCGTCAATTTCCAGTGTGGTCGGCAAAGTTGTCAAGGGCTCCAGGGAAGACGGCCGCTGACTGTGGGATGAACCAAAGGGAATCGCCCACCGGGGCCGCCCGAAATGCGTCTACGCTGGGACGCCGGACGGGCCGGCCGGCCGGCCGGTCTGCCGGTCGGCCTTCACGCTGGGCCGCACCCGTCCGGTCCCGCTCCGCCCGTCGCCACGAAGCCTGTCATCACTACGCCTGTCACCGCTCCGCCTGTCACCGCTCCGTCAGGGCCCCGCGCCCTGCGGCCGACCCCGCCGCACGACCCCATTCCGCCGCCCCGCCCCACGGCGCCCGCGATCCGCGAGGAGAACCGCCCCATGTCCGCAGAGCCGCACTCCACGCTGCCGCCGGTACGGCTGCACTCCGATGCGGAGCTGGCCCGCGACGCCCTCGTCGCCCCGCTGTTCGCCCGCGCCGTACGGCTCGCGCGGTGGGCCGGGCCCGGCACCCGCGTCGACACCGGTGGCGGACTCGTCGCCGAGCAGCTCCCCGAGGCCGCCGCGGCGCTCGGCCTCGACACGGCCGACCAGGACTCCTCGGTCCACGCGAGCCAGGCGTGGCGGGTGGCCGTGGACACGGGTCTGGTGGACGTGACGGAGCCGGAGGAGGACGGGGCGGACCGGACCGAAGCGGCGGACGACGGGGCGCGGTTCGGCACCGCCGCGCCGGGGGAGGACCTCGCGCTGGTGGCGCGCGGGGCACCCGGAGACGTGCTCGACCTGTGGCTGGCGGCCCTGGACGCCGTGCTGGCCGACGCGGCCGTGCCCGACCTGGACGACCTCGTGGACGCGCTGGACGCGGGCGGGGACATCGACTTCGACCGGCTGGACTGGAACCCGCGGCGCGAGGCGGACTTCCTGGACGGGGTCCTCGCCAACCTCTACCTGCTCACCGTCACCGAGGGCGGGGCGGCGGACCAGCCGGTTCCGCTGCCCGTGCTCGCCGCCTCCATGGTGGCGCCCGGTGACATGGGGGAGCCCACGGACGCCGTACTGGAGCAGGTCTCGGACGCGATGATGCGCCTCGACGACCAGTTCCGGCAGTTGGAGCCCATCGGGCTGGTCGAGTTCCGGCCCGTCGACGAGGAGCTCATGGCGGAGGCGGACGACGAGGAGATCGGCGGCGGCGACGTCGACGACGAGGACGTCTCCCGCTACGGCATGGTCCGTCTGACCCCGCTCGGGCTGTACGGGGTCCGCGCCCGGCTGCTGGAGGCCGGGGTCGACGCCCCCGCCGTGGGGGAACTGGCCGGCAAGGGTGCGGACGCGCTGCTCGACGCGGTCTCCCACTATCCCGAGGGCGCGGCGCAGGCCGAGATCGAGGCATGGCTGGCGGACCGCGACACGGCCGCCGCCGTCACCGAACTGCTGGCGGCCGCCCGCGGCGACGACGACGGTGCCCCGCTGCGCCGACTGCGCTGCCAGCAGGCCCTGGCCCCGGCCGGGCCGGAGGCGGAGCCCGCGGTCCGCGCGGTGCTCGACGACGGGGAGCTGGGCGGGCTGGCCCGGGTCTGGCTGGCCGAGCGCGGTGCGGCCGACGTCCCGGCGCCGGACGCGACGATGGTCTTCTGGCTGACGGTCGACACGATCGCGGCGCAGCTCGCCGCCGACGGCGAGACCGAGGAGCTGCCGGTGCTGATGGAGACGCTGACCGCCCATCACCGCGGGTTCTTCGAGCAGGTGTGGCGGGTCGAGCACCCGGCGACCGCGTTCGTCCTGGAGTCGATGGGGCGGCTGCACCCGGACAAGAAGGCGGCCAAGGAAGCCCGCAAGGCGGCGTTCAAGGCGCGCTCGCGGCAGCCGTAGCTTGGCGCGGAGCTTCGGGAGCTGCGGGAGTTGTGGTGGCCTCGGTGGCCTCGGTGGCCTCGGTGGCCTCGGGAGCCCTGGCGGCCGCGGGACACCGGTAGGACGGTGAGCCGGGCGGCGGGTCGGGTGCCCGGCTGCAGGCCGCGTGGCGGGTGAGCAGCCCGTGGCCGGAGCATCGACAATGCGTCATTTCCCGGGGAGGAGTTGGCCATTCCGGCTTCGGGGAGGGGGTCGGTCGCTCGTACCGGGTAGTTCAGCCGCCGTTCACGTGCGGGCGGGAGCGTGTGCGCCGACGACTGCACGACAGGCGCACCACTCCCCACCCCTGGAGACCCGATGCCGCTCAGCCGCAGAGACTTCACCGCCCGGACCGTCATCGCCGGCGCGGGTGTCGCGCTCACCGGGACGGTCGGCGCCCTCGCCACCGCCCCGGGGGCGCTGGCAGCCGACGAGAGCACGGCCCGCGACGCGCACGGACGGCCCTGCGAGCCCGGCTACGGACCGCTGCTGCCCGACCCGGACGGGATCCTCGCCCTCCCCGCCGGCTTCACCTACCGCGTGCTCACGCACAGCGGCGTGACCACCCTGGAGACGGGCGAGAGCACCCCCTCCCACCACGACGGGACGGCCGCCTTCGAAGGCCACCGCGGGGTCACCCTGCTGGTCAACAACCACGAGCTCAAGGGACCCCGGACCAAGTGGCCCCGGCCTGTTCCGCTCGCGGAGGGCCTCGTCTACGACCCGGCCGCCGCCGGCGGATGCACAGTCGTCGAGGTGCGGCGCGGCGGCGAGGTCGCGGAATGGGTGGGCATCGCCGGTACGTCGACCAACTGCGCGGGCGGCGCCACCCCCTGGGGCACCTGGCTCACCTGTGAGGAGAGCTCCGACCTCGCGGGCGTCAACGGCATGACCAAGGACCACGGCTACGTCTTCGAGGTCGACCCCCACGACCGCCGGGCCAACCGCGACCCGAAGCCGGTCAAGGCCTTCGGGCGGTACGACCACGAGGCCGTGGTCATCGACCCGCGGCAGGGGCACGCCTACCTGACCGAGGACGCCTCCGGCCCCAACGGGCTGTTCTACCGCTGGACCCCGCCCCGCGGCTTCCACCACGGCCGGGGCAGGCTGCGTACGCTCGCCGCCGACGCGGGCGTGCTCCAGGCCGCCAAGTGCATCGACAGCTCGGGCCGGTTCGTCGACGACCTGTCGCGCGCGACCAGGATCGGCACGGTCTACGGGGTCGACTGGGTGGACGTACCGGACCGCGACGCGCGGACCGTGCCGGTGCGCCGGCAGTTCGCCGACGGCGTCGTCACCCGGGGGCGCAAGCTCGAGGGCATGTGGTGGGCCGACGGCGGTGCGTACTTCGTGTCCTCCTACGCCCGCGGCGAGAGCCCGGGTGCGGCCCACGACGGCCAGGTGTGGTTCTACGACCCCAAGCGGCGCACGATCCGGCTGACGGTCCTGATCGGGGTCAACGCGGACCCGTCGGCGGGCGGTGGCTACGACGGCCCGGACAACATCACCGTCTCGCCCTACGGAGGGCTGGTCGTCGCCGAGGACGGTTCGGGGCTGCAGCACCTGTTCGGCGCCACGGAATCGGGCCGCACCTACCCGCTGGCCCGCAACGAGCTGAACATCGGGTCGCCGGAGGAGCCGGAGTACTCCGAGCTCACCGGGGTCTGCTTCTCCCCGGACGGGCGCACGCTGTACGCCAACCTCCAGGATCCCGGCATCCTGCTGGCCATCACCGGTCCGTGGCGGCGCGCGCACTGACGCGAGGGGCCCGGGGCGGGGCGCGACCGACCCGCCCCGCGCGCGGGGCGGGTCTGCGCCTACGGGGTCGCGGAGAACTCCGCCTGGGAGGCCGCGGCCCACTCGGTCAGCAGGAATTCGTACTCCTCCGAGGGCCACTCGTCGTCCACCCGGGTCTCGACAAGGAGCCGTATCGCCTCGTTCGCCTCTGCGGCGGACGGGCGGGCGGGCCCTGCGGGGATGACTGACTGGTCCATGCCTTCAAGGCTACGGGCGGGCACTGACAGCCACCTCCGGATTACGCGTGGCATCCATCACCCGGGTGGCCGCCCGGCTCGCGCCGGACGGCCGCCCGTGCCCGCCCACCTGCTCAGAGTGCCTGGGAGGCCGGCTTGACCATGCCGCGCACTGTGCGGGACTTCACAAAGTCCCCCATGGCCGTCATCTCCCACTCCCCGCTGAACTGCTTGATGAGCTTGGCCATCATGACGCCGGTCTGCGGTTCCGCGGAGGTGAGGTCGAAGCGGACCAGTTCCTCCCCGCTCGCCGCGTCGATCAGCCGGCAGTAGGCCTTGGCCACCTCGGTGAACTTCTGGCCGGAGAAGGAGTTCACCGTGAAGACCAGGCCGGTGGCCTCGGCGGGGATCCGGCCGAGGTCCACGACGATGACCTCGTCGTCCCCCGCGCCTTCGCCGGTCAGGTTGTCGCCCGAGTGCTTGACGGCGCCGTTCAGGATCGACAGCTTGCCGAAGTAGCAGCTGTCGATGTGGTTGCGCTGCGGGCCGTACACGATGACGGAGGCGTCGAGGTCGATGTCCCGGCCGCGGAACGCCGGTTCCCAGCCGAGACCCATCTTGACCTGCGAGAGCAGCGGACGGCCGCCCTTGACCAGGGAGACGGTCTGGTTCTTCTGGAGGGTGACCCGGCCCTTGTCGAGGTTGATCTTGCCGCTGCCGGGGGCCGGCGGGGCGGGGGCCGCCGGCGGCGCGGGCGGAACGGGGGCGCTGGGCGCCGCGGGCGTCCCACCGCCCAGCCAGGGGGAGGCCGGGTAGCCGGCGGGGGGAGCCGGCGGGGCGGGGGGCGCGGGCGGGGCCACGGGGGCCGGGGCGGCGGGCGCGGCGGCCGGCTCGTCCTCCACGGAGACGCCGAAGTCGGTGGCGATCCCGGCCAGGCCGTTCGCGTAGCCCTGGCCGACCGCGCGCACCTTCCACACGCCGCCGCGCTGGTAGACCTCGACGACGACGAGCGCCGTCTCGGCGCCCAGCTGCGGCGGGGTGAAGCTCGCGATCACCGCTCCGCCGTCCGCGTTGCGCACGGTGGCGGTGGGCTCGACGCCCTGGAAGCTCTGCCCGGCGGCATCCGGACTGGCCGTGACCACGATCCGCTCGATCCCGGGCGGCAGGGCGGAGGTGTCCACGGTGATCGAGTCCGGCGCCGCTCCACCGCCCGACCGGTAGCTGACACCGGGCCCGGAGGGCTGGTTGTAGAAGATGAAGTCTGCGTCGGAGCGCACCTTGCCGTCCGCCGTCAGGAGCAGTCCCGATACGTCGAGCCGTACCGGCGCGGCCACGTCCACCGTCACGCGGACGGCATTGAGCGGCAAATTGGATCCAGGGGTCATCGCGGTCATGCCCGGAGAACGACCGGAGGTGGTGTGCCGTTCCCTTGGCCTCGCGACGGATTTCAGCTCCAGTTGCGAGGGTGGTTCTTCGCCATCCGCTCGTTGCCGAACTTGTACGCGCCGGTCCACCGGGCCATGACCAGCTGGCCGTCGCCCGACTCCACCTCGGCCAGGAACTTCTCCGCCCGGTTGCCGCGCAGCGTGGCGGCGGTGCGGCCGTGGTGGGTGATGACGACGGAGTCGTCACGGTGGCGTTCGTACGAGAATCCCTGGGGTTTCGGCATGCCGCGCAGCCTGCCCCGCCGGGTGCGGTGGGGGCAACGGGATTTTCGCGTCCTTGCTGGTCGGGCGGTCGGGGGCGGCCGGGCGGGGTGGCCGGGCGGCGCCGGAACCGTCAGCCCCCGGCGGCCTCCGTCACCCGGCGCGGCAGCCCGAGCGGGTTGGCCTCGCGCAGCTCCGGCGGAAGCAGCGCGTCCGGTACGGACTGGTAGGCCACCGGGCGCAGCCACCGCTCGATGGCCGTCCCGCCCACCGAGGTGGAGTGCGAGGTCGCCGCGGGGTACGGGCCGCCGTGGTGCTGGGCCGGCGCCACCGCGACCCCCGTCGGCCAGCCGTTGACCACGATCCGGCCCGCCAGCTCCGTGACGCGCCCGATCAGCTCGGCGGCCGGGCCCGGGGCGCCCCCGGTCTCGGCGGCGGACAACTGGAGGGTCGCGCTCAGGTTCCCGCCCAGCCGCCCGAGGACCAGCTCGGCTTCCCGCTGGTCGGCGTACCGCACGACGACGGTGACGGGACCGAAGCACTCCTCCAGCAGGACGTCGTACTCCCCGCCCGCGGCAGCGTCGAGGAGGCGGGCGGCCGCTACGGTCAGGTAGCCGGCGCCGACGGTGTGCTCGCCCCCGGACCCGGGTGGGACCGGGGCCTCGACCCCGGGCAGCGCGGTCCGCGCGCGCACCCCTGCGACGAAGTCCTCCCGCATCCGGTGGTCGAGCAGCACCCCAGGCCCGGTCTCGCCGAGCGCCTTCCCGAGCGCGGCGGTGAGCCGGTCGCCCGCCGGGCCCTCGGGCACCAGGACGAGGCCGGGCTTCACGCAGAACTGGCCCATGCCGAGGGTGACGGAGCCCGCCAGCCCGCCGCCGATCTCCTCGGCGCGCTCCACGGCCGCGGCCGGGGTGACCACGACGGGGTTGAGCGAGCCCAGTTCGCCGTGGAAGGGGATGGGGACGGGCCGGGCGGCGGCCGCGTCGAAGAGGGCGCGCCCGCCCCGGATGGAACCGGTGAACCCGGCGGCGGCCACCAGCGGGTGGCGGATCAGCGCCAGGCCGGCGTCGAAGCCGTGCACCACGGAGACGACGTCGGCCGGCAGGCCCGCCGCGACGGCCGCCCGGCGCAGCAGGGAGGCGCACAGCTCGGAGGTGGCCGGGTGGTCGGGGTGCGCCTTGACGACCACCGGGCAGCCGGCGGCCAGCGCGCTCGCGGTGTCCCCGCCGGGGACGGAGAAGGCGAGCGGGAAGTTGGAGGCGGCGTACACCGCGACCACGCCCAGCGGCACCTTGTAGCGGCGCAGTTCGGGGCGCGGCGGGCTGAGGGAGGGGTCGGCGCGGTCGATCCGGACGTCGAGGTGGGAGCCCTCCTCGACGGCGTCAGCGAACGCGCGCAGCTGGCCGGTGGTGCGGGCCAGCTCGCCCGTGAGCCGGCCGGGGCCCAGGGCGGTCTCGGCGTCCGCCGCTTCCACCACGTCCGCGGCGGCTTCGCCGAGGAGGTCGGCGGCGGTGCGCAGGAACGCGGCGCGGGCGGCGGCGTCGGCGAGCGCGCCGCGGGTGGCGTGGGCGTTCCGTACGGCTTCGTCCACCTCGCGAGGTGTGGCCTCGACCGCAACCCGTTCGCGCTGCTTCCCGGTGCGGGGGTCCACACTCCAGACTGGTGTCGCTGCCATGGCCCACTGCCTCCTGGATCGTTCAGTATTCTGAACGCCGTTCCGGTGGATGAATGATCACATCTGCTGCGGACTCTATTTCCGCGTCCTCGGCGTGACAAGAGGCGGCCAGAGGGGAAGCAGACGCATGACGACGACCGAATCGGGAAGCACGGTCCCGGCGGCGCCGGTCAAATCGGCGGTGCGGACGGTCCTGCTGCTGGAGCACTTCGCGGCGCGGCCGGGGCTGCACAGCCTCGCCGACATCCAGCACGACCTCTCCCTGCCCAAGTCCAGCCTGTACATGCTGCTGCGCACGCTGGTGGACCTGGGGTGGGTGGAGACGGACGCCACGGGCACGCGCTACGGCATCGGCGTCCGGGCGCTGCTGGTCGGCAGCTCGTACATCGACGGCGACGAGGTCGTCGCGGCCGCCCGGCCCACCCTGGACCGGCTCTCCGACGACACGACGGAGACCATCCACCTGGCCCGGCTGGACGGGACGAGCGTGGTGTACCTGGCGACCCGTTCCTCCCGGCACTACCTGCGGCCCTTCACCCGGGTCGGCCGGCGGCTGCCGGTGCACTCCACGGCGCTGGGCAAGGCGCTGCTCGCCACGCACACGGACGAGGAGGTGCGCCGCCTGCTGCCGAAGCGGCTGGAGGCGGTCACCGAGCACACCGTCACCGACCGGGAACGGCTCATCGGGGAACTGGCGCTGGTGCGGGAGCAGGGCTACGCGGTGGACCGGGAGGAGAACACGCTCGGGCTGCGCTGCTTCGGGGTGGCGGTGCCCTACCGGACGCCCGCGCGGGACGCGGTGAGCTGCTCGGTCCCGGTGGCGCGGCTGACGGCGGAGCACGAGCAGGTCATCAAGGCGGCGCTGTTCGAGGCGCGGGACCGGTTGTCGGTGGTGACGCGGCGGATGTGAGGCCGGTGCGGTGGGCTGCACCGGTTCCCCGATCGGCGGAGGCGGTTCCCGGGCGCCGGGCCGGGGCGGGTTCATGAAGGAAAGCTGAGAACCCCGCCACAATCGGGGCAGAGCGGAACGGCCGGGGCCGCTGGTTCGTCCTTCCGGGGGATGAACAAGACGATCAGGCGTGCCTCGGTCTTCTGTCTGCTCCTGGTGCTGGCCCTGCTGGTCCGCGTCACCTGGGTGCAGGCATATCAAGGCCAGGCCCTCGCAGACGACAAGCACAACCGGCGCAACCTCATCGGGCAGTACGAGAACCCGCTGGGCAACATCATCGTGGGAGGGGAGGCGATCACCGGCTCGGTGGCGACGGGCGGCAAGGACTTCGCGTACAAGCGGACCTATACCAACGGCCCGCTCTACGCGCCGATCACCGGCTACAGCTCCCAGGCCTACGGCACGAGCATGCTGGAGGGGATCTACAAGGACGTCCTCAACGGTTCCGACAGCCGCCTGAAGACCATGATGGACGTGCTCACCAACAAGCGGGCCACCCCGGGCAACGTCCTGACCACCATCGACCCGGACGTGCAGAAGGCGGCCTACGGCGCCCTCGACGGCAAGCAGGGGGCCGCTGTCGCGATCGACCCCGCGACGGGCCGGATCCTCGCCGTGGTCAACAACCCGTCCTTCGACCCGGGCCGGATCGCCGGCGCCAACGACGCGGCCGCCTGGGAGGAGCTCTCCGCCGACAAGGGCAAGGCGATGGAGAACGTGGCCCTGCGCAAGCCGCAGGCCCCCGGCTCCACCTTCAAGCTGGTCACGCTGGCCGCGGCGATCGAGAACGGGCTGGTCACCGACCTCGACCGGCAGACCGGCGTCCCCGACCCGTACACCATCCCCGGCACGCGCACCCTGCTGCCCAGCGAGGCGGGCTCGGCCGCCTGCAACAACGTCTCCGCGCGCACCGCCCTGCGGCTGTCGTGCAACAACGTCTTCGCGGAGCTGGCGTCCAAGCTCGGCCAGGACAAGATGCGGGCGACGGCCGAGAAGCTCGGTTTCAACACGCAGATCGACACCCCGGTCCGCACCAACCCGCCCAGCAAGTACCCCTCGCAGAAGATGTCGGTCGACCAGGTCGCACAGACGGGCATCGGCCAGTTCGACGTACAGGCCACGCCGCTCCAGATGGCGATGGTCACGGCCGCGATCGAGAACGGCGGGAAGCTCGTCGCCCCGCACATGGTCTCCCAGGTCACCGATGCCAACGGCAACGTGCTGGAGAGCTTCGAGGACCCCACGTCCCAGCGGGTCATGGCGGAGAGGACCGCCTCCCTGCTCCGCGACGCCATGCGGACGGTCGCCACCGAGGGCGGCGGCAAGCCGGCCCAGGTGGCGGGCGCCGAGGTGGGCGGCAAGACCGGTACCGCCCAGCGCGGGGTGAACAACAGCCTGTCGCCGCTGGCCTGGTTCACCTCGTACGGGAAGGCGGGCGGCCGGCAGATCGCCGTGGCCGTCGTGATCGAGAACTCGGACACCGACCGGTCCGAGATCGGAGGCGGCAGGCTGGCCGCCCCGATCGCCCAGAAGATGATGGCGGCCTGGCTCAAGAAGTAGCCGCCCGGCGGGCGCCGGCGGGCGCGCGCACGGCCGAGGAACGCGCCGGGAACCGCCACGGCCCCCGGCGCGTTCCTCCTCCCGTGATCAGGACAGCGCGACCCGCCGACCTCGACGCCATCACCGCCCTCCACACCAGGGCCCGTGCGACCTACTACCGGGGCCGGGTCCCCGAGGAGACCTACACCGGCGTCCTGCACCACGCCCGTGCCCGCGAGGCGTGGGCCCGGGCCGTCGCCCGCCCCGCCGCCGAGGGACGGGTGCTGTGTGCGGAGCAGGGCGGCGAGGTCATCGGCGTCGCGGCCTTCCTGACCGCGGACGGCGTCACCACCCTCACGCAGTTCCACGTCGACCCGGGCCACTGGCGGCGCGGCACCGGCGCCGCCCTGCACGCGGCCTGTCTCGACGCCTGGCGGCAGGCCGGGATCGAGCGGGTCCGCCTGGAGGTCCACGCCCACAACCTGCGCGCCCAGGCCTTCTACGCGGCCCACGGCTGGCTCCCGGCCCCGCCGCCCGCCCGCGCCGCCTCCGGGTCCCACCTCACCCTCCGGCTCACGGTGCCGGGAGCACCTGCGAGCGGCCCGTCCGGGGAATGAGACGCAGCCCCCGATGGTTGAAGGGGGAACTGTTCGGCTGTTCGTCCGCCGACCCGGAGAGAGAAGAAGGAACATGCGCGTCGAGATCTGGAGCGACATCGCCTGCCCGTGGTGCTACATCGGCAAGGCCCGCTTCGCCGCGGGGCTGGCCCGGTTCGCGCACCGCGACGAGGTGGAGGTCGTCTTCCGGTCCTTCGAGCTCGACCCGAACGGCGCCAAGGGCGTCACCGCGCCCGTCCTGGAGATGCTCGCCAAGAAGTACGGCCGCACCCTGGACGAGGCCCGCGGCATGGAGGAGCACGTCGCGGCCGCCGCCCGCGCCGAGGGCCTTGCCTACCGCACCGACGGGCGTGACCACGGGAACACCTTCGACATCCACCGCCTGCTGCACCTGGCCGCCGCCCGGGGCTGCCAGGAGGAACTGCTCGACCTCGCCTTCCGGGCCCACTTCGCCGAGGAGCGGTCCGTCTTCGACCCCGAGGTGCTGCTCGCCCTCGCCGTGGAGGCCGGGCTGGACGCGGCCGAGGCGCGTACCGTCCTCGCCGACGACTCCGCCTACGCCGCGGAGGTCCGCGCCGACGAGCGCGAGGCCGCGGAGCTGGGTGCGAACGCCGTGCCCTTCTTCGTGCTCGACCGCCGCTACGGGATCTCCGGAGGCCAGCCGGCCGAGGTGTTCACCCGGGCCCTGGAGCAGGCGTGGGCGGGCCGCGGGATCGAGGAACAGGCGGCGGACGCGGAGGCGTGCGCGCCCGACGGCGCGTGCGCGGTCCCGCAGGCATAAGCCTCCCTTGGGGGCCGCATGCCTCATCAGGCAATGGACGGCGGGTCGTTCGCGGCGCACAGTGGACCCATGGATCTTTCCCTCGCCGAAGTGGTCCGGGTCGAGTTCGGCCACTCCTCCGTCTACCTGAACACCGCCACCTGCGGGATCCTCCCGCGTTCCGCCGTCGCGGCCGTACGCGAGCTGGCCGACGCGGCGGGGGCCGGACTCCCCGCCGGGTTCGGCGACTTCGACCGGGTGAACCGGGTCCGGGCCGGCTTCGCCCGGCTGGTCGGGGTCGACGTCGAGCGGGTGGCCATCGGCTCGGCCGTGGCCACCCACGTGGGACTGGTCGCCGCGTCCCTGCCGGAAGGAGCCGAAGTGCTCTGTCCGGAGGGCGAGTTCGCGTCCGTCATCAACCCCTTCGTGGTGCGCGGCGACCTCAAGGTGCGCTTCGTCCCGCTGGAGTCCGTCGCCGAGGCCGTCGGCCCGGGCACCGCGCTGGTCGCGCTGAGCGCCGTGCAGTCCGCCGACGGGCGGACGGCCGACCTCGCCGCGGTACGCGAGGCCGCCACCGCGCACGGCGCCCGCATGCTGGTGGACCTGACCCAGGGGGCGGGGTGGCTGCCCTTGGACGCCTCGCCCTACGAGTACACGGTCACGGCCGGCTACAAGTGGCTGCTCGGCGCCCGCGGGGCGTCGTACCTGACCGTGTCGCGCGAGGCCCAGCACACCCTGATCCCGCTGCACGCCGGATGGGTGGCGGCCGAGTCCATGTGGGAGGCCACCTACGGCCCGATGCCGGAACTGGCCCACGACGCCCGGCGCTTCGACGAGTCACCGGCCTTCCTCGCCTACCACGCGGCCGAGGCGTCGCTGGCCCTGCTGGAGCGGATCGGCGTCGGCCGCGTCCACGCCCACAACACGGCCCTGGCCGACCGCTACCGGGCCGGCCTGGCGGCGCTCGGCCACGAGCCCGTGCCCGGCGGGGCCGCCATCGTCTCCGTGCCCGGCCTCGCCGGCCGGCAGGAGGCCCTGCAGGCGGCCGGCGTCGCCACCGCCGCCCGCGCGGGCGCGCTGCGGGCCTCCTTCCACCTCTACAACACCGAGGAGGACGTCGACCGGCTGCTGGACGTCCTGTCCTGAGGCCCTGCCCGCCAGGCGGGACCGGCCGACCCGGGTCGGCCGACCCGGGTCAGCCGAGCCGGGCGGCCCAAGCCGTGCCCGCCGCCGCGACCGCCGCCGCCGGGTCGGTGCCCAGCGCGGTCGCCAGCGACGTGAGCGCGGCCTCGACCACGGGCAACGAGGCCGCGGTCCCGTAGTGGTTGACCCGCACCATCTCCCGCGCCAGCGCCCCGCCGCCCGCGGCGAGCGGGACCGCCGGGTCCGCGGCGAGGGCCTTGCCCACCACCACCGACGCGTCCGCGACCCGCAGGGTCGTCGCCACCGGCGCGGCCTCGGCGGCCCGGCCCACGTACGGCGCGAGCCCCAGCTCCGCCGCGCCCGCGCGGGTCGCCGCCGCGGCGGCCGCGTGGCGGGCCGTGACCGACGGCAGCCCCTCCTGCGCGATGCGTTCGAGGCATGCCTCCAGTGCCAGCATCTCCATCTGCGCGGGCGCGTGCGGCAGCGCCCTGCGCCCGGTGTCGATCCAGCGCTCCTTCCAGTCCAGCAGCGACAGGTAGGAGCGGCGCGGAGCCGCCGGGTTCTGTGCGAAGCGGGCCCACGCCCGCTCCGAGACGGACACCGCGGACACGCCCGCCGGTCCGCCCATCGCCTTCTGCGCCCCGATCACGCACAGGTCCACGCCCCACGCGTCCGGCAGCAGCGGCTCCGCGCCCACCGACGCCACCGCGTCCAGCATGAACAGCGCCCCGTGCGCCCGTACGGCCTCGCCGATCTCCGCGACCGGGTTCGTGTTCCCCGTCGCCGCCTCCGCGTGGACCAGCGAGACGAAGTCGATCTCCGGGGTCGCGGCCAGGGCCCGCGCCACCTGGTCGGCCGTCACCGCCGTGTCGAAGGGGACCTCCAGGTCCACCACCCGCGCACCGCAGTCGCGCAGCCAGTTGCCGAAGGTGGTCCCGTACGGCCCGGTGACCACGTTCAGCGCCGTCGAGCCGGGCCGCGCGCCCGAGCGGATGCACCCCTCCAGCGGCAGCAGCGCCTCCCCTTGGGTGATCACCACGTCCTGCCGGGTGGCGAGGAGACCGGCGACCCCCCGCTCGATCGAGGCGAAACGCTCGGCGGTGAGCGGCGGGAGGTCCAGCAGGGGGTGGGTCACGGTGGTGCTCTCTTCGTCCGGGGCTACCCGCAGAGCGTATCGAGCGCGCCCGTACAGTGCCGCCATGAGCGATGTGAGCGATGTGCTGCACGTGAAGGGGCGGGTGCTCGTCGGGCCCGACGAGGTCCGCGACGAGCTGTGGGTGGTGGGCGGCAGGATCACCTACGAGCGCCCGCGCGCCGCCGCGACCGCGACCACCACGGTGACCGGCTGGGTGCTCCCCGGCCTGGTCGACGCGCACTGCCACGTGGGCCTGGACGCCCACGGCCCGGTCGACGCCGGGACGGCCGAACGCCAGGCCCTGGCCGACCGCGACGCCGGGACCCTGCTCATCCGCGATGCCGGATCCCCCTCCGACACCCGCTGGATCGACGACCGCGAGGACCTGCCCAAGATCATCCGGGCGGGCCGGCACATCGCGCGGACCCGCCGCTACATCCGCAACTACGCCCACGAGATCGAGCCCCCGGACCTCGTCGCCTACGTGGGCCGCGAGGCACAACGCGGCGACGGCTGGGTGAAGCTGGTGGGCGACTGGATCGACCGCGAGGCCGGCGACCTGGCGGCGTGCTGGCCCCGCGCCGAGGTGGAGGCGGCCATCGCCGAGGCGCACCGGCTGGGCGCCCGGGTCACGGCCCACTGCTTCGCGGAGGACTCGCTGCGCGATCTCGTGGAGGCGGGCATCGACTGCGTCGAGCACGCCACGGGCCTGACCGAGGACACCATCCCGCTGTTCGCCGAGCGCGGGGTCGCCATCGTGCCGACGCTCGTGAACATCGCCACCTTCCCCAAGATGGCGGCGGGCGGCGAGGCCAAGTTCCCGCGGTGGTCGGCGCACATGCGCAGGCTCCACGAGCGGCGCTACGACACCGTCCGCGCCGCCTACGACGCGGGCGTCCCGGTGTACGTCGGCACCGACGCGGGCGGTTCGCTGCCGCACGGCCTGGTGGCGGCGGAGGTCGAGGAACTGGTCAAGGCCGGGATCCCGGCGCTCGAAGCCCTGTCGGCGACGACCTGGGCGGCACGCGCGTGGCTGGGGCGTCCGGGGCTCAAGGAGGGGGCGCCCGCGGACCTCGTGGTCTACGCCGCCGACCCGCGGGCCGACGTACGGGCGCTCGCGCAGCCCCTGCGGGTGGTGGTGAACGGCGCGGTGCGGGCCTGAGCCGGCTGGCGGTGCGGTGTTGACGCGGCGTGACGTCCGCCGCCCGGCGGTCGTTGCAGCGGGCCGTTCTCCCCGCGGGGCTGCGACAGGAGGGAACTCGCGTTCCTCCTGAGGCGTCTGCATTCGAATGTGTGCGTGGAAACCACCCATTGGGGTGAACTCACGTGCAGTGCCTTTCCGTTCACCCAGGGTGCGTAAAGATTCCGGGGACGAAGCCGTCGGCGCGCGCGATGTCCCCCATGGCGGCGCGACGGCACCCATCTCCCCGGGGGTTCCACCACCTTGAACAGCAACACCTTCCGCATGCCCGCGGCCGTCCTGCTCGCCACGGGAGCGGTCGCCCTGCTCACCGCTCCGCCCGCCGCGGCCACGGGAGGCGGCGGCCGGAGCGAGGGCAGCGCCGGCGCCGTCGTCCTGCGCACCGGACTGGACGTGGGCCTGCTCAACAAGAGCGTGCACGTCCCGCTGAAGGCGACCCTCAATGAGGTCAGCGCCCCGGCGAAGGCCGAGAAGACGGCGCTGACGGTCACCCTGGACGGCGTCGAGGGCGGTGCGCCGGTCAGCGTGCTCCGCGCAGACGTGGCCACGTCCAAGGCCACCGCCGACACGTCCCGGGCCGAGGCGGAGGCCAACCTCGCCAAGGCCCGCGTGCACGTGCCGGGGCTGCCGGCCCTCTCGCTCCTCGAGGTCGAGAAGGTCACCTCGAAGGCCGTCTGCGAGGCGGGCAAGCAGCCGGTGGCCACCTCCAACGTCCTCGGGACGGTCACCGCGCTCGGCAAGAAGATCACCCTGTCGACGGGCGGCCCGACCAAGGTCGAGGTGCCGGGCGTGGGGGTGGTCAGCCTGGAGCTGTCCGGTACCGAGACCACCTCCACGACGGCCGCCGCGGCCGCACTGCGGCTGAAGGTGTCGGTGAACCCGCTCAAGCTGAACGTGGCCGAGGTGGAGGGCGAGATCGTGCTCGCCGAGGCGCACTGCGAGTCCCCGGCGGCCCCGGCTCCCGCACCGTCCACGAAGCCCGACCTCAAGCCGCAGACCGCGACCGGCAGCGGATCACCGGTCACCACCGACGCCAACCTGGCCGAGACCGGCGGCGGTTCGCTGACCCCCTACGTCGCCGGAGGCGCGCTGGTCCTGCTCGGGATCGGCGGCGGCGCGCTCGTCGTGACCCGCCGCCGGGCGTCGTGACCCGCCGCCGCGCCGGCTGACACCGCGGCGGCCGGGCGCCGCCCGCGGAGCACGCGGAGGGGAGTGCTCAGCGGGCGGCGTGCTCCAGGCCCTGGGCGGCCGCGCCCCGGGACAGCACGGCCTCGGTGACCTGGCGGTCGATCCGGGCGTACTCGCTGCGCTTGGCGGCGGGGAGCGCGGTGTCGGAGGCCGCGCAGGAGGCGCAGACCACGCGGAACGGCGGCCCCGTGTCCGAGTACTGCGTGAGGAACTCCGCCTTCACCACCTCCCAGCGGCCGGCGTGGGCCGCCGCCGGGGCGAAGGTGAAGCGCGGGACCGACGACTGGTTCCCGCGCAGCTTGTCGGCCGGCACGAAACTGGCGACCTGGTCGCCCATGCCGAAGACCACCCAGGTGCCGTTGATCTTCTCGTAGGGCTGCGGGACGTGGTTGTGGGTGCCGATCACCAGATCGATGTCGGGCAGCCCGTCCGGTCCGCGGGAGGCGGTCAGCACCTGGGCCAACTCGCGCTGCTGCTCGTCGGGCGCGGTCTGCCACTCGGTGCCCCAGTGGAGGCTGAGCACCACCACGTTCGCTCCGCCGGCCCGGGCGGCGCGGGCGTCGGCCAGGATCCGGTCCGTGTCGATGAGGTTCACGGCCCACGGCTTGCCCTCGGGAAGCGGGATGCCGTTCGTGCCGTAGGTGTAGTCCAACTGGGCGACCTTCGCGCCCCCGGCCGACATCCAGGCCGGGGCCGCCGCCTCCTGCGCGCTGCGGGCGGAGCCGACGTGCGCGATGCCGACCCGGTCGAGGTGCTCGAGGGTGCGCGCGAGGCCTTCGTCGCCGGCGTCCAGCGTGTGGTTCGAGGCCGTGGAGCAACTGTCGTACCCGGCGTCCTTCAGCGCGTCGGCCAACTGGTGCGGGGCCTTGAACAGCGGGTATCCGGTGTAGGGGCCGCCGGGGCGCCCGTACGGTATCTCGTGGTGGCACAGCGCCAGGTCGGCGGCGGAGACCAGCGGCCGGACCCCGGCGAATATCTTCCGGAAGTCGTACTCCCCGGCCTGGCCGGCGTCGTCCGCGGACCGCTGGATGATCGACGGGTAGGGGATGATGTCGCCGGTCGCCACCAGCGTGAACGGCCGGCCTTGCCCCTGCCCCGGCCGCTCCGGGGCCGGCGGCGTGGCGCCGGCCGCCGTACCCGTCCCGCGCCCGAGCCGCTGCTCCGGCGGGGCCGCCGGCCCGGCGCCGTCGCCGAGCAGGCGCGGCACGGCCAGCGCCGCGCCGCCCACGACCGCCAGCCCGGCCACCGCCACGCCTATCCGCGCGGATGTCCTCATCGCCGCCCCCTGTCCTCGACCCCCGGGTCCGCGTCACCCGTCCCCGGCCGCCATCGTAGGCGCGGGGGGGGGGGGGGGGGGGGGGGGGGGGGGGGGGGAACCCCCCCCCCCCCCGGGCGGGGGGGGGGTGGGAGCCAACGGGGCGGGGAGGGGGCGGGGGAGGGGTAGAGTGGC
>NZ_JBWKLE010000030.1:0-38227 GCF_056430495.1 Streptomyces sp. NPDC045967 | reverse complement strand
AGGGGGGGGGGGGTGCGGGTTTTGGTGGGGTTTGTGTGGGTGTTCGTGGTTTGGGGAAGAAGGTTTTTGGTTGTGGGGGGGGGGGGGGGGGGGGGGGGGCGGCCCCCCCCCCCGGGGGGGGGGGGGGGGCCCCGCCCACCTGCCCCACCCACACCCGAGGGCTTTGAGTGTCCGTTCCGCGTACACCGGTCAGCACCACGTGTTACGGTCTCCGGCCGCAACTGAGCCTGACAGGTAACCGTCAATCCTTCCCCCTACGAGTAGAGACATAGGGAACCCGTGCCCAAGCGCCGACTCGTCATAGCCGCAGCTGCCCTCGCAGCAGGCGTTGGACTCATCCCCGGCATGGCCCAGGCCCAGCCGCTGGCACCCGAGCCCCACCAGGCAACGGTCCCCGACGTGGACCCCGCCGCGGCCGAAGCGTCCGGTACCGAGGTCTTCAAGAGCTCCGCGGACCGTACCGTCCCCAGCACGAAGCCGACCGCCCAGAACAAGGCGGCTGCGAACGCCGAGGCCGAGAACCTCGCGGTCAAGCTGGACAGCTGGAGCACCTCCGCCCACGGAATGCTCGTGTACTCCACCTTCAGCGGAGCACAAGGCCCGCTCGGCGTAACCATCTCCTGGGGCGACGGCACCACGGACACGATCACGGCCGATGCCGCCGAACCGCTGGTGAGCAATCACACGTATGCCGAAGTCGGCTCCTACACGATCACCGTGACGGTGACCGACCCGGCAGCCGGCGCGCAGGTCGTCAACAAGGTGACCGTCAAGACGAGGGGCTCGGACTTCACCCCGCACGCCCCCCTGCGCCTGTTGGACACCCGCAACGGCACGGGCCAGGAGCAGGGCAAACTGCACGCCTACAGCACGACCAGCCTGAAGATCGCCGGGCGCGGCTCGATTCCCGAGGGAGTCACCGCGGTGGTCCTCAACCTCACGGTCACCAACACCACCAGCAGCGGCCACATTCTCGCCTGGGGCACTGGTCGCGACAGGCCCCAGACGTCCAGCGTCAACTACGCCGCCGGCGAGACCGTCCCGAACCTGGTGATCATGCCGGTCGGCCGGGACGGGTATGTGAACCTGGACAACAGGGGCTGGGAATCCGTCGACCTCATCGCGGACGTGACCGGCTACTTCACCACAGCCTCCTCCAGCGGCTACACCTCCCTGCCACCCACCCGGTTCGTCGACACCCGCGAGGGTCAGGGAAGCGCGAAGCGACAGGTCGCCGGGCAGGGCTCGATCGGCGTGCAGATAGCCGGTGTGGGCGGCGTCCCAAAGGGCACCACTGCCGTCTCCCTCAACGTGACCGTCACCAATCCCCGCGAGGCCGGCCACCTGACCGTCCACCCGAGCGGCCAGGCGGCGCCGACCGCGTCCAACCTGAACTTCACCGCCGGCCAGACGGTTGCCAACTCGGTCATCGTGCCCGTGGGCCCCGATGGCCGGGTCATGGTCCGCAACGGATCCTGGCAGGGCACGGATGTGGTCATCGACGTCAACGGCTACTACTCACCCGACGGCGACGCCGCGTACGTGCCCAGCCGCGGAGGCCCGTCCCGCATGCTCGACACCCGCCAGACCGGCACCCCGCTCGCAGCCCGCGACTACATCCCCCTGCTGGCCGCCACCGGTATCGAGGCACACGCCCTGAACGTCACGGTCACCAACACGACGGGGCCCGGCTTCCTCTCGGTGGCCCCGGACCCGAACTCGCGCGAGCAGTACGAGAACGGCACGGCGACCCGGCCCGCCCGCCCCGTCTCCTCCGCCCTCAACTGGACCGCGGGCAAAACGGCAGCGAACCTGGTCCAGGCCACCCCGGCGGACAAGGGCATGGTCGCCTTCTGGAACCAGGGCTGGGAGAACGTCGACCTGCTGGTCGACTACTACGGCTACTACGAAGCCAACTGACCCCTCGCCCAAGCACACGCCACGCCCGGGGCGCTCTACGACGGCCCCCGGGCGTCGGTCTCGGGTGCCACACCGGGGTGGCAGCCGCGTGGCCCGGGATTGATCGCTTCCACCCGTTGCCTTTTCAAAGCTGCGCAAGAAAGCCTCCGGTCCTTGGGTCCGGCGTGACGTCCGCCTTGTTATTGGTGATCCGGGGGGATGTCACCCGGTCCGAATGCCTATGAGTAGCTCGAGCGCCGACCGCGCCAAGGCAGCAATACTTCTCGGGGGGCATCTCAGCAGGCGCAGAAGCAGTCTCACGGCACATGGGACGCGATCGAAGTCGCGGGGTCATCCCCGCGTATGCGGGGAGCAGCCTCGCCCTGTAAGGAGCCTCCTCGTGGCTGCGGGATCATCCCCGCGTGCGCGGGAGCAGACCAGGCCGGTCCCGCCGATCTTCTGCATGGCGGGTGCATCCCCGCGTGCGCGGGGAGCAAGCGGACAGACCTGCGAGTTTCTGTCGGCCAAAGCCGGTTTTAGAGTACTAGCGCAGATTCAGAAAATGACTTTTAGCGCCCCATGGCTACCTATGAGGCGGAAGGGCGCCGCAAGCACTTCAACTTGGTCCAGGAGCCATAAGGCTCCAAGGTCGCGCCAATCGGCTCACGGATCTCGGAGGGGACGGCCCCGGCCAATATCGCATGGCAACCTCGCCCCCAGTGAGGCAGGGTGCCGGGTGATGATCAACCACGACGAAATGTCCCGCACCCTGTCTTACGCCTCCCACGACAGCCTTGAGGGCCTACTGCAGCGAGGGCGCGGCCTGGGCGCGACACGGGCACGCCGGGTTCAGGATGAGGCCGCCGCGTTCGTGTACGACGGGATCCGCCGGGACTGGAAGTGGGACTACAAGACCGACACCCGCTACCTCTACCAGGCACGCCTGATCCAGGACCTGGGGCTGTCACCAACCCCCGTCATCGACCAACTGGCGGGCGACGAGGAGCAGTGGGAGCGGGCTGCATACGTGCTGGAACGGCTCGCCCTCACCGGTTCGGACGAAGCCCGGGAAGGGCTCCGGGCATACATCCGGGAGGGCCAGCACTGGGTCCGCGCACTGGAGGCCATCACCGATGACTGGCCGCCGGAGTGGTGGGAGAACCTGGGCGGCGTCGTACGCGCGAGGTTCGGCGGTGCGGCGGAAGATCTTCCTTGGTCCTCCGCGCCATGGGACCGGTTCGGGATCGAGGTGCCAGAACCCCGGGTCCCTCCACGCCCGTCGCTGGACGGGCTGTGCACCGACGAGCTGCTCCGGCTGCTGACCGTGAACGGCACAGAGATCAACACGAAGGTCAACGCGCTACGAGCACTGGCCCGCCGGGAGCCGGCCGTGGGCCCTGATCCCGCTGGTGCCCTCGCTCGGCAACGGTCAGCGGCCCCTGCCCTTCCTGCGGCGGACGGTCGACCGTCTGGGAATGCTCGCCGTATCGGCCGCCCGTACGTGGGCCGTGGACGAGCGGGAGTGGCTGGCCCGGCTGGGGAAGGACGTCCTGGCCGACCACCCCGAGCTCGAGGCACTGCCGGGACTCGTGACCGAACTGACCGACCACTGGATGACACACACCTGGTGCGGCCCCGACGAGCCCGCGAAGCGGCTGGCCAGCTTCGGACCCGAAGCAGCCGAGGCCGTCCCGCTCCTGCGCGCGTTCTGGCTGCACACCCCGCACTCGTACGAACGGGCCGACTACCTGCAAGCACTCGCCGCGATCGACCCAGCCGGGCTGGACGAGGCGTACACCGAAGCCCTCTGGGACTGCGAGGAACGGACACGGCTGCTGGGCATCGCCTCGGCACCCCGTCAACCGCAGGCCCTGGAACGGCTCACCGTACTGCGCGACGACCCGATGGAGATCTCCGAGGTACGAGCCGCGGCGGGAGCACGACTGCTGGCGCTACCTCCCCTTGCCGAAGGCGCTCACCACCCTTGAGCGAAGCCCCCGGCGGCTCGGTCCCGGACACGATCGGAGTGCATGGAGTAGTCCGTGACCCACACTGGCGCTCGGGCGAATATACTGAGGGCACCAAGTTACTCAGGCACGAAAGGCCCTCCACCACGGTGGAGGGCCTTTCGCATGTTATGCCTGTTTTGCCGTCGCTCTCAGGCGACCTGGAGCTTCGGTCGGCCGGTCGCAGCCGGCGGTGCCTGGTGGTACGTCGGCAGCTTCAGGTTGGGCAGGTCCCCGGCCTGGATGCGGACGAGGGCAGCCCGGAACGCCGCCTCCATGCTCTCAGGGCTCTCGTACTTCGCCGCGAGGGGGTGGAGCCGGTAGGAGTTGCCGTTGCGTTCCTCGCTGCGCGGCCGGAGCACGATGTTCAGCTCGCACAGAGGCGCCATCAGTCCGCTGACGGCCTGCGGGGTGACCCCGTACTCGGCAGCCATGTCCTTCTGCCGAACCGGCAGCGCTCCCCCGAAGTCGCTGCGGGAGACAAGGTACTGAAGGAACTTGACGGCAGACCCCGACAGCGGCAGGGCCCAGATGCGCTCCGCGATGATGGGAGACATGACGTTAGCCATGGAACAGCATCCTTCCTCGTGAGCGGGCGCCCGCGCAGGGGCATGGCAGCACTATCACCCGGTACGCCTCCTCGCGCGATAGCTCTCCTCCACCACCGGACCGAGATCCAGCTCCTCCTGGTGGGCACCTTCCGGACCCACCGCGTACGGAAAGACCTCGGTGTCGTGGTCGTGCCGGTCGGCGATCTCGGCCAGTACCTCGTGCTGAGCGGTGCTGTTGCCGTGGAACCACAGACGCACGTTGATCTGGATCCGGCCGTTTCCGGCCTTCTCCACCCAGTTGTAGCCGCAGAGCGCTTGGACGGCCCGGTTGACCGTGGACCGAGTGATCATCTTGCCGCCCTTCTGCGCGGCAATCTTGTTCAGACCGTCCGTGATCTCCTGCTGGGTGTACTGCGTGATGCCCGTCCCAGGTACCTGTCCCCCCGCGACGAAGAGGAACACGCACAACTGGGACTTGGTGATGCTGTTGGCAACGGCCAGCTGCGCCAGCAGCTGCGTGAACCAGTTGCTGGCCAGGCTGTACCCGGAGCCCCCGGCCATGTCGTGGACGGCGCGCGGGTCGGCCGCGTACTCGAGGTGGACTCCAGTGAGCCGACGGCGCCCTCCGAGGTCGGCCGCCTCGGCGACCTTCTCCCCGAGTTGCTGGCCGAGGACCGCCAGGATGTCTCCGTACTCGGCTTCACTGCCCACGGCGGTGGGGGCGGGTACAGGCCGGGACCCGCGCCGACGACGGGCGGGCGGATCAGATGTCACAAGACCTCCTTGTTACTCAGGCGGTCCGAGACTATCCAAAAAATCAACGTGTGCTTGTCTTTTGACGCCCCGGCGCGCCGGAGGGCCTCGCAGACGACGGCCTTGTTCGAACATCGCGCTCAAAGTACACGCTACGTGAACTTTTCTCGCCGTCAGGCGTCGGAAGTCCACGTCTGCTTGATTTCGGTTGTCGCCATGACAGCACATCATGTAGTGGCCATGTACGTGTGCGGCCCTCCTGGGCGACCCGACCCAGTGCTCTGACCTGCGGTGTTGGTGAACCCGTTGAGCTCCTCAGAAAGTCCATGCCTGCTTGAGTTTTCAGCGAAATGTGCTCTCCAGGTATACATTTCGACAGGCCAAATGTGTCCTGGGGGACACATCCCTCTCGGTAAACACGCAGGTCAGAGGGTGTGCGAGTGCGGCGTCTTCTTACTAAAGAGCAACGTGCAGGAGTGCCTCGGCACCCCGGGTCTTGTGTGTTTGAACTGCGCTGCGGTGTGCCACCACATGTCACAGCCCGAGGTTCGATGAGCCTGCACTCTCTCGACAGCCCGGCTCATACCTCAGCCCACTCACGCCTGCCCAGGTTGAGCGTGGACCACATCGTCATGCCGCAAGTCCCCCGCCTCGGCCCAATTCCGGTGTCAGCCGATGCTGTTGCAGGCCCTCATGCCCAGTGAGGGCGCCCAGCGCCCGAGGGGTGCACCGCCGACCGTCAGGGAGGCGGGGCAGGGCGTGAGGGGGAGCGGGTCCAGGGCGCCTGAGCGCCTGGCGAGGGGGTCTGGGGGGCGAGTAGCCCCCCATGCCAAGGCCGGTCCAGCGCGGCCAGGCGCTGGCGGGTCCAGGGGCTGGCCCCTGGGATTCATGGTCTGCTGGCGACAATGAACAAGAACCCCGATCTGAGAGCACACGTGCCTGAGTTCGGCGGAACATGCTGTACAGCAAGCGCCGCCGGTGGTCGGAGGCCCAAGCGGGAGCTAGCGGAAGGTTCGGACATCGCGGACGAAAATCGGATCCCGTAGCAGTGCCACAGAAGGCCGATCAACGTCAGGCTGGTGTGATGCGGTCTTGATGCATCCGCGAGGCGCTCACAGAGGCCTACAGAGCCTTGCGGCTCTTTCATCCTGCTTCTGCGGGGCGGGTTGCTCCCCTGAACGGCTTAATAGGCTCAGTGCGAGGCGGCGACTGAAACCGAGTTGGCCTGGCGTGTCAGAAAAGCGAGTGCCGATCATGAGCGGTGGGGCCAGGATGTGCACAGGTCCCACCGAGGACAGCGGGACGGTCGAGTACGTGCCCCTTCGGCATGCGCGACTCTTACTCCGCCCGCTGGCCCAGCGCCGGGCTTTCCCTGCAACAGGTCCGAGAGCCACGGCTACCCGACTGGAGAGATCCATGCCCGAACGCAACGTCATACTCAACGAACTCGCCCAAGGACTGCGTCCGATGGCAGAGGGCATCGAGTGGTTCGATTCACTGAGCCCGGAAGAGCAATCGAAGACAATGCTCTTCCTCCGCCATCACTGCGAGCAGGCGGGCGCCGACGACGAAGACGGAGCAGAAAGCATCCGCCGAGCCGGGCTGCGCCCGACACACACACCCTCGGTACTCATCACACGTGGTCCGATCTACCAGCAACTGGGGAAGATCATCTCCCTCACGCCCCTCGATGAACGCCGCAGGGCCTTCCGGCTGTTGGTCGCCATCCTCTCGGTCGCCGACGAACGACGACGCGAGCGCTTCTGCGCCGGCGGATGCGGTCACTGGTGGCACAACCTGTCCGCCGCATAGTGACCCCCCCTCTCCCAGGTTGGCGCCTGCACGCAGCTCGTTCTCCTTCAAGTACAGGTGACGTGCATCCCGCCCTCGGCCAGGACGTCGAGTACCTCTGCGACCAGGTCGTACGGTTCACCCTCCGGCGCCAGGACGCGGGACAGGTGGTCTCGCGCGATCGAGGCATCCCGCCAATGCAGGGTTGCGGGGCCGGTGTAGCCGAAGGCGCCTCCCAGGCAGTCGTCGAGGGCGTCCAAGCAGCCTCCGAAGTAGCCGCCCGGTCCGTTCACCGCCTCGCCGAGCGCCAGGTACAGCCCCGGGATGTCGGTGATGTGCCGGCCGTCCAACTCGTATGCATGTCCGGCGGGCCGGTTCCCGGGTGTGCGTCGGCAGGCCCGCTCTCGGACGAGATCGAACCAGGCCCCACGCAGCCGGGTGTCGAGGCAGGCCCAGGCACCAGGCGCGTCCGGCGGACCGGCGAGCCAGCGGTCCCAGACGGTCCTCGCGTGTTCCGGGACGGGAGTGAAGAACGTCCCGTCCAATTCCAGATCGAGCAGCTCCGCTCCGCGAGAGGACGGGCTCCATGTGCGCACTCGGGCCCGGAACAGCCGGTCGGTCAACGGCTCGCCCCGCTCGTCCCCTACCTCCAGAGACACCTCCTCCAAGTCCAGTGCCCGTCGGGTACCTGTCGCCAGCGCCTCACGCAGTTCGTCCCCCGCAATGAGACCCCGTAGGACAAGCTGTGGCTCGTCCTGCCCAGGCGGTAGCACGCGGGCGAATTCGCGGCAGGAGCCGAGCCACCGGTACTCGTCATGCAGTCGGACAGGACCGCGGTATCCCTCGGGCAGGGTCTCGTAGCCGTCCAGACCGGTGAGCACAGCACCGTCCTTTCGGGCGTGCTGTCCGAGACTCTCCACGTCCTCCAGGAGCCAGGCATCGAGAGTCCCGTCTTCCGGCACGAGCCATACCCGGCTGCCGACCCAGCCCCGTACCCCGACTCCTTCCGGGACCCATCCGAACAGTTCGTACGTCTCCCGCCCGCGCTCCCCGAAGAGCCCTTCAACCTCGGAGCAGACGCCCCAGACATGGCCGTCGCCCGTGTCCCGCAGTGTGTACCGGCCCTGCCCGCGACCGCCCTCGTCCTCATGCACGGTAGGAATGATGCCGCGGGCCCGCAAGGACCGAGAAGCGGTTTTCATGGTCGGCCGCGGAACCCGCGACCGAGCGACCTGGGTCGGGGCGGCCGCTGGCAGACGGAGTCGCAGACGGCGGCTCCGCTCTCCTGTCTCCAGGGACCGTGTAGGAAGCGGTGATTTCGGACAACACACGGCAAAGGGCGGCAACATGGTTCGGTGTGCCTCTTCGCTTTCCCGCCTGGAGGTTAGTAAGGTACCCGCATGACCGCTCCATACGATCCGGAAGTCAGGGAAAAGGTAGTCGCCAAGCTGCCCGCGTCCCTCAGGCAGGAACTCAAGGTCCGCGCCGCCCAGTTGGGCGTGGACATCCAGGACGCCGTCACCGAGGGCGTGCGCGCCTGGCGTGCCGATGCCTCCGCGGCCACACCCGTGGACACCTCAGGCTCCTCCTCCTTCTCCACCTACCTCCCCACCGGGCTGTACGGGGACTTCAAGGAGGACTGCCGGGTCCGCGAGGTCCCGTACAACCAGGGCCTCGCCCAGTCGATCCGCCTGTGGCTCGGCACCCACCCCTCCCCCACCGGACGCCGTCGGCCGTCCCACGAGGGCGCCCGCCGGATCGTGGTCTGCAACCAGAAGGGCGGCGTGGGCAAGAGCGCCATCAGCAACGGGCTCTCCCAGGCCCTCGCCGAGACCGGCGCCCGCGTCTGCGTCATCGACTTCGACCCCCAGGGCCACCTCACCCGCCACCTCGGCGCCGAGATGCTCGGCATCAAGAAGCCCAGCCTCGCCAAGCACATGCTCGGCGAGATCGAAGGCCGCGTGCGCGAGCTGCTCGTACCCATCGAGCACGGAGTCTTCGCCGGCCGGCTCTTCCTCCTCCCCTCCTGCAAGGACGCCTTCCTCCTCGACGCCCGGCTGGCGACCACCCGCCACGTCCGGACGAAGGAGACCGCGCTGGAGAAGGCGCTCGAGGAGCTGGAGAAGGAGTTCGACTACATCGTCGTCGACTGCCCGCCCAGCCTCGGCTACACGATGGACACCGCGCTGTACTACGCGCGCACCCGCGAGGGGGAGGCGGAGAAGACCTCGGGCATCGTGGTCCCCGTGCAGGCCGAGGACACCTCCGCCGACGCGTACGACATGCTCAGCGAGCAGATCGAGGACCTGATCGACGACCTCGACATCGACATCGCGCAGCTCGGCTTCGTCGTCAACCTCTACGACAGCCGCAAGGGCTACGTCGTCACCTCCTCCCTCAACAGCTGGAAGGAGTTCGGTGACCCGCCCGTCATCACCGTAATCTCCGACCTGAAGGAGCAGCGCGAAGCGGTACGCGTCAAACTGCCCCTCCTGCACTACGCGCCCGAGTGCGAGCAGTCCGAGGCCATGCGCGAGATCGCCCGGAGGATCGCGGCATGACCAAGAGCGACCTCCTCGGCACCGGCGCCGCCTTCAGCAACGCCCGCCGCACCGGCGGCCGCAGTGAGCGCGGCCGGGCCAAGGCCATAGCGCAGGGCGACGTGCCGGCGTACGAACTCATCCGGGTGCCCCTCGACCAGGTCTCCCCGACCCCCCTCAACCCGCGCCGGAACTTCGGCACCGACGAGGAGATGACCCGCTTCGGCGAGGAGCTGCGCCAGGCACAGCTGTCGGCGTGCGTCGTCGTGACGCGCGGCGCCTACTTGGGACTGTGGCCGGACCACGACTCCCGCATCGGTACGGCGGCCTACGTCCTCATCAACGGCGAGCGCCGCTTCCGCAGCGCGCTGCACGTGGGGCTCGAGTCGCTGGACTTCGTCGTACGCGATGACCTCGCGGCCTCCCGTGCCGACTTCATCGACCACCTCCTCGCCGAGAACCTCGAGCGCGAGGACTTCGACGTCATCGAGCGGGCGCGCGGTGTGCAGCAGCTCGTCGAGACGTGCGCGGAGCAGGGCCGGGAGCACGGGGCGAAGTCGCGTGCGGCGGAGCGGCTGGGCAAGTCGCCTTCGTGGGTGACGAACCAGCTGGTGCTGCTGGAACTCCCGGAGGAGATCCAGACGATGCTCAGCTCCGGGGACCTTCCCGAGCGGGATGGGCGGCTCCTGGCCCGTACGGCGAAGGACCGGCCGGGCGTGGACGCGGCTGAACTTCTGGCCTTCCTGAAGGAGACCAAGCAGCAGGAGGCGCAGGTCAAGGCAGCGCAGCGGGAGATCCTGCGTGAGGCGCAGGAGCCAGCGCCGGCGCCCGCGGCTGCCGAGGCGAGCCCGACCGGGGGAGTGGCGCAAGCCCCGGAGCCCGACCCTCAGCCGACCCGACTTTTGTCCGCGGACAAAAGTCGGGAGCAGGCGAGTGCCCCGCAGGCGGCCGCGCAGGCGGCCGCGCAGGCGTCCGCGCCGGTTGCCGAACCGGTCCGCATGGCCCCCGCTCCGGAGCCGGTCTCCACGCCGGTGCCCCACGCGCCGGCGGCAGCGGAGTCGGCCCACGAACGCGAGCCGGAGGGGGTCATCCCGTCCCAGGGCAGGGGAGTGGAGACGACTTCCGTCCCGTGGCAGGACCCGAAGGCCGTGTACGAAGCGATCACCGCGAACATGTCGGCGAAGCACCGCGAGGAGCTGACCCTGCTCCTGGTGGAGAACAACCAGAGCAGCTAGCAGTCGTTGATCCGACCTCAAGGGCCCACCACGCACCGATCGTGGTGGGCCCCGACTTTTGTCCGCGGACAAAAGTCGGGGCCGAGAAAATCCGACACACGGCCGTAGTCCAAGTGCTTGTTCTGGGGTCTCAAGCCCCGCCGGAACGGAAGGCCACATCTACAACCCGGCTTGAGCGAGCAAAGCTTCTGCCTGCTGGCGTGTGAGAGCCGGATGGTCCGGTGCTGCCGGGGGACACCTGTGGGTGCTGCAGTCGAACGACAGCATCCAGTCGGTGAGCGGGCTGTCCGACTCTAGCGTCGCCACAAGAGGCTCACGCAGCGCCGACGGGGTATCGGTCCGTGCGGCGACGACCTTGCGGACGAAGACGTCCGGGTCGGCTGCCAGCACGTCACGCAAAGAGGGCGGCAGGTCTGGATGGGCGGCGACCGCTTCCCGCACATCGGAATCTTCGTCGTCGGCAGCAAGCTCAGGGGTCGGGGCGGCATGCACCACCGCGGCAGCGCGAGTCGCCGGATCTGCCAGCAGGCCGGGGAGAAGGTCCGCAGGGGGAACGAATGCCCGCACGGCGGAGCTTCGGATCTCTGGATCGGTATCCGTCAACAGCATCCTGCGGACGGTATCGGGAGTATCGCGCCAGTGCGTGATGATCGACGACCGCACACTTGCCTCCGAGTCGGCGGCATGCCAGCCAGTAGCTCTGCAGGCAGCCTGTCGTTCATAGCAAGGAACGCCCGCACGGACGGATCCGGGTCGGCCGCCAGACGCGCCAGCAACCCCGGCGGCTCGTCCCAGACGCTCGCGGCGACCGCGCACCGGACGGCTGGATCCGAATGCTCCGCGAAGCGAGCCCTGACCGGGGAGGGCAAGGACGAATTGGCAGCGAGCGTACGCACGGAGCCGAGGGCAATGATCTCCTCGATCAGAATGCCGGGGCGTCCTCCTTTTTTCGGGGTGCGTGGCGCCTTCTTTCGGGCCCCGGCCGCGTGCTGATGAGCACGGCAGGACGTCGAGTCGACGCTGACCATGGTCCAGTCGATCCGGCCCGCGAGATCGGCCTCCGCCTGGACGGCACGCAGAATCCGGTCCCACGTGCCGTCCGCCGACCAGCGCCGGTGCCGTTCATAGACGGTCTTCCACCTGCCGAAACGCTCAGGCAAATCCCGCCACGGTATGCCCGTCCGGACCCGGAACAAGATCCCGTTGATCACCTTGCGGTGGTCGTTCCACTGCCCGCCGCACCGTCCCGACGTCGGCAGGTGCGGCTCCAGCCGGGCCCATTCAGCATTGGTCAGATCACCCCGCTCCATGCTGGACTAACGAGCCAGCAACCCGGCAAGATCGGGCGATGCATGGAGAGAGGCTCTCTCCCTCCTGCTCTGATCGCGGGTGATCATCGCCTTTGTGCGCCGTCGTTGCCTGCAGGGTTGCCGTCACTGACAGATCACTGTCAGCGGTGCTGCCGTCCATACGGAAGTGCTCGCTGAACCTTTGGCCACGGGTATTCTCTGGCGATGTCGAATCAGTCAGTGGCGGCGGGAGTCAGTCTCGCTGGTGTGATGGCGCACTGCGGTGGAAGCCTGGTGGGCGCCGTGAAGCTTTTGGTGGGCGCAATAGCCTCGGCGCCAGCGGCTTCGGAGCCCTATGCGGCCCTCGCCGAGTTGTGGCAGGACCGAAGGTCGGAGCTGAAGGAGAGCCTCGAAGAGGACGGCTCCTTGAGCGCTGTGCTGGCGCAGGCGTACATCTTGTTCCTTGAAGGGGACATGGACGACGCGGTGATGGCCCTTGGTTCGGTCACGGGTGTGCGGCCCAACGTGGCATGGGGCGCTGCCCCCTGGTTCGGCGATGCGCGCTGTCTCGACGCGGTGAGTGCTGCGGCGCTGGCCGAGGCGTGTCTGCGGACGTTGGACTACGGCCACGACCTGGACTCCGACGAGATGCGGGAGCGGTTCGAGCCCTGGTTCCATGCCCTCGACGTGGTGTCCGAACGGGATCCCGTGCCAGAGTCGCTGGCCGCCATGGCACGACTGCCTCGGGCCTGCGGCCGGTACGAACTGTCCTTCGCTCTGTGCGACCGCGCCGATGCCGTCGACCGGGTCACGTGGACTGCAGTCGCACGAGCGGCCACCTGGCGCGTGATGGGCGACCTGGATCAGGCTGCTGCGGCCTTCGAATCCGCCCTACCCCTGGACTCCGCCAACTGGTCCCTCTACCTAGACCTGGCGGACGTGCGTGCCGAGCAGGGCGACTTCGCCGCAGCCGCGAGCCTCGTTGAACAGGGCCTGGAATACGAACCTCACGAAGTCACCCTGCGCGCGGCGAGCGCCGCCTACCGCACACGCCTTGCCGGCTCGTCCGACGACCTGAGGGCCCTGATCACCTTGGCGCCAGAGATCGCGAACACCACCTACCGGAACCTGCTGATCGACTACGCATGTGCAGGGCCGAAGCTGCCTCGGAGACTCGTTGCCATGGCCCACCGCCTCCGTAAGAACTGAAAGGGCTGTCGTGTCAACCGGTCTAGCCAGAATGGCCTTCCGGTTCCTCGTCACGTGATCCGCCGGACAGTGCCTAGGGGGGATGTCCGGCCCCGCTATCCAGCCTTGTCAGTGCTGATCGCTAAAGTCAGCGCACTTGATCAGCTGAGGAGCGCGGACCCATGAAATCTCCGGCCGAACTGGACACCGTGCCGTGGCACACCCTCACCCACGCCTACGGCCCCGCCGAAGACGTACCCGACCTGATCAGGGCGCTGTACCAGGACGACGAATCCGTGGCCGACGAAGCGATCTACGAGCTGTACGGCAACATTCACCACCAGGGCACGGTCTACCCGGCCTCGACACCCGCCGTCCCCTTCCTCGCCCATGCCGTCCGCCACGCCCCGCACAAGCGCGACGAGCTGCTGATGCTGCTCGCCACCCTCGCCGACCACGACCAGACCGACCGCGAGTCACCCCACTGGCCCGGCAGCCCGCTCGCCGCGATCTGCACGGAGCTCTCCCGGCTACTCCCGGACCTGCTGCCCTGCCTGACCGACCCCGAGCGCGAGGTGCGCCGGGCTGCCCTCCGCGTGGTCGCGGCCGTAGCCGACCAGATGCCGGCCGAGCTGCGCGCTCCGGTCGTGACCCGGCTCGACGCCATGTACCAGTCCGATCCCGTCCCGGCGGTACGGGCGGACGCGATGGTAGTCCTGGCCCTCCTCGGCCGTGCGGTCGAGGAGCCCCTCGGGAGCCCGCTGCTTGATGTCAGACTCGCCGCGGCCCTGCTCGCCGCCGAGCGGTCCGGTCCTCCGTACGCAAACCGGCTAGTCGAAATCTTCGCCGAGGACGGCGCCGAACCAGACCCCGGGGACGACGGCTTCCCCTGGCCCGGCACCCCCTCCCAAGAACAACACCTCACCGACCTGCTGACCCGGGACCCGGACGCCGGCCTCGCCGTGGCAGCCGACTGGATCGCGGCCGGGGACCTCCACTCACGCGGCTCCTGGCTCGCCCGGCAGATCGTGGAGACCTGGCGCGACCGGGAGCCCGAGGTCCTCGACCTGCTTCTCGCCGCGCTCCCGCATCATGAGGGCACGCCAGCGCTCACCCGCACGCTGTCCACCATCGCCTCCTGGACCGAGCTCCTGCCGGATCCGCGTACGGAGCTGCGCGACACGTTGTACGACTACGCCCGGGCGGAGGGGGACACCGCCGACCCTGCGCTCCTGGCTCTGGTGCGCACCCGCGACCCCCGTGCCCTGGACCTGGTGCTGCACCGCCCCGACGCCAAAACCCTGCGTGCGGCCGCCCGAGCCTTCCCGGCCTCCGGAGACCTGCTGATACCCGCCATCCGCCGAGAGCTGGCAGCCGGAGCCACCGGGAACGCGGCTACCGACCTGATCGAGGCACTGGCCCCCTTGGGAACCGTGGCCCGCCAGGCGAACCCCGAGCTGGTCGACTGCCTGCGGACCGGCCGGGCACCCATAGCGGCCGCTCGCCGCCTCGGACTCGACGCCATTGCAACATCCGAGGTCATCACCCTGCTCGAAGCAGCCGCCCAGAGCGCTGACGCTTCGCTCCGGACGGCAGCCGCCGCGGCCCACTACCGGTTGACCGGCGAGCCCGAGCTCGCACTCCGCACCTTCGACGACCTGCTCCCCGGGCCGGGCCCGACCCACTGGTACTTGAGCAGCCTCAAACCGCTCGGCCCCGCAGCCGCCCCCTTGATGCCGATCATCGAGCCCCTGCTGAGCGCCAGGTACGACTGGACCCGGAGCCGGGCCGCCGAAGCCCATCACGCCATCACCGGTTCTCCGGACCTCGCCGTTCCCATCCTCGCGGAACTGGTCTCCGCCAGCCCGATCGGCCTCAGCGCCCTCAAGGCGCTCGCCACGATGGGTGCGGTCCTCGAAGACCTCCGACCCACGCTCCGTGCCTTCGCCTTCTCCCCGACCCGCCTGCTCAGCGACACCCCTCTCAACGAAGATGGCCATCCCGACGAGGAGCTCCGCGCCCTGGCTTGGCGACTGCTTGCGGCCGGTTAGACGCGCCTGGGCGTCGACCGTCGACGGACCCGACTTTTGTCCGCGGACATAAGTCGGGAGCGTAACCGACCCCGCAGTGCCTACAGTGACCCGGCCACACGCACGAGGGGGAGCACCGCCATGAAGACCGACCAGGACCTGACCGACTGGTGGGTAACTCTGCCGATCGCCCTCACCGATCAGGTCGACGAGCACATCCTGGCGAACAACCGCTTCGCGGCGATCCGGGCCCTGGGGTGGGACTACGGCCGTACTCACGGGCTGGGCTTGTACGAAGCTCAGCTGATCGTCCACGACCGCTACCGCCACCACGGCGACAACGTCGCCCGCGTCCCCGACGCTCCCCTCGACGTGGAGTCACTCGCCGCCGAGGCCGCCGGGGCCGAAGGGAGGGTGGTGGCGATCGAGGTGGTGTGGGACAGGGACACCGAGCACGACTGGTTTACATGCGTTCTCGCCATCACCGCCGGCCCGGTGGGTGAGTGCCACCTGGCCTCGGTGTACTGGGGCGCAGCCGAACGCTACCTCGGCGATGAGCCAACGGCCCCCGGACTCACCCCACCCGCCGCGGCCGCCGACAAGGCCGGCCGAGCCCTGGCCGCCCATCTGGGCGTCCCCTTCCACTTCGCGGGCCCCGGAACCCCCGACGACGAGGCACCGCGCTGGTCGTCCGTCCAGCTCCCACGGGCGCCACACGGACCTGGCCGCCTTCGGGGGCAAGGCCCCGATCCGCTGCAAGAAGAACACTGCCTGGTGCGTGGCAGACGGTGGCACCTCTTACGCCACCGCTCTGGTCTCCGCCTCCGCCGCGCTCGTCTGGTCCGCTCACCCCGACTGGACCGCCCACCAGGTGGCCCGTGTCCTCATCCAGACCGCCGGCACGCCCCGCGACGGTCTGGGGCGCAACGACTGGATCGGCTACGGAGTCGCCCGCCCCCGCACGGCGCTGCTCGAAGGTCCGGGGGACCCCGGAGCGCCAGACATCGACCCTCTCGCCGCCCTAGCCCCCTCCAAGCCCCCCACCCCGAGCGCTGATCCGACAGCTGGGGTGCCACAAGGGGCGGAGTCTGCGGATGCGGAATCCGGCTTCTCCTGGCAGTGGCCAGCAGTGGGCGCCGCCATCGCCGTGAGCCTCGGCGTCGGCGTCACGGTGCTCGTCAAGCACCGCCGACGTTGACCCTTCCGGACTTATTCGCCTCGGCCGGCGATGAGCCCGCGGTCACGAACGGCGGCGTGACCAGGCTTCGCCCGGACCCGGCGGGGCCTGCGCCCCCAGCCAGCGTGTGAACTCGAGCCGAACTGTCCCCGCGGGCCGGGTGTGGTCCGGGGGGACCCTTGTGTTCCCCCCGGACCTCGCAAATTGGAGGCCTCGTGCCTGACGAACCGCTCGACGTGCTGCGCCGCGAGCTGGAGGTGGCTCGCCAAGAACGGGACGCAGCTGTGCGCGAGCTTGCAAGTCTCAGAGCCTGGCTCACTGTAAAACTCGACATCGCGCACCGTAGTCCGGGCGGGCCGCACGGGATTACCGTCCTGGAGCCTGCCACTGACGCAGAGATCGTTGCAGCGGTCGAACGCTTGCGCACAGAAGTCAGCCGCCCGGCCAGCTGAACCAGGCATGCCGCATGCTGCGGCTGCCCACCATCCGGTCCCAGTTTCCCGAGCTGGCCGAGAAGGCCGAACGCGAGCATGTCCTACCTCGGCTTCCTCGCCGAACTCCTCCTCGCCGAGTGCGACGACCGGGCCCGCCGCCGCTCAGAGCGCCGCATCAAGGCCGCCGGCTTCCCCCGCGACAAGTCGCACCGCAAGTTCGACTTCGACGCCCACCCCAACCCCGACGCGGCCGTGATCCATACCCTCGCCAAATGCGAATGAATCAAGAAGGGGCTGCCGCTCTGCCTCATCGGGAACTCCGGAACCGGCAAGTCCCACCTGCTGATCGCGATAGGGACCGAGGCCGCGATGGCCGGCTACCGGGTCAAGTACGTCCTGGCGACCAAGCTGGTCAACGAGCTCGTGGAAGCCGCCGATGAGAAGCAGCTGACCAAGACCATCGCCCGATACGGCCGCGTGGATCTCCTCTGCATCGACGAACTCGGCTACATGGAACTCGACCGCCGCGGCGCCGAACCCCTCTTCCAGGTCCGGACCGAACGCGAGGAGAAGAACAGCGTCGCCATCGCCTCCAACGAGTCCTTCTCCGGCTGGACCAAGACCTTCACCGACCCCCGCCTCTGCGCGGCCATCGTCGACCGTCTCACCTTCGGCGGCAACATCATCGAAACCGGGACCGACTCCTACCGGCTCGCCACCACCCGAGCACGCGCTGAACAGCAGAGCATCAGCTGACGACACATTCCGATCCCATTCTCGGCGCGGTGGACGGTCGCCAGCACAGAAGCCCGGGCCTGTTGTCAGGCGAGACGGCAGGCCTCGCAGACATGGTTGTCGAGCGCGGCCACCAAGCTCTGAGCCGCTGCCTGCACGGCGACATCCCTGTCACCAGCCAGCCTGTCCGCCAGGCTCCTACCATCGAGCACTGCTCGGTGAGCGGCGTATTGAACGTCGAGTCGTGGAGGATTCGCCTGTTCGAGGATCGTCTGCAGCAGCTGAATCACATCGGCACGGCTTGGGACAGAGTCAGTCACCGCGAGATCCCACAGGAACGGAACTGCCTCGGCAGTCGCGTCGAAGACAGACAGCTCTCCGAGCCACAGCCCAAGATCACTCAACGCTGAAGCGCTGGTCACCGCGTCGCCCCACGCCACCCGTGACAACCGGCCCGGGACCTCTTCCGCTGATCCATACGCGTGCGTCAGCTCGTGCCACCGAACGCGGCCCACGCCCTTGAGTATCGTCCCCACCGCGCACCCCAGTCCTAGTCCCTGCCTGCGACGCCGAGCGCCCCCATTTCACCTCACGGAACACATCGACCGCGAGCGTGGCCCCCGAAACACTGACCCAGGCGTTCCCAGAACTCGCCAACATTTCACCCACCGCCGAGCCCCGAACGCTCTCCAAACCCACCTACATACGTTCCGCGTTCTCACTTACCTAGCCAGCCTGTGATCAGGACCGTTGGGCGATGGTCATGCCGCCGACGGCCGTAACGAGGACCAAAAGGAGATCCACAGTCAGGGTCGGGGCGCCCGGTGTCCTGAGCTGTCGCAGGAGGCCCAGGGGAAAGCGGTCGGAAGGAAGAGCAGGGGCAGGCATGCCGGGACGGGCGACAGCACCGCGCCGACATCCCGGCTGGTGAAGGTCGGGACGCTGAACTGGCCGGCGACCCGGCGGTAGCTGCTCCGTACGAGCAGCACCACGAGCGACCCGACGGCCGTCGGCCACCACCAGCCGTCCACCATGGAGGTCGTTGACGCTTCGAGATTCATGCACACATCCCCTCCGATGCCACTGACGGCGTTCGCGACTTCCGCTGGCGTCCGCTGCCCGGTTCGGCCAGAAGGTTCGGCAGGTTGGTGGTGGCCCCTCTTTTGAGTGGCCATGGTCGCTGCCAGCGAGACAGGGTCCCGGGTCGCCCTCTGCGAAAGCGAGCCGGGACCCTGTGCCGCTGTGAGCCGTCCCCGGCCCACAGCCGACTACCTGCTACGTCCACGCCCCGCGTCCGGACCGTCCGGTCGGCGCTGAGGTGCTTGCCGTTCAGGAGTGGTACCTGGGGAGGGTTTACGCCCTGGCTGGGGCGGCTTTCTAGTGGTGGTGGTGCTGCGTGACCGTGCCGCCACGGGTGACGGCCGGGCCGGCGTGAGTCGCTGAACGTCGGCGGGCAGCAGGATCGGAACGGCGTCGCGCTCGATTCTGGACAGCCTCTCGGGCCATTCCGGCCCGAGTCCGCGACTGGCCTGGCGCAGACGGAGCTGGGTGTCGACGAAACCCTGGCTCTCCGCAGGCGCGAAGGGCCGGGCCCGTTCGGCTTCGATGCTGGCTCGGATAGCCGGCGGGCTGCCCCATTGCCTGGTGTCGTCCAGGCTGTTGCTGAACCGGGGCTTCGTCTCGCCCCGTCGGTAGACTCCCGCCAGGTCCACCAGGCATCCGCGGTCGACGCGATCGGCCAGGTCCAGGATGCCGCTGAAGGACTCGTCGGCATTGGCCTGGACGGTCAGCCGTCCCTGTCCGCGGTCGGCGAGCTGCTCGAAGTACCGATTGACGATGCCCTGATCGCTCAGTGCTTTCGGTACCCCCATGAACAGGGCTTCGATACGGGCGCCGGACTGCTGGTAGGCCCGCATTTTGTCTTCGACGGCCTGCGCGTTCTGGGAGGTCTCCTGGACGATCGCGTTGAGCCCGTGAGATCGGACGTACTCCTCTGCTCGTGCCATCCACGCACGGCCGTCGGCCCGGGTGTAGGCGGCCATGAGGGTGTCGTCTTGTGCCATCAGGTCTTCGTAGTCGGGGTGGTAGGGCTTGTAGAGGTCACTGTCGACGTCCACGAAGCCGCCGTGCTGGTTGAGAGCAGCTGCGACGTCCTCGGTGACGCGGCTCTTGCCTGCACCGGGCTGGCCGATGATGAAGACCACTGTGGAGATCGCCTGTGGCTCGCGCCCGGCCAGAAGGTCGGTGATGATCCGCTCACGGAAGATCTGCTCGTTCTCGGCCTCCGGCAGGCGGTACCGCTCGATTTCGGCAGGGTCGATGGTGCCCGCGACGGGCGGACGCGCTGGCTGAGATGGCGCGGCACCCAGCCTGTTTGCGGTCGGGTCCAGGCGGGTGGCTGCACGTTCCTGGATGCGCTGCAGCGGCTCGATGGTCAAGCTGTCGGGAATCTTTTCCAGCTGACGAAGGGCAGCGAGCAGGCTATGGCTGGTGGCGGGGTCCCACGGATGTGGGGCGGCCATCGCGGTGACGAGGTCTTCCACCGCTGAGTGCTTGGACCGGTCAGAGTCTGTCCATGCTGCCATCGGACCGACCCGGTGGGCGTCGCTGAGCACGCGGTTCAGGGCGTCGAGGGTCGTGTCGTCGAGGTGGTCAGCTGCAGCGAAGTTCAACGCCACGCGATGACACAGCCGCAGCCATTCTGCTGCCTCTGCGGCCGGCAGGGGGCAGGCTCGCTCGGCCTCGATGGCAGCCGCCCCGGCAGGCTCATGCTGCCAGGAGCCGTCTGCGGTGCGCACGTTGCTGTAAAGATCTTCACGAGTTCGGTTCGTGACCTTGATCCGGTGGATCTGCGGAGCGGCCTCGGCTGCCGTCACCGCAAGAGGGATCATCCGATAGGCGTTCTGTGCCCGCTCGGGATAAACCCAACCGCCCGGGGCGGCGTCATGCGCCGGCAGGTGGCGGTTGAGCATGTCCAGGCTGCTGCGCTCCAGCCGGACGGCGAGAGCGGTCATCTCGACCCGGTAGCCGTGTGCCGCATAGGTGGCGGCGATGTCCAGCAGCTCCTGCGGGTCCTTGAACGTCCCCTCCAGGATCAGCCCATAGCCGTGCCGGCGCGCATGGTCGTGGCACATTGCGACCCAGGCCGTGGTGGCCTGCGCCGTGGCGTCCTTCATCATCAGCGGGTATGCGGCCAGCACCTCCGCGTATCGGGGGTGCAGCGGACGTAGATCGTCCGGGCTTAACCCGACCAGGTCACCCCCGTCCGGCTCTTGCCGCCGGGCGGCGATAGCTTGACTCTTGCCCGCTCCCTGCTGCGCGCCGAAAAGCGACAGCACCGGTTCGGCCTGGGGGTTGTACCCGTCGAAAACGGCAGGTCGCACTACTTTTTCAAAGAGGCTGCGGAGCTGGTCGTCGTCGAGGAAGTAGTCGCTGGGCTGTGCCATGCTCACTGGCTCTCCAGGCGGGCGATGTCGTTCTGCCACTGCGCGATGTGATTCAGCAGTTCGTTGCGGTCGTGCGCCGGGACTCGCCGACTGGCCGCCCGCACCGCAAGGGCCTGGTCCCGCCACTGCTGTGGCTGCTCCCCTTCTGAGGCGGCCTGCGCACGGGCCATGAGCAGGCCGATGAACCGGGAAGCTGTTTCCGCGAAGATGTCGTACACCGTGGCGGTCGGCACGTCTTCGAATGCCTCCGGCCGGTAGCCACCTCGTACGGGGCGCGTCGCATGCAGACCAGCCCGTACCTCGCGAGCCAGCGCGGAATAGCGGGTGCGGGCCTCGGCGATCTGCTCCTTGTCGGTTGAGCGCAACGCTTCCCGTTCGCGGGCGAGGCGGTGCTGTGCGGCCCGAGCGGCATCGATCGCCTCGCGGTTCGGCTGCGCCTTGGCCTCTTCGGCGGCGATCACCGCGCTGTACACGCCGACGAGCCCGTTCACCGCCTCGACCGCGGCCTCGTACGCAGCAGTCTCCTCGTTCGACCAGCCGTGCGTCTCCAGTTGGTGGGTGATGGAAATTCCGTTATCGGACGTGGGCATGGGACTCCTCCTTGTAGGTGTTCACCATCCGGTAGACGCATTGCGACCAGGGGCAGTTCGCTCGGGACGACAACGAGCGAGGCGTCGGCGGGGGGCTGATTCCGCCCCCTGGTGGTCTCTCTGGCCAGATAATCCGCGAGCTCCGGTGGTTCCCTCGTAGAGGGAGGTGGAGCTCGCGGATGGTCGTGCGTGCCGCCGCGGGGCTTCAGGTGCGGCACCTACGGCAGGGGATCAGACGAGTTGCTCGAACGCTTGCCGAAAGACGGCCACGGTCTCGGGAGGCATGACGTACGCCTTGGCCTTCTGCCAGTTGGGGTGTTCGGGGTCGAACTGGGGCTTGATGGGGGCCGGGGTCCCCTCCGGCCACCAGCCTCTCCGTACGCCGCGGGGCAGGGCCCTCGACAGGGCGATGGTTGGTCCCCGCAGTTGGTTCTTGAAGTCGCTGCGCAGTTCATCGGCGCTCTTGGTCCCGCCTTCGTCGACGACGAGGCGGGCGAAGCGGATGGCGTTGGCGGGCAGGTCGCCGAGGTAAAGAAGGGCCCGCTCGACCGTCCAGCCGGTGTCGACGGTTGTGACGGTCAGCTCCGCGTTGTGTTCGGCGGCGAGCTTAACCAGCTTCTCGGCAAATTCCTTGTCCGCACCTTCGATGGTGATCTTCATTAGCTTTTCCGGTGGATTCTTACCCGGTTCTTCGTGTTCTGCATGGCGAGGAGGATGCAGGAAGGGGCGGGCCGCCGTCCAGAGCTTCGGAGAATCTGGCCAGAATTCTGCACGAGCGGCTGACGACAAGACTCGAGACACTGCGCCACCGAGGCGGCGTCCGTGGTACGAGAACGTCGTCACGCAGAGGCGAGCCGCTGACTACGAACGTTCAGGGCTTACGCCGCCCTGCCATCCGCTCGGCGTCGGCTTTGAAGAGCACGGTGATGCCCTGTTCAGCCAGTGCCTCCATGATCGCCACAACGTGCACCGGCGGCCTCCCATCCAAGAAACAATGGGACCAAGTCGCCGTGAACCCATCTATTCGAGGCCAAGCCTCAAACATCGACATCGTTACTCTGAGTGATCCGCCGCACCCGTGCCCGGGGGAATGCGCGGCCGCCCCAAGATGTCAGGCCACCAGGCTCGCGTGCCGGGACGAAAGGAGTACTGGCTGGAACGATCACGGTGCTGGCTCCGTTCCACTACTGTCCGAATGAGCGCACCGACCTGCTTGCTTCCTAGGTCAGGGTGAGAGCGGCGCGTGGCGTTGCTGACCGTACAGGCCACGCTTCCGCTTTGCCGGTGCGGACTGCACTGTCGACGGGGAGACACGGGCCGCCGTGCCGCGCCACACTGTCAGTGCGCGCGATGAGGAGGTGAAGGGAATGAGCATTGCCCAGCATCACGGGCCGTGGACCGTCGCCGACGTCCTGGCCCTGCCGGAGGACCGTACCCGTCGCTACGAGCTGCTGGGGGAATCGCTCGTGATGTCCCCAGCTCCTGGCCTGCGCCACCAGCGGGCAAGCTTCCGCCTCCACGTCATGCTGGACGCAGCTGCCGAGGCGGCCGGTGCAGCGGTCGAGGTGCTGGAAGCGATCAACGTGACCCTGCCGTCGGGGCTCGTCGTGCCGGACATCGTGGTGGCCGACGCCGGAGCTACCGCCGAGGACGGGGTCAGTATCGACGCCGAGGCCGTGCAGCTGGTTGTCGAACTTGTCTCGCCCGGGAACAAGCCGATGGACCGCAAGGTCAAGCCCCTCCTCTATGCCGAGGCCGGGATCCCGTACTACTGGCGCTTGGAGTTCGATCCGGCGCCTCGCCTGATCTGCTGCGCCCTGGAGGGCGGCCGCTACGTCGAGACGGCGACCGCCCTCCCCGGCGCCGTCACCCGGATCACGGAGCCGTTCCTGTTCGAAATTGACCCTGCCGGCCTGGCGCAGGCCCGCAGGACGGGCTGACACACGAAGCCTCGCCCTTCCCCTGCGGCCGTCTACGAACAGCCTGGATCGGCAGGGTAAGGGCGACGATGAAGGTCCGAGATAGGGAGCTACGGGTGGGGTGCCGGACTCAGTGAAAGTGCGCGAGAACGGGGTTCCGGCCGCGTAGAGTCCCAGGTCGACCAGCCTGCTCCCCGCGCACGAGGGGGATGGACCCACCCCCCTCGGTCACAACCTCCCCCGCGACGTCTGCCTTGCACGCCCGGAGCGCCCTCGGTCCCGTTTTCCAGCGCGCCACAGCGGTTACAAGCTGCTCCGCTTTGCGGCCCTCTTCGCCAGCCAGAAGCGGGCCCCAACCCGTTCTATGAGCGTTGATCAACTCCCGTAGAGTGTGAGCGCACAAATTTTCGCTCTACGTCGCTCGCCGGGGGCTTCCACCGCATGGCCGATGACACGTTGCCGGAGCCGGAACGGCTGCCGCTGACCCCGGACGAACTCAAGCGGCATGGCTCCGAGTGGGGCGGTTCTGTCTTCACAGCCCCGCCTGCCGACAGCTACGCGGATCCGCTGGTTCCCGCTCCCCTGCCCACCACCGGGCCACCCCTGCTTCGACAGCAGCCGCCGCTCGCCTTCGAGCCGTTCGCGCCCGCGCCGGGTGGTCCGTCCCAGGACGCGCTCAAGATCGCTCCCAAGGTCCTGACCACGGCGGCCAGCAAAGCGGACGAGATACACACTGCCTTCACGAAACCGGCGGCCGCTCTTGAGGAGCCTGCCCGGACCGCTTCCTCGGCCATGGCGGGTTGGGAAACGGCCGATGCCCTCAAGGCAGCGCACAAGCAGTGGGAGAAGCAGGCGGGAACCGTCGCGGGCTGGCTGGCGCACATCGCGGAAAGCCTGCGCATCGCGGCTCGGGACTACAACACGACCAACTCGGACATCGACCACTCGTTCCGCGGAGTGTCCCGCCGCTCGCAACTGGACGGGCTCTGATGACCAGCTTCTACCGGGAGATCCTGGAAACGGATCTGGGTCCGTTGGAGAAGCTGCTCGCTCAGTGGCGCACCACCCGTGAGGCTCTTGCCGAGCTTCCGGAGCGCGTCCGCGACGAGATGCTCACCCCTCTCAAGGACAAGGGTTATTGGGAGGGCGCCGCGGCCCCTTACGCCTGGCGCATGATCGACGACATCGAGCGGCAGATCGCGTCGGCCGCCAAGGTTGCCGAAGCGGCGATCGGGGTGCTGGATGACGCTCTCGGTGAGTTCAAAGCAGTGAAGAAGGACCTTCAGGACGCTGTCCGGCGTGCCCAGGAGAAGGGCGTCCTCATCGAGGCCAGTGGGATCGCTGCCACCACGGTGTTCGACGGCCAGTGCAAGGTGATCGAGAAGGACTCCGCGGAGGCCAAGGCGATCGAGGGCGCTCAGCGCGAGATCAACGGTGTCGTGAAGCGGGGCATCGCCGCTGACGGGAACCTGGCGTTCGCCTTGATGTCGGACGTCGGGCTCGGGCAGTGGTTCAACAGCGATCCGCAGCACAGGAACATCGACACGACGGACAGGATCTCGCACGACGACTACAACGCCCTCAACCTCGCCATGCAGGGCAAGGACCCGTATCCCGCCCGCCGGCGTGAAGGACCCTATGCGCTGGGCTGGGACTACGGGACGGGATTCGGCCCGCGGGACCGCGAGTACCACGACGGCGACACGATGACGGAACTGATCAAGAAGAGTGTCAGCATGGAGCAGCTCCGCGCCGACACGGTCGCCGACTGGCGGGACAACGCGGCGCAGGAGGGCACCGTCAGTTACTCGATATCCAAGGACGGTAAGATCGGCGCGCTCAAGAAGCTCGTCACCACCGACCTCCCGGCGATCGTCACCAGCGACGAGGAGCATCTGGGCGAGGCGTTCGTGGGGTCGTACTCCCTCGACTACACCGTGAAGGGACAGGACCCCGACGGCTCGCTGGTGGTCGAGTACTCGCTGAACAACTCCACCAGCAACGAGTCTCTTCTCCACTATGTCGGCTACTACGAGTGGCTGGAGAAGACCAACCGCGAGGAGGGCATGCTGTCCACGGTCGATCAGAAGATCACGTGGACTGAGCGCATCCCCGCAGACGGAAAGTAGTCTCGTGCACCAGCGCCCAAGATCACATGCCATCCGTTGCGCCACGGCAGCCCTGGCCGTCGTCGCCGGCTTGCTCACCGGTTGCGGCTCGAACTCCGCAGAGCGCTGCGTGCCGGAGCCCTCCACCACGGTCAGCGCGGCTCAGCTCGCCGGTACGTACGTCGGTTCACGCGAGGCGGAGGGCGTCCGCCTGACCCTCAGCACCACCCCGGGCGGCAACCGGGGCGGCACCCTCACGACGGAGAACTGGCCCACCGGCAGCTTCCACACGTCGAAGCCGGGCAGGGCCTTCACCGGCTCCGGCACCTGGGAGGTCGAGGACGCGCGTGCCTCGACGCGCAGGTCTCTGCTCCGACTGCAGTTCGAGGACCCGACGGAGGTCACCTCAGGAGACACCTTGGACAAGCTGTCCATCGGCATCGACGCCCAACGGATCGTCATCTACGACGACACCGACCCGGACGTCTGCCCGGCCTTCCGCCTGCAACTCCAGACCAACTAACTGATCGTTTCAGAATGAGTTGAGCTGTGGGTCTTGTGCTCGGCGATCTCGGTCGGCAGGGTGTCCGGGGTGCGTGTTGATCTTGTTCCTGACGACTTGTGGGAGCGGGTGGCCCGGCTGTTGCCCCCTGTTCCCGAGCGGCGCCGTCGCCATCCAGGGCGGTTGCGTGTTCCCGACCGAACGGCGCTTGCTGGCGTCATGTATGTGCTACGGACCGGTGTCGCCTGGCGTGACGTTCCCGCCGAGAGTGTGGGCTGCTCCGGGGTGACGGCCTGGCGCCGGCTGCGGGACTGGACCGAGGCCGGTGTCCGGCCCCGCCTGCACGCCACCCTGCTGGGCGAGCTGCGCCGCGCCGACCTGCTGGACTTGGACGACTGTGCCGTGGACGGCTCGCACATCCGGGCCCTCAAAGGGGGGACCACGTCGGTCCCTCACCAGTCGACCGGGCCCGCCCCGGCTCCAAGCACCACCTGATCGTCGATCGGCACGGAACCCCGCTCACCGTCACGCTCAGCGGCGGCAACCGGCACGACGTCACCCAGCTTCTGCCCCTGCTGAACGCGATTCCCCCGATCCGGGGCCGGCGGGGACGCCCTCGGCACAAGCCCCGGCGACTGTATGCCGACCGGGGCTATGACTTCGACAAATACCGCCGCCTGCTGTGGAAACGCGGCATCAAACCCGTGATCGCCCGACGAGGTGCCGCCCACGGCTCCGGACTGGGCAAGGTCCGCTGGGTAGTCGAGCGCGCCTTCGCCTGGCTTCACCAGTTCAAACGACTCCGCATCCGCTACGAAAGACGTGCTGACCTGCATCAGGGCCTGCTCGAACTGGCCTGCAGCCTCATATGCCTCCGCCGCCTGCGGACCTCGCTGTGAAACGATCAGTCAGTCGCCGACGACCCGCTCCCACAGCAGCGCGTCCCGCCAGTTCCCGTCGAGAAAGATCGAGGAGTGCGCGACGCCGTACGGGCTGAACCCGTTGCGGCGCAGCACCCGTTGCGACGGCAGATTCTCCAGGTTGGTGGACGCCTCGGCGCGGTGCAACCCGAATTCATCCGTCATCACCCGGAGTACGAGCCCGACTGCGCGTCCGGCGTGCCCTTGATTCTGGGCGACGCTGGCGATCCAGTATCCGAGGGAGCCGCGGCGCAGGTGCGGCTGCGGCAGGATGCCTCCGACGGTGACCTGCCCGATCACCTGGTCGTCGGCGAGTACCACGCCCGGCCAAACCGTGCCGGCCGGGTATCCGGCCAGCAGCCTGTCGATCCGCTCCGCCTGGCCCTTCGAGGTGAAGAAGTCGGCTGGCTGGTCCGGTTCCCACGGCCGGAAAGCCTCGAAGTCCCGCATCCGGTGCGCGGCGATCGGGGCAGCATCGGTGGGCTCTATCAGGCGGATCCTGGTGCTGTTGCGCATGGGCTGACCCTCGTCGTGGTGCGTCGGATGAGAGACCGGCCAGCCTATGCGAGCCGCAGGAGCCGACCCTTCTGGCCAACCGCTTCGTTCTGAAACGATCAGTAAGACGCGGCGAGCCGGTAAGACGCGCCGCTCAGGCCGTCACGGAAACCTTGATCCGCAGACCGCTTCCCACGTCGCTCTTCGTCAAAGATGCCAGCGTGCGCCGGAGCGCGGAACGGGCCCGGCGTTCACTCTCTCGGGTGAATCGGGGGGCTGTGGGGGAGAAGTGTGCCCTGGGGTTCGTCTGCGGGGCGAGGACGCGTTCACGCCGACCGCGTCCCGCCAAGTAGATGGAGAACCACTGAACATGACGCCGTCCTTGGAGTGGATCGGGTTTGTCCCGACCGCCGTGAGCGCGGTGCACGCGCTGGTCGCTGTGGTGAGCCTGTACCGGCGAAGCCCTGCCGGCCCCCAGGGTGCCCGCCGTGACGCGACCGCGGCGGCCGTGGCGCAGAAGGAATGCGGTGGCGGACCGGCAGGTGTTGGTGTGCGGGTGGAGGTAGCCGTGGGGGCGGAGGTCGTCGTGCGTGTCGCGGTAGCCGCCCCCGCTCCTGCTCCTGCTCCTGCTGGCGTCGGCGTTGGCACCGACGCCGGTCCAGTGGCCGGCGGGGAGCGGGGCCCGTGGTAGGCGAGGGGGCGGAAGAGGAGTGCGTGCCGGATTTGGGTGTGATGCAGCGGCTGCTGGAGGCGTATCCGGCGTTCATGGCTTCCGGTCCGTACGTGCTGCGGCGTTCCTTTCGGTCGTTGTCGTTGGCGACGTGCGAGGACGTGGTCCAAGAAGCGTTCCTGCGGGTGGGGCTCAAAGCGACGGACGGGGAGTTGGCGCCGGATACGAACGTGATGGCGTACCTGCGGGCCACCGCGCGGAATCTGGCCGTCGATGAGTGCCGAAAGGAGCTGCGCGGGGGCAGGCAGCGGCTGGTGATGGACATGCAGGCGCTTAACGGGCTGGCGGATGAGCGGGAGGTGGTGGATGAGGTCCGGCGGCGGCAGGGGGAGCTGTTGCGGCGGGAGATCGAGCGGATGCCGGAGGGCCGGCGGCGGCAGGTGGTGGACTTGCAAAGCAAGGGATTGAGCGATGTGGAAATCGCTGCCGCGCTCGGCATAGCTGCCTCGCAGCTGCACAAACTGCGTTCGAAGGCCGTCGCTTACCTAAGGCGCAAGCTCGCTGGGCATATTCGGGATGGGCATCGGAAGAAGAGCTGCGAAAGGAAGGACAGGTGACGGATGTGAGCACGAACGACGGCCACCGCAGCGGGGCGGCGCGCCCGGAGCCGGTGGTGCCGGCCGGGCTCGCGCACCTGCTGGCCGAGCTCGCCGGGCCGCATGATTTCTGGGATCGCCCCAAGGGCTACTTCGGGCCGCTTACCGACACCTACCGCCTGACCTTGGAAGAGCGGGCGCATGCGAACTCGCTGTATCGGCTGGGGTCGAAGGCTTTGGTGCGCGGTGAGCTGCTGCGGGCCGAGCGGTGGCTGGGCGCGGCCAGTGAGGCCGGGCATCCCGGTGCCCTGTTTAGGCTGGCGGCTCTGGCCGGACGGGCTGATGGAGACCGGCGTGAGGACGTACGGTTCCTGGTCGCGGAGGCAGCCCGGCACGGGCACACCGACGCCCGCCGGCTCCTGGCCGCTACCGCCCACCGCCGGCCCTCACCCACCCAACCGCCACCGGCCGTGGAGGACCCGCAGTTCTTCGAGGAAGTCCGCAGCCACCTCGGCGTACGCGCCGAGCTCCTCACGCCCGGCCCTGCCCAGAACACCACGGCCGCCGGCGCCGGCGCTGCGGACGCGGGAGCGGCCGAGGTGGTCCCGAAGCCCGAGCCGGGGGGGCCGCACCTGGTTCTGGTTCCTCCACCCGCCATTCCCACCCCCGACCGACGGTCAGCCGGCGAGGCGACCGGGCCCGCCGCCAGGGCACGGCGGCCGTACCTGCGGTCCCTGGACGGGACGTCGGGCGGGAGGCTGGTCCAGCCCCTGTCCGATCCCGCCCCGTATATCGCGGCCGCGGCCGCCACCGCCGCGGACACGGCCCGCACAGGTCCCTCCGCCGCAACCGTTCCCGACGCAGACAGCAAGGGGCCGTGGTCCGCGAACGCCCTGCGCCCGGCGGTCCTGGCGGACATGGCGCGCTCCCGAATCCTGCCGGCGCAGCCCCCCAGCCAGCAGGCTGCCGCCCTCAAAGCCCGCAACCTGCTCCACCACATCCAGCAGTCCGGGGGGATCAGCACCCGCGACCTCGCCCGGCGTACCGGAATGTCGGTGACTTCCACCGCCTGGCTGCTGCACTGGCTACGCGCCCAGTACCTCGTCGAGACCATCGCCGGAGCGCACCTGCCGGGGCCGGTCATGGAAATGGCCGGCCGGCCCGAGCAGCACGAGCTGCTCATGCAGCAGACCCTCGACGCACTGCGCGACCACCTCGGCGCCGCCGTCTACCTCAGTACCTACACCGGCGGGGAAGTCGAGATCCTTCAGTCCTCCCACAGCCCCGACGCACCCCCGGTCCAGGTCCGTGCGGCGTTCACCGACAGCGCGCACGCCAGCGCCGTCGGCAAAGCACTCCTGGCCGACCTCAACTTCGACGCCCGCATGGAACACCTCGCCCGCTACGAACCCACCGCCTACACCGGGCGCACCATCACCAACCCCCGGACCCTGTTCGACAACCTCGACAACCACGGCCCCAGGGCCCTGCACTTCGACCTCCTGGAGTACTCCAACCTCAACCTCTGCGCAGCGTTCTCCCTCACCGTGCCCGGCCACGATGCCACGTGCGTCGCCTTGGCCCTGCCCACCGACCAGCACCACCGCCTCAAGCGCACTGCCAAAGTCCTCAGCAAGCTCTCCACCGGACTCCTCCTCGCCCACCTCCTAACCACCACCACTCCCGACGACACCGCCGCCGCGGACACCGGCGACATCTGGCCCGCAGGGCGCACCGACCCACCCCGCTCCATCGCCCTCCCCTGACCCACCCAGCCCTGCCCGGTCCCCGCACCACAGAACGCCGTGACCGGGCAGGGCGCCAGGCGGACCGCTTCACGGCAGCACCGGACACCGGCGCTTTCAGACGGCACACCGCGGTTTCCGGCCTTCGCGTGCGCAGCCGCAGCCGAGAGGACGGAACCTTCACCTGGCGGCCTCAGCCGGTCCAGCCCCGGACCCCCGGTACGTCCCTCACCGTGGACGTCCAGGCGCAGCCGCTTCGCCCCTTCCCGTACGGGCCGATCACTTACGGCTGCTCGCGCTCGCCTTCGACGCTACGGACGGGCACTGACAAGCAGGCCCCAGCGAGGGCACGGCACCGGCGTGCCGACCGGCGCTGCGGTGGTGACCGGTGGCCGCGGTACGGCGTTGTCCCTCGCATGGACATGGATGACGAAGACTTCCTCGCGTGCTCCTGGACGCCGTCACCGACACCCGCCTCAAGCTCCTCACCGGCGACGAAGCCAGGGCGGTCATGATGCTGCTCGGCGCCCTCGAGGAAGAAACCCGCTCCGAAGAGGTACGCGCGGCCGCGGGTGAGATGCGCTTGGCGCCTCGGCTCACGCCTCGCCCAGCCCACCCCAGCCGCCGGGTCGCTCCCGGCGGCCTGAAGCGGTTTATCGCCTCAGGCCGCCCGCGGACGCAGCCTGCGAGGACGCTCCACGAAGCGAACCTCGCGGGGGGCCTGCTCGCGTAGAAGGTCCCGCAGGATGTCCTCTCCGCGCAGGCGTGCCGCCCGGCCGGGCCCCCGGTCCAGGTCTGCCAGGCGGACGGCTCCAAGGCCGGCGGAGCGCTCCGGGCGCACGGCGTCCCTGCTGAAGGCCATGACGGCGTCCTCCCAGCGCTGCGTCCCGGGGAGGGGCCGTGGTGTCGCGGTGACCCGGTCGTAGGCGTCGGCCCAGCGCTGCACGAAGTGTGGCGTGATGCCGCAAGCGGTCAGGAAGGCGACGCACTGCTGGCGGCTGGCCGGGAGCGCTTGACGGTTCACGATCCGCCCGGCCGTGCTGACCGGTAGCAGGTGCGCGCCGCCCGCCAGTTCCCGCAGGCGGCGCAGCGGCAGGCCGCCGGCTTTCTCGTAGAAGTAGACCAGCGCCTCGCTCAACGCCCCGGGCGAGGTGATCAGCTCCGGAGATGCGGGACGGCGCAGTTCCTGCAGGCGCCCGCGCTCGACGATACGGGCCTCCTTCCACAGAGCCTTGAGCTCCATCATCGACAGCTCCACCAGTAGCCCCTCATGCGCATGGCAGACCTCCACGATCGCCGTGACGATCTCCCAGGCGGGAACGCACCGCCCCGAAAGAGCACGCTTGAGCGTAGTCGCCGGCACCCCAGTACCTACTGCGAGCTCGTCATAGGACAGCCCCGCCGCGGAGCGCAGCTCGCGCAGCGCGGCGGCCAGGGCCCCCCGGCTCGGGACGGTGTGCTCGACGGGGAGTTCAGGTCGCCCCATGACCCCGGTTCCCCTCTACCGGCCGGCCTGGAGCGCGGCACGGGCCGCCGCGACCACCGCGCCCCGACCTCCCGGCGTAACCGCGACGACCAGGACCATGACGATGAAGCCCGCCCCACCCAGCAGCCGGAAGACCTCCCCCGTCGGCATCCCCCGCAGGCTCAGCACCACCGCCAGGACGAACACCACCGGCGTCACGACACTGATCACGACCGCCTGCGGCATCGTCAGCCCCGCGGCCGGCCGCCCGCCCGTGTCTCGCTGCGCCAGGCCCGAGCGGGCCGGCTCCGGACGTACTCCCATGACATCTCCTGCCCGGGACACCAGCTACCTGGCGACCCTGAAGTAGAGGGACGGGAGGGCGCGGGACAGCGCCCTCCCGATATCGGTGACTCCGCGCCAAGTGGCGCTCCCCCAGGGGCGATTGGCGTCGCCTCCCCGGGGACCACAAGCATGACAGACAGTCACAGGCGTCCGGGGACCACAAGCCCACGGCCGCACCCCATAAGGGCGGAATGTCCTTTCATTCGTCCACTGGCGTCCCCGCTGCGCAACTTACACACGCAAAGCCCTTCGGAACGCTCTGACCTCCACAAACCTCCCCTCCCTCCCCCGAGACCGCAGCGGCCCTCCCCACCGCTCCCCCGGCAAGCCCCGTGCAGCGCCCACCCAACCCGCACGACCACACCCATTCGTCCAACCCCGTCCAAAGGAAACTTGCCTCCTGCGACCGCGGCAGGGCACCGTGGGGGGCACACCGACCGGGCAACCGGCGGAACCCCTGAAGTAGGTGACTCCGCAGCAGGGACACAACGAAGCACCACGTTGGCGCGTGAGCGCTTCACACGACAGGGCCGACCCGCACCCGCCGGGACGGCCCTGCCGTCATCTCCGGGCACAACACCCTCCGTAAAGCGCCTTACGGACCTCCCCTCCCGCCACCCAAACGCAACTCGGACCGGCCATTCACGCATACAACGTCACCGGGCCCACCCCCCACGCCGGGTCGGCGCGGCCGGCTGCCGGCGGGCGGGCACCGCGGCTTCCGCCGCAGCCGGCTCCCGGGAGGCAGCAGCCGCCGAGGTGGTGAAGCGGGAACGGCCCGCCGTCGGGAAGACCGGGACACGGGCGCGGCCGGCGCCGAGGGCGGTGTCGTCAAGGAGCGCAGCGTCGCCTCCACGAGCCGCCCGACCGTGGTGGAGGTAGGGCCCGTCCTTCCAGGTGGTATCGGCCTGGAGACGGGCCAGGTACGCGCCGAGGAGTCCGCTGCCGCCCTGGTCGCGGATCTGGTCCATGCGATGGGCTAGCAGCGGCCACTTGCGGGAGCCGACCAGAAGACCCACCCGCGTCTCGGGCAGCACGTCCTTGACGACGCCGACGATCGCGGCGTGAGCGAGCCGGTTGACGCCGAGCTGCTCCAGCGCCTTCACGCGGTCGCCGAGGTCCAGATCCCGGGGCACGTTCAACCTCTCGGTCAGCGGACCCCAAGAGTGCTTCACATCCACGCTGGCGGGCAGCGCCCACGGATCGACGGCTTCCCGCACCGGCGGCGCCGCAGCAGGAGCGGGAGCGGTACCCGGCGAGCGGCGGGTGCGGGAACACGGGCGTCAGCCGGCGCGGGCGCGGGGACGGGAGCGGTGGTGGTGGCGGTGGTCGCCGCCGGAGCGGGCACGGGTGCCCCAGCTGCGGCAGCGGTGGTGAACGACAGTGGGCGGATGCGCAACCAAGGCTGCACACCCGCCCACCGCGTGTGATATGGGTCACACGATGGGGATTGGTCGCTGCGAACAACCGTCCCCGAAAGCCCTCCAGGCGAAGGAGTGGCTAGCCCGTCCACTGTCCTACGGGAAAGGGGGCTACGCACGCGTAGCGGACGGCCCCGGACAGCACCGGACAGCGGCCGACCTGCACTGACTCGCCATCAGGCTGGCAGCGCGTCCTGAAACGCTATCTGACTCGGCGATTCGACGACCGCCCCTGCCGGACGGTCCCGGACGCTCTCGGACGACTGCGGACTCCTGCGGACACGCCTCGGACGACCCTTGAGAGCCGGGGCGCCCTCTCACGTAACGGATGATGCCCCTCCGTTTGATAGGGCGTCATTTGTTGGCCGCTCTGAGCAACTTGCGTCGAACCAAGGGCTATTGCTCTCACAGCGAGCCGTCAGCATGCTTGAAGAAGCACTTCCGTCCCACGGAAAGCACAAGGGTCTGCGAAACCCTCGCGCCGCTCCACCCGGACGTGCCGATCGAGAGTCCTCCAGGCGAACCCCAAGAAGTGGATAGTCACCATGCCCTTGTCGCAGAATTGGTTCCGCCGGCCTGTCCAGGCGCCACCCGCTGGCTGTGTCCCCACACCGGAAGTACCCCGCAGTTTCGGTCTCGCTCGCATCTTGACGGTGATCACCACCCTGGCAGCTGTGAGCGGCCTGACGTGGATGTGGGCTGCCGGCCACGCTGCCGAGGTCATCGGCGCTGTGCTCGCCGCCGTCCTCACCGAGATCATCGCGGCCCCGGTACGCCGCGCCGTTAACTATCTGCGCCAAGGCGGCCAGGCGTGAACGCGCGCGAGGATTTGGCCTACGGGCTCCGAAAGCTCGTCCGGCGGGACAACACCAACCTGACACACATCGCCTCTGTGACAGGGATCCCCCGAGTCTCACTCAACAGCATCATCAGCGGTCAGAAGTACCCCTCGAAGGCAGAGCTTCGTCGCCTCCTCGAAGCACTCGCAGCCCCCGAAGAAGTGGTCGTGGAGTTGCAGGATCTGCATTACGAAGCTCGACATGAGGTCCGTGGCCCGACCACGGTGGGAACCGCCAGTAGTGGCGAGGGCGGCGTGGTCATCTCAGGGGCGCAGAACGTCACGGTTAATCCGTCTCCGGTTCAAGCAACGCAGACCGCCGGCTCCCAAGTCATGTACAACAGGGAGCCGATGCCGCAGTACGGGCGCCCCGACCCGTTGCCGATCCAGACGCCGACGGACTTCATCGCGGCCCTCACAGCTGTGCACGTCTGGGCTGGTGAGCCTTCCTATCGCAGGTTGGAGGCTGTCAGTAACGGCCAGCTCAAGCGCAGCACCATCAGTGACATGCTCAACGGTACGAAGCTACCGGCATTCGACCGCTGCACCGCTTTTCTCCGAGCCTGCGGCATCGCCAACATCGATGACTGGGTCTTCACATGGCGTCGACTCAAAACCCTCGACCGGCCTGAGACCACCGCATGGCTGCCCGGGTCGGCCGGCTGACGTCTGGCCAATCTCCGTAGCTGTCGGAACGCCGGAGCCCCCGGCAGGGTCTTCCACGGGGGCGGCCGTGCTGAACGCGACGTACCGCCGCGCTCGAGCCGGCCCCTTGCCGCTGGCCGTCTGAAAGGCGGACCCCCGAGGCCGTAGGTGCCCGCGTGCGGGTCTGACGGGCGATCGCGCTGCCGGGAGGCCTGTCCGGTGGGGTTCGCCGCCGGGCGGCCCGCCTACGGCCGCGCACGGGTCGAGGGGGGCCAGTGCTGGTCGGGGATGCCGACCAGCGGGCCCCGGAGGGTTGGCTCCATTCCCCGTCAGGGCCGTGGCCGCATCGGCGGGCACCGTCCGGACGGTGGGGGTAGGGGATTGCCCGGTCCTCACGCGCTCCGCCCTATCCAGCCACCGGGGGATACCGGACATCTCGCTCCGGCGGTGGCCCCACTGGAACCCGTGCCGCCGCGGGCGGTGAAGCTCATCTCCGTGAGTGGGCCGGTCCAGCTCGTAGTACGACTGGTCACAGGCCTAGGCACGCCCGGCACCTGAGCGGGCACCGGGCGGGTCTTGAACGTTAGGAAGCCAGGGCGGCCTTCGCCGCCTCGTATAGGGCGTTCGGGTGCGACAGCGACCATGGGGCCGGAGCGGCCTGCTGCTCCTGAACGTCGGCAGTGACGTCCGACACGGGGGCCTCAAGAACGGGTTCGTTCTCGAAGTGGCCGGGGGCGAACGGGTCCTCCTCGGCCGGGAAGGCGTCGGCCTCGGGGTCGGCGGGGTCCTGGTCGTGGGCGGCATGGAGGGGGGCAGGGACAACCGGCCGGGCCGCGCCAGCGTCCAGTGCGGCGAACTGCTCGGTGAGTTCGGCGCGAAGGCGGGCGGTTTCCTCGGCCTCGGCAGCTGCGGCGCCTTCCTGGGCTGCCCGGCGGGCGGCGGCTTCCTCGCGGCGCGCGTTCTCCTCCAAGGCATCCTCGTGCGCCTGCTCCCGCTCGTCCGCCACCTGCCGGGCCCGCAGCTCCGCCGAGGCCGCAGCGCGAACCTGCTGCTCGGCGAGGAGCTGCGCGCCCTTCGCCTGGGTGATCCGCTCCGCGACTCGGTACTGGCAGGTGTTGCACTCCTCGCCGGTGTTGAGGAACATGCCGGCCTCACAGTTCGGGTGGTCGCACTCATGGGTGGTGAGCAGCGCGGCGAGGTAGCCGACCGGTCGGGCGATCCGATCCCCGTCCTTGTAGGCAGCGCTTGAACGGAGAGGGCCCCCGGCCTGGTGCCACCCGATGCTCAGCCGGAGTGCGGCGTGCTCGGGGCGGCGCGGGTACATCGCGTACGGCCCCGAGCGGGCGTCCGCGTAGTGCCCCAGGAACTCCCGTACCGCGCGGCGCAAGGTGGAGATGCGGGCGGCCGGAGAGGTCAGCACCCCGAGGTCGTCGAGCATCGCGTACACCTCGTCCTCACCGGCCACCGGCTTCAGCTCCGAGACCTGAAGAGGGCCCTTCGCTGCCCGCTTCTTCGGCTTTGCCGCCGCGGCGCCGGCCTCCTCCTCGGTTGCTGCTGACTCAGAGGAATCGGCGGCGGAGCCGCCCGCAGAGGTCGGACTTTCAGGCGCCGCGCCGTCACGCGCACCCGCACGCGTAAAACCCCCCGCACTGTGGCCTCCGACCCCCCGGTTGTGCAGCAGTAGAAGAAGGAGAAGGACAAGAACAGGACTGCGGCGCCCGTTCTCCCAGGTCATCACCAGAGTTGTGGTCGGAATTCCGACCAGCAGCCTTGGCGGCCGAGCGGGAGGTGTCCCGCTCCGCTGCTTCGAGGGCCGCCTGCTCGGCCTTTGGCCGGATGGAAGCGAGCTTCTCCTCCGTGTTGGGCCACCGTGGCTTGAAGGCGTTCGCGGGCTGGTCATGGATCTTGATTCGCAGTGGGCGGCCCTGGGCCTTCCCCCCGGAGGACGTGGTGACCGGACCACCCTCGGGGGTGGTGATCAGCCCGACCGCCGACAGACACCGCAGCAGCTCCCGGATCCGGCTTAGGCTCGAAGGCTTCCCGTTCGGACCGGGGATGAGCTGGCACAGCTCGGCAAGGGTCAGCACCCGGACGCGGTTCGTGACGCCCTTCCCCTCGAACACCAGGGAGCGCAGGATCAAGTACCCGCGCACATCTGCGTCCCGCAGGTCGTCGCACAGAGCGATCCAGTCGCGAACGTACGTCCCATAGAACGGGTTGTGATCAGGGCCGTGCAGCTCGGCGAGCTGTTTAGCGGCGTGCGCCTCGCTCATCGGGCACCCCCGGCGGCCGGAAGGTCGGCGTCCACGGCGGCGGTGCGGATCGGGCCACCTCACACCGCCACCACACACCCACACCCCCCAACAAACACCACCCCCACCACCCCACACCACCAGACACAAACAAGCGACGACCACCCCCGGGTGAACGCAGCTAATGGCGCATTGCGGTCCCCTCCCAATGTTCCTTCTGGTTGGGTGGCCGCATGGCACATCAGGAGTACGTCGGGCACCGCCTCATCGAGGTCTCGGTACTGCCCGCGCGGGTCGTCTACCTCATTGCCGAGGGGAGCACCGATGGCTTCCGCGCTGCGGTGCGGACGGCCAGCCACCGTTGGGGTGGGATGACCGAGCCCGTCATCGAAGTGGGATCTGATGAGGAAAGTGAGAGCAGCGCGAAACTGGTGCGCATCGCGGACGTGCAGGCCGTCGTAAACGTCAACGCGGATCCCTCACGGGCCTCTCTGCTCGCCGCTGCCTGGAAGCTTCCGCTCGTCGCGATCGACGACATGGAATCGGCTAGGGCCTGTGTGATGTCGTGATCATTGGGTGGTCTTGAGCAGGTCGTCGATCCAGATCATTGCGGCGCGGAGGTGGAGACCGGCGAGGTAGCTG
>NZ_JBWKLE010000029.1:0-44927 GCF_056430495.1 Streptomyces sp. NPDC045967 | reverse complement strand
CCCCCCCCCCCCCCCCCCCCCCCCCCCCCCCCCCCCCCCCCCCCCCCCCCCCCCCCCCCCCCCCCCCCCCCCCCCCCCCCCCCCCCCCCCCCACCTGCCGGCCGGGGGCTCCGTACGGGACTGGCTCGCCGGGATCCGGCCGGCCGTGACCGCGGCGGCGGCGGAGCGCGCCGGGCGCGCCTGACCGGGCCGGGCGGCCCTACGCCCGTACGGCCAGGGCCGCCGCGTAGGCCGCGGGGGCCCGCAGGTCCCGCAGGGTCCAGCCGGGAACGGAGGCCGGTGCGGGCGCGGAGCCGACGTACGGGTCGACCAGGCCGCGGGCCAGTCCCGTGCCCTCGGCCTTGAGGCACGCCTCCTTGCGGCACCAGACGCGGGCCAGCGCCGTCCGCCGGTCCGCGTCGGGCAGCGCGTTCAGCTCGGCGATCTCCGCCGGGTGCAGCAGCGGCAGTACGTCGGCCAGCGCCTCCGCGTCCGGTACCTCCTCCACGTCGATGCCGACCGGCACTCCGGCGAAGGCCAGGTAGGCCACGTCGCCGCTGTGCGACAGGGAGAAGTGCAGCGGAGCGCCGGCCACGGAGGGCCGGCCGTGCGGGCCGCCGCAGCACGGGCAGGTCTCCCGGACCAGGGCGACCTCCCGGGGAGGCAGCGCCAGGTAGCCGCCGAGCAGGACGCGCAGCGCGAGGTGCGCGGCGAGGTAGCGGTGGCGGTCGGCGGGCCGCAGGAACCGGGCGGCGCGCTCCTGCTCGGCCGCGTCGAGAACCGCTCCGGCCCCGGCGACCAGGTGTCCGGCGACGGACTCCCGCCGGGTGTCCAGGGTCCACACGGCCACGGCCGGGCCCTCGGGGGCGGGGCCGGTCCGGGGTGCGCCGTCGGCGAGCTCGTTCACGTGGTCGATCACCCGACCGAGGGTAGACGAGCCGGCCGCCGCGGCTCCGGGCCGGTGCGGGCGGGGCCCGGGCGCGGACAACGGCCTTGGCCCACTGGAGCGTTACCGCCTCACCGCGTCCCGCCGCCGCCGGTCCACATGCGGGGGCCCGGCCGCGCCGGGGAGGTGCCCGCGCAGTAACCATCCGGGAGCGGCGGGAGTTGGCCGGGCGCGACCAACCCCATCCGTCCACCCCCGGTCCCGAGGAATGCCATGCGCCGTCGTGCCGCCCGCCGTACCGTCCCCGCTCTCGCCTCGGCCGCCGCCGCCGTGCTCGCCCTCGCCTCGGCCGCCTCGGCCACTCCCTCGGCCCTCGCGGTCCCCGCCGACAAGCCGCAGGTGCTGAGCCGTTGGACCCAAGCGGACGCCGGCAGCTACGGGGCGTGGGCCGCCGCGCGCGAGAACCAGGCCCGCTGGGCCCCGTACGGCTTCGACTGGTCAACGGACTACTGCACGGGCTCCCCGGACAACCCCTTCGGCTTCGCCTTCCGGCCGGCCTGCGCGCGCCACGACTTCGGCTACCGCAACCACCGGGCGGCGGGCCTGTTCCCCGCCGCCAAGGCCCGCCTCGACGAGGCGTTCCACGCGGACCTCAAGCGCGCCTGCGCCGGGTACGCGGGGGCCCGCCGTGCATCCTGCGACAGCACGGCGTGGCTGTACTACCAGGCGGTTAGGATCCTGGAGATCTCCTAGCCGGGCGGCGGCCGTCCCTCCGACGTGCGGTCCCGGGGCACGCGGCGTAGTAATGAAAAGACCTACGCCGATGATCGGAGTCGGGCATGGACGACTATCCGCTGCTGAATCTGTTCTGGACGATGCTGTGGCTGTTCGTGTGGGTGATGTGGTTCTTCCTGCTCTTCAAGGTCATCACGGACATCTTCCGCGACCACAGCCTGAACGGCTGGGAGCGGGCCGCCTGGCTGGTCCTGGTGCTGCTGGTGCCCTACATCGGCGTGTTCATCTACCTCATCTTCCGGGGCCGCAGCATGGGCGAGCGCGAGGTGAGGCAGGTCAAGGAGCAGGAAGCGGCGTTCCAGAGCTACGTCCGCAAGGCGGCGGGCGGGGCGGCGAGTCCGGTCGACGAACTGCACAAGCTCTCGGCCCTGAAGGACAAGGGCGACATCAGCCAGGAGGAGTTCGACCGCGCGAAGCAGAAGCTCCTGGCCTGAGCCGGCAATCGGCTCCGCACTCCATGAAGGTCGACATGGCCGCACGCGACGCACATCCCAGTCCTGGCACGCGCCCACATCCGGTACCACCGTCCTGGCGGCCGCCCTGATGATGGTCGGCGAATGATGGCGATCTTCGAAGGGATCGCGTCGCCATCGCCGGCCTGGGCGCGATCGCCGACTTCCTGTGGCTGCCGTACTGCCCGCGGTGGTCTCCTCGGGCTTACGGCGGCGCTACGCCGACCGCGTTAAAGTTCCCCGATCTACACAAGAGCCCTTCCGGTGGGAGGGCTTGCGGTGTGGAGAAAAAGTGCCCCCGGCAGGACTCGAACCTGCGGCCAAGTGCTTAGAAGGCACCTGCTCTATCCACTGAGCTACGGGGGCCGGAAAGTGGCCCTGGCGGGCCTGGAGCCCCCGGTGGGGGTGGGACTGCGGTCCGTGCCGGGTCAAGGATAGGGCTCCGGTTGCCTTGTCCCGGTTGCTTCACTCGCGTGCCACGATGTGGAGGTTCGGTGAAGCGGTCCCGATAATCGCAGGCAGGTGCGATTCTCGCATCGCTTTTGCGCCGCGGCGCCCTGGGTGTTGTGCACTCGTTATGCCTGCGCCCCACTCGTCCGCCGTGTCCAAAAATGTCCCGCTGGAGTCGCGCTCGGCGCGCAGAGGACGTATAAGCTTCAAAAATGGTCCTAAATTGGGCATTCTTCACATGTGGTGACCTTGGATGTTCGGCCTCAGCTGCTCGATGCCCTGTCCGCCCTGCGCGACCGGGTCGCGTCCGTGCGTCTGCCGCTGCCCCTGCCCGGCGCTCCGCGCGCCCGCCAGACCAGAGCCGAGCTGCTCGCGCAGCTCGACGACTACCTCGTACCCCGGCTGAAGGCGCCCGAGGCGCCGATGCTCGCCGTCGTCGGCGGGTCCACCGGGGCCGGTAAGTCCACTCTGGTCAACTCCCTCGTCGGACGACAGGTCAGCGAGGCCGGGGTGCTGCGCCCCACGACGCGCACGCCGGTGCTCGTCTGCCATCCGGACGACCACCACTGGTTCGCCGGGATGCGGGTGCTGCCCGACCTGATGCGCGTCTGGGTGCCGCACGACGAGGACGAACCCGCCCCCAGGGGCCACGACCGCAGCCCCGGCCGCGGGCACACGACCCGCGAGATGCGGATCGAGACCGTCTCCACGCTGCCCCGCGGCCTCGCCCTCCTCGACGCCCCCGACATCGACTCCCTGGTGGTCGAGAACCGGACACTGGCCGCCGAACTCATCTGCGCCGCAGACGTGTGGGTGATGGTCACCACCGCCTCGCGCTACGCCGACGCCGTCCCCTGGCACCTGCTGCGCACCGCGAAGCAGTACAAGGCCACGCTCGTCACCGTCCTGGACCGGGTCCCGCACCAGGTGCTCGCCGAGGTCTCCCGCCAGTACGGCGCCCTGCTCACCCGGGCCGGGCTGGGCGACGTACCGCGCTTCACCGTGCCCGAACTCCCCGAGTCCGCGGGCGGCGGCGGGCTGCTGCCGGCCAGCGCCGTCGCACCGCTCCACGCCTGGCTCGCCCACCACGCGCAGGACCCGGCCGCCCGCCAGTACGCCGTCGGGCGCACCGCGCTCGGCGCGTTGGACTCACTCGGGCGCCGGATGCCCGAACTGGCCTCCGCCGTCTCCGCCCAGTACGCCGCCGCCGTACGCCTGACCTCGGCCGTCGAGGACGCGTTCCGGCAGGAGGGCAAGCGCGTGCGCAACCGCCTCGACCAGGGCGCCGTACTCGCCGGGGACGCGCTGACCCGCTGGCGCGGCTACCCCCTCGACACCAGCGCCGACGAACTCCTCGACTCGCTCGCCGAATCCCTCGCCGCCCTGCTCCAGTGCGCCGTCGCCGCCGCCGACGAGCGGATCGCCGCGGCCTGGCGGCGCGAGCCGGCCGCCGGCGCCGTGCCCCTGCCCACCCCCGACCGGGAGGCGGGCGAACGCATCGGGATGGCCGTGCGGCGCTGGCGGCGGGTACTGGAGGAACTCGCCGAGGAGGAGGTCGCCGCGCTCGACCGGCAGCCGGCACCCGACCCGGACGCGGTCGCGGCGCTGCTCGTCGCCGCCCTGCTCGGAGGCAGGCGGGCCCGCCCCGCCGGCGAGAAACTCGCCGAACGGATCGGGGCCCGGGCCGCACTGCGGCTGCGCGACCGGGGCGGGGAACTCGTCGGCGACCACCTCGACCAGGTGCTGCGCGCCGAACGCGACCGCCGGCTCGCCCCGTTGGAGGCCCTCGAAGTGACCCCCGAACCCCAGGCCGAACTCATCGCCGCGCTGTCCCTACTGCAGAAGGAGAGGTGACGCGGTGACTTCCCTGGCCGACCGCACCGACGACCGCTGGGACGACGGCTTCATCGCCCGCTCGCGCCCCGAGGCGGCCGAGGCCACGGCGGGTGACGGCGACGACGGCAGCGAGGGCGGCGAAGGCGACGAGGCGCTCGCCCGGGCCGTCTCCGGCGCCGGAAGCGACGGCGGCAAGTCGGCCGCGCCCCCGCTCAGCCCCGAGGGCCGGGCCCTGCGGGTGCGCCTGGACGCCCTGCGCCAGCTGGTCGGACTGTCCCGGACCCGCCTCGACGGCAAGACCCTCGCCGAGGCCGGCCGGGTGCTGGACGAGGCGGCCGCTCGGCGCGGACTGTCACCGCAGCACACGGTCGTCGCCATCGCCGGAGCCACCGGAAGCGGCAAGTCCACGCTCTTCAACTCCCTCGCCGGGGTGCAGATCTCGGAGACGGGACTGCGCCGCCCCACCACCGCCGCCCCCATCGCGTGCAGCTGGTCGGACGGCGCGGCCGGACTGCTGGACCGGCTGGAGATCCCCGGACGGCTGCGGCGCCGGCCCCGCGAGACCTCCGAGGCCGAGGCACTGCGGGGGATGGTGCTCGTCGACCTCCCCGACCTGGACTCGGCGGTCGGCGCGCACCGCGACCACGTGGACCGCGTACTGGCGCTGGTCGACGCGGTGGTGTGGGTGGTGGACCCGGAGAAGTACGCCGACGCGGTGCTGCACGAGCGCTACCTGCGCCCGCTGGCCGGCCACGCGGAGGTGACCTTCGTCGTGCTCAACCAGGTGGACCGGCTGCCCGGGGAGGCCGCCGACCTGGTCCTGGACGACCTGCGCCGGCTTCTCGACGAGGACGGCATCGCGCTCGGCGAGCACGACGAGCCCGGCGCCACCGTGCTGGGCCTGTCCGCCCTCACGGGCGAGGGCGTCGGTGAACTGCGCGAGCTGCTCGGGCAGTTCACCCAGGAGAGGGGCGCCGCGACCCGGCGGATCTCCGCCGACCTCGACCGCGCGGCCTCGCGCCTGCGCCCGCTGTACGTGGCCGACGGGCACCCGGGGCCGGAGATCGGGGAGGCGGCGCGGGCCGAGTTCGAGGACCGGCTGGCCGAGGCCGTCGGGGCGTACGCGGCCGGCCTCGCGGCCGAGCGGGCCTGGCGGCGCAACGCCGGCAAGGCGTGCGGAACCCCGTGGCTGCGGCTGTGGCGGTGGTACGAGGCGCGCCGCGCCCCGCGCACCCTGGCGGGGCTGGCCTCCCTCGGGGTGATCGGCGGCCGGGGTGCGGCGGTGCCCGAGACCCCCGTCGAAGAGGAGGTGACCGCGCGTCAGCGCGTGGAGCAGGCGGTGCGCGCGGTCGCCGACGAGGCGGTCGTCGGCCTGCCCGAGCCCTGGGCGCAGGCGGTACGGGAGACGGCCGTACGCGGCGCCGAACACCTCCCGGAGGCGCTGGACGAGATCGCGGTGACCCTCGGCGCGGCGGTCGCGGTGCCGGGGGCCAAGCCGCCGCGGCCCACCTGGTGGCCGGCGGCGGTGCTGGGGCAGGCGGCGATGACCCTGCTGCAGGTCTACGGCGGGCTGTGGCTGGTGGGGCAGATCGTCGGGGTCCTGGAGCCGCGGCTGACGCCGCCGGTGCTGCTCATGGTGGCGGGCATCATCGGCGGGCCGCTGGTGGAGTGGGCCTGCTCGATCGCGGCACGCGGCCCGGCGCGCCGGTACGGGCAGGACGCCGAGCGCAGGCTGCGGCAGGCGGCCGCCGGGTGCGGGCGGGCCCGGGTGCTGGAGCCGGTCGCGGCGGAACTGCTGCGCTACCGGGAGGTGCGCGAGCAGTACGCCGCCGTCGCCGCAGGGGGGACGAGGTTGTCCACAACCCGCCAGTAGTCCACAGGCTCCGGCGGGTGCCGGCGGCGGGCCCCAGCATGGTGCGTACCCCGTGCGGAGGGTCCGTACGGGCAGGCATCGCGGGAGAGGCGGCCGGGATGAACGACACCCAGGTGACGCTCGTGGGGTACGTGGCCACCCAGATCGACTACAAGGAGACGCCGAACGGGCCGTCGGCGAGGTTCCGCTTCGCCGTGACGCCGAGGTACTTCGACCGGCGCAAGGAGGCCTGGGCGGACGGGTCCACCAGCTTCTACACCGTGTGGGCGCGCCGGGCGCTTGCGGTGAACCTGGCGGGCTCCGTGGCGGTGGGCGAACCGCTGGTGGTGCACGGGCGGCTGCGGGTCCGGGAGGACCCGCCCGACGGGGAGGGGCGCCGGTGGGTGTCGGCGGAGATCGACGCGACGGCCATCGGGCACGACCTGAACCGCGGGACGGCCGCGTTCCGCCGGGTCGTCAAGATCGACGCGCCACTGATGACCACTCAGAAGGCGGCGGTGGTCTGAGTGTTCGAGGCGGTTAGGATTCCCCGGTACTCACGGGCACCTGGGTCTTTGGCCCGAAGGGGAAGACTGTGTCGATTGCCGTTCCCGCATCCTCCGCTCCCGATTCCACTCCTGCTCCTGCTCCTGCTCCTGCTGCTGCTGCCGCTGTCGCTGTCGCTGTCGCTGCCGCCGGGCTGTCCCCGGCCGTACGGGGCTCGGCGCGGCGCCCGCTGGCCGTGGCCCTGCTGGCGGCGGCCCTCACGGCCGCGCCCGGAGCGTCGGCGGCCGCCGACTCCGATCCGGCGGCGGCCCGGGCGTCGGAGGGCGCGAGCGCCGTGCTGGACGGGCTCAAGACGTACGGAGAGGCCGTCCTCCACTCCGGTGACGGAACGGTGCGGCACATCCCGGCCGGGCTCTACGAGATGCGGGTCGACGGGGGCGGGATGCTCCAGACGTACGGGGTCGGCGTCGAGGGCCACGCCCAGCCCCGGTCCCGCTACACGGAGAGCGGCTGGAGCGGCAGCCCTCTCGCCGGGAAGGGGGAGGCGGGCCGGATCCGCTGGGTCCTGGAGCACTCCTACCCGCAGCTGAACGACCTGGCGGGGCTCGCCGAGGCCGCCGGGGCCGGTTCGCTGACCGCGGAGAGCGCGGCGGCGGGCACCCAGGTGGCGATCTGGCGGCTGGCGGAAGGGGCGCGGGTGGAGGCCGCGGACCCGGCGGCGGAGAAGCTGGCCGACTACCTCCAGCGGGAGGCCGGGCAGCTGCCCGAGCCCCCGGCGTCGCTGGCGCTCGACCCGGGCGCGGTGCAGGGGGCCGTCGGCACCCGGCTGGGCCCGGTGACCGTGCGGACCGGGGCGCGCAGCGTGTCCGTCGTCCCGGACGCGGCGGCCGTCGCGATGGGAGTGCGGGTGGTGGACGCCGAGGGGCGGCCGCTGGACACCGCTGGCAACGGCACCCGGCTGTACTTCGAGGTGCCCCCGGGCACGCCCGACGGCACGGCCTCGGTCACCGTCCACGGCGCGACCAGGGTTCCCGTCGGGCGGGTCTTCACCAGCGGAGTGCCGGCGCAGGCACAGGTCGTGGCCGGGTCCAGCGAGTCCGCGGCGGCGGCCAGGGCGACGGCGCTCTGGCCGGAGCCGCCGGCGGTCCGGGCCGCCACCGCGGAGGGCGGCGGGCAGCCGGGTGCCATGCCCGCCGGCCAGAGCGGCCCGACCGTTCCCGGCACGCCGGACTCCCCGGCCGAGGAGCGGCTGGCCTCCAGCGGCAGTTCGGCGGCCACGCCGGTCATCGCCTCCCTGGCGGTGGGCCTGGTGGTCCTCGGCGGCGTGGTGGTCCTCCTCCTGCGCAAGCGCCCCCTGGACGAGGCGGACCACGGCCGCCACTGACCGCCCGGCGACACTGACCGTCCGGCGACACGTACAGCGGCCGACCGGACAGCCAGGCTCGTGCCAGCAGTCCGGTCGGGAGGGCCGGGCGGCGGCGGGCTGGTCCTTGCGGGCCGACCGGGGGGTGGCACCCGGTCGGGCGGGTTCCGGGGGCCCGCCCGGGGTATGCGCAGGCCATGGCCGATCAAGAGTTGACCTGGCGGGGCGCTGTCGTGCGGTGGGACCGGCAGTTGTTCGACGCCGTGGCCCGGCGGCACTGGCCGGGTGCCGACCGGGTGCTGCCCAGGCTCGGACGGACCGCCGACCACGGCGTGCTGTGGGGCGGGGTCGCCCTCGGGCTCGCCGCCTTCGGGTCGGCCCGCGCCCGCAAGGCCGCCGCCCGGGGGGCCGCCTCGCTGGCGCTCGCCTCGGCGACCATCAACACCGTCGGCAAATGGTCCGTGCGCCGACCGCGGCCGCTGCTCGACGGGGTGCCCGCCGTCCGGCAGCTGGCCACGCAGCCCCAGACCACCTCCTTCCCGTCCGGGCACTCCGCCTCGGCCTTCGCCTTCACCGCCGGCCTGGCGCTGGGGTCGCCGGGCTGGGGCGCCGTGCTGGCCCCCGTGGCCGCGTCCGTGGCCTTCTCCCGGGTGTACACGGGCGTCCACTACCCCTCCGACGTGGTCGCGGGCGCCGTGCTGGGCGTGGCCGCGGGCCTGGTCGTGGACCGGATCGCCCGCGGCGCCAAGGACGCCCGCGTCGTGCCGGGCGAGGAGCGGCGCGCCGCCGGCGCGCCCGCGCTGCCCGACGGCGCCGGGCTCGTCGTGGTGGTCAACACGGCGTCCGGCTCCGCCACGGCCGCCCGCCTCGGGGTACTGCGCGACCGGCTCCCCGAGGCCGAGGTGATCGAGTGCGCCGGCCCGGACGTCGCCGAGGCACTGGAGTCCGCGGCCTCCCGCGCCACCGTCCTCGGGGTCTGCGGCGGCGACGGCACCATCAACACGGCCGCCACCGCCGCCCTGCGCGCCGGGCTGCCGCTGGCCGTCTTCCCCGGCGGCAGCCTCAACCACTTCGCGATGGACCTCGGCCTCGCCGGGACGGAGGACACCTGCCGTGCGGTGGCCGAAGGCCATGCCGTCCACATCGGCGTCGGCCGCTTCACCCCCGGCCCGCAGGACGGCCGTCCCGGTTACTTCCTGAACAACTTCAGCATCGGCGCCTACCCGGAGCTGCTGCGCCACCGCCTGCGCTGGGCGCCGCGCATCGGCAGCGGCCCCGCGGCCCTGCTCGCGGCCTGGCGGGTGCTGAACGCCCAGCGCCCCGTGCCGCTGCGCCCGGCGGGACGGCCCGGGAGCGTCTGGCTGCTCTTCGCGGGCAACGGCACCTACCACGGGACCGGCCCCACCCCCCGCCGGCGCGACAACCTGGGCGAGGGGCTGCTCGATGTACGCCTCGTGCACGGCGGCGGCCGCCCCGGCCCCCGCCTGCTGGCCGCCGCCCTCGCCGGCCCGCTGACCCGCTCCCCGGTCCACGCCGCCACCCGGCTGCGCAGCCTGCGGATCGACGACATCCCGCCGGGCACCCCGTTCGCGTACGACGGGGAGTACGCGAAGGCGCCGTCCTCCCTGGTCCTGGACTCGCTCCCGGACGCCCTGACCGTCTACCGCCCGCACCCCGAGGAGCCCCTCGCGCCGGCCCCCTGACCCGATCTCCCACCTACCCGTTCGCCCCGGGGTATGGACGACTGGCAAGATGGGGTGTATCTGCCCACCATCGATCTGCCGGACGGTTTCTCTTGGCTGAGTTCATCTACACCATGCGCAAGACGCGCAAGGCGCACGGCGACAAGGTGATCCTCGACGACGTCTTCCTGAACTTCATGCCGGGGGCGAAGATCGGCGTGGTCGGCCCGAACGGCGCCGGCAAGTCGACCGTCCTGAAGATCATGGCGGGTATCGAGCAGCCGTCGAACGGCGATGCCTACCTGTCGCCCGGCTACTCCGTCGGCATCCTCATGCAGGAGCCGAAGCTCGACGAGTCCAAGACCGTCCTGGAGAACGTCGAGGACGGCGTCGGCCCGATCAAGCAGAAGCTCAACCGGTTCAACGCGATCGCCGAGGAAATGGCGACGAACTACACCGACGAGCTGATGGAGGAGATGGGCAAGCTCCAGGACGACCTGGACCACGCCAACGCGTGGGACCTCGACGCCCAGCTGGAGCAGGCCATGGACGCCCTGGGCTGCCCGCCCGGCGACTGGCCCGTCACCAACCTCTCCGGTGGCGAGAAGCGCCGCGTGGCCCTCTGCAAGCTGCTGCTCGAGGCCCCCGACCTGCTGCTCCTCGACGAGCCCACCAACCACCTCGACGCCGAGTCGGTGAACTGGCTGGAGCAGCACCTGGCCCAGTACAAGGGCGCCGTCGTGGCCGTCACCCACGACCGCTACTTCCTCGACAACGTCGCCGAGTGGATCCTCGAACTCGACCGCGGCCGCGCCCACCCCTACGAGGGCAACTACTCCACCTACCTGGAGAAGAAGGCCGAGCGCCTCAAGGTCGAGGGCAAGAAGGACGAGAAGCGCGCCAAGCGCCTCAAGGAAGAGCTGGAGTGGGTCCGCTCCAACGCCAAGGGCCGCCAGGTCAAGTCCAAGGCCCGCCTCGCCCGCTACGAGGAGATGGCGGCCGAGGCCGAGAAGATGCGCAAGCTCGACTTCGACGAGATCCAGATCCCGCCGGGCCCGCGTCTGGGCTCGATCGTGGTCGAGGTCAACAACCTCTCGAAGGCGTTCGGCGACAAGGTCCTCATCGACGACCTGTCCTTCACGCTGCCGCGCAACGGCATCGTCGGCATCATCGGCCCGAACGGCGCCGGCAAGACCACGCTCTTCAAGATGATCCAGGGCCTGGAGAAGCCGGACTCCGGCGAGATCAAGGTCGGCGAGACCGTCAAGATCTCCTACGTCGACCAGGGCCGCGCCAACATCGACCCCAAGAAGACCCTCTGGGCGGTCGTGTCGGACGAGCTGGACTACATCAACGTCGGCAACGTCGAGATGCCGTCGCGCGCCTACGTCAGCGCCTTCGGCTTCAAGGGCCCGGACCAGCAGAAGCCGGCCGGCGTGCTCTCCGGCGGTGAGCGCAACCGCCTGAACCTCGCGCTCACCCTCAAGCAGGGCGGCAACCTGCTCCTCCTCGACGAGCCCACCAACGACCTCGACGTCGAGACCCTGGGCTCGCTGGAGAACGCGCTGCTGGAGTTCCCCGGTGCGGCCGTGGTCGTCTCCCACGACCGCTGGTTCCTGGACCGCGTGGCCACGCACATCCTGGCCTACGAGGGCGACTCGAAGTGGTTCTGGTTCGAGGGCAACTTCGAGTCCTACGAGAAGAACAAGATCGAGCGGCTCGGCCCGGACGCCACGCGTCCGCACCGCGCCACCTACAAGAAGCTCACGCGAGGCTGAGACCGCCATCATGGCCAGACACCACTACCGGTGCCCCCTGCGCTGGTCGGACATGGATTCCTTCGGCCACGTGAACAACGTGGTCTTCCTCCGCTACCTGGAGGAGGCGAGGATCGACTTCATGTTCCGGCTGGCGCCGGGGGAGGGCAGCGAGTCCTTCACGGGGGGGTCCGTCGTGGCCCGCCACGAGATCGACTACAAGCTGCCGCTCGTGCACCGTCACGAGCCGGTGCTCATCGAGTCATGGGTCACCCGGATCGGCGCCGCGTCCCTGACCATCGGCTACGAGGTCAAGGACGAGGCGACCGAGGACGCGCCCGAGAAGGTCTACGTGCGCGCCTCGACCGTGGTCGTGCCCTACAACCTCGCCGAGGGGCGGCCCCGCCGCATCACGGCCGAGGAGAGGCACTTCCTGGAGAAGTACCTCGACGAGCCGGGCACCCCGGCGGCCCGTCCGGAAGGACGCCTCGCGGCATGAGCGAACGGCTGCACTTCGCCGACTCCGGGGAGGCGGCGGACCTCGCCGCCTTCCTGGGGCGGCTGGTGCACTACGACCGCGCCGCCGCCGTCCGGCTCCAGGCCGGCGGCGGCGCGCTCGCCGTGTTCGGCAGGCCGCCGTCCTTCGAGGTGCTGGCCGTGCGCACGGTGCGGCTCGCCGCGCCCCTCGCCGCACCGCTGGACCGGACGGTCTCCGCCGGGGAGTTGCTGGAGTCGGTGGAGGAGGCCGCGGCCGGGGCCACCGTGCCCGGGCCGGTCACCGGCCCGCCGTGGGCCGGCGTACTCCCGCCCCGCGGCGGCTGGCGGCAGCTGCCCGGGCTGCCCGGGCCCGAGGAGATGCGGGCGGCCGTGGCGGACGCCGTCGCCGAGTTCCGCGCCCGTGACGAGGCCCTGCCCGCGCATGCCCGGACCCGCTCCGAGCGCGACCGCATCGGCCGCGAGATCTGGTCGCGCACGCTGGGCGACACCGACCTCCCGCTGCGCGCCGTGCACGCCGCACAGTCGCTGGGTTTCCTGCGGCCCGTGCGGTCCACCGTGCCGGCGGCCGCTGCCGCCGCCCACGCCCCCGCGCCCCACGCCCCCGCGTCTCAGCACCCCGACCCGGTGGCCCTGCTCGCCGCCGGGAGCTGGCTGCGCCTGCGCACCCCGTACGGCTCGGTCGCCATGCGCCGCCCCGGAAACACCCCCGGTCTGGGCGCCCTCCAGGTCCGGCCGGTCTGACCCCCGCCGTCCGCCGACCCGTCCGCTTAGCCCGCCGTGTTGATCATCGACGCGGCGGCGTACGTCAGGTACTTCCACAGCTGGGCCTCGTGCTCGGGGGCCAGACCCAGCTCGTCCAACGCGACGCGCATGTGCCGCAGCCAGGCGTCGTGGGCCGCGGCGTCCACCTGGAACGGGGCGTGCCGCATCCGCAGGCGCGGGTGCCCGCGGTCCCGGCTGTACGTGGTGGGGCCGCCCCAGTACTGCATCAGGAACAGCGCGAACCGCTCCTCGGCCGGGCCCAGGTCCTCCTCCGGGTACATCGGGCGCAGCAGCGGGTCCTGCGCGACCCCCTGGTAGAAGCGCCGGACCAGGCGGCGGAAGGTCTCCTCGCCGCCCACCTGCTCGTAGAAGGTCTGCTCCTGAAGCGTGCCCCGCGGAATCTCATTCACCCGACCATCGTCTCAGACGCCCGGACGGAGGACCCGGGTCCTAGGACCTCCGCAGTCGCCCGGGGCGGCCGCGCGCAGGACAGTGGAGGCATGGGCGCACACACCGCACGCACCACCGGGGTCCGGGACCTGCGCGGGACCGCGCACGCCGCCCAGGTGCGGGAGCTGACGGCCGCCGGGGTACTGGACGACCCGGCCTGGCGGGCGGCCTTCGCCGCCGTGCCCCGGCACGTGTTCGTCCCGTACTTCTGGATCGGCCGCGGCGCCGGCCACGAGCGGCTCTGGGCGCAGGACCCCGACCCCGAGCAGCGGGCCCGCTGGCTGCGCGGGGTCTACACCGACACCCCCCTCGCGACCCGGCTGCGCGACGGCGAACTGGTCTCCTCCAGCAGCCAGCCCTCCCTGATGGCGAGGATGCTCCGGGCTTTGGAGGTGCGCGACGGCGACCACGTGCTGGAGATCGGCGCGGGCACCGGGTACAACGCGGCCCTGCTCTGCCACCGGCTCGGCGACGGCCACGTCACCACCGTGGACCTCGACGAGGAGATCACCGAGTCCGCGCGGGCGCACCTGGCCGAGCTCGGCTACCACCCGCTGGTGGTCACCGGCGACGGCGCGCGGGGCTGCCCCTCCCGGGCCCCGTTCGACCGGATCCTGGTGACCTGCACGCTGCCGAGGATTCCGCACGCCTGGACGGCACAGTGCCGGCCCGGGGCGCGGATCCTGGCCCCGCTGTCGACCGGGCTGATCGCCCTCACGGTCCGCGGACCCGACTTCGCCGAGGGCCGCTTCCTGCACACCCCGGCCTACTTCGTCCCGCTGCGCGGGGCCACGGCCGCTCCGCCGCGCGATCCGGCCGCGGGGGCGGCGCACGGGCTGCCCTACGAGCTGGTGGAGAACGAGCGCTTCCAGTTCATGCTCGTGCTGACCGAGGGCGTCCTGCACCCCCGCGAGGCCCTGGACCTGTGGCGCCGCGAGGACCGGCCGGCCCGCGAGCGCTTCGGGGTGACCGTCAGCGCCGAGGGGCAGTGGGCGTGGCTCGACGACCCCCAGGGCCCCTACGTGTGGCCGCTGGGGGAGACGGCCGGCTGACGACCCCGCCGGGCCGGCTGACGCCCCGACCCGAGCGGGGTCGGGTCTAGTGCTGTGACCGGAAAGGCCACAGCACTAGCCGCGCCGGATGGTGATGGTGGTCCAGGCGCCGACGTGCACGCGGTCGCCGTCGGAGAGCGGGACCGGCACGTAGGGCTGGATCGGCTCCTCGCCGCCGTTGATGGTGGTGCCGTTGGTGGAGTTCTGGTCCACCACCGCCCAGCTGCGGTCCGGCTGCTGGACGAGGACCGCGTGCTGGTGGGAGACGCCCGGGTCCTCCGGGGGCACCGACAGGTCGATGTCGGGGGACTCGCCCGTGGAGGCGCGGCGGCGGCCGATGGTGATCTGGCCGCCGGCGAGCGGCAGGTGCTGCTCGGGGGAGTAGGCGGGCAGGTTCAGCCCGGCCGCCTCGGGGCCACTGCGCTGCATCATCGCCATGAAGTACGAGCGGTCGGGACCGATCGTCGCGCTCCAGGACCCGCCCTGCGGAGGGAACGACTGCTGCTGCTGCGGCTGGTACTGGTGGGGCGTCTGGTGCTGCGGGGGCTGCTGAGGAGGCTGCTGCGAGGGCTGGTGCTGGTACTCCTGCTGGTACTCGCGCTGCGCCGGTGGCGGAGGCTGCTGCTGGTACTGCGGCTGCGGTTGCGGCTCGTGCGCGGGCGGCGGCAGCAGCCAGTCGTCCTCGCGCTGCAGCGGCTCGGCCGGCCGGTTGACCCGGGAGGGCCGGGAGCCCTGATACTCGAAGTGGTCCTGCGCGTACGTCACCGGCGGCGGAGGCGTGGAGGGGACGGAAGCGGCGGACGGCCCCGGCCTCTGGGCTCCGGCCTCGGACGCCGCCGGGGCGTACGGGGTCGCCGTGCGGCTGAGGAAGTGGTAGCGGCACTCCTCGCAGAACGGGGCCATGGCCTCGCGCGGGGTGCGGCACTGCGGGCAGAGCTCGGCCTGGGCGGTCGGCTCGCCGGTGGTCGGGGGGTAGCCGTAGCCGTAGGAGGGCGCCGCGGGGGAGCCTTCGGAGGCAGCCATGCGATGGCCGCAGACCTCGCACCAGTCGTCGGAGGCGGACTGGTGCCCGTTCGGGCAGGTCGGCATGGCGGCGCTTCCCCCTTCTGCCTGCGTCATCGCGTCAGGTCTCTCAGGACTTCTTCACTCGGACGGTCTGCGTCGACCGCGTCTCGAGGGTCATCTCGTCGGCGTCGGCGACCTTCGCCTTCAGCCGCACAGTACCCGCCGCCGCGTCCACGACATCCACCACCTTCGCCAGGAGCTTGGCTGTGTCGGCGTTTCCCGACGCGCTCGCCAGCTGCACGGCGCGGCCGAGCTTGGCCGTGGCCCCGTCCACATCGCCCAGTTTGCGGGCTTCGAGGCCCTGTTGGACAGCCTGCGCCAGTTCCGCCTGCCCGGTGTAGTGGGCGACCTGCGGGTTGATGGCCGTGGAGGCGGCCAGGTCGTCGGTCCACACGGCCCGTACCAGCCCCTGGGCGAGGACGGCGGCGGGCTCGCCCGCGGTTCCCGGCAGCACGAGCGAGGCGCGGGCGGCGAGCATCTCCTGGCCGACGCCCGCACTCGGCACCCGCACGCACACGTGGTACTCGCGGGACTCGTCGCCCCACGAGCCGGTCGGGTAGTCACCGGCCCGCGGGCCGGCCGCGGTGCGCCGGGCGGTCAGGTCCTGGACGGCGGGCGCCACCTGCTTGACGTAGCGGACCTCCGCGCCGACCGGGGTCCACAGGCGCAGCGCGACGTCCGCGACCTCCTTGCCCATGAGGTTCTCCATCATGCGCGTGAAGTCCTCGGCCAGGTGGGCGGGGTCGGCGACGATGTCGGCCGTGCCGAGCAGCGCGCTCGCGACGCCGGTGACCTCCTTGACCTCCCAGTCGGTGCCCACTCCCCGGGCGTCGCAGGTGAAGCGGCCGGCGCAGGCTTCCAGGGTGGCGCGCAGCTGGGCCGGTTCCTCGTGCTCGTTGCGGCCGTCGGTGAGCAGGATGCCGTGCCGTACGGCGGCCGCCGACTGCCGCAGCAGGCCGTCGGCCAGCCGCAGCCAGGTGCCGATGGCGGTGCCGCCCCCCGCGTCGAGCCCGCGCAGCGCCTCCTTGGCCTCGCGGCGGGTCACCGGGTCGGCGACGGCGAGGCGGCCCCGGCCGGGATACACCTCCTTGGCCACGTGCGTACCGGCGACCACGGCGAAGTGCGTGCCGTCGCGCAGGGTGTCGACGGCCGCGGCCGTGGCCTCGCGCGCGCCGCGCATCTTCTGCGGCGGGTACTCCATCGAACCCGAGCAGTCGACCATGATCACGACAGCGGCCGCGTCCCGGCCGGCGGCCGCGCGGGTGGCGGTGGCACCGCCGGTGGAGGTGACCGTGACGATGGCGTGGACGTCCTGCCCGCCCTGCGGGAGGAACTCGTTCTGGTACACCTCCACACGGAAGCGCGGGGCGCTGGGCTTGGCGAAGTTCGCCATCGGTGGGCTCCTTGGGCTCGGCGGGCGAGTCGGGCGGGTCAGGCCCGGGGAGGCGCTTCCGCTTGCGGCCGGGCTCCGGCGCGGGCACCCGGTTCCGGTTCGGCTTCCCGCCCGGTCCCCGGCCCCGGTTCCGCTTCGGGCCGCGCGGCGAACGGCACGACGGCGACGGTGACGTTGTCGTGGCCGCCGCCGTCCAAGGCGTGCCCCACCAGGACCTGGGCGCCGTGCAGGGGCCGGACCGCGGCGTCCGCGGGCAGCACCCGGGCCATGTCCCGGGCGGCCTCCGCGTAGTTCCACAGGCCGTCGGTGCAGACGACGACCACACCGGGGTGATCGGGCTTGAAGACGGCGGTGTGCGGTTCGAGGTCGTAGGCGTCGGCCCCGAGCCAGCCGGTGATGGCGTGGGCCCGGACGTCCGCGTAGGCCTCGGCCTCGCCCATCAGCCCGGCCGCGACCATCTGGGCGGCCCAGGAGTCGTCCTCGGTGAGCCGGCGGGCCAGGGCGGCCCGGTCGTCCGGGACCCAGTACACGCGGCTGTCGCCGACCCAGCCGATGGTGAGCAGGCCGCCGCTGACGACGGCCCCGACCAGGGTGCAGGCGGGCGCGTTCTGCGCGCCGGGAACCTCCGGGGCCAGGGCGTCGACCGCCGCGGCGGCGGCCAGGATCGCCTCGTGCATGGCCTCCTGGGGGTGGGCGCCGCGCGGGAGGGCGTCGAGCAGGGACTCGTTGGCGGCCGCCGCCGCGGCGGCCGACGCCTCGTCGGGCCGGCTCGCGGAGGAGACGCCGTCGCAGACGATGGCCACGGTGGCGGCGGAGCCGTCGGGCAGCGCGGTGGCCGCGACCGCGAAGGCGTCCTCGTTGCGGTGGTGGCGCAGCCCCCGGTCGCTGACGGCGGCCACGCTGCCGAGTTCCTCCTCCTGGTGGTCGCGCTCCCTGGGCTGGGCGTGCCCGCAGTGCTCGCAGTAGCCGTCGGTGTCCACGTTCCCGGCCCGGCAGGCGACGCAGGTCTTTCCGCCGCCGCTGCCGCCCTGCGGGGCCTCGGCGGGGGTGGCGGACGCCGGACCGGCGGCCTCGTACGGGGCTCCGGCCGTGCCCGGGCCGCCCGGCTCCGGCGGCGTTCCGGCGCCGCCGGGCGCGTCGTACCGGGCCGGCCGGTCGTCGGCCCCGGCGGTGTAGGGGTGCTCGGCCGCGCCCCAGGGGGTGCCCTCGGCGGGGGCGCCGGCGCCGTGCGGGTCGTCACCGGCCGCCGCCGCGTACGGGGCGGCGGGCGCCGGGCGCGCCGTGGGCTCGTGGGAGGGACGCGCCGGGGGCTCGTGCCCCGCCGGGTGGGTCTCGTGTCCGTTCCGCGGTTCCGGTGCGTTCCCCGGTTCCCGCTCCGGTTCCGGTTCCGCCGGGGTGAGCGCCCAGCCGCCCGGCTCGCCCACCAGCGTCGGCGCGGCCGAGGCGACGCTGCCCCAGCCGGGGGCGGGCTCGGGGGTGGCGGCGGCCGGGGCGCCGAAGCCGCCCCCGGCGGGCGGCGCGGGCGGCGCGCCCGGCGGCGACGGCGGAAGGGGGACGGTCGGATGGTCGGCGCCACGAGCCGCCGGGGGAGGGGCGGTCACGGCGTAGCCGCAGACACCGCAGAAACGGTCACCCTCCTCCAAGGGTTCCGCGCAACCGGGGCAGCCAGACGGCCGATGCATCGACATCACTCACACCCACGTCCGGGGACGGAAACGGTTTGCCCGCTCCACCAGTTCGATCCTCTCCTCGCCCCGCCGCGCCAGCCGTGCGAGGACGCGGTACGAGCGCTCCAGTCCGAAGCGCAGTCCCCGTTCGTCCAGTTGGCTGCCGAGCAGCGAGGTGCTTCCGGGAACGGAACCCCGGCTACCCGACAGTACCCAGTCGAGGGCCGCGCCCAGAACTTCCGTCGTGAGCCGCTCGTGGCGCTCCGGATCCAGCCCGAACCGCCGCAGCGCCTCCACCTGCCCGGCGGCGGCCGTCAGGTCGGCCAGCAGCGGCTCCTGCGGGGACCGCTCGCGCAGACGTGCCCGTACCGCGGCCACCCGCGCGGCGGTGTAGTGGATGGACGCCTCGGGCACGGACTCCAGCGCGTACACGGCTCCGGCCCGGTCGCCGGCGGCGAGCCGGACCCGCGCCAGCCCGAAGGCGGCGCTCACGAATCCCGGGTCGGTGGTCCAGACGAGGCGGTAGTACTCGGCGGCGTTGTCCAGCTGGCCGAGGACCTCCGCGCACAGCCCGAGCGCCAGCTTCGGCGCGGGCTCGCCGGGGAAGGCGTCGTAGATCGCGTCGAAGGACAGGGCCGCGATCTCGTCCTGCCCGCAGGCCAGGGAGGCGACGCCGCGAGCCCACACCACCCGCCAGTCGTCCGGGTACCGCTCCTCCAGCTCCCGGAGGGTGCCGGAGGCCGCGGCCGGTTCGCCCAGCTCCAGCCGGGCCCGCAGCTCCCGCAGCCGCAGCTCGGCCGAATCGGCCGGGGCCGAGCCGAGGGCGCCCAGGAGGTCCGCGGGCGCCGAAGCCAGCAGGCCGGTCAGGAAACCGGCGTTGGGGTCGGCCGGGTCCACCAGCGGCACCGGCAGCGCCAGCGCGAGGTCCCGCCGGGGCGCTCCCGCGGGAAAGGCCGGTGCCGGGGCGGGCGCCGGTCCTCCGCCGCCGGCGGGAGCCGCCGGCGGCGGAGGCGACGGGTGCCGGGGCGCGGGCACCGCGGCCACGTGCGTCGCGCTGCTCCCGATGCCCCCAGTGATCGGCGCGGCGCCGCCCGGTGGCGTCCCGGCCCCGAACGCCGCGGGACCGGGAGGGGTGCTTCCCGGCGGGGTGGGCGAGGGCATCGACGGCGCGGCCGTGCCGGCGGGCGAGAGCACCGGTCGGGGTGTCCGGGGCGGGGGGCCCGGGACGGCGGGAGCGGTTTCGGCGCGTCGGCGGCGCAGACCGCCCCGGGAGGCGGGCGGGCGCAGGCCGAGGCGGGAGACCACCGGGTCGGCCGTGTCCGTGAAGAGCCGGGTGTCCGGCACCCGCGTCTCCGGGCCGAACAGGGTGGACAGCTGCGGCCGCGGCCGGCCCGTCTGGAGGGCGACGACCTCCCGCAGCACGCCCGTCAGCTGGTCCGCCATCTCCTGCGCGGAGGCGAACCGCCGTCCGGGATCCGGATCGGTGGCACGGACGAGCAGCCGGTAGAAGGACTCGTACCGCCCGAACACCTCGATGTGCTCCGGGTCCGGCAGCGAGTCCGCGAAGACGTTGGTGTAGCCCTGGAAGTCGAAGGTCAGGACGGCCAGGGTGCGCGCCACCGTGTACAGGTCGGAGGCGACCGAGGGGCCCAGCTCGGCGACCTCGGGGGCCTGGTAGCCCACCGTGCCGTAGATGGCCGACTCCGCGTCGTCCATGCGCCGTACCGCACCCATGTCGATCAGCTTCAGCTGGTCCTGCTGCTGGATCGCGTTGTCGACCTTGAAGTCGCAGTAGAGGAGGTTCCGGCTGTGCAGGTGGCCGAGCGCCTCCAGCGCCTCGATCCCGTACGCGCAGGCCTGCTCCACCGGCAGCGGGTCCCGCCGGCCGTCCGGCCGGCGCCGGTCGTTCGCGATCTCCTTCAGCGATCTGCCGCCCACGTACTCCATGACGATGTAGCCGTCCAGCGAACCGGTCCGCTGGTCGAGGTGCTCCACGAAGTTGTAGATGCGCACGATGTTGGAGTGCTCGATCTCCGCGAGGAAGCGCCGCTCCGATATCGCGGCCGCCATCGCGTCCTCGTCGCCGGTGTCCAGCAGGCCCTTGAGCACCACCCAGCGGTCCGACACCGCCCGGTCCACCGCGAGGTACACCCAGCCGAGCCCGCCGTGCGCGAGGCAGCCCGCCACCTCGTACTGGCCGCGCACGACCTCGCCCGCGCGCAGCTTGGGCACGAAGGAGTAGGGGTGGCCGCACTTGGTGCAGAACCCTTCCGTCCTCCCGGGCCGCCCGCCCCGGGCCCGCCCCACCGGGGCGCCGCAGTCGGCGCGCGAGCAGAACCGCTTGCGCTCGGGCACCTCGGGGTTCTCCAGGACGGCCGCCGCGGGATCCGGACGGGGCACGGCCGGTACGTCGACCAGCCCGGCGCCGAGCCGCCCGCGCCCGGACGACGAGGGCGCCGAGCCCGAACTGCGCACCGACACCGACGGCACGGACCCGGGCCCGGACAGGGCGCGCGAGAGCCGCCCCGACACCGAGCGGCGGGACGCGGACGAACGCGCCGAGGCCGAGGAGCGCGCCGAACCGTGCGAGCCCCGCCCGCCCGCGGTCCCGGACCCGTCGGTTCCGTCGGAACCGGCGGACCAGGAGGAGCCGCCCGACCTGCCCGATCCGGCGGAGCCCCGCCCCGCGCCGCGCGCCGCGCTCGTCATCCCCGTCGGCGGCGACACCAGCTCCTGGGCCCCGGCCGCGACGGAGCCGGCCGGCGCCAGCCCGCAGGTGTCGCAGTACACCTCGCCGCCACCCATGTCCTCGTACGCCCCGGGGCAGCCGGGCCGCACGCAACGGGTTCCGATCAGGCTCACGCGCCCTCCATTCCCGGGGCCCCCGCGCCCCGCACCGCCTCGGCCGCCGCCTGCTGGTAGCGCAGGACGGCCTGCTCGGCGGCCCGCAGGTCGCAGGGCGCGCTCCACAGCATCCGCCGGGCCGCGTCATACCGCTCGATCAGCAGCGGGTCCTCCGCCAGCCCGTGCCGGGCCACCTTCGCCCGGTAGGCGTCGAGCCGCCCGCGCAGCTCGGCCCGCACCGCGAGGGGCGCCGTCACCGCCGTCAACGACTCCCGGGCGCGGCGCAGTTCCTCCCCGGCCCGCTCCTCCAGGGACTCCAGCAGCGGGGAGAGCCGGTGCCAGCGGGCCTGGCGACGGTGCTCGGCCGCCGCCGCGAGCTGCTCCTGCAGCGCGGTCGGCGGGCCGCTCACCGCGGGCACCTCCGACGCGGCGATCTTCGCCAGCACCTCGCCGCGGGCCGTCCGGGCCTCCGCCAAGGTCCGGTCGGCACGCGAGAGCACGTCCCGCAGGGCGATCAGCCGCTGCTCGGCGTCCTGCCGGACGTCCAGCACGGCCTCGACCTCCCGGCGCACGTCCTCCAGAGCGAGCGCGGCGCGGTCGTAGCGCCCGGTGTCCGGGCGGCCGCCGCCGGGCGCGGAACTCCCCGACGCGGCCGGCACCCAGAACGCCAGCGGATCCGCGATCACCGCGGCCCGCAGCTCCGCGAGTTCGGCCGTGATGGCCTCCAGCTCGTCACCCGCGGGGTGCTCGCCGGGCCGGACCCCCACCGAGTGGGCCAGCGAACGGGTGCGGTGCAACTCGGCGGCGAGCAGGTCGATGCGGGCGGGCAGCGCCGACCACACCGCGTCGGCGGCGACCACCACGTCCAGCGAGCTCGCGTACAGCGCGTTCATGCGGGCCACCAGCTCGGCGAGCGAGAACCGCTCGGCCAGCCCGGCGCCCTCCGCGGCGGCGCCCGCGATCAGCACCCCGGGCCCGCGCAGCCGCTCGGTCAGCTCGACCAGCTCCGCTCGGCCCGGCCAGCGGCGCCGCTCGCGGATCTCCCGGGCGGCGGCCAGGGCCCCGCTGTAGGCGTCGAAGTACGTCCACAGCCGGGTGATGTCGGCCTCGGCGGCCGCCCACCGCTCCTTGGTGACGCCGGTCAGCCCGGCGCCCTCCAGCAGCCGGCGCCCGGCGTGGTCCTGGAGGGCCAGCAGCGAGGTCTCCACCGCCTCGTGCTCCGCGACCAGCCGGTTCAGGGCGCGGTCGACCGCGTCCCGGTCCATCACTGCCGACGACCACGACTCCAACGACTGTGCCTCCGCTCCGGTGTCCCGCTCCGTGCCCGCCACCGGCCTCAGCCGTCCCGGTACTTGGGCTCGGGCGGTGCGGCGACGCCGGGCAGCACCGGTTGCAGGTGCTTGAGGTAGGACTTCATCCAGCGGCTCTCACCGCCGCCCGCACGGTACTCCTCCAGCACCTTGTTGACCCGGCGCACCAGGTCGGAGGCGTCCTTGTTCATCGCCACCCCGTAGAACTCGCGGGTGAAGGGCGAGCCGACCAGCCGCACCGACGGGTCCTGTGCGGCCTGGCCGGCGGCCAGCGCGTTGTCCGTGACGATGCCGTCCACCTCGCCCAGCTGGAGGCGGACCAGGCAGTCCAGCTGGCTGGGCACGGTGACCGGGACCGAGCCGTACGACCGGGCCGTCAAGGCGGCCTCGGCCGTGGAACCGGCGGCGAAGCAGATCCGCTTGTCCCGCAGGGAGGTGTCGTAGCCGGTGATCTGCGAGCCCCGCGGGGCCAGCACCTGCTGCCCCGCCTCGAAGTAGGCCGTCGAGAAGGCGACCTCCTCCAGCCGCTTGCAGTTGATGGTCATGGTCCGCACGACGATGTCGACCCGGCCCTCCTGGAGCGCCGGAATGCGCTGGCTGGTCGGGATGGCCCGGTAGATGACCGCGTTCGGATCGCCCAGGATGTCCTGGGCGATGGCCTTGACCAGGTCGATGTCGAAACCGTCGAGCCCGCCGCCGTCCTCGGCCTGGCTGCGGTAGCCCCAGCGGAAGCTGTTCTGGTCCACACCCGCGACGAGCTTGCCGGCCGCCTTGATCCGCGCGATCGCCGCACCGTCCAGACCCGACGGGCGCAGACTCGCCTCCGGGTCCTGGCAGGTGTCGAGGAGCCCCCCGGGCGCGGCCGGGGCCGCCGCCGTCGACGCGGGGCCCCGCACCGCCCGGCCGGCCGCGGTGTCCTGCGTCGCACTGGCCAGCGGCAGCAGCACGGTGGCGGCGGTCACCGCGCAGGCCACCGCCATCGCGCTCACCCCGCCCCAGCCGCGCAACCGGCCCGTCAGCCGCCGCCGGACGGCCCGCGTACCCCGGTCCGCACCGCCTCCCGGGCCGCCCGGGGCCCGCACCGCTCGTGTCCGCATCCCTCTCACCTGTACTCCGAAAGCCTGCGCCCGATGCCCAGCAGCGCCGCCGCCGCGCCGAGGGCGGCGAGGACGGCCGTCCCGATCGGCAGCCCGTCCAGCGCGCCCCGTGCGTCACGGGCCGCCCGGGTGAACTCCCGCTGCTCGTGGGCCACCGCCTGCTCCAGGGAGGCGTCCACCGTGTCGAACGCCGCCCCGCTGCTGTCCTGGTGGCCCTCGTCCCCGACGACCTGGACCAGCGCGGACTCGTAGTCCCCCGTCAAGTCCGCCTCCCGGGCCGCCTTGTGCCGCTGCTTCCACAGCTCCACGCCGTCCGCGGCGCGGGCCACGGGCGCCCGGCCGGCCTCGTCGTCGGCAAGCCGCCGCGCGAGCGCCAGTCCGGCGTCCAGCTCCGTCATGCTGGTCGTGAAGTCCACGTCGTACTTGTCGGACTTCCTGTCCGCCGCGAGCACGGCGCCGCGCGCGATCAGCGTCAGGTTCTCCCCGGCCCGGGCCCGCAGGGAGGCGATCCGCGCGTCGTTGAGCACCTTCAGCGACTCCTGCCCCTGCGTCCGGGCCTCGTTCAGTGACGCCCGGGCCACCGTGTGCCCTCCCGCCAGCCACAGCAGCAGCACCACGGAGGCGGCCGTCGCCGCCAGCAGCCCCTGGTTGAAGACCCGGTTCGTACGGCGGTAGGCGCGCCGCTGGGCCCACACCAGGGCGCCCAGCGCGACCAGGCCCGCGGCGAGGGAGGCCAGCGGCCAGGACCGGGAGTCGTCGTAGTCCGTGTAGAGCCGGGCGGTCTCCGCCTCGTACAGCCGCTGCGCGGCCGGCAGGAGCTGGGTGGTCATCTGCTCGTTGGCGTAGCGCAGGTAGGCGCCGCCCAGCGGAAGGCCCTGCCGGTTGGCCGCCCGGGCCTGCTCGACCAGGCCGGTGTAGCGCGGCAGCTGCTCGTTCAGCAGGGTGATCTGGGCGCGGGAGTCCTGGCTGCCGCCGGTGTTCGCGGCCGCGCTGACCAGCAGCCGCGAGGCGTTGGCGATGTCCTTCTCGTAGCGCAGGCGGACCTCGCGCTCCTCGGCGGCGCCCAGCAGGAAGCCGCTGGAGGAGGCCGTGTCGGCGTCGGCCAGCGAGCGGTAGAGGCTCGCCGCGTCCGCGCTCAGCGGCTGGCTGCGGCCCACGACGTCCTCGGCGGCGGCGCTGCGGCGGGTGACCTCCCACAGGCCGACCGAGCCGAACAGCACGATCAGCGCGGCCAGCACGGCGCCGATGATCCGCAGCCGGCCGGGCTCGGTGGTGGCCGCGCGGCGCAGCCGCTCCACCCCCTCGGCCCAGGCCGTCCTGCGCCCCGGCGGCGCACCGGACGGCGCCGCCGGCGCCCCCGGGGACGGCACGGCGGCGCCGCCCCCGGACGCGGGCGCGCGTGATGTGACGGCCACCGTGACCTCCCCCTTGGTCCTTGCTCCGCAGCAGTATGGCCGCATGCACGGCCCGTCACACCACCCGGTGCCGGATCTCGGGAGATCCGCCCCCCGGGGCGGCTCCCACCCCTGCACCGTGAATACGTGCCGGCGACCGCCACGGTTCCAGACCGACCGCCCTCCGGGGCCGGTTCACCCGAAATGGGCACGGAGTTTTCCGTGGGCGCCGTCCGGGGACCCGAGCGCGTCCAGCCCCAGCAGCCCGGCGCCCAGGACCGGGGGCGCCGTCACCACCGACACCCGGGCGCGCGGCGCCCGTTCGGCGAGGCCCGCCGCGATCCGCTCGTCGAGCTGCGGATGCCGGGCGGCCAGCACGCTGCCGCCGAGCACCACGGGCGCGTCCTCGTCGAGCAGGTCCAGCCGGGCCAGCGCCACCACCGCCATCGCGACGACCTCGTCCGCCTGCCGGTGCACCAGCGACACCGCCACCGGGTCCCCGGCCGCCGCCACCGCGAACAGCACCGGGGCCAGCTCGTGCCGCCGCCCGAGCGGAATCCGGCCCAGGTGCAGCGACTCGATCAGCGCGTACACGGAGGTGTGGCCGAAGTGCGCCGGCAACGCCCGGGCCAGGGCGGTGGGCTCCCCCCGGCCGTCCTCGGCCCGCGCCGCCCACCACAGCGCCTCCTCGGCGAGGCCGCCCCCGCCGCCCCAGTCGCCGGAGATCCGGCCGACGGCGGGGAAGCGGGCCGTCCGCCCGTCCGGGGCCATCCCGACGCAGTTGATGCCCGCCCCGCACACCACGGCGACACCGCACGCCGGGCCGCCCGCGGGCAGCCCGGCGCGCAGCAGTGCGAAGGTGTCGTTGTACACGGCCGTGGAGCCGGCCCAGTTCCGGCGGCGGATCTCGGCGGCCAGCTCCCGCTCCTCCGCCGGGAAGTCGGCATTGGCCAGGCAGGCGGACACGTGCGCGGCGTACGGGCCGCCCCGCGGCCCCGGGTCCAGGCCCGCCGCGGCCATGGCCCGCGCCAGGACGTCGACGGCCCCCGCCACGCCGGTCCGGGACGGCTGGAAGCCCCCGGCCCGACCCGAGCACAGCACCGAACCGTCCGCGGCGACGAGCGCCACGTCCGTCTTGCTGTTCCCGGCGTCCACGGCCAGCACCGCCGCCCGCCCGGCCCGGGTCACGCCCATGGCAGGTGCTCCTTGTTGTGCGCGAGGAGCCGGTCCGTCAGCCCCTCGGCCCGGTCGGTCTGCCCCACCAGGGGATGGGCCAGCAGCGCCCGGAAGACGCGCTCGCGGCCGCCGCGCAGCGCCGCGTCCAGGGCGAGGTCCTCGTACGCCGTCACGTGCGCGATCAGCCCGGTGTACAAGGGGTCCAGCGCGGGCACGGCCAGCGGGCGCGGCCCCGAGGCGTCCACCCGTGCCTGTACCTCGACCACCGCGTCGTCCGGCAGGAAGGGCAGCGTGCCGTTGTTGAGGGTGTTGACCACCTGCACGGCCGGGCCGCCGCCGGTCCCGTCGCCCAGCAGCGCGGCCGCCAGGTCCACGGCCGCCTCCGAGTAGAACGCCCCGCCGCGCCGGGCCAGCAGCGCGGGCTTCTCCTCCAGCGCGGGGTCCCCGTACAGGCCGAGCAGCTCCCGCTCCATCGCGGCGACCTCGGCCGCCCGCGCGGGCTTGTCCGCCAGTTCGCGCACCACCTCGTCGTGCGCGTAGAAGTACCGCAGGTAGTAGGACGGCACGACGCCCAGCCGGTCCAGGACGGCGCGCGGCAGCCGCAGGTCACCGGCGACGGCCTCCCCGTGCTCGGCGAGCAGCCGCGGCAGCAGGTCCTCGCCCGCCGGGCCGCCCCGGCGCACCCCCAGCTCCCAGGTGAGGTGGTTGAGCCCGACGTGGTCCAGGTGGATCTCGGCGGGTGCCAGGTCGAGCAGGGCGGCGAACCGGCGCTGGAAGCCGATCGCCACGTTGCACAGGCCGACGGCCCGGTGGCCGGCCCGCAGCAGGGCCCGGGTGACGATGCCGACCGGGTTGGTGAAGTCGATGATCCAGGCGTCCGGGCTGGCCCGCCGCACCCGTTCGGCGATGTCGAGGACCACCGGGACGGTGCGCAGTGCCTTGGCGAGCCCCCCGGCGCCCGTGGTCTCCTGCCCGACGCAGCCGCACTCCAGCGGCCAGGTCTCGTCCCCCAGCCGGGCGGCCTGGCCGCCGACGCGCAGCTGGAGCAGGACGGCGTCGGCGCCCTCCACCCCGGCGTCGAGGTCGGAGGTGGTGGTGATCAGGCCCGGGTGCCCCTGCCGGGCGAAGATGCGCCGGGCGAGGCCGCCGATCAGCTCCAGCCGTTCCGTGGCGGGGTCGATCAGCACCAGCTCGCTGACGGGCAGGGTGTCGCGCAGCCGCGCGAATCCGTCGATCAGCTCGGGGGTGTAGGTGGAACCGCCGCCCACCACTGCGAGTTTCATGCCTAGCCTTTCACTCCGGTCAGGGTGACTCCCTCGACGAACGCCTTCTGGGCGAAGAAGAAGAGGACGATCACCGGGGCCATGACCATCACGGTCGCGGCCATGGTCAGGTTCCAGTTGGTGTGGTGCGCCCCTTTGAAGGACTCCAGGCCGTAGCTGAGGGTCCACGCGGCCGGATTGTCGGAGGCGTAGATCTGGGGACCGAAGTAGTCGTTCCACAGGGAGAAGAACGAGAACAGCGCGACCGCGGCGATGCTCGGCCTCGCCATCGGCAGCACGATCCGCAGCAGCGCCCGCAGCTCGCCGCAGCCGTCGACGCGGGCCGCGTCCAGGTACTCGTCGGGAATGGTCAGCAGGAACTGGCGGAGCAGGAAGACGGAGAACGCGTCGCCGAAGGCCAGCGGAACGATCAGCGGCCACAGGGTGCCCGAGAGGTCCAGCTGCTTGGCCCAGAACAGGTACATGGGGATGATCACGACCTGGGGCGGCAGCATCATCACGGCGATGACCAGCAGCATCGAGATCCGCTGTCCGCGGAAGCGGAACTTGGCGAGCGCGTAGGCCACCGGGACGGAGGAGGCGACGGTCAGCACCGTGCCCAGCCCGGCGTACAGCAGGGTGTTGCGCCACCAGGTCAGGAAGCCCGGGGTGTCCCACACCCTGGCGTAGTTCTCCCAGACCCAGGTGTCCGGCACCAGGTCGCGGGTGAGCGCCTGCTGATCGGTCATCAGCGAGGTGAGGAGGACGAAGACGAACGGCAGGACGAAGAACAAGGCGGCGGCGATCGCGAGCGAGTGCACGGCGACCCACTGGAGCACGGCGGTGCGCCGGTGCGGGGGTGTCATCGGTGCCCACCTCCGATCAGGCCGCCGCGGCGGCGCATCAACAGGGCCGTGAACACCGTGCAGAGGGCGAACAGGACCAGGGCGAGCACGCAGGCGGTGCCGTAGTCGAACCGCTGGAAGCCGGTGGTGTAGACGATCTGCGGCAGGGTGAGCGTGGACTTGTCGGGATAGCCCGGCTCGAACTGCTGGCCGGAGCCGCCGATCACACCGGCCGCCACCTTCCCGGCGACCAGCGGCTGGGTGTAGTACTGCATCGCCTGGATCACCCCGGTCACCACGGCGAACAGGATGATCGGGGAGATGTTCGGCAGGGTGATGTGGCGGAAGCGCTGCCAGGCCCCGGCGCCGTCGAGCTCGGCCGCCTCGTACTGGTCCTTCGGCACGTCGAGGAGCGCGGCCATGAAGATCACCATCAGGTCGCCGACGCCCCACACCGCGAGCACGGTCAGGGCGGGTTTGGCCCAGTCCGCGTCGGTGAACCAGCCCGGCTGGGGCAGACCCACCGCCTGGAGCAGGGTGTTGACCGGGCCGGTGCCGGGGTTCAGCAGGAAGACGAACGACAGCGTGGCGGCCACCGGCGGGGCGAGGCAGGGCAGGTAGAACAGCGTGCGGAAGAGCCCGGCCCCGGTCCTGACCTTGGTGATGAGCATGCCGGCGCCGAGTCCGAAGACGACCCGGCAGGCCACCATCACCACGACCAGCCACAGCGTGTTGCGCATCGCCGGCCAGAACTGCGGGTACTGCGTGAACACGTACGTCCAGTTGTCCAGGCCGTTGAAGACGGGCGGCCGGAAGCCGTCGTACCGCGTGAAGGAGAAGTAGACGGTGGACAGCAGCGGGTAGGCGAAGAAGACCGCGAACCCGATCAGCCAGGGCGCCATGAAGGCGAGGGTGCGCAGGCCCGCCCTCCTGCGCCTGGCGGCGAGGGGCGAGCGGCGGCGCGTCGCCCGCGGGATGTGCGTGGCCATCGGGGCTACTTCGCCTTCGCGATGTCCGTGTCGATCTGCGCGTCCGTCCGGGCGAGGGCGGCCGGCAGGTCCGGGACCGCGCCCTTCTCGTGCTGGTAGGCCAGGTCGGTGAAGGTCAGCTGGTAGGTGCCGCCGTCCGCCTGCGGCGGGGTGGTGGTCGACTTCGGATGCCGGGCGATGTCGAGGAACGTCTTGAAGTTCTCGTCCACCCGGAGGTCCGGCGAGGCCAGCGCCTCGATGGTGGAGGGCACGTTGTGTATGCCGTTGGCGAAGGCCACCACCGCCTCGGTGTCGGTGGTCATGTACTTCACCAGCTCCCAGGCCGCGTTCTGCTTCCTGCTGCCCGCGGCGATCCCCATGATCGTGCCGGACACGTAGCCCTTGCCGTAGTCGCCGAGCTGGTCGTCGGGGACGGGCAGCGGGGCGGTGCCGATGGTGAAGGCGACGCCCGCCTCCCTGGCCATGTCCGGCCGCCACTCGCCGTCGATCTGCATGGCGACCTGCCCCTTGTGGAAGGGGTGTTCGGCGCCCCACTCGTCACCGAAGGAGGACCGGAACCTCTCCAGCTTCTCGTAGCCGCCGAGTTCTTCGACCAGGTCCTTCTGGGCGGTCAGCATCCTGGTGAACGCCGGATCCCCGGCCAGGTTGGAGGTGCCGTCGGCCGCGAAGTACGTCGCGCCCCACTGCGCCGCCAGCCGCATGGGGGTGGTCTCGTAGCCGTGGAAGGTGGGCATGATGCCGACCCGTTCGTACGAGTCGCCCTTGGTCTTGGTGAGCTTCCGCGCGACCTCGGTGAACTCGCTCCAGGTCTTCGGCGGGGCGGTGACGCCGGCCGCCTCGAAGGCGTCCTTGTTGTAGACCAGGCCGTAGGCGTCGTGCAGCAGGGGCAGCGTGCACTGGTTGCCGCGGTACGCGGTGTAGTTCAGCAGCGGCTGGGGGAAGACCTTCGCCTTGTCGATTCCGGACTTCGCCAGGAAGGGGTTCAGGTCGGCGAAGGCGCCCGAGTTGCAGAACTTGCCGACGCTGTCGGTGGTGAAGGAGGACACCACGTCCGGGGCCTTGTCGCCGCCCGCCCGCAGCGACTGGTTGATCTTGTCGTCGGTCATGTTGCCGGTGACCTTGACCTCGATGTTCGGGTGCGCCGCCTCGAACCGCCGGATGTTGTCCTCGATGGCCTTGACCTCGGCGGGCGCGGACCAGCCGTGCCAGAAGGTGATCGTGACGTCCTGGGCGGGGTCGTCGCCCGCCGCGCTGCCGGTGGAGCCGGTACACGCGGTGGCGAGCAGGGATATCGCGGTGAGGGCGGCGGCCGTGGCGGTCGCGGAGGTCAGGCGGGAGCTTCGGGGCATGTCGGTGTCACTCTCTGCGCGGGGGACTTCCTGGGAGGTGTGCAGCAGGGGCGAACGGAGGAGCGGGGAAGCGGTGGAGAACGGGAGCGGTGGAGAAGGGGAGCGGTGGAGAAGGGGAGCGGTGGGGAAGGGGAGCGGGTAACGGGAGCGGGACGGTGCCGGGGGGGGGTCCGGCCGCGCCGTCCCGGCGCGCGGCGGTTCGGCACCGTGGCGGTTCGGCCCGTGGCGGTGTGGCGGACCGGCTCAGCGGGAGGTGTCGAAGACCTCGTCGCGGGTGGTGGCCAGCGCGCTCTCCAGCGCGCCGCGCAGCACCGGGCGCTCCCGCACCTCTCCGGAGACCAGCCGGGGCCGGGAGGGCGCCAGTTCGGCCAGCTCGGCCTCCAGCAGGCCGCGCAGCGGATCGCCGCCGGCGGCGATCACCGCTCCGGAGAGCACCACGATCTCCGGGTCCAGTACGGCGACCAGCGAGGCGAGACCGGTGGCCAGCAGGGTGGCGTAGGACTGCAGGAAGCGCAGGTTCGCCCCCTCGGGCGCCGCGGCGGCCCGCGCGAGCAGCGCCACGGCGGCGGCCACCTCCGCGCTGTGCGGGCGGGCGGAGAGCGGCAGGGGCTCCGCTTCGACGCCCAGGTCCGCGGCGAGGCCGGGGACCACCTGCGAGCCGGCCAGCTCCTGGTAGCCGCCGGTGTTGGCGCGGGTGACCTGCCGGACCAGCGGATGGCCGGGAACGGGCAGGAAGCCCACCTCGCCGGCGCCGCCGGTCCAGCCGCGGTGCAGCCGGCCGCCGAGCACCAGGGCGGCGCCGAGGCCGTCCTCGTTCCACAGCAGGACGAAGTCCTGGTGGCCGCGCGCCGCGCCGAGGCGCTGCTCGGCGACGGCGGCGAGGTTGACGTCGTTCTCGTACTCGACCGGCATGGGCAGGGCCGCCGCCAGTTCTTCGAGGAGGGTGGGGGAGTGCCAGCCGGGCAGGTGGCTGGCGTAGCGCAGCCGGCCGGTCTGCGGGTCGAAGGCCCCGGGCGTGGCGATGACCACCCGGTGCAGGTCGGAGCGGTGCAGTCCGGCGGCCTTGACGGCTCCGCCGAGGGCCTCGGAGACCTGGTCGATGACGTCCTTGTCCGGGGAGTACGGAACCTCGTGCGTCCCGGTGACGGTGCCGGTGAGGTCGGCGACCGCCGCCAGCACCCGGTCGGGGGTGACGTCGAGGCCGCCGACGTGCGCGGCCCGCGGGTTGACCTCGTAGAGCTGGGCGTTCGGGCCGGGGCGGCCGCCGTCGGTGCCGGTGGCGACGACGAGTCCGGCGTTCTCCAGGCGGGCCAGGAGCTGGGAGGCGGTGGGCTTGGACAGCCCCGTCAGATGCCCGATCCGGGTCCGGGACAGCGGTCCGTGCGTCAGCAGCAGCTCGAGCGCGGCGCGGTCGTTCATGGCGCGCAGGAGGCTGGGTGTTCCGGGCGTGGCGGCGGGCATGATGCTGGCTCTCTTCCCTCACCGGGTGAACTGTTAGGGAAGTTTCCTATCGCTGTCCGACCCGTGTCAATGCCGCTGCCCCGCGGGCCGTGCCGTGCGACGGCGGCCCGCGGGGCAGCGGTGGGGGAGGCGGCGCGGCGGCCGGCGCCTTACTTGGTGATGCGGGGCCCGGCCGGCGGCGGGATCGGCGCGGTGGCCAGGGACTGCGGGGAGGTCGGGTTGGCCAGCGCGGACGGCGCGGCGACCGCCGCGGAGGGGTCCGCCGCCGACTGGTCCTCCTCCTCCGCCGGCACGCCGCCGACGATCCGGATGCCCGCGGCGTCGAAGGCCTCCTTGATCCGCCAGCGCAGCTCACGCTCCACGGCGAACTGCTTGCCGGGCATCGTCTTCGCGGACACCTTCACCGTCATGGAGGCGAGCAGCACCTCGTCCAGGCCGAGCACCTCCACCGGACCCCACAGGCGCTCGTCCCACGGGCTCTCCTTCGCCAGGGCGTCGGCGACCTCCTGGACCACCTCGCGGATCCGCGAGAGGCTCTCCGACGGCTTGACCTGCACGTCCACCGTCGCGGTCGCCCAGCCCTGGCTGAGGTTGCCGATCCGCTTGATCTCGCCGTTGCGCACGTACCAGATCTCGCCGCTGTCCCCGCGCAGCTTGGTCACGCGCAGGCCGACCTCGATGACCTCGCCCGACGCGACCCCCGCGTCGATCTGGTCCCCGACGCCGTACTGGTCCTCCATGATCATGAAGACGCCCGACAGGAAGTCGGTCACCAGGTTGCGGGCGCCGAAGCCGATCGCCACACCCGCCACACCGGCACTCGCCAGCAGCGGGGCCAGGTTGATCTTCAGTGCGGCCAGCACCATCAGCGCGGCCGTGCCGAGGATCAGGAACGAGGCCACCGAGCGCAGCACCGAGCCGATCGCCTCCGAACGCTGACGGCGGCGCTCGGCGTTGACCAGCAGTCCGCCGAGCGCGGTGCCCTCGACCGCTTCGGCGCTGGTGTTCATCCGGCGGATCAGCTTGGTCAGAGCCTTGCGGACCACCGAGCGCAGCGCAGCCGCGATCACGACGATCAGCAGGATGCGCAGGCCCACACCCAGCCAGGCGGCCCAGTTCTCCTCGATGAAGCTCGCGGCCCCGGTGACGCTCTCGTGCGTCTCCTTGAGCGTCGCGGTCGCGTCCGGGGTGGCGGATGCCAGGGGCAGCAGGGCGGCGGGCCAGGGCACGGCGGGAAACCTCCAGGTCTAGCGGTCTGTCCGCTGGGGTCCCCCCCGGGCCGGGCCCGGGGGGCGGGTATACGGACAGACCAACCACACTAACGGGGCATTACCTTCACCCCGTCGCTCTGTTCGAGGGAGAGACCAGGCTCACCTGGGGATGACGTGGATGTGGTGGAAAACACCTCGGACCCGTTACGGGCGCGTGGTGGCGTTCCCACCAGCCCTGAGGAGAGACTGGAGAGCAGATCGTCCCGGCGCGAGCCACGCGCCGCCGGCGTACAAGGAGGCAGTCCGTGCCGCACGTCCTGGTCCTCAACGCGTCGTACGAGCCTCTCGGCGTCGTACCGCTCCGCCGCGCGCTCGTCCTCGTCCTGGAGAACAAAGCGGTCTCCCTGGAGGAATCCGGCGCCTACCTGCACAGCGCGACCAGAGTCGTCCCCGCGCCCAGCGTGGTCCGGCTCAAGCGTTTCGTGCGGGTCCCCTACCGGGGGCCCGTTCCGCTCACCCGGCGCGCCCTGTTCGCACGGGACGGCGGCCGCTGCATGTACTGCGGGGCCGTCGCCACCAGCGTCGACCACGTCGTCCCGCGCAGCCGGGGCGGCCAGCACGTGTGGGACAACGTCGTCGCCGCCTGCCGCCGGTGCAACCACGTCAAGGCCGACCGGCACCTGGTGGACCTCGGCTGGCGCCTGCGCCACCAGCCGGCTCCGCCGTCCGGGCTGGCCTGGCGCATCATCGGGACGGGACACCGCGATCCGCGGTGGATGCCGTACCTCCAGCCGTACGGGGCCGAGGACGCCCTGGAGCGCATCGGCGTCGCGGCCTCCTGACGCGGGCGGACCGCGGCCCGAGCGGACCGGGCCACGGCCGGTGCGGCTGCGGGGCCACCGCTACGGCGTCACCGCGTACGCCTCCGCCGACCACAGGGAGCAGCCGTAGCGCGTCGCGCGGCGCTCGCAGGTCACGCGCAGGAAGCGGGTGTCGGGCGCGTCCAGGCGCACGGTCTCCGCGCCGCCCGTCGAGGACGGGACGGCGGCGGCCGGGCGCCAGGTCGTCCCGTCGGCGGAGGTCTCCACGCGGTAGGCCGACGGGTACGCCTCCTGCCAGTGCAGCTCCAGCCGCCCGACGCGGACCGGGGAGGCGAACTCCGCCTGCCACCAGGCGCCGTCCACCGCCGGCGAGGACCAGCGCGTCGCCGGTGAGCCGTCCACCACCGCCGAGGCGGGGAACGCCGGCGTCTCGTCCGCCGAGGAGCCCGCCCGCGCCCCGCGCAGCAGGTCCGGCCCGCCGGTGCGCGGCACCGCCCGCACCGTCAGGGTGCGCACCTCGCCCTCGAAGGCCACCGGGACCTGGTGGGTGCCCGGCGCGACGGACGGGCCGACCACGACCTCGAAGGGGATCGAGGCCCGGCCGCCGCGCGGGGCCACGGCCACCGCCGGCAGCCGGACCTCGATGCCCTGCGGTGGCCGCGCCGACAGCGGCCCGCGGACCTCGCCGGGGCCGAGGGCCGTCAGGTCCGCCGAGAGCCGCCGCGGCGCGCCGCCGATCTCGGCGTCGGCCCGGCCCCCGGCCGCCAGTTCGAAGCGGGCCCGGGGGCCGTCCCCGAACCACGGCACCACCCGGTGCACGGCCGGCGCCGCCCCGCCGCCCGCCCAGGACAGCCGTACCGCGTCCGCGCGCAGCCCCGCGGTGTTCACCTGGGTCCAGCCCGACGGCGCGGCCTCGCCCACCGTGCGCCAGCCCTCGCCCGGCACGTGCGCCTCCACCGCAGCGGCCGGTGCTCCCGCCGGCAGCGGTTCCGTCATCACCGTCACCGTGTCCACCGGGCGCACCGCGTCCAGCCGCACCGTCCAGCTCTGCGCGTCCTTGGTGACCTCGCCGGTCGGACGGGCGGCCCCGGTCCAGGCGTCCGCCTCCTCCACCGCCTTGGCGAGGAACGGGTCCAGGACGGCTCCGTCCACCCGGACCGCGCCGGGCTCCGCCAGCGCCGCGCGGGCGCGGGACAGCGCCTGCGACGCCTGCCAGGCCGCCGCCCCGTCCCCGCGGGCCTGGGCCCGCAGGACATCGACGGCCAGCTCGCCCGCCGTCCCGTAGCGCGAGAGCCGCTCCAGCCACGGCCCCGCCTCACCCGCCAGGGCCGGCAGCCGGGCGGGCGCCTCCCGCAGCACGGTGAACGCCGCGCGCAGCTCGGTCCCCGCAGCCGGGTCACCCGCCGCCCGCGCCTTCCAGAACTGCTCGACCAGCGGCGCCAGGTAGGCGGACTCGGGCTGCTTCAGGCCCGAGGACGCCGTGTTCCCGGCCAGTGCCGCCACCGCCTCCCGGGCACGCGCGTCGGGACCCGCCAGGGCCCGCACGGCCGCCGCCCAGGACTCCCCGGGCCGGTAACCGCGCGGGTTCCAGGCGAAGTCCGCCGCCGTGAAGAGCGGGACGCGCGAGAGCGTGCCCTGGGGCATGGCGTTGGCCAGCAGGGCCGCCGAGCCGCCCGCGACCGCCGGCTCGCGGCCCGCGTACGGGCCGAGGAAGATCCGGCCCGGATCCCAGTCGTTCACCGGGTAGTTGTCCATCAGCACCAGCGGATGGCCCAGCGCCGAGCGCGCCCCGGCCAGCTCCCGTCCGGTGATGGTGCGCGGCACCACGCCCACGCCCGTCCAGGCCACCTCCACCCGTGCGTCCAGCGCGCCCGCCAGGGCCGTGCGGTAGGCGGTGGCGCCCTCCTGGTAGAACTCCGTCGGCAGCAGCGACAGCGGGGCCGCCCCGGGATACCGCGCGGCCAGGTGCGCCGCCAGATGCCCGGCGACCTCGGCGTGCGCCCGTGCGGCCGCCTTCGGGCCCTTCCCGAACCGCTCCCGGTCCTCCTCGCAGCCCCACTCGGTGTAGCTGACGTCCTGGAACTGCACCTGGAAGGCCCGGAAGCCCAGCTCCCACATCGCGTCCAGCTTGCGGGCGAGCGCCGCCCGGTCGGCCGCCGAGGACAGGCACATCGACTGGCCGGGGGTCACCGCCCAGCCCAGGACGACCCGGTTGGCGCGGGCGCGTTCGGCCACCACCCGGAAGTCCTGCTGCTGCTCGCGCGGGTACTCCCGGCGCCAGGCCGTCGTCCGGTACGGGTCGTCGCCGGGGGCCAGCAGCAGCCGGTTCTGCTTGGTGCGGCCCATGAAGTCCAGCTGCTCCAGCCGCTGTTCGCGCGTCCACGGCTGCCCGTAGAACGCCTCCGCGATGCCCCGTACGGGCGCGGCCGGCCAGTCCCGCACCAGCACGCCGGGCACCTTCGCCCCACCCCCGGCGAGGACCGCGCGCAGCGTCTGCGCCGCGTGGAACAGTCCGTCCTCCCCGACACCGGCCAGCGCGATGGTGTCGCGGCCGCCGGACCGCCCCACGGCCAGCCGGTAGCCCCCGTCCGGCAGGTCGCCGGCCTCGGCCGCGCCCAGCGCCCGCAGCGCCTCCTGCGCGTCCGGGCCCTGGAGCCGTACGACGGGGCCCCGGCCGGGCGGCCGGGCACCGTCGGCCCGTTCGTGCACGGTCCGCACCCCCGCCGCGCGCAGCGCGTCGCGGACCACCCGGACCGCGTACGGGTCGGCGTCGGACGGCGCCACGAGTACGGCCTCCGTCCCCAGCGCCACATCGCGGGCCGGGTCGGCGGCCATCGACTGCGGCCGGGGCCACACGGCGGGGCCCTCCCCGGCCCCGCGCGGAGGCTCCACGCGGGGATCGAGCACCGGTCCGCCGGGGCCGGCGGCCGGATCCGTGGCCCCGGTGCCCGGCGCGGCGGGTGGCGAGGACACCGTGGCAGCCCCGCGCGGACTGGCCGCCACCGCCCCGCCGAGCAGCGCTCCGATCACCGCGACGGCGGCCGCCGCCGCTCGCTTCCTGCCCCTGAGCTGCACAGAGCCTCCCCGTCTCGGGACGTCCCCGCTCGTACGAATGATCCCGAGCCCACCATTCGTGCGGCTGGAGTGTCAACGCGGGCGGGCGGTCTGACCGGTATACGCCAGGAATGCGACGCCTCCGAGTGGGTAAGGCTGCGGTGTTCCCCCGCGGTCGTTCCCCTGCGGCCGCTCCCGCCGTTGTCTCCTGCGGGTGTTCCCCCGTGGTCGCCGCGCGGCGTACCGCCTTTCGGCGCCCCGTTTCTGATTGCCTCTCATGTCCCGGCCCGCCCTAAGGAGTGCCCGTCGATGGACGACCTGGCCCGGCTCGCGGCCCTGCACGGCATCGCCACCGCCTACCAGCCCGCCGCGGACGTCACCGTCCGGGTGCCGCAGGGCACGGTCGCCGCCGTGCTCGACGTCCTCGGCGTGCCCGCCGGGACCCCGGAGGACGTCCGCCGGTGCCTGGCCGCCGCCGAAGGCGAGGAGGCGGCCCGCGTGCTGCCGCCCGTGCTCGTGTGCTGGCGGGGTGAACCACCGCCCGCCGCGCTGGCCGCGCTGCCGGCCGGGACCCGGCTCCGCCTGGAGCCCGAGGAAATCCCCGGGCAGCCCCCCGTGCCGGCCACCGCCTGGGAGGCCGGACCCGGCGGACCGCTGCCCGGCGCACTGCCGCTGGGCGTCCACCGGATCAGCGCCGACCTGCCCGACGGGCGGACCGCCGCCGCCACCCTGATCGTCGCCCCGGACCGGGCACCCGCCGCGCCCGAACGGACCCACGGCCTGCTCGTCCAGCTCTACTCCCTGCTCTCGGAGCGCTCCTGGGGCATGGGCGACCTCGGGGACCTCGCCGACCTCGCCCGCTGGGCCGGACGGACCCACGGCGTCGGCTTCATCCAGGTCAACCCCCTGCACGCGGCGGTACCGGGCACCCCCACCGACCCCTCCCCCTACCGCCCCTCCTCGCGCCGCTTCCCGGACCCGGTCCACCTGCGCGTCGAGGACCTGCCGGAGTACGCCCGCTGCCCCGCGCCGGACGCCCTCGCCGAACTCGCCGCCCGGGGCGCCGAGCTGCGCCGCGAGGTGCTGGAGAAGGGAGCGCTGATCGACCGGGACGCCGTCTGGGACCTCAAGCGCCAGGCCCTGGAGCTGCTGTACGCCGTCCCGCGCACGCCGGAAAGGGAAGCCGCCTACGGGGAGTTCCGCGCCGGGCAGGGTCCGGCCCTGGACCGGCACGCCGCCTGGTGCGCGGCCGCGGCCGGGGAGGAGCCCGCCGAGCGGCTCGACTTCCACCGGTGGCTGGTCTGGCTGACCGACACGCAACTCGCCGCCGCCCAGCGGGCCGCCCGCGAGGCCGGGATGGCCGTGGGCATCGTGCACGACCTGGCCGTCGGAGTGCACCCCGACGGCTCGGACGCCCGTACCGGCCCCTTCCACGCCACCGGCATCTCCGTCGGGGCCCCGCCGGACGCCTTCAACGCGCGCGGGCAGGACTGGGGCCTGCCGCCGTGGCGTCCGGACCGGCTGGCGGCCGCCGGCTACGCCCCCTTCCGCGCCCTGCTGCGCGGGGTGTTCGCGTACGCCGGGGCCTTGCGCATCGACCACGTGATGGGCCTGTTCCGCCTGTGGTGGATCCCGGAGGGCAGCCCGCCCGCCGAGGGCACGTACGTCGGCTACGACGGCGAGGCCATGCTGGCGATCCTGGTGCTGGAGGCCCACCGCGCCGGCTCCCTCGTCATCGGCGAGGACCTCGGGACGGTCGAGCCGCGGGTCCGCGAGGCCCTGGCCCGGCGCGGGGTGCTCGGGACCTCGGTGCTGTGGTTCGAGCGGGACTGGGCGGGCGGCGGAAGCCCGCTGCCGCCGGAGGGCTGGCGGGCCGACTGCCTGGCCACGGCCACCACCCACGACCTGCCGCCGACGGCCGCCAAGCTGTCGGGCGGGCACGTGGACCTGCGCGACCGGCTGGGCCTGCTGACCCGCCCGGTGGAGCGGGAACGGGAGGAGGACGCCGCCGACACCGCCGAGTGGCTGGCCGTGCTGGACGCGCTCGGCCTGGACGCCAAGGGCGAGGAGGCGGCCGTGCGGTCCCTGTACGCCTTCCTGCTGCGCACCCCGGCCCGGCTGGTGGGCGTCTGGCTGCCGGACGCGGTGGGGGACCGGCGGCCGCAGAACCTGCCGGGCACGTGGGACCAGTACCCCAACTGGCGCCTGCCGGTCGCCGACGGCTCGGGGCGGCCGGTGACTCTGGAGGAGCTGACCGCCTCCCCGCGGGCGAACGCGCTGCTGGCCGCGGTGCGGGAGGGGCTCGCCCACGGCGGGTGACCCCGTACGGCACCCCCGGGCGCGCGGGGCCCGCGGGCGTTCGCTACGTTTGCACCGTGGACAAGAAGAACGCTCTGCGCGCCGGCGCCGTCACGGCCGGAACGACGCTGATGATGCTGCTGATGACGTCTCCCGCCCTGGCGCTGACCCGCGACGACGGCGACGACCCGGGCCCGGGCCTGAGCATCGGCGAGACGCTCGGCCTGTACGTGGCCGCGCCGATCGTCCTGTTCCTGGTCATCACGGGTCTGGTGATGGTCGGCGACAAGTCGCGCAAGCAGCAGAAGAGCTGATCCGGGCCGGTCCCCTCGGGACCGGTACCGCAGGACTTCCCGGGCGCCGGGGGTCCCTCCGGCCGTCGCAGACGGGCCCGGTGGCGACCCTCGGCGCTCTGCCGTGTCCTCAGATCCCGGCCAGCAGCTTGCGGAGCAGACCGGTCAGGACCGCCGTCTCCTCCTCGCTCAGGCCCCGCAGCGCGGCGCGCTGGACCTCGAGCCCGGCGCCGACGGCCTCGTCGATGAGCGCGAGGCCCCGGTCGGTGATCGTGACCTGGAGGCCGCGCCGGTCGTGCGGGTCGGGGCTGCGCCGCAGCAGACCGGCCTTCTCCAGCTTGTCCAGCCGCCCCGTCATCCCCCCGGTGGTGAGCATGAGCGTGGCCGAGAGCTGGCGCGGCGAGAGCGTGTACGGGGCGCCCGAGCGGCGCAGGGTCGCGACGACGTCGAACTCCCCGCGCGAGACGCCGAAGCGTGCGTAGGTGCGCTCCATCGCGTCACCCATGGCCCTGGCGATCCGGTAGATGCGTCCGAAGACGGCCATTGGGGCCGTGTCGAGTTCGGGGCGCACGGCGTACCACTGGTCGGTGATGGCGTCGACGGCGTCCTTCTCGACCTGTTCTTCCTTCATGGCTGGAGTATCCGGTCCGCCTCGGTCGTTCGCAAGAAAGTGGCTTGACGCTAAGTAGCTTACCGATAAGCTACTTCCCATCAAGCGACTTCTCGGGGGGAACCATGGCGGAAGCACGGGTGGAGGGGGAGCGGTCCCTGCTCCTCGGCATCGGCATCAGCGCGGTCGGGATCGGGATGTACGTCCCGTTCTCGCTCGTCTTCTTCCACCACGTCACGGGCCTCTCCTTTCCCCTGGTCGGGCTGGTGCTGACCGTCACCGGAGTCACCGGGCTGGTCTTCATGCCGCTGGCGGGTACGGCCGTGGACCGCTACGGAGCCAAGCGGGTCACCCTGGTGCTCTACGGGATACGGGCGGCGGGTTTCGCCCTCTACCCGTTCGCCGGCTCCCTGCCCGCCTTCGCCGCGGTCGCCCTCGTCACCGCCCTGGCCGACCGCTCCTTCGGCGTCGTCCAGCAGTCCCTGATCGGGGAGGTCGCGCGGGGCTCCGCCCGGGACCGGCTCCAGGCGTCCACCCGCGCCCTGCAGAACGCCGGGATGGGCGCGGGCGCCCTGCTCGTCTCCGGGGTGCTGGGGCTGTGGGGGCCCGGTGGGTTCACCTTCACCGCGTGGGGCAACGCCCTGGCCTTCGCCCTCGCGGGACTGCTCGTCAGCCGGGTCCGCCCGCTCACGGCCGCCGCCCGCGCGGTCCCGCCCGCTGCGGTTGCCGTCGGGGCCGTCCCGCTCGCCGCCGGGGCCGTCCCCGCGGCGCCCGCCGGGTACCGGGACGTGCTGCGGGACCGGCCCTTCCTCGGGCTGACCGCCGCCAACTTCCTCACCGCGCTCGGCTACGCCGCCCTCTCCGTCCTCTTCCCCCTCTACCTCTCCACCTGGCTCGCCGCCCCCGACTCCCTGACCGGCGCCGCCTTCACGCTGAACACCGCCCTGTGCGCGGGCACCGGCGTCCTGGTCGCGGCCCGGGTCCGCCGCTCCGGGGCCCGCCGCACCCGCTCCGCCGCTCTCGGCGCGCTGCTCTTCGCCGCCGCGTTCACCGGGCAGATCGTGCTCGGCACGGTGCGCCCCGGACAGAGCGCCACCCTCGTCGCACTGCTGGCCATCGTCGTCGTCTACACCCTCGGCGAACTCGTGCACAGCCCTTCCGGCGGCGCCCTGTCGGTCTCGGCCGCGCCCGAAGCCGTCCGCGGCCGCTACCTCGCCACCTACCAGCTGTCGTACTCACTGGCCACGGCGCTGGCCCCGGCCCTGTTCACCACCCTGCTGTCGATCGACGGCCGACTGCCCTGGGCCGTGCTGACCGCCGCCGCACTCGGCGCCGCCCTCGCGCTGCTGCGGCTGGAGAGGCACCTGCCCGTCCACGCCGTGCACGCCGAGCCGCCGGCCCCCGCGCCGCGCCACCCGCTCGCGCCGACCACCGCCTGAGCCCTCCCCCTCCAGAGGAGCCACCTGCCATGAAGCGCCTCGCCACCCTCGCCCTGACCGCCCTCGCCCCCGTCTCCTGGGGTTCGACCTACGCCGTCGCCACCGAACTGCTGCCGCCGGACCGGCCCCTGTTCACCGGGGTGATGCGGGCGCTGCCCGCGGGACTGCTCCTGACCGCGCTGGCCCGCAGACTCCCCCGGGGCGAGTGGTGGTGGAAGTCCGCCGTCCTCGGCACCCTCAACATCGGCGCCTTCTTCCCGCTGCTGTTCCTGTCCGCCTACCGTCTGCCGGGCGGTGTCGCGGCCGTACTGGGCTCCGCCGGACCTCTGTTCGTCGTCGGGCTCGCCGCCCTCGTCCTCGGCGAGCGGGCGAGCCTGCGCACGGTGCTCGCCGCCGTCGTGGCCGCGTTCGGCGTGAGCATGGTGGTCCTCACCGCGGAGGCGGGTCTGGACCCCATGGGCATCGCCGCCGGAGTGGTCTCCTCCGCCTCCATGGCCGCGGGGACCGTGATGACCAAGCGGTGGGGCCGCCCGGCCGGGGTCGGCCCGCTGGCCGTGACCGGCTGGCAGCTCACCGCCGGCGGGCTCGTCGTCATCCCCGTCGCCGCGCTGCTGGAAGGGGCGCCGCCGGCCCTCGACGGCCGTGCCCTGCTCGGCTACGGCTACATGATGCTGATCAACACCGGTGTCGCGTACTGGCTGTGGTTCCGCGGGATCGGCCGGCTCTCCGCCACCTCCGTGACCCTGCTCGGCCCGCTCTCCCCGCTCACCGCGGCCGTCATCGGCTGGGCCGCGCTCGGCCAGGCGCTGACGCCCGTGCAGCTGGCGGGCATGGGGATCGCCTTCGGAGCCACCGTCGCGGGCCAGTTCGCGGTCGCCCGGACCACCCCCCGACCGTTCAGTTCTACTGAAAAGAACGATCGAAACTTTTCGATGGACCTGGGGGATGGGCGGGTGCGACGGTAGTCCCCACGACGCCGCTGCCGACACCGGTGCCGACACCGATTCCGACCCCAGGGGGAGACACACAGTGGCCGTCATGGACCGCGTCCGCACCGCTTCGCACGGCAAGCCCGCAGCCGCGGGCAGGAAGGGCGCCGCCGGGTTCGGCGTACTCCTCGCCCTGCTCGCGACGGTCGTCTGGTCCGGCAGCTTCGTCGCCACCCGGGACATGGCCGACAGCGTCCCGCCCGTCCAGGCCGTCTTCTGGCGCTGGATCATCGCCGCGCTCGCCGTCGCCCCCTTCGCCGCCCGCCAGGCATGGCAGCAGCGCGCCCTGATCCGCGAGCACCTCGGCTTCGTCTCCCTCGCCACGCTGTTCGGCGTCGCCCTCTACAACACCCTCGTCCACCAGGCCGGACTGACCACCTCCGCCTCCAACATGGGCATGATCATGGCCGCTTCGCCGGTCGTCATGGCGCTGTACGCGCGGCTGGGCGGCGAACGGCTCGGTATCCGGCGGACCTTCGGGCTGCTGCTGGCCGCCTTCGGCGTCCTGCTGCTCGTCGGCGACGGCTCCGTCGGATTCGACTTCGGCGCGGGCGATCTGTGGATGTTCGGCGCGGCCCTCTCCTTCGCCACCTACAGCGCCCTGCTCCGGCGCAAGCCCGCCGAACTCGGCGGCCTGGCCTTCCTGATCACCACCTTCGTGCTGGGCGCGCTGATGCTGGTCCCCGCCTACGCGGTCTCCGTCGCCGTCCAGGGCGGCTTCGAGGTCGACGCCGGTACGGCAGGACCGCTGCTCTACGTCGGGGTGTTCTCCTCCGCCGTCGCCTTCTTCGCCTGGAACAAGGCGATCTCGATCATCGGAGCGGCCCGCGCCGGAGTCGTCTACTACCTCCAGCCGGTCTGCGTGGCGGTCCTCGGCTTCCTGCTCCTCGGCGAACGGACCGGACCGGCGCAGCTGCTCTGCATGGCGCTGATCCTGGGCGGCGTCGCACTCGGAGCCCGGCGGTAGGTTCGGCCCCATGACCGAGTGGGACATCAAGAAGCTGCGGATCCTGCGGACCCTCGCCGATCGGGAGACCGTGACCGCGACGGCCGAGGCGCTGCACATGACGCCCTCGGCCGTCTCGCAGCAGCTGACGAACCTCGCCCGGCAGCTGGGGGTGACCCTCCTGGAGGCGCAGGGCCGCCGGGTCCGGCTCACGGACGCCGCACACCTCGTCCTGCGGCACGCCGAGGCGGTGTTCGCGGACCTGGAGCGGGCCGACGCCGAGCTCGCCGGATACCTGGCCGGAGACGCGGGAGAGGTGCGGATCGGGGCGTTCTCCACCGCCGTGCCCGCCCTCGTCGTCCCGGCGGTGGCCGCGCTGCGGCGCACCCGCCCCCGGGTGGAGGTCCGCGTACGGGAGACCGAGGCGGCCGAGTCCTACGAGCTGCTGTCCGACGGGGTCGTGGACCTCGCGCTGTCCCTGGCCGCCCACGCACCCACCGCCCGCGACCCCCGGCTCACCCGGGTGACGCTGCTGGAGGACCCGCTGGACGTGGCGCTCCCCCCGGACCACCCGCTGGCCGCCGCGCCGGACCTGCGGCTCGCCGACCTGTCCGGCGACCGGTGGATCTACGGCGGCAGCGGCCCCTGGTCGCAGATCGCGCGCGGCGCGTGCGAGGCGGCCGGCTTCGTCCCCGAACAGGCCCACTCGGCATCCGGCTGGACCGCGATCCTGGCCATGGTCGAGGCGGGGATGGGCGTGGCGCTGGTCCCGCGCATGGTCTCGAGCCGTGCCTCCGGCGTCGCGGTCCGGGTCCTGGCCCGCGACCGGCCCACCCGGCACGTGATCGCGGCGGTCCGCCGCGGCTCGCAGTCCGCCCCGGCCCTGGCCCATGTGCTGGACGCCCTGCGGGCGGTGTCCGCCGGATGAACCGTCCGGCGCGAGGAGTGGGGGGGGGGGGGGGGGGGGGGGGGGGGGGGGGGGGGGGGGGGGTTTGTGGGGGGGGGGGGGGGGGGGGCAGACGGTGGCCGGTGGCAATCAGCACGGCCTCGCCCTGGTCGAAGCCGAAGCGGTGGATCTTCCGGTAGGTGGCGG
>NZ_JBWKLE010000028.1:0-53313 GCF_056430495.1 Streptomyces sp. NPDC045967 | reverse complement strand
CTGCTTTGCGCTCTGGAAGCATTCCTCGACCGCCCACCGGCTGCCGGCGATGCGGATCAGCTCGTCGAGTGTGGTTTCGGCCGGGCAGTAGGCGATGTAGTAGGAGATCTCCTCGGGCCGGCGGACACTTCGGCGGGCGATCACCCAGTGGCGGCGGTCTTCGCGGTGCCAGGGCCGGACTTCGACCCTGGCCCAGTCGTAGACCCTCGGGCCGTGGGCGCCGTTGCCGCAGGAACGGCGCTTCCACTTCTGCCGCGGCAGCCCGGGAAACAGATCGTGAACGGGGTGGTCCATGGCCCAGCGGGTGACGACCGTGTCGTGCCGAGTGGTGGCCATGACGTGAAAAACATCCGCCCGCTCCAGCTCAGTGCGCCAGCCTTTGGAGAAGCCGTAGGCGGCATCCGCGGTCACCCACCGGAACGGAATCTTCTCCGCGATCGCCCGGCGGACCATGGCCTTGGCGATTACCACTTTCGTCTCGAAGGCGACCGTGTCGTCGATGCCGGCGGCCCGGCACCGGTCGCGGTCATCCGTCCATGACGTGGGTAGATAGAGGCGGCGGTCGATCAGAGTGCGGCCACGACCGCCGGCATAGCCGAGGAACACCCCGATCTGGGAGTTCTCCGTCCGGCCGGCGGTTCCGGAGTACTGGCGCTGGACCCCGGCCGAGCGGACACCCTTCTTCAGAAACCCGGTGTCGTCCACGATCAGCACCGCATCCGGATCGCCGAGGTGCTCGATGACGTACTCCCGCACGTCGTCCAGGACCTCGTCCGCGTTCCAGTCGATCCGGTTCAGCAGCCGGTGGATCCGGTCCGGGCCGCCATGCCCGGCCTCCTCCGCCAGCGTCCAGCCGTTCTTCCGCTCCAGCGGAGCTATCAGCCCCCGCATATAGGCAAGAGCCGACTCACGCGGCTCCGACCTGGAGAAACGGTGCACGAACTGCTCATGCAAGGACTTCAATTCACCAGCCCACGACCGGGCATCAGCAAGTTCCCCACCCATGAACTGGCCAACGACCGACCTGCCCAACCGTCACGGCAAACACCGTTGCAGTACTAACCCAACATCATGTGTCCCCCGGAATGCTGTTCCGGGGGACACACGCATCTCGGCGCTCTGCGTCGAGATGCGTGCGTGCGGAAGGGTTCCCCGAAAGATGTTGCAGTGACGAATTCCACCCTTCCAGCGGCGCTTCCCCCCAATCGCCGTAGACGAGGTGGAGGACCAAGCCAAGGCAGTCGTGGAGCTCGCGGCACGCCTTCTCCATGGTCCGCGCTTGAAAGCGCAGTGCGTCGGGGTGGAGCGGGGTCGGGACTGGCATGAAGGGAGACCGTCCAAAAGTTGTAAGCTGCCTGATAACCGCAGCAGTAAAACATAAGCTGCCTTACAAGTCGGGGCCCCATGTGAACGAGAAGCCCATCCACACCGGCTACCTGGCCTGGCACTTCGCTCAGGCCATGGGCTCCCGCCTTGAGAGAGAGCTGCGCACGCTCGAGCTCACCCTCGCGCAGTACAACGCCCTCCAGCACGCCGATCGCCAACCGGGCATCTCCAGCGCCGACGCCGCCCGTCACGCCGGCATCACCGCTCAGTCCATGGGCTCCGCCGTGAGCAGCCTCACCGAACGCGGCCTGATCACGCGCTCGGCCCACCCCACCAACCGCCGCGTCCTGTGCCTTCACATCACCCCCGACGGCTCGAGCCTGCTCACGCAAGCCAGCACCCTCGTCCGGCAGGTCAACCAAGAGGCTCTAGCCGTCCTTGAACCCCAGGAACAAGCTACGGTCCACCGCCTCCTCTACCGCCTGGTCACCCACCTCAACCCCGGCGCCCTGCCCCCCACCCCAGCTCCCGAGGCAAGGCCCGACCCATGAAGCCATCACACCCCGCGGCCGAGCCTGGAAGGCAAGAGGGCCGACCTCGCTGAGAGCGTCAACCGCGGTAGGCGGCCGACGCGGGAGATGTGCACGTTGTTCGCGCACGAAGGCGTCCGCGCTCGGCCAGGTCAGCGGGACGTGAATCGATCAGGTCGGGGAAGCGGTCCTCGCGCCGGGCCTGAGCCAACTGCGCGGACAGCCGGCGGTACATCGGCGGCGTGTGCGGCAGCACGCCCTCGGCGGAGAGCCGGCACATTACCTGCCGCAGGGTGACCTTCAGCGGCGCGTACCCATCCACGATCTCCCTAGCGCGGTCCACGACAAGGGTCCACCGGATCCGTTCACGAGCCATCCCGGTACATGTACCCCTGCGGCGCCGCCGGCCCCCGGACACGGGACGGACCTCTTCCTCCGGCTATCGCGGAGAAAACTTCATGCAGCTAAGCCGTCAAGTTCGGCTCTGCCGTGATGGCGCCGGATGGCATCTCATGCCTCGTCTTCAGGGAAGAAGGTGTCCGCGATCTGCACGAGCCGGTCGTCACTCAGCTGCGGAGGCACCCATCCACGGTGGCGTGCGTGAGCGACGAATCGCTCATCGACGGGAACGTGGTACCGGTCGACGTAGTGAGCAAGGTCGGTGTGCCAGAACCATTCACCGTCGGTAAGGAGGTGAAGCCGATCGATGAGCTCGTTGGTCGGACTGAGGAAGTCGTAAACGGCTGCCCCAGTCGCGGCGATCACGCTGCCAGCACGCAGGTATCGCACGACGTCCTCCTCATGCGGGTCGCCTTCACTGCGCACGGCAGCAATCAGGGAGGGACCTTGGGGACTCCCATGCTTCAGTTCCCTGAAGTCGCCGAGAAAGCGGTCTGCGTACGGGTACTCACTGGTCACCGCCAGGAGCGTAGTCGATCAGATGTCCGACACCGCCTGGGTGGGCAGCGGCACTGCCCCGAGAGGAAAGGCCCCCGCCTCGTCGAAGGGAGTGCGGGTCTGCAGACAGTGGTGAAGCTGGCCGAGCATCCGGTTGAACAGGTGCCGCAGGGCCTGCATGTGCCAGTCTCCTCCCGCCCTGCGGCGCCGGTCGTGGGCATCAGCGCCCGTGGAGCCGCTGAGGGAGCGCCGATGCGCGCGCCCCGTTCGACTTCAGTGCCCTGTATCGCGGGCAGGGCGACGGCGAGCGGCTGAGCCGTGATTGCGACATCCTCCGGGCAACTTCCCACGGAACGACTGATGCGGGCAGACAGGCGGGCCGGACGCCGTGCGCGAGTCTCGTCACGACGCCGACAACGGGCTCCTTGAGCGATGGATCAGCCCCGTCGCCCGAGTTCCGTAAGACGCATCCCCAGAGAGGTTCCGGTGGGGCCGAGTTCCCGGTGGTAGCGGTGCAGTACCTCGTTCTCCCAGGAGAGTTCGATGGCGGGACCTCCGATGGCGCGACGCTGCGAGACCAGCTCCCGGCACAGGTCGGTGCGCTCCTTGACCAGGGCGATAATGGCCTGGTCCAGTCGGGTGACGTGGAGGTAACGCTCCTCAAGGGTGCTGTCCACTGCCTTGGACATTCTGGCTCACCTTCTCTAAGTGGTAGGCGTGTAGAGCGTCAGCGAATCGGAGCGGCAGCATGCATCGCCGCCGTGATGGCGGCGGCGAGGGGCCGCCTGTAGTCCGTCAGATAGAAGTGGTCGCCCTCGTACATCTCGAGCCCGCGGAAGTCCCACGTCAACGCCCGCCAGGCCAGCAGCCGACCCTCGTCGATGAGGGTGTCGCCGCGGCCCCCGAAGACGGAGAGCGGAACGGGCAGCGGTTCAGGGTCCCGGGGCGGAGCCCAGGTGTCCACGAGCTTGAAGTCGCCGCGGAACACCGGGCCGAACTTGCGCCAGATAGCATCGTTGTCGAGCAGCTGCGGGGGGCTGCCGCCCGCGTTCCGCAGCCAGTCGCGCAGTTCGTCGTCGGACATCAGATGGCGGCGGCCGTCGGCGCCAGCTTCACCCCGCGGGGCGCCGTACGCGGACACGCCCAGCCAGTCGGGGCGCGGGCCGCCGCCGCGGACGAGGCGGCGGGTAAGCTGATAGGCGATGAGCGAGCCCATGCTGTGGCCGAAGAATCCGAAAGGTCGGTCGAGCCACGGGGCGAGGGCGTCGTGGAAGTAGTCGACCAGTTGATCGCAGTCGTCGATCAGCGGCAGCATCTGCAGCTGTCCCCGGCCGGGGGCCTCGAGGAGACAGAGCTCCCAGTCCTCGGGGAAGTACGCCGCCCAGCCCCGGTAGAGGAGATGCGAGCCGCCGGCGTGGTGGAACATGAACAGGCGGACCGCCGGGTCGTCCAGCGGCTTCGGGCGGATGACCGGTCCGGTCGTCACTGGGCGCACGCCGCCGCGCACGGCCCGATCGTGGCCCCACGTCGTCACCCTGCCGCCCTTCCGGCGCCTACCGCGAGCTCCTCCGCCGGGACGGGTGCGCCGGCCTGGCGCAGGCGCGCGAATTCCACTACCTGCACGGCCATGGCCGTCAACTGATCCTGGGTGTGGGGGTGGTCGCAGCCACCGTCCGCATCGAAGGTCGCCGCCTCGCTGTTGACGGCAACCCCGAGCGGAGTGGGCCAGCCGCGCAGGGCGTGGGTGACCGTGCGCAGCGTCCCCAGCGTGGAGACCGCGCCCTGCCATCCCTGTCCCACCGCCAGGAGGCCGACGGCACGGTCGCTCAGGTAGGGCCGGGCGTCGCCGCGCAGCTCCTCAAGGTAGTCGAGGGCGTTCTTTACCAGGCCGGAGATGGTGCCGTGGTAGGCCGGACTGGCGATGACGACGCCGTCCGCCGAGGCGATCTCGGCGATCAGGCACAGCGCCTGCGGTGACCGGATCTCCTCGCGCGGGTCGTAGAGCGGGAGCATCAGCTCGGATCCGCCGATCAGGCTGGTTTCCGCGCCGAGGCGTCGCGCCTCCCTCAATACCGTGCGAAGCGCCCGCTCCGCAGTGGAGTGCGGCCGGGGCGATCCCCCGATACCGACGACCTTCACGGTGTGCTGCTGCATGGGTTCTCTCACTTTGTCGATACGGCGTGTGCGGTGGCGGGCTGGTCGATCGGACCCGCCGCCGGCCCGCCGTTCCGCGTGTGGCGCGTGCCGCCGAGCTTCAGCACGTTGCCGATGATTCGGTGGCCGGCGCCGTTGGAGGCGGTGAGGATCGATTCCGGGTGGAACTGCACCGCGAAGCGGCGGTTCACGCGGTCCTCGATGGCCATGACGACCTCACCGGTCTGCGCGGTGACCTCGAAGGGGCCGACTAGTTCCGGCCTCGTGTACAGGGAGTGGTAGCGCGCGGCCGTGAACTCGGCGGGCAGTCCCTCGAACAGGGCGCCGCCCAGGACGGTGACCCGGCCGGGTTTGCCGTGCACCGGGGTGGCCAGCTGGGCGAGTTCGCCGCCGCCGTGCTCGACCATGGCCTGCAGTCCCAGGCACACGCCGAACACCGGAATGTCCCGTGCGTACACCGCGTCGAGCAGGTCCGCGCAGGCGAAGTCCTTGGGGCGGCCGGGTCCGGGTGAAAGCACTACGAGGTCGGGCCGGATCTCGTCGAGCATCGCGTACGGGAAGCCGTGCCGCAGCGTCGTCACCTCGGCGCCCGCGCAGCGGAAGTAGTCCGCGAGCGTGTGCACGAAGGAATCCTCGTGGTCGACCAGCAGGACCTTCGCCCCGCTGCCCGGCTCCGGCTTCGGGGTCTCCGCGGCCCCGGCCTGGGGCCCGGTGAGGGCTTCCCGCAGGGCGCGGGCCTTGAGGTGGGTCTCGCGTTCCTCGGCGTCGGGGTCCGAGTCGTACAGCAGGGTCGCCCCGGCCCGTACGGTGGCCACGCCGTCGCGGATCTGCGCGGTGCGGATGGTGAGCCCGGTGTTCATCGAGCCGTCGAAGCCGACGAACCCGACCGCGCCGCCGTACCACCTGCGCGGGGACTCCTCATGGTCCTCGATGAACTGCATGGCCCAGCTCTTCGGCGCGCCGGTCACGGTGACCGCCCACATGTGGGTGAGGAAGGCGTCGAAGGCGTCGTATCCGGGACGCAGTCGGCCCTCGACGTGGTCGACGGTGTGGATGAGGCGCGAGTACAGCTCGATCTGCCGCCGTCCGATGACCTTGACGGATCCGGGTACGCAGATCCGTGCCTTGTCGTTGCGGTCCACGTCGGTGCACATGGTCAGCTCGGACTCGTCCTTGGTCGAGTTGAGCAGCTCCCGGATGTTCTCCGCGTCCTCCAGCGCGTCCGAGCCACGGGCGACCGTCCCAGAGATGGGGCAGGTCTCGACCCGGTGGCCGCGGACCCGTACGAACATCTCGGGGGAGGCGCCCACCAGATACTCGCAGTCGCCCAGGTTGAAGAGGAACTCGTACGGTGCCGGATTGCGGCGGCGCAGTCTGTCGTAGGCGGCGACGGCGGAGTCGCACCGCTCGTACATCTCGTGGCTGGGGACGACCTCGAAGAGGTCGCCGCACCGGAACTTCTCCTTGGCGTCGCGCACGAGCTGGGCGTAGACGCCGGGCACGGGCTGGTCGGGAAGTTCCCGCGAGGCCGGGGCGGGAGTGGGTTCGGTGGTGCGGGGCAGGCCAGCCGTGGAGACGCCGTCGACGACGAAGTCGTACGAGAGCCGGGCGCAGGTCTCCCGCTGGCGGTCCACGATGATCATCTCGTCGGCCAGATGCAGCACCATGTCGCGCTGGTCGGCCACCCGTTCCCGGGCGACCTCGATGTGCTCGAACTGCTGCACGAGGTCGTAGCCGAAGGCGCCGTACAGCCCGAGATACGGGTCGTTGGAGTGCAGCGCCGACGTCACCGCGCGCAAGGCGGTGAACACCGTGGGACGGCGGGTGCGGTCCTCCTCGGCGGCCACCCGGTCGTCGGCGAGGACCGTCACCTCGGCGGTCCCGTCGCCGAGCGTGACAGTGCCCGCGCTCTCCAGGGCAGCGGCCACGACCGACAGCAGGACGCGGCCCCGGTCGTTTAGGGCCTGGGCGGTCAGCCGCAGCCCGCGCGAGGTGAACTCCATGCACGGGTCGACGTAGGCCATGTGCCAGCGGCTGTACCGCCCGGGGAACTCCACCCCTGAACTCAGCACTCCGCCACGGCGGTTCCCGACGGCTGTCACGAGCCCGCGGAAGAGCTCACACTCGCGGTCCGGGTCCACCGGCGTGGCGGTGCGCACGACCCGTACCCCACCGTCGGTCAGATACTCGGACGTCTCCACGTGGAACGTACTCCCTTGACTGGCGTCTCGGCCCCGGGCAGGGGCGCTGTCACGATGAACTGCGTACGCGCGGCCGCCGGCCGGCCGGGCGCCGGGCCCTCGGCCCCGCTACTCCGGGAGCCCGAGGGCGATGGGGTTCTGCGGCTTGCCGCCCAGCAGGATCGCGCCGGCTGACTGCAGGATCTGGTCCTGCACCGTGGCGTGCTGGCACATCGCGTTGAGGTCGCGCAGCCAGCGGTCGAGCGGCGAGGGCTTGTAGATCGCGGCCGTGGTGACCAGGTCGAACAGCGTGGACACGATGGTCCGCGCCGCGCGGAAGGCGTTGACCCGGGCGAGCGCCACGGCGACCTGCTCGTCGGGACCGATCTCCGCCCCGGCCTTCAGCAGTTCCCACTGATGGCGCAGCGTGCCGTAGACGGCGTGCCGCGCGACGAGCAAGTCCGCCTCGCACTGGGCGATTGCCATCTGCACCCGGTAGTTCTGCGGCCAGGGCTGACGGGTCGGACGGTCGACGCGCTTCTTCGCCATCTCCCGTACGTGATCGAGGGCGGCACGGGCGAGGCCGAGGGGGACGCCGGGCATGGTCCGCAGGATCGAGTCGGGGGTGGCGGCCGGGCTCGGCACCACCGGGTTGGCGAAGCTGAAGGTGTGCTCCTCAGGGACGAACAGGTCCTTGGCCCGGTAGTCCCGGCTGCCGCTGCCCGCGAGTCCTGTCGTGTACCAGGTGTCGGAGATCTCGAACTGTTCCGGTCGGGCGACGATGATCCGCCAGTGTGCGCGACCGCCGACCGGCAGCGGGTTCGGCTCCGGCTCGCCGTCCCGGTACACGAGCACGCCGGCGATGACCCGGTCGCAGTGGGTGATGCCGCTGCCGAACTGCCAGTCACCGTTGACGCGGTAGCCGCCGGGGACCCGGTCGGCCCGGCCCTTCGGAGGGATTGCCCCGGCCGTGATCATGTCGAGGTCGGGGAAGAGTTCGCGGGCGGCAGGCTCGGCCATGAAGCCGGCGAACAGACCGCTGTCCATGCCGACCATGGCACACCACGCGGCGGAGGCGTCACCGGTCGCCAGCGCCTCGATCACCTCGGTTTGCTGGACCGGGGTGAGGACCGGGCCTCCCCACGAAGCGGGGTAGGCCATGCCGAAAACACCGGTCGAACGCAGCAGTCGGACGATGTCGTCGGGGAGGCGCCGGGCCTCCTCGATCTCCTCGGCGCGGGCCGCCAGCACCGGCGCGGCGGCCTTGGCGCGCGCCAGGATCTCCTCCGGCGTGGCGGATCCGGCACCGGAGACGTCTGACGGCGCCAGGGCGCTGGAAACAGACAATGGGATACTCGCTTTCTGTGCCGGGCCCGACGGTCCTGGCGGACACGCCGGGCCGGCTTACGTACTGGTTCGGAAGAGTGCGCGCGACGAGGCCGGGTCAGACCTTGCGCCACTTCGGGATCCAGGCCCCGTCCTCGACGTCGTAGTCCGAGAACAGCGCCGAGGCCTGCTGCCGCATGAGTTGCCCGATCCGGTCGAACACGATGCGGATCTCCTCCTCGGCGCCCGGTGCGGTGCGAGCCTCGATCATGTGCCGCAGAGCGCGCACGTTCGCGGTCCAGACGAGCCCGGTGGCCACACCGTCGGGGGCGAACCTGCGCATGAAGGACGTCTTGTGCTTCTTCTCGCCGAACGGCACTCCTTCGGAGTCCAGTTGGAAGTGCTCGGCCATCCAGTGCTGGAAGTCCTCCATCCGTTCCAGCATCTCGGCGGCTCGGCCCATCAGCTCGGGGTCCTGCCGCGCCCACTCCGGGAACCAGAACGGCAGTTCTTGGAGGCGTACGAAACGCAGCGACTCCTGGGAAACGGCGACACCGGCCCGGTGGCGGACCAGTTCGTGCGTCAGTACCCGGCTCACGTTGTGGAGCACGAAGGTGAAGCTGACGTGCTCGAGGACCGAACCGTGCGCGCTGGCCAGGATGTTGCCTAGGTACTGCTCTTGGTCGGTGCGGATGCGGACCACGTTGGGGTTGAGACCCGGCTCCCACGAGCGGTAGCAGGCACGGCCTGCGAACTCCGCCAGATTCTGCGGGTCGTTGAGATGGTCGTCGAGCGAGCCGCTGTCGAGGCGCTGCAGCCAGCTCTCGCCGCCGACCTCGCGCAGGTACTCGGCCATCGCCGGGTAATCGATGCGGGGGCTTGCCACGAGGAAGACCTCGGGTTCCACATGTTTCATGTCAGCGCTTCCTCAAATCGTGAGTCCGCCGTCGATGCCCAGGACCTGGCCGGTGATGTAGCCGGAACGGTCCGAGACGAGGAACGACACCAGGTCGGCCACGTCCTCCGGGGCGCCGAAGCGGCCCAGCGGGATCTGGCCCAAGTACTTCTTCCTGGCCGCCTCCGGCACCGCCGAGGTCATGTCGGTGTCGATGAAGCCCGGTGCCACCGAGTTCGCCCGCACGCCGAACTTTCCGTACTCCTTGGCGAGGGCGCGGGTGAAACCGATGATGCCCGCCTTGGAGGCGGAGTAATTGGTCTGCCCCACGCCGCCGTACACGCCGGCGATCGACGACAGGGTGACGATCGAACCGGTCCGGCGCTTGATCAGCGACTGGATGGCGGCACGGCAGACGTGGAACGTGCCGTCGAGGTTGGTGCGGATGACGTCCTGCCACTGGGAGTCGTCCATGATGGCCAGCGGCCGGTCCCGGGTGATGCCCGCGGCGGTCACTACCGCGTCTAGCGGCCCGAGATTGGCCTCGGTTTCGGCCGTGAACCGTCGGGTCGCCTCGGCGTCGGCGATGTCGACCCGGCGAGCGAAGGTGCGCGCGCCGTGCTTGGCAGCCGCCTCGGCGGTCTCCTCGGCGGCGTCCGAGCGCGAGTGGTAGCAGAACGCGATGTCGTAGCCATCCTGGGCGAGCCGGGTCACGATCGCGCGCCCGATGCCCCGGGAGCCGCCCGAGACGAGTGCGACGGGGCGGCCGGCCGTCGGGTGGTCGCTCATGCGGACGGCTCGCCGGCGAGCTTGGAGGCGAGGAAGGCGTGCAGCTCAACGAGGGTCTGGACGCCGCTGATGACCACGTCGTCCACCGGGACGCCGTACGCGTTCTCGACGCGGGTCGAGATCTCCAACAGCATCAGCGAGTCGATTTCGAGCTCGTCGGTGAAGTGCGCCTCGTTGGTGACCTCCTCCGGTTCGGTATCCAGGGCACCGGCTATCAGGGCGCGGAGATCCTCGATGTTCACGATTGCGGTGATCATGGGTGATCCTTTCGTTGGTTCGTGGGGAGATGTAGTCGGATGGTCAGGAGCTGACAGGGGTCAGCAGCAGAGCGGCGGCCGCGTCGTGGCCGGGTCCTCCTGCAGTGGCGAGCACGCTTCCGGCGGCGCCGCTCTCCAGATGGGCCGCTGCGGCGGCGCACTGCAGGACGCCCAAGGCCCCGGACAGCGGGCCGAGCCGGGACTCCAGTCCGATCCGGCGCGTGTCGCTGAGCAGGTCGGCAAGCTCGGCCTCCTGCCCGTCGCCCAGCCAGAGCCCAGGGGACGTCTCCTCGGTCACACCGGCGGCGGTCAGTGCCGTGGCTACGTCCTCGGCGCGGGCGTACCCGCCGATCGCGGCGCGCGGCCGTGCGCCACGGGACGCGGCGGTCGTCACCGGTTCGAGCACGATCGCGACCGCCGCGTCGATGGTCTGTTCTCCGAGGAGTTTCGTCACCACGTCGTTGGCCGGTTCGACGCCGACCACGACGGCCGCCTCGGCGCGCCCGGCCGCGATCAGGTTCCGGGCCCAGGACAGGGCGTCCAGACCGCTCGTGGCGCCGTTGCACACGGTGAGGTTCGGACCGCGCAGTCCGTAGCGGATGGCCACCCAGCCGGCGATGACATTGCTCGACGTCTGCGGCAGGCCCAACGGGCTGAGACCCATGACACCGGCCCTGGCGATGGTGTCGGTGGACTCGCAGACGCTGTCTACGTTGCCCAGGTTGGTGCTGACAACGACGGCGGTCTCGTCGGCCACGCCCAGGAACGTCGCGTCGGCATCGGTCAGTCCCGCGTCGTGGAGGGCGAACTCGGCCGCCCGCAGGGCGAGTCGGGATGCCCGGTCCTTGTTGCGCATCTCACGGCCACCGAGCCCGGTGGCCGGGTCGAACCCGCCCTCGCCGGGCAGGGGACCGAGCAGGTCGCCGTACGTCGCGACGCCGGGCAGCGTCAGTCCGACGCCGGTGACTACGACCTCCCGGGCACCCGTGCCCGTCACACGTATCGTGCTCGTCGCACTCATCTGGCTGCCTCCACAATCGCCACGGCGTTGATTCCGCCGAAGCCGAACGCGTCGATCTGAGCAATGGCCAGGTCGCCGACGGCGGCCTGGCCCCGCACCAGGCGCAGGCCGGCGGCCTCGGGAATCGGATCGGTGAGCCCCAGGACCGGCGGCACCACGCCCTCCTTCATGGCGAGCACCGCCATCACCAGGCTGAGCAGTCCCGAACCGCCCAGGGTGTGGCCGGTCATCGCCTTGATCGCGGTCATCAGCGGGCCGGCTCCCGCCCCCTCGAAGACCTGGCTCAGGACACTCGATTCCGTCAGGTCGTTCCGGGGCGTGCCGCTGCCGTGCAGCATCACCAGGTCGATGTCCTCGGCCCGCACCCCGGCCCTGCGATACGCGTCCCGCACCGCCAGGGTGATCCCGTCGGGGTCGGGCGCGGTGGCATGGTGAGCGTCACAGTTCATGGACACACCGCGCACCCGGGCGTGCACGGTGCCGGTGCCGGTGCCGGCGCGCTGGACGACGATGGCGACCGCGCCCTCGCCCATCAGCATGCCCTTGTGCGAGGTGTCGAACGGGCGCAGCGCCTCGGGGGTGTCGTTCTGCACCCGGTCGAGCGTGCCGAAGGCGCTCTCCGTCGCCGCGTCGGTGCCGGCGACGACGACCGTGTCGGCCATGCCGAGTTCGATCATGTCAGTGGCCATGCCCAGCGCGTAGAGCGAGGCGGAGCAAGCGTTGGCGAAGGTGTACGTGGTGCTCGCCCCGAAAGCCTCCTTCAGGGAGGTGCCGAAGTGCAGGTCCCCAAGGCCCACTTCCGCATCGTCACGCCACCACAGCTCGACGCTGCGCTGCTCGCGCATGGTGGTCCCGACCAGCACCGGCACCCGCGACAGGTCCTCGCCGAGGCCAGCGTCGGCGAGCGCCTGGCGCACCGCCGTGGCTAGCCAGCGGGTGGCACGCCGGGGCACGTCGCCGCCGCCCTCGGGCCGGTCCTCGATCTCGTAGGCATACGCGGCTCGATACTTGTCGGGGTCGAATGCCTTCAGGGGTGTGCGGCTTTCTCGGCCGGCGCAGAGCGCGGCAAATATCTCTTGGGGGTTGCCGCCGATGTTGGCGACGGCTCCCATACCCGTAATATCCCAGGTCACAGTTGTGCAGCCTGCTTCCTCAGCTCGAAGGCGGCCAGCTTGCCGGTCGACGTGGTCGGGAGCCTGTCCAGGAACTCCAGCCGGGCAGGCCGCTTGTAGGCGGCGAGACCGCCGCGGATCGAGGCCATCACGGAGCGCCGCACCACGGCCTCGTCGGCGCCGGGCCGGGCGACGAGGTACAGCACGGCCTGCTCCAGGCCGTCGGCGTCCCGGCTGCCGACGACCACGCAGTCCTGGACGCCCTCCGCGGCGCGGACCGCGCTCTCGATCTCGCTCGGAACGACCTTGTAGCCACCGAGATTGAGCAGGTCGTCGGCACGGCAGAGATGGGTGAACGTCCCGTCCGGCGTGCGGCGCACCACGTCCCCGGTGTAGACGCCGCCGTCGGCGAAGGTGACCGCCGCGGCCTCGAGCCGGCCTATGTAGCCGAGGGCGACCGTCGGGCCCACGATGTGCAGCCGTCCCTCTTCTCCGTCGGCGACCGGGGTGCCGTCCGCGGCACGGACGGTCGCGGTGACGGCGGGCACCGGAATCCCGAAGGTCCCCGGCAGATTTCGCCCCGGCGGCGTGCCAACGACGATGTAGAGCACCTCTGTGGCGCCGAGCCCGTTGAGCAGCTCGGCGTCGAAGGTGGTGCGAATCCGCTCGCCGAGCGAGGCCGGCAGGTTCTCGCCCGCCGCCACGCACAGCCGTACCGCGTCGACGGCGTCAGCGGCCGTCTCGGCGGCGCCGAGCAGCGCGGCGTACAGGCGGGGAACCGAGAACAGCACGGTGGGGCGGTGGCGCCGCATCGCGGCGACGAGCGAGTGGACATCGACGGTGCCGCGGATGAGCACGACGCGAGCGCCGGCCGTCAGCGGGCACAGGAAGGAGCTGCCGAAGCCGTAGCCGAAGGACATCCGGGCGCTGGAGAGCACGGTGTCCTCGGGGGTGAGAGCGAGCACCGTGCCGATGCCATCGGCCATGGCCGCGAGGGCGCCCGCCGAATGACGGACTCCCTTGGGCATGCCGGTGCTTCCGGAGGTGTACTGGACGAGCGCCTCGCGCCCCGCGCTCCACGCAGTCGGGGAGCTGGCATGCTCGGGGAGCCGGGCGGGGCCCGGATCCGCCGTCGCCAGACCGACACGGACGTCGGCTCCGGAGAACCGGGTCTTCCCCGCGAACAGCTCCTCCAAGGCGAGTTGCCGCTTCGGGGCCGCGTCCAGGTGCACGACCTCGGCGGCGCAGTCGTCGGCGATGTACCGGACCTCGTCGTCGGTGAGGACAGGGCTGATCACCACGGGCACACAGCCATGCCACCACAGGCCGAGGACGGCGACGACGGTCGCGACGGAGTCGTCCGCGACGAGGAGGCCCCGGGCACCCTCGCGCACGCCCACCGCCCGCAGTGCGCCGGCGTATCCGTGTGCGGCCTCCAGGAGGCCCGCATACGTGACCTCTCCGGCGTCGGGGTCGAGGTAGGCGACCCGGTCGCCGTGGCCGAGGGAGACATGACAGGCCACCAGGTGGCCGATCAGGTCGACGCCGCTGGGGGGCGTAGCCCGGTCACCGAGCACGTTCACCGCGGCATCGACGCTGATGACGGCCGCCGCCTCCTCGGGGAGCAGGGAGACGCCGAACTCGCTCTCGATCGATGCCACGATTCCGACCTTCTCCAGGGAGTCGACGCCGAGATCCTCGTAGAACAGGGCATCGGACTCGATGTCCGCCTTTTCCATTTCAAGGACAGACGCCACAATCTCACGCAGTCTGTCGCGCACTGAATCATTGGGCACTACATCGCGCACCAGCGAGGATCCTTTTCCGCATAGCTCGTTATGCCTGAGAGGTGAAGCCCGGCGGGCAACGGGGGTGAAGTTGAATTGGCAACCTTGCCAACCCGTGCAACACACACCGGGGTCGGCCAAGACCATACACCAGTTCCGATTGTGAAAACCCGGGCATGTCACTCCACGGACAGTCGATGGAGAGCTTCCATCGACCACCCGAGGGAGTTCTACGCGTATAGATTTGAGACTTGGCGCACATTGGTTCGTCCGGACTCCCGCAGAGAGGGGGGCGGCCTGGCCGTAACCTCACGGGGCCGTCGGCGGACCGAGATTGCTACGCCCCTGACATGCTGTTATGGTCCTCTCTGATCTTGAACGCCCGACTGGACCACCGGTACTCGATCCGGTATTCCTGTCACCCTCGGGCGCGGTGATGTCGACGACGGTCCGATTTCTCCTGCCCCCTTTCAAATCAGGTGAACGAATGCCTTTCTCTCCACGTACCTTGCGTACTCCGGAGGAGCGCGCCCAGCTCCTTCAGGGCAATTTCGGCGGCGGCAACGCCTGGCGTACCGCGCTGGAAACCAGCCGTACACCGGATCTTCCCGTGCTCGTCTCCCAGCGTGCTCTGGTGAACGCCGAAGGGATCGCGCAGTATGAATTCAGCCTTTCTCAGCTGTGCTCCCTCGCGGATTCCTGGTCCGCTTTGTATCTCGAGCGTGGAGTCGAGCCGCGCGACCGGGTCGCCGTATACATCGAGGATTCCTTTGAGGATCAGATCCAGCTGACCGCACTCGCGCAAATCGGCGCGATTCCGGTCCTCATCAACGGCCGGATGCGACCGGATGTCGCCCTCGGCGTCATCGAGCGCTCGGGCGCCGTCGCGCTGTACACGGACGCCGCCCACCTGGCGCAGCTGGACGGCCAGCAGGCCAAGCTGCCCGCCCTGCGCCACACCTGGACCCGCGAGGAGGTGGAACTCCCCACCGATGGGCTACCCGACACGGCGCGGTTCCGGCACGCCGACGACGACCCGGTGGTCCTGTGCCACACCTCGGGCACGACCGGGGACCCCAAGCTCGTCATCTGGTCCCACCGCCAGAGCGTCGCGGGCGCCCGTTTCCGCCTCTCGGTTCACCCTGAACCGGAGAACTCGGTCATGCTCTCGGCCGTGGCGCAGTCCCACTCGGGCGCGATCGCGTTCACCTTCTACGCGTTGCTCGCCGGACTTCCGCTGGTCACGCTCACCGACCGCAGCCCGGCCAGCCTGTCCCAGGCCGCCGCGATGTACCGGCCTACCACGATCATGGCCTTCCACCCGACCTTCGCGGCGCTGGCCACGTCCACCCCCGACCCCGCCGACTTCGAGTCGGTGGAGTACTGGCTGAACACGGGCGACTCCGCGCACGACGCGCACGTGCGGACGCTCATAGGCATGGGCCGGCACGTGGAGGACGGTCAGCTCGTACCCGGCTCGGAGTTCGGTGACTCGCTGGGCGCCTCCGAACTCGGCTGGGGCCCGCTGCGCCGCGTCATCACCCATGACACCCCGCCCCGTGCCCGGCACATCGGCCGGCCCGTACCCATCGCCGACGTCACCGTGCTGCGCGAGGACGGTACCGAGGCGGGCCCCGGGGAGACCGGTCTCCTCGGGGTAAGCGGAGCATCCGTCTCCCCGGGCTACTGGAACGACTCCGATACGTACTACCGCAGTTGGCTCGGCTCCTACCGGCTCACCGGCGACCTCGCCTACAAGGACGCGGACGGCGAGTTCTTCCACGTCGACCGTGTCGTCGACCGCATCCGCACCGCCGAGGGCGACGGCTACTCGGTGCTGATGGAGGAGACGCTGCTGCTGCACGTTCCGCAGATCGCCGACTGCGCGGTCATCGCGGGCCGTGACGGGGAGCGGACCGTTGCGGTCGCCGTCGTCCGCCCGCACGCCGAGGATACGGCGGCCGACGAGCTGCTCCGCCTCGCCAACGCGGCGCTGACCGGAGCAGGCCAGCCGGGGCTCGCGGTCCTAGAGCTCGCCCTCACGGACGAGGACATCCCGGTGGGTCCGACGGAAAAAACGCTCAAGCGCCAACTGCGCGACAAGTACAGCAACTTGGCCGCCTACGTGGCGAACGCGTCGGAGGGACGGCTGGCCACGGCCGACGATGGTCCCGCGCATATATCGCACTGACCCCCACACGGCCGCCCCTGCTCGCCCCGCCTGCACCGCTCGGCACGCGGGCGGGACGCCTCTGTCTCAAGTCCCTGCCGGACGCAGTGCGTTCCTCACTCCCCCCACGCTCCTACCCGGAGGATCAGACCGTCATCATGCGCCTCCCATCCATCACCGCCACTCTTCCCAGCGGGGCGGCCCGGAAGCCGATCCTGCTGATGACGCTCGGGGCGTTCGCCCTGGGCACGGACGCCTTCGTGATCAGCGGCGTCCTCCCCGCCGTGAGCCAGAGCCTCGGGGTCTCATTGGAGGCGGCGGGCCTGCTGATCACCGTCTTCGCCGGCGTGTACGCTCTGGGCGCGCCCTTCCTCGCGGTCGCCACGGGCAGCCTGGACCGGGACAAGGTCCTCAAGATCGCGCTGGCCGGATTCGTCGCAGCCAACCTCCTCGCGGCCTTCGCGCTCAACTACACGGTGCTGATGGTGGCGCGGGTCCTCGCGGCGGTCTCCGCCGCGCTGTTCATGCCGGCCGCCTCCGCCAGCGCCGCGGCCGTGGCCCTCCCCGCCGAGCGCGGCCGGGCCCTGACCACCGTGCTGGGCGGACTGACGCTGGCGAGCGCGCTCGGCGTCCCGATCGGAACCGTCGTCGGCCACGCCGCCAACTGGCGCGCCACGTTCGTCTTGGTCGCCGTCCTCAGCCTGGTCGCCCTGGTCGGCCTGGTGCGGGCGCTGCCGCCGACACCCACCGCGAACATCGCCTCGCTCGGCGACCGGGCCCGTGCGGCGAAGCTGCCCGGCATCCCCACGATCCTGCTCGGCACCGTGCTGACGTACTGCAGCATGTTCACCCTGTACGCCTACATCCCCTGGTTCGCGGAACGCACCGCGGGCATCGGCGAAGGCGCTATCTCCTGGGTCTACCTCCTCTACGGTCTGTGCGGCGTGCTGTCCAACATGGCGGCGGGCTGGCTGATCGACACCTATCCGGCGCAGCGGGTCGCGATCATCGCGTCCGCGCTCATGGCCGTCAGCCTGGGTCTGCTGACCCTCTTCGCCTGGGCGGGCCCCTCCCACTCGGTCACAGGCGGTGTGCTGCTGTACGTCCTGATCGCCCTGTGGGGTCTCATCGGCTGGGTGATCAACCCGGCGCAGCAAAAGCGCCTGATCACCACGGCGGGTCCGCAGGGGCCGGTGGCGCTCTCCCTCAACGGGTCGGCCGTGTACGCCGGACAGGCCGTGGGCGGGCTCGCCGGCGGCATCGCGCTGAGCAACGGCGCGACCTGGCTGATGGCGATCGCGGTGGCGCTCCAGCTCCTGGCCATCCTCGTCGTCTGCGTCTCCGCCCGGAGCGGAAAGAACACCGCCTCGGCATCCTCCGTCGAGGCCGCCGCCCTCGCCGAAGACGTGAAGTCATGACGCGGACCCACGACGTGGCGGTCACCGGTTACGGGGTCTTCACCGCCTTCGGCTTCGGCGCCCAGGCCCTGCGCGACGGGGTCTTCACCGGCCGATCCGCGTTCGGACCGGTCACCCGCTTCGACCCCGCTCCCTTCCACGCGACGTACGCAGCGGAATACACCGGGCAGGGGCCCGGGATCCCCGGAGTGCCGATCTGGCCGGGCACCACGCCCGGCCAGCTCGAGGTGCTGCTCGCCTGCGCCAGGTCCGCTCTGGAGATGGCCGGCACAGACGGGTCCGGCGCCGCCGTGCTCCTCGGTACCAACGGCGACCATTCCACCGGGCGGCGCTTCTGGGAGGCCCAGCAGGTCGGCCGGAGTCCCGACGCGCCGCGTAGCCTGGACAGTCTGGCCGGCCGGATTCCGCAGCGGCTCGCCGAGGAACTAGGGCTCGGCGCGCCCCGGCTCGCGTTCGTCAACGCCTGTGTCGCCGCGACCAACGCCATCGCCCATGCCGCTCAGCTGATCAGCAGCGGAGCCGCGACCACAGTAGTGTGCGGCGGTGCGTCCATGGTCACCGAGGACGTCTTCGCCCGGTTCGACTCGGGCCAGGCGATGACACGGGACTCCGTGGTGCGGCCCTTCTCGGCCGACCGCTCGGGCTTGCTGCAGGGCGACGGCGCGGCCGTCCTCGTCGTGGAGTCGGCGACGGCCGCCCGCGCACGCGGGGCGGAGATCCTCGGCAGGATCGCGGGCTGGGGCATGGCATCGGACGCTTACCAGGTCGTCCAGCCCCATCCGCAGGGCGCCGGCATGGCCGCCGCAGCGCGTGCCGCACTGCGGCGGGCGGCGATCGCGCCGGAGGAAATCGGCTATGTGAACGCGCACGGCACCGGTACCGCCCTGAACGATGTGGCGGAGACCAAGGCCCTGCACACCGTCTTCGGCGAGAACGCGCCCCGTGTTCCGGTCAGCTCGACCAAGAGCAGCACCGGCCACATGCTGGAAGCCACGGGCGCCGTGGAGGCGGTGATCACCCTGCTCGCCCTTCAGGACGGACTGCTGCCGCCGACGCTGGGGCTGCGGGAGGCCGACCCGGGCTGCGATCTGGACTACGTCCACGAGGGCCCCCGTCCCGTTCCGATCACCCGTGCGCTCTCCCTCAACGCCGCCTTCGGCGGGGTCAACGCGGCGCTCGTCCTCGAGCGGGTCCACCCCATCGATCACAAGGAGCCGACCCCATGACCCCGCCCGAGGCCACTGGGAACCCCGGCCCCCTCGCCCTGACCTCGGCGGCGGTGCTCACCCCCTGGGGTGAAGCCGGCGACGGGCTTCCCGGCGCCGCGCCGGTGAAACTGCCCAAGGTAAGGGGATTCGTCGGCTCCCGGTTCAGCCCACTCGTGCACGCGGTCGCCCAGGCATGTCTCGGCACACCCGAGACCTTCGCCGGCCCCGACGGCACGGCGGGACACCGCACCGGGATCGTGGTCGCCACCATGTTCGGCGACACCACGACAACGGACACGTCCACGCAGCGCGTGATGGAGGGGCAGGTCCACAATCCGCTCCTGTTCTTCCAGTCGGTGACCACCTCGATCCTGGGACATCTGGCCAAGGTGTACGACATCACGGGGCCGTTCAACTGCGTGTCGGGCGCGGCGGATCTGGCCGCCGAGGCGATGGGCATGGCCCGGGTCGTCCTGGACTCCGGCGACGTGGACCAGCAGCTCGTGGTGGGCGTCGAATGCGCCCCGAACGAACGCGCCGCCTGGGTGCACGGCTCGCTCTCAGGGGAGGTCCCGCTCGACGGGCTGCCTGCGGGCGACACGGCCGTGGCACTGTTGCTGCGTCGGCCCGCCGGCGGCGATGGACTGCCCAGGATTCCGGTCCGCGCACCGCACTTCGGCACCGAGCAGGCCGCCGGGCTCGTGGCGGAAACGATTCGTCCGGAGTGGACCGCGGCATTCGGATGGCTGGCCCCGCTGGTGGCGACCGCCGAGGCGTCGTACCCGAGCACCGTTCCGTGACCGGTTCCCCGCATCCCCGCCTGCGCGTGCTGGTGCGGTACGGGCGAGCGGCCGGGGAGCCTGACTCGTACGATCTCGCCGTCCTCGCCCCCGAGGAGCGGCGTCGGGCGCGGCGCTTTCGACAGCCGGACCGGGGAGCCGCGTACGCGGCGGCCCACGCGACCGCACGTCGCTGTCTGGCGGAGCGGTCCGGCGGCAGGCCCGAAGAGATGCGCTTCGGCCGGCTCGCCTGCCCGGGCTGCGGCGGGCGGGACCACGGCCGTCCCGTCGTCGAAAACCCCGCTACCACCTGGGAGTTGAGCCTGTCCCGGTCCGGCGCGCACTGGCTGTTCGCGGCTGCGGACGGCGAGCCGATCGGGGTCGACATCGAACGGATCCGCCCGGTCGAGCTGGGCTTCCTGGGCCCCGCCGTGCTGAGCGGAGCCGAAGAAGAGTACCTGGCCGGCTTCGCGCCGGAGCTGCGCCACGCCGCGTTCATGCGCTGCTGGACCAGGAAGGAAGCCGTCGTCAAGGCCACCGGCATCGGCATCAAGGCCGATCTGCGCCGGGTGGAGGTGCAGCCCTGGCGGGACACGGCCGTCGTCGTCCACCGGGCGGCCGGCTGTGCCACCACGCGGTGGACGGTCCGCGACCTGCCGATCGCGGCCGACTGCCGTGCGGCCCTAGCCGTTCCGGCCCGGACCGAACCGTTTCTCGACCTCTACCAGACCGGGATACCGTCCGACGCCCGGTCCGAGCCCCCGTTCTCACCCGAACCTGAAGAAGGCGCCCATGAAATCCACCACATCGCCCACCACCCAGCAGGGTCAGGACGGTGACGTCACGCCGCGCATGTTGCAGGTGCCTCCGCATCTGGCCAACAAGCAACTGGCCTTCCGTATGGGTATCGAGATCACCTCGTGGGATCCGAAGCGGCTGGTCGGCACCATGCCGGTGGAGGGGAACCAGCAGCCCTTCGGCTGGCTGCACGGCGGGGCGAACGCCGTCCTCGCCGAGACGCTCGGCTCGATCGCGGCCAGTCTGCACGCGGCGACGAAGGGTACGGTGGCTGGTCTCGAACTGTCCTGCACCCACCACCGCCCGGCCCGGTCGGGCCTCGTTACCGGCGTGTGCACCCCGCTGCACCTGGGGTCGCGCGTCGCGACGTACGAGATCGCCATCAGCGACGAGCAGGAGAACCTGACCTGTTCGGCCAAGCTCACCTGCGTCATCAGCAGCCGCTGACCCGGCCGTCGACCGATGCGAAGCGCTACACCCGACACCCCCGCCGAACGGCGCGGCTGGCTCACCGGCTGGGATCCCGAGGACGAGGACGCCTGGAACAAGGGCGGTCACCGCGTCGCCCGCCGCAACCTCGTCTTCTCGGTCCTCTCCGAACACGTCGGGTTCTCGGTATGGACCCTGTGGTCCGTCCTCGTCCTGTTCATGTCGCCGGAGATCGGCTTCGGCTTCGACCCGGGAGAAAAGTTCCTGCTCGTGGCCATTCCCACCGTCGTCGGCTCACTGCTGCGGCTGCCGTACAGCGCTGCGGTGACGCGGTTCGGCGGACGCGACTGGACCGTCTTCGCCACCGCGATCCTGCTCGTTCCCGCGCTGCTGGCGCTGTACTTCGTACAGCGGCCCGGGACTCCGCTGTGGGTGTTCCTGGCGATCGCCGCCTTGGCCGGCCTCGGGGGCGGCAACTTCGCCTCCTCGATGACGAACATCACCGCCTTCTACCCGCGGCGCCATCAGGGCTGGGCTCTCGGCCTCAACGCGGGCGGCGGAAACCTCGGGGTCGCGGCGGTCCAGTTGGTCGGACTCGCGGTCGTCTCCGTCGCGGGCACCGCCCACCCTTCGTACGTCGCGGCCGTGTATCTGCCGCTGATCGTGATCGCCGCGCTGCTGGCGGCGTGGAAGATGGACAACCTCGACGCGGTACGGACCGCGCCCGGTGCCCAGCGCGAGGCCGCCCGGGACCGTGACACCGGGTGGATCTGCCTCCTCTACATCGGAACGTTTGGCTCGTTCATCGGCTACGGCGTCGCCCTCGGCCTGGTCCTGCAGAACGAATTCGGCACCTCCCCCCTGGAGGCCGTCGGCTATACCTTTCTCGGTCCGCTGCTGGGGTCCGTCTCCCGACCGCTGGGCGGGTGGCTCGCCGACCGCTTGGGCGGGGCGAGGGTCACGTACTGGAACTTCGTCGGGATGGGCGCCGGCACCGTCGTGCTCCTGGTGGCGGCCCGGCTGGACTCCTTCGGCCTGTTCGTCGCGGGGTTCGTGGTGCTGTTCGTCCTCAGCGGGGCCGGTAACGGCTCCACGTACAAGATGATCCCCGCGGTGTTCGCGCGGCGAGCCGAGGTCGAGATCACCGCAGGGCACGACGCGACCGGCGCCTTCGCCCGCGCGCGCCGCCTGTCCGGCGCGGTCGTCGCGATCGCCGGCGCCGTCGGTGGGCTCGGCGGTGCGGCCATCAACGTCGCCTTCAAACTCTCCTACAACGACGGCTCCGGGGCCCCCGCCTTCCTCGCCTTCCTGGCCTATTACGTGCTGTGCATGGTACTGATCCGGACCGTTCACCTTCCCCGCAGGCCCGCCGGGAGCGGCCCGGCGGACATTGTCGAGGAAGCTCGTGTCTGAACTGCTGTCCCCCACACCAGAGATGTACACGCACTGCCCGTACTGCGCCCTGCAGTGCGGTACCCAGCTGACCCGAGTCGGTGGCGTCGGCGAGCGGGGCGCGGGAGTGAAGGTGACGCCGGCCGACTTTCCCGTCAACCGGGGCCGGCTCTGTCAGAAGGGCTGGACCGCCCCCGAGGTCCTGGCCGCTCCTGACCGCCTGACCCGGCCGCTGGTGCGCCGCCCGGACGGCCGGCTCGCCGAGGTCTCCTGGGACACCGCCCTCGACACGGTGGCGGAGGGCCTGCGCCGGATCGGCGACGGGTACGGTCCCGACGCGGTGGCGGTCTTCGGCGGCGGCGGTCTCACAAACGAGAAGGCATACCTGCTGGGCAAGTTTGCCCGGATCGCGCTGCGTACCAGCCAGATCGACTACAACGGCCGGTTCTGCATGTCCTCCGCCGCTGCGGCCGGGAACGCGGCCTTCGGCCTCGACCGCGGACTGCCCTTCCCCGTGACTGACCTCCGCCGTGCGCGGACGGTGCTCCTGGCCGGCGCGAACGTCGCCGAGACCATGCCGCCGCTGATGCAGCACCTCGAACAGGCCGAGCTGATCGTCATCGATCCCCGGCGCACCGCGACCGCCCAGCGCGCGGCGCTGCATCTGCAGCCCGCCCCCGGCACCGATCTCGCGCTCGTGCTCGGCCTGTTGCACATCGCGATCGTGGAGGGTCTGATCGACCAGGACTACATCCGCGCGCGCACCCGTGACTACGACGCGGCGGTGCGGCGGGCGATGGCGTGGTGGCCCGAGCGGGTCGAGGAGATCACTGGAGTCGCGGCGAGCGCGCAGCGGGAAGCCGTCCGGATGCTCGCCGCGGCACGCGATGCCTACGTCCTGACCGGTCGTGGCGTCGAGCAGCACAGCAAGGGCACCGACACGGTGGCCGGGTTCGTCAATCTCGCGCTCGCCCTCGGCCTGCCGGGACGGGACGGCAGCGGATACGGGTGCCTGACCGGGCAGGGCAATGGCCAGGGCGGGCGCGAACACGGCCAGAAGGCCGACCAGTTGCCCGGCTACCGGTCGATCTCCGATCCGGCCGCGCGGGCCCATGTCGCCGGCGTGTGGGGCGTGGCGCCGGAGGACCTGCCGGGACCCGGCCGCAGCGCGTACGAACTGTTCGACGCGCTGGGCGGCGAGCAGGGGCCGAAGGCGCTGCTGGTGTTCGGGTCGAACCCGGTCGTCTCGGCCCCGCACGCCTCCCGTGTCGCCGAGCGGCTGGCGTCGCTCGACCTTCTGGTGGTCGCGGACTTCCTGCCCTCGGAGACCGCCCGCATAGCCGATGTGGTGCTGCCCGTCACGCAGTGGGCGGAGGAGGAAGGCACTATGACCAACCTCGAGGGTCGCGTCCTGCGCCGCCGTGCGTCGGTGTCCCCTCCGGAGGACGTACGGAGCGACCTGCGGGTCCTGCACGACCTGGCCGTACGGCTAGGTGAGCCCGCGAGCCGCTATCCCACCGACCCACGGGAGGTGTTCGAGGAACTGCGCGCCGCCTCCCGGGGTGGGACGGCCGACTACTCCGGCATCACCTACGAGCGGCTGGACGCCGGCGAGAGCCTGTACTGGCCGTGTCCCGAGAGCCCCGATCCCGATCCGGGCACGAGACCCCAGGCCCATCCGGGTACGCCGAGGCTCTTCCTGGACCGGTTCGCGCATCCCGACGGCAAGGCCCGGTTCGCCGCGGTGGACCACCGGGGGCCGGCGGAGGACATCGGCCCCGACTATCCCCTCTACGCCACGACCGGCAGGGTCCTGGCGCACTACCAGTCCGGCACGCAGACCCGCCGGGTCGCGGAGCTGAACGAGGCCGCGCCCGAGCCGTTCGTCGAGATCCATCCCGACACCGCGGCCCGCTCCGGACTGCGCGACCGGGACCTCGCCCTGATCACGTCCGCCCGGGGACGCATGACCGCCCGGGTCCGGCTGGAGCCGACGATGCGCCTGGATACGGTGTTCGTCCCCTTTCACTTTCCTGGCGAAGGCCGGGCCAACCTCCTCACTCACCCCGCCCTGGATCCGCGCAGCCGCATGCCCGAGTTCAAGGTGTGCGCGGTGCGGATCGCTGCACACCAGGAGTGACGCCGTGAGCCATGTCCTCATTGTCGGCAACGGCCCGGCGGCTCAGCGCCTCGCGGAACGCCTGCGCCACCACGGCCACGAGGGACCTGTCACCATCCTGGGGTCCGAGCCTGAGCCCGCCTACCACCGGCCCTTGCTGACGTCCGTCGTCGCCGGCCTGCTCGCCCCCGAGGCCACGCGTCTGCCGGCCCCGCCCGACACGCACGTCCACCTGGGCACGGTGGTCACCGGCATCGACCGGGAACGGCGCCTGGTGCGGGCACGCGCGGCCGGGGCCACGACCACCCACTCGTACGACACCCTGGTCCTCGCGACGGGGGCCCGCGCCCGGATCCCGGACGTCCCCGGCGCCATCGGTCCCGAGGGAAACCTGGCCCTGGGTGTGACGACCCTGCGAACGGCGGCGGATGCCGGACGGATCACCGGGGGCCGGGTGGTCGTCCTCGGTGGTGGACCGCTGGGAGTGGAGACCGCCGCCGCACTCGCCGAGCGCGGCACCAGGCCGACGCTGGTCTGCGCCCGACCCCACCCCCTGTACGAGTGGCTCGGCGAGATCGGCGGGCGCATGCTCAGCGACCGGCTGGGGCAGGCGGGGGTGACCGTCATCGGTGGCGCCGGCGCCGTGTGCCGAGCGCCGGACCGGCTGCTGCTCGGCGACGGAACGACACTTCCCGCCGACATGCTCGTCCTGTGCACGGGCGTCACGCCCGCCACCGGGCTCGCGCGGGCGGCCGGGCTGCGCGTCCGCGAGGGCATCGTGGTCGATGACGAACTCCGTACCGACGATCCCCGCATCCACTCCATCGGGGACTGCGCCGAACACCGCGGCCGGACCATGGCCGGAGTCGGTGCCACCTGGGAGCAGGCGGAGGCGCTCGCCCGGATCCTCACCGGCCGACCCGAGCCGTACCGGCCCGTTCCGCCCGCGCTCCGCCTACGGGCCCGGGTGGCCGACGTGTCCTGCCTCGGGTCGTTCGCCGATCTCGACCGGTCCGGCGCCCGGCAGCTTACGTTCACCGACCCGGTCGGCCTGCGGTACGCGCGGCTCACCCTGCGCGACGAACGCGTCGTCGCCGCCGCGCTGTTCGGCCTGCCTCAGGCCATCGCCACGATCGGGCTGCTCCACCGGCGCGGGCAGCGGCTTCCCTCCGACCGGTTGGGTCTGCTGCTCGGCCTGCCGCCAAGGCCCGCGTTGGACAGCGCCGGGCCGGGGGAGGAGGCGCCGATCTGCGTCTGCAACCATGTCTCGCGGCACAAGCTGCACCGAGCGTGGCAGGCCGGCTCCCGCTCGGTCACGGCGCTCGCCGCGGCGACCCGCGCCACAACCGGTTGCGGCGGCTGCACCCGGGAGATCGAGGAACTCTGCGGCCGGTGGGTGCAGGAGACCGTACCCCCGGGGGAGAAGGCATCGTGACCCGTACGCTCGTCGTCGTCGGCCACGGTATGGTCGGCCACCGTCTCGCCGAGCAGATACGGGTGCTGGACACCGAATCCGCTTGGCAGGTCGTCGTCCTGGCCGAGGAGCACGACCCGGCCTATGACCGAGTCGGCCTCTCCTCCTACCTGGACGGCAAGAGCAGAAGCGACCTCACGCTGGCCGGAGCGGACTTCCTTGGCGACCCCCGAGTGGAACTCCGCCTGCTCTGCCCTGCGGTAGCGGTCGACCGGGCGGCCCGCGCGGTCCGGACGGCGGCCGGGGACGAGGTCTCGTACGACGCGCTTGTGCTGGCCACCGGCTCGAGCCCGTTCGTCCCCCCGGTCGTCGGCCGCGACCTCGTCGGCTGCTTCGTCTACCGAACGTTCGACGATCTCGACGCTCTCCGCGCCGCCGCGCGTCCAGGCCGACCGGGCGTCGTGGTCGGAGGCGGGCTCCTCGGACTGGAGGCGGCCGACGCCCTGCGCATGCTCGGCATGCGCGCCCACGTCGTGGAGACCGGGCCCCATCTGATGCCCGCGCAACTCGATGCCGGTGCCGCCCGCGTCCTGCACCGGCACGTCACCGACCACGGTCTGCGCGCGCACTGCGGGGTGCCCGTCGCGTCGATCGACGGCCACCCCGACGGGATGGTGCGCGCTGTGACGCTCTCAGACGGTACCGTCCTGGACGCCGACCTGGTGATCTTCGCCGCGGGCGTTCGTCCCCGCGACGAGCTCGCCGGCCCCATGGGCCTGGACTGCGGCGAGCGTGGCGGCTTCCTGGTCGACCGGCACTGCCGCACCTCCGACGAGCGAATCTGGGCCATCGGCGAATGCGCGGCCGTGGACGGACGGTGCTTCGGCCTGGCCGCCCCCGGCTACCGCATGGCCGACAGCGTGGCTCGCCAACTCATGGGCCAAAAGCCGGAACCCTTCGACGGCGCCGCCATCACCGCCACCACCCTCAAGCTCCTCGGCGTCGACGTGGCCACGTTCGGTACCACGGTCCCCGGGGGCGGCCAGGCCCTCGAGCTCGTGTACTCCGAGGACGACACCCGCTACGCCAAGATCCTCCTCCACCCCCACACCGGCGCTCTCCTGGGCGGCATCCTCGCCGGCGCAACCGCCCCCGCGACCACTCTCGCCCCCTTGGTCGGCCACCCACCCCCGGCAGACTTGGAACAGGTCCTCTTCCCTTGACTCCCCCGACGCTCTCGCGCAGGAAGGTACCCGCGTCCGACCAGGCTGGCGGGACGTGGACCTCGCGGAGGGTGTCGACCAGGTTGGGGAAGCGGCCCTCGCGGCGGGCCTTTGCGAGCCGGGAGGACAGCCGCCAGTACATCGACGGGGTGTGCGGCAGGGCGCCTTCGGAGACCAGCCGGTACATGAACCTGGCGCAGCGTGACGCCGCCCTCGTAGCTTTCCACGATCTGCCGGGCCCGGTCCACCACGGCCGGCCATCGCACGCGCTCACTCGACATGCGGTACATGTGTACCCCTTCGTGCCGGGCCGGGGCGTCAGGTGCCGCCCTGGGCACGGCCGCGCGGAACTCCTGCGTCATCAGTGGCACCGAGCCGCGCTGCACGGGCGCAGGGGCCTGCTCTCCCCAGACCTTGGAGCGAGATGCTGAAGCGCCAGATGTTCGGCCGAGCAGGCTTCGAACTCCTCCGCAAGCGCGTTCTGCTCTACTCCTGAACTTGCTGTTCAGCCTTCAGCGTCCGGCGAAGGTGCGTCGTTTTCGGCGGCGAGGGTGACCTGGGCGGTCCATGACCAAGGCTCCTGGGGCTGCTCCCAGCTCACCTCCACGTCGGTGTCGTGAAAGTCGCGCGCAAGTTCCGTCACCATCACCGCCGCCGCAGCCCGCGCGTCTTGCGGGTCGGTGTTGATCGGCACGTCCAGCCGCCCGCACAGCATTCCGCTTCCGGTGAGGACACCGGTGCGCCAACCCTCCGGCGTCGCCAACAGAACGATCCCCTTCGGAACGCCCCAGGCGGGCCGCTCCTTCTTCTCCTTCTTGCGTCTCACCATGCCGTTATCCAACATCGTCGAGTGCATGGTGATGAGTCTGGGTGGAGGGTCAACCACCGCAGCACGGTTTGGTGCCGGCCTTGCACGGCAAGCTGAGATCCTTCAGGACGGATCGTCGATGAGCCCGAAGCCCTCCGGGAACTCCTTCAGGAACTCACGGCGAGCGGGGTTGGTCTCGGCAGCTGCCATCTCCTCGAGCAGGGCGATCAGCTCCTGCTGCTGATCACTCGGCAGCGGGCTGACCACGCGGGCGACGCCCTCCATGACCTTGACCGCGTCGTCCTGATCCATCTGCTCGTCTTCGCTGCCATCGATGAACCACAGGACATCGACCAAAACCTCGGCCAAGGCACGAGCCAGGGACGGGTACGAAGACGTCACGACGGTCTCCCAGCAGATCAACGGCAAAGTCCGGCCATCCCACCACACCCCACTGACATCACGATCCGTGAGCCTCCACGGAAAGTGGACCAGAGCCTGAGATCTGGGAACGAATGTCGGCGAGTGTTGGCAGCAGCTCTGACCGGCGAGGCCCGGGAATGTCGGTCAAAAGTAGAACGGCTGGGCAGTCAGACACCCTCTGGACCAGGGAGTTCATGAGCCGAGGTCCGCCATGTCTGCTCAAGCATGTGGATCAATCCGTTGCGCACGGGGAAAGGCGCCGGGCCGCCGCGTCCTGAGCCCGGCGGTGCGGCCGTGCGCTGATTTGAGCCGTCCGCCCGCCGGGCTCATGCGTGTGTCCACTCCCGCAGGAGGGCTTCACGCTCAGGCGGTTTCGGTGTGCCACCGCCGTGGTCCCGGCTCCAGGTCGTAAGGGTCCGGGGGTCTGCCGTGCCCTCCCGGAAGCGGGCCAGGAGGCGCTGGGACAAGGCGATCTCCCGAGAGGTGTAGCCCTTGGTCGCCGCCGGCACCCGCACCTCCTCCGCACCGTCCTGCGTCTCCAGGACCAGGAACATCTGCGGCGGTTCCTCTCCGCCGTAACTGGACCCCAGCGTGACCACCGCTTCCAACACCGCCGCCAGGAAGCGGCCTCCGCCCCTTGCGTCGTCCTCCACGGGCGCGGCGTCCACGCCCGCGGAGCGCAGGCTCGACCACGGCCAGGCCCGGATGCCGTCCGGGCCCAGCGCCTGTACCCCTTTGGAGGTGATGCGGACGCAGTGCCCCTCCGCGTCCGGCGGGGAACCCACGTACACCGAGTCCTCGGTGATCCAGAACAGTCCTACCATCACCACGGCTGACTCCTGATGTGCGTGCCGGTCCGTCTCGAGCTCCTGCGATCGTTTTCCGGCGCCCTGCAGCGCCCGGTTCCAGTAAGCACCACCCTGGCGAGCGGGGCATGACCCTGCATCTCGGGGCTTGACCGCCTGCGAGACCTGCGCGCCTTCGTCCCCTGCTGCGCTGGAGCCAGCCCGCCGGCCGGTGGCGGGCACCGACCCGCAAGAGCGTCGGGCGTACAGATCGACCTTGGACTTCGGCACCGCAGCGACAGCAGCCGTGCGTCTGGTCATGAACGAAGCCTCTGCCCCCAGCATCAACACCCCGGCGTCGGGATCGCAGAATGTCCGGCGGCCATCAGCAGGCGTAGCGCCCCCTCCGGCTCGGCCCCGCGGTAGGGACGGAGCGCGCCGACGATCACCGACGAGCCTCATGCAACAACGGATCACGGCACCCTGTACGGGTCCGGGCCAAGCCGGTTGCCTCGGTCTACGGAGTCGGTCAACGCGCTCATCTCGTCGAGCACGGCCTCGCCGGGGCCGGGGGGTCCGTTCGTCGTCTGCTCCATCGGCGTCGCCGTGTACGCGGTAGTACTCGTGCTTGACGAGGCGATGCCCCGATCTCCGCCCCGGCGACGGAGTCCGGCGCGCCGATGATCTCGTTCTCGGGGGTGTCCGGCTTGAGGAGGGTCTTGGCCGAGGTGTCCTTCATGTCGAAGTCGATGCGGCAGGCGACGGCTTGGGTGGTAAGCATCGCGGAGACGCCTGAGGGCCCTCACCGTGTCGACGGTGGGGGCCCTCGATGTGCACGGGTCGGCCTCAGTCCTCCCGTCGTACGTAGGCGATCATCGGGCGGCTGCGGTGGACCCGCCGGCTGGTGGTGCGCTGGAGTGCCTTGCCTGCCATCTTCTGCCGCATCTCGGTGGCCTCCAGGACCAGCCGGGCCTGCATCCACTCGCCGTACTCGGGGTCGTCGGGGTGCATGCCGAGGCCGGCGAGGATGCCCTTCATCGCGCTCACGGTCGGCAGGAGCTTGGCGTTGAGGACGTCGGAGATGGTGGTCGTCGCGACGGGCTGCCCCTCCTTGCCCGCGAGGTGGGACATCGCCGCGTAGGTCGGGTTCTCCTTCCACATGCGCAGCTCGCGCAGGCCGACCGCGCAGTCGTCGAGGTTGAGGACGGACGTGGGCTTCAGGCGCTGGTAGGCGGCGCGCTGGGCGGGGTCCGCGGGGACGCCCGCCTTGAGGCGCTGTCGCTCGGTGGCGCACATCTCCCACTGCGGGCGCCAGTCGTCGGGGTCTTCGCCGAAGGCGGTCAGGTACTCGAGCATCGTCTTCCACGACGGGCAGGCCGTGGTCTTGGTGGCGCGCGAGAGTGTCGCCTGGGAGAGGCCGGTGAGGTTCGCCAGTTCGGCGAGGGTGGTGTCCTTCGGGCGGAGCTCGTCGAGCTGCCGGGCGAGGCGGGCGATCTTGCCGGTTTCGGTGCTGATGTCGCGACGGGGTCGTCCCATGATGTCCTCCCCTTTCGAACCGGGAGTGCCTGAAGGGGAGGCGCACCCTGGGTGCGCCTCCCCTTGCAGACATCTCTCAGTTCGCCCGGCCGGGCTGGTCGACGGCCGGGGCCGTGGCGGACGGGGGGACGTGGTGCTGCGGCTCGGCCGAGACCGGGTGGACCGGCTTGGGCTCGGCCGCGTGGGCCTGGGTCGTCGCGTCCTGGGCGGCGGTGGTCTTCGCCTTCCGCTTCTTGCGGCGGTCGATCACGATCAGCGCCGCGGCGGTGGCGACGCCGACCTTGCCGGCGGCCGCGGTGACCGCGGCCGCCGTGTGGGCCTCGTAGCCCAACTCGATCATGCCGAGGGTGGCCAGGCCGGCCAGGCTGACGGCGCCCAGGGTGACGCCGGCCTTGATGATGATGGACTTGCCCGCGCTGCGCAGGCGGTGGAAGCCGAAGCCCCCGCGGCCGGGTGCGTCGATGACGCACCCGCCGCCGGCTGCGGAGACCGGAAGGTTTCCGTTCCAGTTGATCTTCACTTTGAGCCCCTTTCAGGCGCCCTCACTTGCCGTCGACCCGGACGTTTACCGCCCGTTTTCCCTACACGCTCGGAGATGCCCTCTCCTCGCAAATCGAGAATCGCACGGCCATATACAGCGGGACAAGTTTCCGGTCCACCTGGTACGCAAAAAAGCGGAAGTCGATCTAGAAGTCGCCGGGGGTCGGCATAGCATTGGCCAACGATTTCCTTTTTTCTTGACGTTCGTTCAAAAGGGGATTTTCGTGACCAACAGGCTTGCGTTTTGCCCTACTTGCGCAGGTATCTCCAGCTAGGTGGAGTTCCGTGCTCCAGATGTGGAGGCGGTACTTTACCGCCACTAAAGTAGCGTTCGAAGTAATCGAAAGGCGAAGAGTAAGGTGCACATCAATTAGGTTCCACTTACCCGGCAACGGCTCTCGAAATTCCCTTGACAAGCCGCAACGGCCGCGTTCGGGAATGCGGCTCCAGAGGAGGCCAGTGGGGCGTTATGGCACCCTTCCGGCGAGTTCTTTTTTGCACGCAAGAAAGGATTTGAAATAATTTGAAAAATGCAGGTGGAAAGGGCCGACTGCGCGGCCTTTTTGCAGGAGGTTCGCCGCCGGACGGATGAGCCGTGCGAGCTTGCCGCCCAACTGCGGTGTCCGGGACAGTGGGGGCCTCGGACTGACGGAAGAAGCCGGAAGTCCAACCTTTCTGGCGCCCTACTTGACCCGGACAGGCGCCGCCCAACCTGGCCAAATGCCCTGGCCACGGTCGCGGTGCGCAGCGTTGTTGCGTGCCGCCCCGACGTAGAGAAACCAGGCTCGACCAGCAGGGATCCGGCCGGCCGCTAACGCCGAGGCCGACGACGGTGCGACGAAAGGGACTGCGATGACACAGCTGGAGCCACAGTTGGTTCTGCTCACGTTCGCCTCTTTGGCCTGTGCCGGCTTCGCCGCGCAGCCTCGCCCGTTGTCGGCAGGCGTGCTGGCCAGGTCCCGGACCAGGCGACGGCCGGATGCGGCCTCCAGCTGGGCGGGGCCCGGCAGGCAACGCCGCAAGTGGGCCGCTCAGCTGCATCCCGGCAGCGGACCGCGCCAGCGCCCTCCCCGGCCATAGAAGCCGGCACGCCCCTTTGCTGAAGGCCTCCCCGCACCGAACCGCACGGCGCCGGCCGTCACTGATGGGCCCTGCCTAAGCCACCCTCGTACGCGGTGCACACCCCTGCCCCAGCGGTGACCTGCCCGCCCCGTCAAGGCAACGCCATGCCTGCGCTCCTGGCCAGGGCTGGCACCAAGCCCGCCCCGCACCAGCGAGGCACAGCCGCACGCGCCGATGGTCCGTCCCGGCATGCCCCTTCCCCACCACGGCCTGCCTTCGTCCCTCGCGATGCCCGACAGGCGTCCAGCAGCGGCTGATAGGCCCTCGCATCTCCCCCGTGCACAGCCGTCTCGGCTTCGTGATGTCCCCGAAGCCATCGCGAAACGATCCCTGCTTCAGCCCCCTCATGTGAGGGGGCTGGACGGCGTTAGCCCGGCCGCCAGGACGCCGCACCACCTGCTGGCAGGCGCGGCCTGTGCGTCGCGCTTAGTCCTCCGCGGCACGGTGCGCCAGGCTGTGCGCCACTACCGTCCTGAGACCGGCTCCCGGGCTCCCTGGGCTGCGGCTGCCGCAACGGGAACCGCCTCGCACCAGAGCGTCGGCCCACAGGCCTCCCTCCTCCTGCAGACACGGCAGGCAGGCCGGCACTACCTCCCACAAGCCTGGACCGATCGGGCCAGGAGCAGACCCGCGGGCAGATGCCTGCCGAACCTGCACCTGGAGGAAGACAGCAGGCAGAGGGGGCGCGCCCCAGCAACAGGCCCAGCCGGTGCCACTTCGTCCGCCTCCTTGTTTTTTCACGCTGTTCGGGCAGATCCGGGCGACGCCACCTATCGCCATACGGAGCGGCACTGTTTCCCCCTAGTGGGGGATCACCACGCAGGGGATGCCGCTGGCCGCGGGCGGGGACGGGCTGCTGCCTCCGACGAGCAGCGCCAGCAGGACGGCGATCGCCTCGTTGCGCAGGACCCGGGCGGCCTGGGCGAGCTTTTGCGGGTCCGGGGAGGGGAGGGACAGTGCCACGCATTCGGGGTCGGGCCCCGTACGGATGGGGACGGCCGCGCAAAGGGTGCCCAGCGCGTACTCCTGCAGATCGAGGAGGGGTTCGCCCGGGTCACGGGTGTCGAGCTCGGCAAACAGGACGTCGGGGCTGGTGATGGTGTGGGGGGTAAATGCCTCCATCCGGTGCCGGCCGAGGTGGTCACGGCGCTCGACGTCATCGAGCTGGACCAGCAGCGCCTTGCCGACGGCGGAGGCGTGGGCGGCCTCGCGGAAGTCGACCCACTCGTGGACCGCCGGCGCGGTGGGGCTGTCGGCGTACTGGGAGATGGAGACCTCGCCGTCGGTGTAGGAGGCGACGTAGACGGCGGCGCCGACCTCGTCACGCAGGAACGCGAGCGTCTCGCGCAGCAGCGCCCCGCCGCTTCGGCCGGCGTCGGCGAGCTTGAGAGAAGAGCCCGCGGCGTAGACGCGCGGTGCGATCGGGGTGGCGAGCTGCGTGCGGACCAGGTGCTCGATCGCGTGGGCGAGGTAGAGCTGGGGCAGGCCGGTCTCCCGGGCGATCTGCGTCCGGGACACCCCTTGGGGATAGCGGTGGATGACCTCCAGGACGCGCAGGGCGCGCTGCGTGGACTCGAGGTGGGTGTTGACGGGCTGGTGCCGCTTGGGCCGCTTGGCCATGCGGGCGCCGGGCTTGGCGTCCGCGGCAAGGCCGGCGGGGTCCAGGCGTGCGCAGCGGGCCAGTGCGGAGGCCAGGCGGGGGGTGGGGGTGTAGATGTCGCCGAGTTCCTCGTGCTCCTCGGCTGTGGCGACATCGAGGGCGTAGCGGATGGGGGCGGGGAGGTCGCGCTGGTGGGGTGGGGTGGGCGGAGTGGGGGTGATCTTGGTGGTGGAGACGGGTGGGGAGGTCCAGATGATGGAGGCGTGGAGGGTGTCCTCCACGGTCGCGAGGGACGGCAGGGACGGGACTTCCTCGCGGGGGCCGGGGGTTGGGGGCTGGTTGTGCCAGTGGTGTGCGGTGGTGATCTCCGCGCGGGACAGGTGCAGGAGGTACAGGGCGCGGGCAGCGGTGTCGGAACCGGCGCCGGCGGCGTACTGGAACCAGAACTGAGCGGCCTCGGTGCGGCCGGACAGGTGCAGGAGGCTGGCGAACAGGAGCGCTGAGGGCTGGCTGTGGGGCCAGGCATCGGCGTCCAGGGCGATGCGGGTGAAGGTGGGGCTGTCAACCAGCGCGCGGGCCATGGTGTCCAGGGTGCGGGCGGCCCGCACATTGCAGGCCGCGTCCAGGACGAGCTTGCGGTCGGCCGGGCTGCCGGGCCGGGCCGCAGGCGACAGCGCCAAGGCTGCGTCGGAGGCCTTCGGCGCACTCAGGGCGCGGCTGGTGCGGGCGGAGGCGATACGGCGGGCGATCCGCCGACGAGCGGCGTCCTCATCGTAGAAGGCGTACTCGTCGGTGAAGACTTGGGCGTCCTGGAGAGCCTCGTCCAGTTCGCTGCCGGCGTCCGCGTCGTTGCGGATCATGTCATTCACAGGTCTTTCTCCTCTCCGGGAGTCAAGTCGATACCGATCTTCTTGGCGAGCGTGCGGCGCGCGGTGTGCAGGTGGGAGCGGACCGTCCCCACAGCGATACCCATCCGGTGCGCCACCTGCGCGGTGTCGAATCCGAGGAGGTAGGTGAGCAGGACGACGTCGTAGTGCCGGTCGGGCAGCTCCGCGATCGCCTCATACACACCGGAACGGGACTCGATCAGCTCCAGACTCCGCCGTGAACCGCGGCGCAAAGCGGCGTAGCGGGCGGTGTCCACCAAGGCGACGGGAACGACCTGACGGGCGCGGTAGCGCTCGACGTGCTCGCGCAGCTGCGCCCAGGCGAACGCCTGCAGATTGGCCTCGAGCAGCGCGTCGGGCCACACCGCCAGGAGGAAGGTGAACACGTCCTCCACCACCACAGGAGCGGCCTCACCTCCGAGTTCGAGGTGGGCGTACTCGAGGTAGGCGCGATGGTTCTGGGAGTGGAAGGCGGCGAACTCCACCGGCATGACACCGGCGAGCTCGCTGGAGACGGCCTGCTCCCCGAAGGGGTCGTACTCGGCGTCGGTCATGAACTCCCCCACGGCTGCTCCCCAGGCCCGTCCAAGCGCGCGAACCCGATCCTGTGCTGACGAACCACAGGGCCATACAAAGGGCGGCTTGCGGACAGCTCGGCCGCGCCGACCCGGACACCGGCGCCCAGCGGGCGCCGCAGATCTCTCACCACCTCGGGTGCGAACACCCGCACAGCAATCGCGGCTATCAGCGCGAGGACGAGGGGCTCGGTGCTGTTCACGTCGAACGGAGTCCTTCCCAGCGGATCAGTAGACAGACAGGCATGCCTCCCCCCAGGTCCGGCAGCCAGGACCCGACCCGAAAACCGGCTCCTACTCATCAGCCAAGCGAAAACAACCCCCAAACGTTCAGGGCACTTTCGAAAACTTTCCGGAGCGGTCGAATCCGCTTGATGCGCGGCCCCACGCGCCCGCGCACGCCTAGCGCATACCCACAGGCCAGAGCGTCCGTATGCCGGTCGGCGCGCCGCGGCGGCGCATACTGCAGCGCGCCGAAATCTCACGGGGCAGAGCGGATCTGCCCGCCCTGTCGGCGGGCGGTAGGACCGCGGTCTGGTGACGGCCGCCTGCCGGTCCGCGCAACGCTGTTCAGGCCGATGCAGGCCCTCGGCTCCGGTGATCAGCCAATGGCGTGGACGGATCACGCCATAGGTGTCGTATCGGGTTCCCGATGCGACCACACGTTCGATATCTATGGAGGTTCCGAGTGAGATCCAGTCACCAAAGTCCTTGGGGGAACCATCACTTCCACATCACGTGCCAGTCGCGCGCGCCTGGCCCTCCTGGCCGCCCTGACTGCTGTCGTCGTGCTGCCGACGAGCAGCACCGCGTCGGCGGCCGACAGCGCCGAGCGGTTACAGGCACGTACGTTCATGCTCGCCCCGTCCGCCGCGGTCCCCTCTCTTGAACAGCTCAGGACAGGAGGCGCGGCCCAGCTGCTGTCCACGGCGGATGCCGCTGCCGCGGCGCCCACGACACCGCTCGAGGTGGTTGGCCCTGCTGCCTCGTACGGCATCAAGGCGACGACCCCGGCCGCCGTCGCCCCCGCGCGCACCGGCTCGGCCCCCTCCTTCATGTCGCCGGCAGCGGTGTCCTATCCCGAACCCGCCCGGGCGGTAACGCTGCAGGAGTGCAAGCAGAACCTGGCCGGTGCGTCCCAGGTCTACGTGAAGTCCCGGTTCGCCGTCTGCACCGGATTAAAGGTGACGACCGTGTGGGAGAAGCAGAACGGCGCGGTGGGAACCAGCTCCTACACGGTGTACGTGCGCGGCACCGTTCCCAGGGAAGCCGACCGCACGATCTACTTCGACTACGACGTCACCGACTTCACCGCGGTCGGCAGCACCGGCGTGTCCGGTCTGAAGATCGGCCTCAAGGGAGACGTCGCGCAGGACTGGCCCGCCGCCGCGACCCCGGTGGTGGGCAAGACCCTCCCGGTCACCAAGACGTGGCTGGAGATGCAGTCGAGCTCCCACTACACGCACTCGGTCCGATACGCGCCCGGCCAGGGAACGGGAGCCGGCGCCGCGGACCTGATCGCCGCCGTCTATCAGCCGGCGGTCACCTCCACGCTTCCCGCCGGGTGGGTGGGTGAAAGCCCCAAGACCGGCAAGCCGTTCATGTTCGCCCCCCGCTGGGACGCCGCGTCTTACCTGCGCAACTCCACCGGGGCGGGCAACCCGGCCAACAAGGGCGGAGCCGCCTTCAGCATGATCGCCACGCTGGAGTACAGCTCCAAGGCTGCCGCGCCCGAGAAGGCGGTCGCCGAACACATCAAGCAGGCGTTTGCGAACCCGACGGCGACCAAGCCGCTCAACGCGCTCAAGAACGTGCCCGGCGACACGATCCAGGAGCCGCTGCACCGCCTGTTCCTCGACACCAAACGCCACGACCGCAACCGGGCGGTCGCGGTACGGGAGTGCAAGCGCTACTGGGGCGCGAACTACACCGACGGCGGTAAGGAATGTGACGAGTTCCCCTTCGCCTCCACCTACGAAGGCTCCGCGGTCGAGGAGTACGACCCGCACGTCGAGAAGAACAACTTCTCCGTCCAGCCCGTACCCGGCGCCGAGAACGGAGCAGCCGGAACCCTGCTGCGCGGCTTCTACAACAACAACCGCATCATCGACGGCCTCGAAGACGGGTTCATCGTGAAGATCACCTGACACACACGCGGCGGGGCGGGTCCGCCCACGCTGGGCCCGCCCCGCCGCTCAGTCCGTCTTCGGCCAGAAATCGATCCTGTACCGCTCCACCCCGTACGCCGTGCCCTCCGACCGGGTCACCTTCTCAACCTCGGCCCTCCCCGCGCAGCACACCCGCACCCTCCACATCCCGGGCCGCCCCAGCCGGATCAGGTCCTCAGAGCGCCCCGCCCCCCACACCGCCACATCACCCGTCACCGACTCGAAATCGGTCTCAGCCTGCTCATCCCAGCCACCGGCCTCAGCATCGGGCCGGCCGTCCCACACCCAGACGGCAAGCGAGGCGGTGTGAGTATGGCCCGCGCTGAACACGTCGAACCGCCGGACGTGCCCATGCAGGAACACCCCCCACCGGAAATCGTCCGGGAACGGCACCGGCACCACACTGTCGTCCGACTCCTGGAACCCGAAAGACCGGAACTCAACCCGGGCCTCCAGCTCCTGATGCCCCAACAACGTAGCCACAGCCCCTCCCCCTCCACCGCCCACACAAGACCAATCCCTCCTCGCGAGCCTAGAACAGAGCCGCGACCCGCCCACGGAACCCGGCCACCGCCCCGATACGGCCGAGACCTTTCGCTCGAACGCACCTTGGTGGGCCTCCGCGAGCGCCGCCAGCCCACCGGAGAGTGCGGCGGCGGGGATCTTGCTGCACCCGGGCGAGCACGTTGCCGGCCGCAGGATGTGCCTGGAGCGCCTTATAGAGGCATTCCGTGATCAGACCAGGAAAGACACCCCCTCCAACACCTAAGCGAGTGGTCGAGCACCGGAGTTTGCGGAGGAGCCTTCAGGCTTTGAGGGTCGCCATGGCCTGCTCGACGAGTGCGCGGATTTTCGCATGGGACCGGTTTACGGCCTTCTGACCGGTGGAAAGGCTTTCCCAGCGACCCCAGCAGGGGGTAACGGACCGTGCCGCCGGCGCCCCGATACGCCTTGTCCGCCCAGCACTGGACGCCGGTCTCGGCGAGGGCGTCAACGATGCCGTGTTCGCGAGCCGCGCGGACATCGTGGACGGCGCCGGGCAGGGCCGGTGAGGCCCACAGCAGTCGGCCGAAGGGATCCGTGAGGACCTGCACGTTCGTGCCGTGTTTCTTGTGTTTCCCAGAGTAGAAAGGCCGGTCCGCGGCAATACGGTCGATCGGCAGGAGCGTGCCGTCCAGGATCACGAACGCCTTCGTCGACGCGGCCCGTATCGCGTCCGTCAGGGTGGGCGCGAGGGCGGCCAGGAGTTCGACAGCCTCGGTGACATACCGGTAGGCGGTCGTGATTCCGACTCCGAACCCGGCCGCGAGCTGGGCATACGTGTGTCCCACCCTCAGGTGGGCGAGCGTGAGCAGGGCCTGCCGGCCGGCGCTCAGACGCCGCCAGCGGGAGCCGATCGCGCGACGGTGCTGCCGCAGACGGGTGGACAGGAAGTGTAGGGCAGAACTGGACACGTCGACGCCCGACGGGTAGACAAGCATGCGAAGCCTCTGGTGGAGACGGTTCTCTTGGTCGAAAACCCATCTACCAGGGGCTTCACCACATTGTCAGCCCAACCACCCTGTCTTTGCCGCAGGTTGGGAGAAGCTCATGTGCTTCCCCGCCCTCCCGGTCAACACCCGTTCGCTCCCGGTAAAGGTCTATGGACCCGTGAATGCTTCAGATCCGCACGTCAACGCCTTCGCCGAGATCTTCGGCGATCCGCCGGCCGACTACGCCGTACCTGTCGACTGGGCGGCAGTCGAGTCCTGGTTGGGGACGAGCCTGCCCGCCGACTACAAGGCCATCGCCGCCGCGTACGGCCCACTCGACATTGGCTCCTGGCTCTGGCTTCATATGCCATGCGTCAACCGCGGTTGGTTCGACTATGGGGCCTGGGTCCAGCGGACTCGGCGTGACGCTCCCGGCGTCCTTCCCTTCGGAGCCACCCGTACCGCCGATACCCTCTACTGGGACACCACAGCGTCCGACGACCCCGACCAGTGGCCGGTCGTCATGCACTGTCAGGATGACGAGAACGCGGGCCGCGACCCCTGGCGGCGCTTCGCGACCCCGCTCGTGCCGACGCTGGCCCGTCTCGTGGCCGACGGCATGCGCCCCGTGGCCGCCCGAAGTGGCATGCAAACCGACCTGGAGCACACTCCGTGGACACCGCCGTCTCGGCGACCGGAGCCAACCGCTCAGCAGCGGGCGGCGCTCACCACAGGCAACGGGCTGGAGACTTTGATCGCACTCGTCCCGCCGCCGGAGACACCCGCGCTCGGTCAGCACAACTGGGACTGGCTGTACGAACGGCTGGGTACACGTCTGCCCGGCGAGTACATACAACTGATGGAGCGGTACGGGGCCGGCTCCTGGTGCGGCTGGCTGCGCTTCAGCATCCCCTTCGGCGAGGACCAGTACGCACTCGCACCGTGGGCCGAGTGGTACGCGGAGACCTACCAGAGGCAGCGAGCCGAGTTCCCTGAGTATCATCCCCTGGCTGTCTATCCCGAGCCCGGGAGGTTCCTGCCCTTCGCCGACTCCATCGACGGCGACCAACTGTGCTGGCTGACCGGAGGTGCCACGCCGGACGACTGGCCACTGATCGTTGTACCGCGCCATGCCGACCAAGGCCCACCGCTCAACCCCGACCTCACCAAAACCCTGCTGGAGTGGCTGCGCGGCCGGTTCGCGACCGAGGGCCTGCCCCCGCTCGGACGCCGCGACGAGGATCCCCTCGACTACATCGAATTCGAGCCCTACGACGCAGAACCAGCCGCTGATGACCAATGATTCAGCGCCGCATTGGTCGAGTTGCGGGAGCTGAGGTGTTCCATCATCCGCATCACCACCCTGGTACAGGCCGTCCTTACTTGCACCTGACCAGGCCAGACCGAGGTTGAAAAGGGCTGACTGTCAGGCCCCTTAATCCGCCACGTCCGCCGCATCCGCTTCCACGACCTCCGCCACTCCACCGCCACCCTGCTCCTCGAACAGGGCGTCGAACTTGTTGTGATCAAGAAACTCCTCTGCCACGCCCGCATCGGCGTCACCGCCACCGTCTACGCCTACGTCCGACTCCGGCTCCAGCGCGACGCTATCGACCTCCTCGGCCGCGCCCTCCAGCGCTCCGACGACGCCACTAGCCAGCCCGACGACCGCGGCGAACCGCCGCTCTGTGCAGCACCTATCCGCTGACGTTGCCGTCAACTACTGCCGTCAGGCGCCCACAGCACACGCGAGCGGCCCCACCGGAATAAAGCCGGTGGGGCCGCTCGCTTTCCTTTTCTGTTCAGCGTCAGGCAGAGGCTGCAACCCCACGATAGAAATCGGCGGCTTGCTTCAGCGCAAGGGCCAATGCGGGCAGACCTTCAACGTGGCGCCATTCCCGAGTCGCCTTTTCACAGGCCCGCCAAATTCGAACATATTCGTCATCAAAATCTGACGACTTGATCACGATGTCGTCGAACTCGGCATCCGAAAATTTACGCCTACCGGCATCCAGGAACCGTTCATTCAGTTCTTCGCGTGCGACGAGAAGTTCACCGACTCGACGAAGATGCAGTCCGCCAACCCTCGGACTGACGATAATCTCCGCCAAGACCTTGACGTACTCAGACGGCCCACCTGCTTGACTCACCCTCTGTTCATCCTTCCTCGTAGCACGGCCATCCCGCGGCGCCCTTCCGGGAGGTTGACCCCACCAGCCCGCAGGATGTCAACACAATAGGTCACACAACTATTGTCCATTCCGTCGTACGCTCCGAGGTCCGCATCAATGGTCCTCCCCTGAGCCGCGTAGGCAGATTCTGCGTTCGGCAAGTCGAAGGTAAGACTCCTCGTGTTAGGGCCGAGGTCTTCGGGGAACGCGTGCGCACCTGTGGTCGGAAGCCCGTTGTACTGGCCCGGCCTGGCGGGAATTCCATTGATTACCTGCTCAGTAATCTGCGATCGACCGTCGGCCATATCGATGCGAATTATGGCATGCCCGGTAGACCCCATATCGGGGTCATACGAAACGGTGGCAGTACCGCCACAGTTATGAACGAGGACGGGAGTGGCGCCTGCGAGCACATAGTACGTGTGGAAGTCGTCGACGGTGAGGTTGTGTGTGGTGACCACGTACGGGTAGTCGCGGGTGGTCTGGACCGTGAGGGCGGTGCCGTTGGGCTGGCGGAGCTGTTCGCCGGGAGTGAGGTCGCCGGCGTCGACCCACTGGCGGCGGGTCTCGCTCCAATAGGGGTGGTGAGAGGTGGAGGTGATCGCGACGGGCGGCCCTCGGGGGCTTGCGTCGTCGGTGAGGGTGAGGTCGGTGAATTCCTTGTCGTCGGGGGTGGTGATGGTGGCGGTGACCTGCTTCGGCCGGGTTTCACCGGTCTGCGGGTCCGTGGCCATCACGGTGTCGCCGACCTCGATGTCCTGAATGGCCTTGGTGCTGCCATCGGCCATCTGGACCTTGGTTCCCGTGGGGAAGCTGTTGGTCTTTACGTCACAGCTACCGGAGCTGCTCTTGGTGTCAGAGCCGCTCCCCTTGGCTTCCGCGTCGGCTTCGCCCTTGCCTGCTTTGGAATCGGTGCCGGCGCTGTCGCTGGCTGATTCCTTGGAGGCTTTCGCGTCGCCTGATTTGGCTGCCTTCGAGGCCGCCTCGGCTGCTTCGGAGTCTGCCTTCTTGGCCTTGGTGAAGGCTTCCATGGCCTGGGACGCCCTACGTTCGGCGGCGTTGAGAGCGTCGTAGGTCTTGTTGATCTCCTTGTAGATCTGGAACGCCTTGATACCGATCTTGACGGCCTTGAAGAGCTTGCCCCAGGGAACCGAGTTGAGGGCCGTGTTGATACAGGCCATCACGTCGCCCTTGGTAAAGCAGTCACGGGCGTCGTTGTAGCCGATCAGGTCCATGACCAGGTCGACGACCGCATGCTTCAGCTCCTCGCGCTTCTTCTTGAGTTTGGTGACCTCGTTGTTGGCGCTGTTCAGCGTTTTAGCGGGAGACGGGCTGCTGGTCTCTTCGTGATATTTGATGGTTTGGGTTTTGACGTACGAAGAGCCGCCGCATTCGCCCTGTTCGCACTTGTACGCCAGTCCGCTGGGGTCCGACTTGTTGAACGGGTCGTTGTTGGAGTAGGCGTAGGCGTTCCATTGCTGGGGGTCGCCTGCGTCGATGATGGGGTCGGGGCTGATGAAGCGGCCGGTGGTGGGGTCGTATTCGCGGGCGCCGAGGAGGGTAAAGCCAGTGGACTGCTCCTTGGTGCCGCCGACGAAGCCCTTGTCGCCGGCCCAGGTGCCGGGTGCGGGCTGGGTGCCGCGTTCGTTGCCGAAGGGGTCGGCGGGGCGGCGGACCTGGGCGAGGTCGGTGGCGTTGAACTGGACGCCGTTGGTGCCGTGGTGGTCCGAGGACTGGTAGGCGAGGTTGGAGACGCCGGCGGTGGTGGTGCGGGTGACGGACAGGCCGCCGGGGGCGCCGTAGGTGCGGACGTTGGAGACCTTGCTGGTGGCGGTGTCCAGGGTGATCTGGTCGGTGCCGAGGTTCAGCGTGGTCTTGCCGGGGTCGCGTCGGATGAGCTGGTTGCCGCCGGTGTCGTAGAGGTAGCTGGTGCCGGCGCTTTCGCCGGTTCCGGTGATCTTGTCGAGCTTGCCCTGGTCGTTCCAGGTCAGGGTCTTGGTGCCGGGGGCGCTGGTGATGGAGGTGGTGTTGCCGGTGGCGTCGTAGGTGTACGAGGTCACCTTGGGGCTGGTGCTGCCGCTGGTCTCGGTGGACTTCATCAGGGCGTGCGGGCCGCCCGTTCCGGTACCGGTGTTATGTCCGGTGCCGAAGGTCTGGGTGACCGTCGTGTCCTTGGCGGTGTTGCCGGTGACGTCCTTCTTGACCAGCTTGGTGCGGTTGCCGATCTTGTCGTACTCGTACTGCTGCCAGTACGGGGCCGGCCCGCCCACGCTCGGCTTGCCGGTGAGGTCGACCTTGGGGCCGGTGGCGTTGGTGCAGCCGCCGATGCCTCGGACGCTGGGCTGCGGGGCCGTGGTGGTGGTGCCGGTGTCGGTCCACGCCTGGGTGAGGCGGCCGAGGTAGTCGGTGGTGAAGCACTGCAGGTCGCGGGCGGCGCCGTCCTGCGTGTTGCTGATGGACGTCAGCTGACCGACGCGGTTGTAGGTGTAGTCGACGACGTCGACGCTGGCCCGTGTGGCGGTCTGCTTGTCCAGAGTGGAGCGGACGGGCCGACCGGTGGCGAGGTCGTAGTCGACCGTGGAGACGATCTGCTTGCCGGTGTCGCCGATGGTGGTGCGGATGGCCCGGCCGTAGGGGTCGTAGCGCATGTCCACGACGTACGGCGTGATCTGCCCGTTGATGGTGCTGTCGAGGGAGGTGAAGCTTCCGGCGATGTTGCTGTTGTAGGTGAGGGTCTCCGCGGCGAGTCCGGCGGCCGCGATGGCCGGCAGCTCGGTCTTCTTCAGCTGGCCGTACTTGTCGTAGGTGTTCTTCGTTTCGTAGGTGCCGGCCAGCTGCTTCTCGGCCGCCGGGATGGTGACCTTGGTGCCGAGCGGCCGGTAGCCGCTGTCGTAGCCGGTGATCTCGGAGACGTAGGCGTTGCCGGTGGCGCCGCCGGTGAAGCGGGTGGTGGTGGCCGGCTTGCCGAGGGCCCCGGGCCTGGTGTCGTAGGTGAAGGCGCCGACCTGCTTGGCCGGGTCGACGGCCGTGCCCTCGTAGGTGGCGGTGGTGCGGCCGAGGATGTCGGAGACGGTGGTGGCGCTCTTGCCCCGGGCATCAGTGACGGTGACGAGGTTCTTGCTGTCGTCGTAGACCGTTGCGGCGGTACCGGAGTCCGGGTCGGTGGTCTTCACCGTGCGGCCGAGGAGGTCGTAGGCGAAGGTCCACTCGTTGCCAGCGGAGTCCTTGCGGCTCAGTTCCTGCCCTTGCGTGTTGGACTCGTAGGTCGTCTCGTCGTAGTCGGTGCCGGTGGGGGTGTTGGTCTTGTACTGGCGCAGGACGGAGGTGGTGCCGTTGCTGATGCTGGCCGTGGCGTAGCCGCCGGCCGGCGGGATCTTGCGGACCTCATCCGCTCCCGGGTACTCGGTCTTCGAGCGCCACTGCTCGATGCCGAAGGACTGGAAGACGGAGGCGGTGGGGCGGCCGAGGCCGTCGAAGACGGAGACCGTCTGGGCGGGGATGTGGTTGTCGGGAGTGACGCCGCCGTTGGGCAGGAACAGAGCGCCACCAGGAGCGGCCTGGTCGTTGTAGTACGGGGCGCTGGTCTTGACCTGCCAGCCGTGCGAGTCGAAGAGCGCGTCGGTGACCATGCGGCCGTAGGCGCCGGACGGCGTGTGGGCCTGGGTCTGCCGGATGCGGCCGAGGCCGTCGTAGATGGTGTAGCTGGAGATGTAGGAGTCGTCGTTCATGAGCGTCTGGCTCAGAACGGTCGTCGGCGCGTTGGTGCCGTTCATGCTGTACGAGAACTTGCGAACCGGCGGGTCCGCGGTTTTGTCCTGGCCGGGCTGCCAGACGGCGATGACGCGGCCGAGGGCGTCGTAGGTCTGCTCGGCGACGTGGCCGTTCTCGTCCACCGTCTTCAGCGGCATCGCGCGGCCGGTGTCGAGGGTGGTGACCGTCTTCCAGCCCAGCGGGTTGGTGTGCGTGACCTCGTAGGGCAGGGCGTTGGGCAGAGCCCGGTACTCGGTCTTGGTGACCGCCCCGTCCGGGTGCGCGGCATCCTTGCGCACCTTGTTGGTGGAGGTGCTGACGCGGCCGTAGACGTCGTAGGTGGAGGTGACGTTGAGGCGGTAGACCGGATTGCCGGCGGCGTCGTACTTCTCCAGGACCTCCGTGCCGGTCTGGTCGGCGGTGGTGTCGGCCTGGCCGAGCGGCTTGCTGTCGAAGTAGGCGCGGGTGTCGCCGACCGTGTTCGCCGCGTTCGGCGTCTGGGCGCAGCCACCTGCGCCCTTGAGGACCAGGGTGCGGGAGGCGAGCTGGGTCAGGGCGCCGCCGGGACCGTCGGCGTAGGTGAAGGTGGTGCACAGGCGCTGGTCAGGACGGGCCAGGTCGCTCTTGTCGTCGACCTGGAGGGGCCGGGAGAAAGCCGTCTTGTCGTAGGTCGAGGTGCGCTCGCTGGTGCGCCAGGTGCCGTTGGCGAGCTTGGCGCGGCTGGTGACCTTGTCCGTGTTCATCACCCAGGCGGTGATGGCGGGCATACCGCCGGACTGGGCACGGGTCGCCGTGGCCTTCTCGCCGAGGAGGGGGTTGGAGACCTCGTCGGCGATGACCGTGCCGCCGTCGCGGTCGTAGGTTTCGGTCTGGCGGACGAACCCTGAGAACTGCTCCTGGTCCTTGATGGTGCCCCCGTGCGCGTCGGGGACGTTTACGGAGCGCTTGGTGCCGTTGGCGAGGACGTCGCCGTCCATACCCCGGAGGAAGGTGGCGACGGACTTGGTGCGCGGGGCTTCGGCACTGTTGCCGCTGCCCGTGCGGGTGGTGACGGTGGCGTAGCCGCGGAACTGGTCCCAGGTGCGCGTCTTGGGGTCGGTGAACTCGGAGTCGTTGCGGTGCCAGGCGATGCCGCCGCCGTACTCGTAGTCCGTGATGACGCTGACCTGGCCGCCGACCTTGTCCTGCTGGGTGACGGACTGGACGACGATCTTGTGGAACCAGTCGTCGACCGGGTCGGGGAAGGACTGGCCGGGCAGATACCACTTGACCGGCATGCAGGCCATCGTGTTGCTGTCCGCGGCCGCGGGCATGGTGCCCTTGACGCGTGAGCACTCAGGGGCCTTGTAGACGACGTTGATCTGGCCACCGGTCTCGGTGGTGATCGTCTGGATGCGCGGCCGGTTGAACTTCGAGGCGCCGGCATCGGTGCCGTTGGGTCGCTTGACCACGCCGTCCACACGGTTGGGGATCTGCAGCGGCGTGAACGAGACGGCCGGTACGGTCTGCTTGGTCCGGGCGTTGGTGGCAGTGCGCTGGATGGACTCGAGCCACATGGTCGGCGCCGTGCCGTCGCCCGAGGGCTCGAAGCGCTGCTTCAGTGCGTAGGAGTCGATGTTGCGGTAGCCGCCGGTGCCCAGGACCTCGGTGTCGATGGCCGTCATGCGCTTGGTGGAGAAGTAGGTGGGCGACAGGTTCAGGCACTGGCCGGTGGCCGCGCACTCCTGGTCGACCGGGGTGTCGCCCCACGCTGTGGGGTTGGTCTTGCGCTGGGCCGGGTCGCAGGCGGTGCCCGTCTCGAAGCAGCGGTCGGCAGTGCGCAGCCAGATCTGGGCGGCGGTGTTGGCCTTGCCCTTGGCGGTGATCTGGTCGGGCAGGCGCTGGCCGTAGCCGATCCAGGTCGGGTAGGAGGCGCGCTGGTAGAGGGTGGGGGTGCCGTTGCCGTTGTTCTGGCCGCCGCCGCGTCCGTAGTAGTTGTTCTCCTGCTCGTAGCGGTAGGAGATCAGGTTATGGTGCGGGTCGACGACGTAGTCGAGGTTCCACTGCCAGCCCAGCTGCTGATAGGTGCCGTTGGCCGGGGTGTCCGCGCCCAGGCACTTGTCCTGGCCGCTGTTGAAGTACACCGGGACGGTGGAGACGGACTTGGCCTCGGGGTCGGTGCCGTCGCCGCCGGGCAGGCGGTTGGAACCGAAGTAGTACTGGGTGCCGTCGCTCGTGGTGACCTTGAAGCCCTCGCCCTTCCAGGCCGCGTTGCGCTGGCCGGTCAGGCGCTCGATCTTCGTACCGTCATCACCCTGGAGGCGGTAGACGCAGGTGGCGTCGTCGCGGACGATCTGACCGGCGTGGCCGGCCAGGGACAGCGACAGAATGTCGCCCGCCCAGCACTCGTCACCGGACTCGGCGATGCCCGCGTCCTTGCATCCCTTGTAGGAGCGGGAGATCGAACCCGGGTGCCAGTCCCAGCCCTCACCGATCAGGCCGGACTGGGCGTTCGTCGACGCCGTACGGCCGTCGATGGAGGAGGAGTCGTACCCCAGGACGACGCTCGGCGCCGCCCCGGCGATGGCCGAGGGGACCTCAGCGGTGTAGCCGTAGGTGAAGTTCGCGGCGTTGGCTCCGGCCTGCCAGGACGCCGACGGCAGCAGCGGGGTGGCGGAGTAGTCGCCGAGGTTGCCGGACGGGCCCGGCTCCACGCCCAGGGCGATGCCGTCCGCGGCGAGCACCTGCGGGGCCTGTTCGGGAGTGGACTTCGTGTCGGGCTTCTGCGTCAGTACGGAGGCCGCGGCGGCGGCCTTCTTCGAAACCTCGACTTCCGCGACGAGACGTCCGGAGGAGTCCCGGTGCGAGGCAACCGGTGTACGGCTGGTGCAGCCGGGTGCGCCGGGAGTGGTCAGGGCGCATGCGGGCAGCTGGACCAGGCGGGCCCGGGCACCCCAGTTTGCGGCGTTGTTCTTCGCCCACGCCGAGATGTCGACGCCGACCTCGACCTTGCCGGCGGCCGCGGTGCCCGCGTCTCCGGTGAGAGCGATGAGGGCGCCGTTCACGCCGGCGGCCTGGGTCTTGGCCTTGTCCTTCACCTCGATTTTGAGGCTGCCCGCCCCCTTCCCCGCGACCGGCGACTTTGCGCCATTAACGGGTGCGATCCAGACAGGAAGCGATCCGGCCTGAGTTGCGGCCGCGTCAGCCGACGTTCGCGCCGCCTCGCCACCCCCCACGGAGACGGTCGCCGCCCCGGAAGGAACCTTCCCGTTCGATTCGGGGGTCCACTTGCCACCGGTCGACGGCCTCTCCTTGGCGGGCTTCGCGTCTGAACCCTTGACCGGCTTTGCCCCTGGAAGCGGAGTATTCGGTGGCGCCCACACCTTGGGCGGTTTGTCGGCCGCCGTGACCAGGGGAGCCCCCAGGCCGGAGAAGAGCACTGCGAACACCGAGACGATCGCGACACGCGAACGGACGGCGCGCGAGCGCACGAAAACACGACTTCGACGAGACAACCGGATCCCCCCACAGGACACGTACTCACTGGAACAAGGCCGACCGGGCCCAGATCATGCGCACCCTACGCACACTTCGTTCGATTTTTCATCGGAGGCTCATATTCCGCTGCCGTGACTCACATCACCCATGTCGCGGGTCGGGCGATCGCCGTTCAAAACGGACGCCGACACTTAACAAACTGTTGACAGGATTGCAGGCGTGAAGGAATTGTGCGGCTGACTTCTGTCCGTCTCACAGCTCAGGGGGGACACCTAACGTGAGACTGCTTTCCCTTCCCGCTCGGAAGCCGAGATCAAGTGGCCGCAGGGCCAGGGGTGCGGGCGTCGCCATGCTCCCGGTGGCCGGTGCGGCCGTTCTCTCGCTCGGCGCCGGCCTGATCGTCGCGCCGCCCGCGTCCGCCGAGGACAACCGCGGCCACGGCCCGGCCAACAGCACCTGGCCGGCACCCACTCCCCGGCCTCCTTCAGTGGAGTCCGCCGCGATCGACACCGCGAAGGCGCAAGCCAAGAGCAGCGGCAAACCGGTCGTCATCAACCACCTGACGACCGAGGTCTCGCGGACGTTCGCCACGCCGAGCGGCACGCTCTCCACGGACATGACGCCGGTGCCCGAGCGGGTCAAGAACCCCTCCGGCCAGTGGCAGACGGTCGACGCCACGCTTCGGGCCACCCCCGACGGCATCGTGACCCCGGCGGCGGTCCCCTCGAAGCTCGCCTTCTCCGGCGGCGGCACCGGCCCGATGGCCACCATGACCACCAGCGACGGCAAGAGGCTAGCTCTCAAGGCGCCCTTCCCGCTGCCCCAGCCCTCGCTCAACGGCGACAGCGCCCTGTACTCCTCCGTCCTTCCCGGCGTGGACCTCGAGCTCAGCGCCAATACGCTCGGCGGCTGGCGCCAGGTGCTGATCGTGCGCACCGCCGAGGCCGCCGCCAACCCGGCCGTGAAGAAGCTCCAGCTCACCGTCGAGGCCGACGGGCTCACCGTCAGCGCGGACAGCGCCGGCAACCTCAAGGCCGCCGACGGCCAGGGCAAGACCCGCTTCTCCGCACCCACCCCGCTGATGTGGGACTCGGCCGGCGCAGTCACTCCGACCGCCCCCTCGAAGTTCGCAGGCGCCCTTGCCAAGCAATCCGCCGAGGCCGAGGACACCTCGATGCCGTCGAGCACCGACGGTCCCGGCAGCGGCGCCGCGGTGAAGACGATCGGCACGACCGTCGACGCCCAGGGCATCCAGCTCGTCCCCGACGCCACTCTCCTCGGGCAAGGGACCGGCCCCTGGTACATCGACCCAGGCTGGAACCCGACCATCGACAACGCCAACCAGGCATGGGCCCAGGTCCAGGAGGCGTACGAGAACACCAACGAGTACAACGGGACCCAGTACGGGCAGGACAAGCCAGCCACCGGCTACTGCGGCTACAACATAGGCAACCCGCCCTGCGACGGCATCGGCCGCACCCGCGCCTACTTCCAGATCGGCATGGACTCCCGGCTCCACAACGCCGAGGTCATCAACGCGACGTTCTACGCGACCGTCGTCTCCTCCTCCAGCCCGAGCACCGTCACTCCGATGGGCCTGTACTCCACCGGCTACATCAGCAACCCGACGAGCTGGAACCAGCAGCCCTGCTCCAAAAACGGGCACATGGGCAGCAGCTGCAGCAAGGTCGCCGGCATCAACATGTCCGGCTCGGGTGACGTCCAGTTCGACGTGAAGTCCCTGGTGAAAACCGCGGTGGCGAACAAGTGGCCGACCGTGACGCTCGGCCTGGCCCCGGACAACGAGTACGAGAAGCACTACCGCCAGCGGTTCAACAACACCCCGCACATCGTCGTCGAGTACGACATCACCCCCACCGTCTGGTGGCCCCGCACCAGCCCCACCCCCGGATTCGCGGACACCGCCTCATACGCCGAGTGCCGCACCCCCGGCACCGCGAACCCCTGGGACAACCCCGGATGGGTCGGCGCGAACAACAACGTCACCCTCACCACTTCCACCTACTCGGCCACCGGCCAGCAGCTCTACACCGGCTTCCAGTACTGGGACGACGACAACGGCGGGGCCACCTCGTACGCCGACGCCGGCTGGAACAGCAGCCACGGAGCCGTCACCGTCGACATCGGCGGACTGACCGACGGCCACCAGTACGGCTGGCAGGCCCGTGCCACGGACGGCACGCTCACCAGCAGCCCCACCGAGATGTGCTTCTTCCGCGTCGACCGCACCCCGCCGACGGCCACCGTCACGTCGACCGACTTTCCCACCTCGGGCACCATCGGCGCCCATCCGAAGTACGCGGGCGAAGCTGGAACCTTCACCCTCACCGGCGCCGACCCCGCCCCCCTGGGCGGCGGTCGCAGCTCCGGTCTCGCCTGCGCACGGTGGACCACCGACCCGGTCAAGGCGGCCGCCACCGGCTGGAAGTGCACCGACACCGCGCCCGGCATCACCAAGCTGACGGGCGGCAAGGCCACCATCACCGTCCAGCCGCCGCGCTGGGGCACCAATTACGTCTACCTGCAGACCCAGGACAACGCGGGCAACATGTCCCAGCCCTTCGTCTACAGCTACTACGCCCCCTCCAACCCCGACGCGGGCACAGCCGTCTTCGGCGACATCACCGGAGACCACAAGCCCGACATCCTGCTGCCCGACACCGCGGGTGACCTCCGCAAGATCGGCGGCGGCGAAGACCCGTACGGCGCGCCCCGCGCCAAAATGGTCACCGCGGCCGGGAACTCCGGGAACTGGAACGGTATCCAGATCACCCACCGAGGCAACCTCAACCGGAAGCCGGTCGACGACCTCTTCGCCCACCAGGCCGGCAGCCCCTCCCTGTACGTCTACGCCAATGACGGCAACGGCGGCTGGTTCGACGGTCAGGCACCCACCGGCATCACGAAGCCCAGCAGCTGCCTGAAGTCCGACAGGACAACGGTCATTCCCTGCGCCACCTACGGGTACACCGCCGACTGGGCGAAGGTGACCCAGATCGCGGCGTTCGGCGGGGTGGCGGGCGAGTCCGGCGGGTCCCTCCCCCAGACCTCCCTGCTGTTCGTCGAGAACGGACGCCTCTGGCTCGCCACCGCCGGCACCGGCGACACTCTGGCACCCCAGGCGGTCCTGCTCTCGGGCAACGACACCAAGTGGGACGGCTACGACCTGATCGCACCCGGACGCGCCCAGGGCACGGCCTTCCCGACTCTGTGGGCCCGCTCCAAGACCGACGGCGGCACCCTGCACGCCTTCACCGTCAAGAGCGCCACCGACCTCACCGGTTTCACCGACCCGGCGGCAGGCGTCATCACGGGCAAGGTCGACCCGAAGACCTACCCCCGCATCGGTTCCAACGGTGACATCAGCGGTGACGACATCCCGGACGTCTGGGCAGTCAACGCCGACCAGCAACTCGTCGCCTTCTACGGCATCGGGAGCGGCGGCGACTCCCACCCCACCGTCACCGGCGTCGACACCTCCCCCGTCAGTGTGGCCGACCTGAACCGGGCCTCCGCCCAGTGGGGTCTGACCGGCCTGGCCGGTGCCAAGGCCCGTGACGAGGTCGGATTCGACGGCGTCAAGGCGCCCGCCGGGAACAACCCTGCGACCCCGGCAGGTATCACGTTCGCTCAAGAGGCAATCGGCGGCCGCGCCACCACCTATGCGGCGTTCCAGGGCAAGGCATCCAGCATCACGAGCACGACCAAGGCCGTGGATACCCGCGGCAGCTTCACCATCAGCACCTGGGCCAAGGCCGACACGGTCAGCGGTGGCGTGGTCGCAAGCCAGGACGGCAACCGGAGCAGCGCGTTCTACCTGTTCGCGGACCCCAACGGCCAGGCGTGGCGCTTCGCCATCGCCCGCGGTGACGTTGATGGCCTCGAGTACGACTGGACCGACCTCGCAGAGAACAGCGCGGCTCGCTTCACCCCTGGGGTGTGGACGCGCATCTCCGCCGTCTACGACGCCACCACCGGCCTAATGCGTCTCTACGTCAACGGGATGCTCGCAGGTACCGGCCACCACACCGCCGCCACCAGCCAAGCCCCTGTCGGCCCGTTCGTCATGGGGCGGTACAAGCAGAACGGCCAGCCCGCGCACGTGACGGTCAACGGCTTCTTCGGCGGCGTCAGCAACCTCGCTGTCTACCCGTACGCTGCCTCCGTCACGGCCCCCGGCACGTCCAGTCCGATCCACCTGGCGGGCGCCGCTGCCCACTGCGTCGACAACGACTACGGCCGGGACACCGACGGCAACAAGATCCAGATCGCAGGCTGCAACGGGACGAACGCCCAGCAGTTCCAGATCCGCAACGACGGCACCATCCAGACCCACGGCAAGTGCCTCAACGCCGCAGGGGGCGGTACCGGGAACACCACGCTGATTGAGCTGCGCAGCTGTGACTCGAGCGCCGGCCAGAAGTTTCTCCCGCGCGCCAATGGAGCCCTGTACAACCCCGTTTCCGGCCGGTGCATCGACCTCGGCAACTACGACACGACTCCCGGCCACCAGCTCTGGCTCTTCGACTGCAACCGCTCGCCGTCTCAGACCTGGACCATTCCCAGTCTCGGTACGGCTCCGTTGCCACTCCCGGTTCCCGTACCCAACATTCCTGCCGCCTGACCGCCAGGCCGACAGGGGCACGGGGCCGCCACCCCCCCGGGGGGGGGGGGGGGGCCCCCCCCCCCCCCCCCCCCCCCAGGGGGTTTTTGTTTTTTTTTTTTTTCCCCCTTCTCGCCCCCCTTTCTTCTTT
>NZ_JBWKLE010000027.1:18947-64141 GCF_056430495.1 Streptomyces sp. NPDC045967 | reverse complement strand
CCCCCCCCCCCCCCCCCCCCCCCCCCCCCCCCCCCCCCCCCCCCCCCCCCCCCCCCCCCCCCCCCCCCCCCCCCCCCCCCCCCCCCCCCCCCCCGCCGGGTTCAGGGCGTGGTCAGCGCCAACGCGTGGTCCAGGGCCTGCAGGAGGCGGCCCGTCGTCGCCCGGTCGCGGACCGCCAGGCGCAGCCAGGATCCGTCCAGCCCCGGGAAGGTGTCCCCGCGGCGGACGGCGAAGCCGAGGGCGCGCAGCCGGGTGCGCACCTGCGCGCCGCCCGCGACCCGGATCAGGACGAACGGGCCCTGCGCCTCGCCCACCACGGTGACCTCGTCGAACTCCGCGAGCCCGGCCAGCAGGTGGGCCCGGTCCACGGCGATCTGCCGCGCCGCCTGCGCCGCCTCGGCCAGCGCCTCGGGAGCCGTACACGCCTCGGCCGCCACCAGCGCCGGGGTGGACACCGGCCACAGCGGCTGGGCCGCGGCCAGCTTCGCGACCACTGCCGGTTCGGCCAGCACGTAGCCGATCCGCAGCCCCGCGAGGCCCCACGTCTTCGTCAGGCTCCGCAGCACCACCAGCCCCGGCAGGTCCGTCCGGCCCGCCAGTGCCTCGCGTTCCCCGGGCACCGCGTCCATGAACGCCTCGTCCACCACCAGGATCCGGCCGGGTCGGGCCAGCGCGGCCAGCGCCGACGCGGGGTGCAGGACCGAGGTCGGGTTGGTCGGGTTGCCGACCACCACCAGGTCCGCCTCCTCGGGCACGGCCGCCGGATCCAGCCGGAACCCGTCCGCCGCGGCCAGTACCACCCGCTCCACCCGGTGGCCCGCGTCCCGCAGGGCCGCCTCCGGCTCGGTGAACTGAGGATGCACCACCACCGGCCGGACGGCGTCCAGAGCCCGGGCGATCAGGACGAAGGCCTCCGCGGCCCCGGCCGTCAGCAGGACCCGCTCCACGGGCAGCCCGTGCCGCTCCGCCACCGCCGCCCGGGCGGCCCGGCCGTCGGGGTACGCGGACAGGTCGCCGAGGCAGTCCGCGATGCGCCGCCTGAGCCACTCGGGGGGCGTGTGCGCCCGTACGTTGACCGCGAGGTCGACCAGGCCGGCGCCCGCGTCGACCACCTCCGCGTCGCCGTGGTGGCGCAGGTCGTGGGCCTGCGCCGTGGCCACCGCGCAGGTCGCGGCCATCGACCGGCGCTTGGGCACCAGGAGTTCACCGCCACCCGCGAGTGCCGCGGCCTCCGCCACCGACGGGGTCCCGGTGGCGGAGCGCGTCGCCTCCGACGGATGCGGCACGGGGACCGCCGCCAACGTGTGCGCCGGGTAGCCGACGAGCGGTACGCCGAAACGTTTCGCCGCACCCGCCAGCCCGGCCTCCTCCACCTTCGAGTCCACCGTCGCCAGAGCCGTCACCGCCCCCGGAGCCAGCCCGGCCCCCCGCAGCGTCTCCTCGACCAGGGCGCACACCTCGGCCACGGACACCCCCGCGCGCCCGCCGACCCCGACCACCAGCCGCGTCACGTCCTCGCCCACCGGGGCTCCCTTCCGTAGATCGTCAACAGTCCGCCGCCCGCCACCCGCGCGCGGACGTGCGCGCGGGGCCGGGAATCGGTATGCAGGGGCACATGGCCGTGATCGTGGCACTGGGCGCGTTCCTGATGACCCTGGCGGGCGGATGGGCGGCGCAGCGCGTCACCGACCGCCGCCATCTCGTGCTGGGCCTGGCCGGCGGGCTGATGCTGGGCGTCGTCGGCCTCGACCTGCTCCCCGAATCCCTGCACGCGGCGGGCGGCGAGGTGTTCGGCGTCCCGCTCGCCCTGCTGCTCTTCGTGGCCGGATTCCTCGTCGCGCACGTGGTGGAACGCCTCCTCGCCGTGCGCCAGGCCGCGCACGGGGCGGAGGACGGCGCCCGGGTCCCGCAGGTCGGGCTCACCGCGGCCGCCGCGATGGTCGGCCACAGCCTCGCCGACGGGGTGGCCCTGGGGGCCGCGTTCCAGGTCGGCGGGGGGATGGGGGCTGCCGTGGCGCTGGCCGTCATCACCCACGACTTCGCCGACGGGTTCAACACCTACACGCTGACCCGGCTGTACGGCAACGCCCGCCGCAAGGCGCTGATGATGCTCTTCGCCGATGCCGCGGCGCCCGTGGTGGGCGCGGCGTCCACGCTGCTGTTCACCCTTCCGGAGGAACCGCTCGGCGCCTACCTCGGCTTCTTCGGCGGGGTCCTGCTGTACCTGGCGGCCGCCGAGATCCTGCCCGAGGCCCACCACGAACACCCCGCCCTGTCCACGCTGATGTGCACGGTGGGCGGGGTCGCCGGGATCTGGCTCGTGGTCGGCCTCGCGGAGTGATCTCACGGCCGGGCCGCCGCGGCCCCGGTGAAACGCGCGGCGACGGACGGCTCCGCCGCCCAGTGCGTGTGCAGGTAGCTGGCGTGCACGCCCTGCCGGACGAAGCCCTCGACGCGGCGCTCCGGGTGGGTGAACCCCCACGCGGGGGCCGGGCCGGCGCCGGGCTCCACCACCGTCCGGTGGAACTCGTGCCCCCGCAGCCGGGTTCCGGCCGCCGCCAGGGCGCTGTCGCGGACCGCCACGGCCTCGCGGTAGCCGAGGGTGAGCCGCTCCGACATCCGGGCCTCGGCGTCGAGCACCCCGCACATGGGCTTGCCGTCCAGGGACCGCGCGAGGTAGAGCAGCCCGGCGCACTCGGCGGCCACCGGGCCGCCCGCCGCGGCGAAGGCGGCCACGGCCGCGCGCAGCGGTTCGTTCGCCGACAGCTCGGGGGCGTAGACCTCCGGGAAGCCGCCGCCGATCACCAGACCGGCGGTGCCGTCGGGCAGTGCCTCGTCGCGCAGCGGATCGAACGGCACGACGTCGGCGCCGGCGGCCGTCAGCAGCTCGGCGTGCTCGGCGTACGAGAACGTGAACGCGGCCCCGCCGGCGACGGCGACCACCGGTCGTGGGCCCGGGCTCTGCCCCGGACCCCGCGCCCCGATCGCCGGCGAGGCCGGATCGTGGCCGATGGCGTCCGCCAGGCGCGGCCCTGCCAGCCCCTCCGGCGTGTGCGGAGCGGATTCGGGGGCCGAGCCCCGGCTGCGCGCCAGCGCCGTCGCGGGCGACCACGCTTCGCACGGCAGGGCCGGGGCCGTGCGGGCCAGAGCCATCAGCGCGTCCAGGTCGCACCCGGCCCGGACCTGCGCCGCCAGCGCCGCGACCGCGGCCAGCGCGTCCGCCCGCCGCTCGGCCACCGGTACCAGGCCCAGGTGCCGCGACGGCGCCGCCACCTGCGGAGCCCGCCGCAGCACGCCGAGCACCGGCACGCCCGCCTCCTCCAGCGCCTCCCGCAGCATCACCTCGTGCCGGTCGGAGCCGACCTTGTTCAGGATCACGCCTCCCAGCCGGACCTGCGGGTCGAAGGACGCGAAGCCGTGCACCAGCGCCGCCACCGACCGCGACTGCGAGGAGGCGTCGACGACCAGCACCACCGGCGCCCGCAGCAGCTTGGCCACCTGCGCGGTCGACGCCAGCTCGCCCCGGCCCGCCGCCCCGTCGTAGAGGCCCATCACGCCCTCCACCACGGCGAGGTCGCACCCCGCCGCCCCGTGAGCGAACAGCGGGGCGATCAGCTCCGGCCCGCACATGAAGGCGTCGAGGTTGCGCCCGGGCCGGCCGGTGGCCAGCGCGTGGTAGCCCGGGTCGATGTAGTCCGGCCCGGCCTTGTGCGGGGACACGGCGAGGCCGCGCTCCGAGAAGGCCGCCATCAGCCCCGTGGCGACGGTGGTCTTTCCGCTGCCGGACGACGGCGCGGCGACGACCAGCCGGGGCACGTTCACGGACGTCACCACTCGATGCCTCTCTGGCCCTTCTGGCCCGCGTCCATCGGGTGCTTCACCTTGGTCATCTCGGTGACGAGGTCGGCGAACTCCAGCAGCTTCTCCGGCGCGTTGCGGCCGGTGATCACCACGTGCTGGGTGCCGGGCCGGGCCCGCAGCACCTCGATGACCTCGTCGACGTCGATCCAGCCCCAGTGCATCGGGTAGGCGAACTCGTCCAGCACGTACAGCTTGTGCGTCTGGGCCGCCAGGTCCCGCTTGACCTGCTCCCAGCCCTCCTTGGCCGCCTGTTCGTTGTCGAGCTGCGCGTCGCGCTGGACCCAGGACCAGCCCTCGCCCATCTTGTGCCAGACCACGGAGCCGCCCTCGCCGGAGGCGCCGAGCACCTTGAGCGCGTTCTCCTCGCCGACCTTCCACTTCGCCGACTTGACGAACTGGAACACCCCGATCGGCCAACCCTGGTTCCAGGCGCGCAGCGCCAGCCCGAAGGCCGCCGTGGACTTGCCCTTGCCGGGACCGGTGTGGACGAAGACGAGCGGACGGTTGCGGCGCTGGCGCGTCGTGAGGCCGTCGTCCGGAACGACGGTCGGCTGTCCCTGCGGCATTACGCGGCTCTCCTGGGGGTGTCGGAAGCGGAGGATGACACTGCGGTACGTACGTTCTTCACGAGCCCGGCCAGCGAGTCGGCCCGCAGCCCGTCGAGGGTGACGGCGGGACCGCCGAGATCGGCGGCCAGCACCCCGGCCAGACCCAGCCGGACCGGCCCGCTCTCGCAGTCCACGACCACGGACGCCACACCGGCGGCCCGCAGCAGCCGGGCGCTGCGCCCGGCCACCTCGCGCGGGTCACCGCCGACGGCGCCGGCCGAGGTGGCCCGCCCGTCGGTGACGAGCACGAGGAGCGGCCGCCGCGAGGGGTCCCTGAGCCGCTCGACCCGCAGCACCTCGTGGGCCTTCAGCAGCCCGGCGGCCAGCGGGGTGCGGCCGCCCGTCGGCAACCGCTCCAGCCGGGCCGCGGCCGCGTCCACCGAGGAGGTGGGCGGCAGCGCCAGCTCGGCCGCCGCCCCGCGGAAGGTGATGAGGCCGACCTTGTCCCGGCGCTGGTAGGCGTCCAGGAGCAGCGACATCACGGCGCCCTTGACCGCGCTCATCCGCTGACGGGCGGCCATCGAGCCCGAGGCGTCGACGACGAAGAGGACGAGGTTGCCCTCGCGGCCCTCCCGCGTGGCCTGGCGCAGATCGTCCTTGCGGATCACCAGGCCGCGCCCGTCGCGGCCGCGTGCCCTCTGGTGCGGGGCGGCCGCGTGCACGGTCGCCGCCAGGTGCAGCTTCGTGAGCTGGCCGCGGGGGCGCTGGGCGCCGGTGGTCCGGCCGTGGGCGGTACGGGCCCGCGAACGCCGTCCGGCGGCGCCCTCGCCGAGGCCGGGCACGCTCAGCATCCTGGTCCGGAACGGCTCCGCCGCCCCTACGGCGGCCTGTTCGGGCGCGGCGCCGTCCCGGGAGGCGGGCCGGGGGTCGGGGGACTCCTCGGCGGCCGGGGCCGGCGCGGGCGGCGTCGCGTCCTCGCGCGCCCCGGGGGAGTCAGGGGCCTCGGGCGCCTCGGGACCGCCGCCCCGCGGGGGGACCCCGCCGCCTCCGCCGTCCGGGCCCCCGTCGTCCGGACCGTCGTCGTGCGGACCCTGGCCGTCCGGGCCCTCCGGCTCGGGCTCGGGCTCGGGCTCCGGCTCCTCGTCGGGGAACCGGTCCAGGATCTCGTCGAGCAGGTCCTCGTCGAGGCCCGGCGCGTCGAACGGAGCACGGCGGCGCCGGTGGGGAAGCGCCAGCAGCGCGGCCTGCCGCACGTCCTCCTTCAGCACCTCGGTCCGCCCGGCCCAGGCGGCCAGGGCCGTCGCGGTCCGGGCCATCACGATGTCCGCCCGCATGCCGTCGACCTCGAAGCCGGCGCAGGTCGCGGCGATCCGGAGCAGGGCGGTGTCCCCGAGCCGGACCTGCGGCAGCAGCGCCCGCGCCGCCACCACCCGGGCGCGCACCGCGCGTTCGTCATCCGCCCAGCGGGTCGCGAAACCGGCCGGGTCGTCCTCGTAGGCCAGCCTGCGGCGCACGACCTCGACGCGCTGGACGGGCTCCCGGGAGGCCGCCACCTCGACCGTCAGCCCGAACCGGTCGAGGAGCTGCGGGCGCAGCTCGCCCTCCTCGGGGTTCATGGTGCCGACGAGCAGGAACCGCGCGGCGTGCCGGACGGAGACCCCCTCGCGCTCCACGTACGAGGCGCCCATCGCGGCGGCGTCGAGGAGCACGTCCACCAAGTGGTCATGGAGGAGGTTCACTTCATCGACGTACAGGATCCCGCGGTGCGCGTCGGCGAGCAGGCCGGGCTCGAAGGCCTTCACGCCCTCCGCCAGGGCCCGTTCGATGTCGAGGGCGCCGACCAGGCGGTCCTCGGACGCCCCGACGGGCAGCTCCACCATGCGGGCGGGCCGGGCGGCGCCGGGGCCGGGCTCGTGCGGGCCGTCCGGGCAGGCCGGGTCCGGCGCGCCGGGCGCGCACGAGAACCGGCACCCGGGCACCACGTCGACCTGCGGCAGCAGCGCGGAGAGGGCGCGCACGGCGGTGGACTTGGCGGTCCCCTTCTCGCCGCGGACCAGTACACCGCCCACCGCCGGGCTCACGGCGTTCAGCAGCAGTGCCAGCCTCAGATCGTCCTGGCCGACCACCGCTGTGAAGGGAAAGTGGGTGGTGCTCATCCGCTGATCACTCCTTCGAGTGGACCGCGCTCGTTGCCTGTTGCACAGGAGCGGTCCATGGTCATGCCGGCTTTCTGCTCCCCGTGGTGAAGGGGACGGCCCGCTGCTGCACGAGCACGTGATCGAACTGCGCTTCTGCTCCCCGGGCGTGCGGGGATCCGACGGGACTTCACGGTGCGCCCGGCGGGAGGAACGGCAGGCCCGCCGGGGCCCCGGTCTCGATCAGCCGGAGCAGGGCTTCCGTGTCCGCGTGCTCCTCGATCAGGTCCCCCAGCAGGTCCAGCTGCCGCTCCCGCAGGGCGGAGAACGACGTGTCCGCCGCCGGGACGAACCGGCGGCCCGCGGCCGCGGCCACCTCCCGGAGGAACGCCCGGCGGAAGCCGTCCGACTCCAGCGAGCCGTGCCAGTGCGTACCCCACACCGACCCGACCCGGCAGCCGTCCAGGAACGGCTCGCCGCCCAGGACCTCGGCCACCCCGTGGTGGATCTCGTACCCCTCGACCGGCTCCCCGAGCGCCGAACCCTCCGGCCGCGCCAGGGTCTTCTCCCGCGCGAAGCGGACCCGCACGGGCAGCAGCCCGAGCCCGTCCACCGCACCGGCGCGTGATTCGACCTCGTCCTCGATGTGCTCGCCGAGCACCTGGAACCCGCCGCAGATCCCGAGCACCGGCCGCCCCTCGGCCGCCCGCCGCAGCAGCGCGTCCGCGAGCCCCCGTTCGCGCAGCCACTCCAGGGCCTTCACCGTGCCGCGCGTCCCCGGCACGACGACGAGGTCCGCGTCGGCCAGCTCCTCGGCCCGGTCCACGAACCGCACCACCACCCCCGGCTCCGCCGCGAGCGCGTCCACGTCCGTGAAGTTCGACATCAGGGGCACCGCGCACACGGCGACGCGCAGCACGTCCTCGCCCAGCGGCGGCGCCACCACGGACTCCCGTACCGCTCCCCGGAGGGAGACCCGCAGCCCGTCCTCCTCGTCGATGCCCAGCCCGTGCCGGAAGGGCAGGACCCCGTACGTGGCCCGCCCGGTCAGCCCGCGCAGCATCTCCATGCCGGGCTCCAGCAGCGAGACGTCGCCGCGGAACTTGTTGACCAGGTATCCGGCGATCAGCGACTGGTCCTGCGCCGACAGCAGGGCCGTCGTACCGAAGAAGGAGGCGAAGACACCGCCGCGGTCGATGTCCCCGACCACGACCACCGGGAACCGCGCGGCCCGCGCGATGCCCATGTTCACGATGTCGGTCCGGCGCAGGTTGATCTCGGCCGGACTCCCCGCTCCCTCGCAGACCACGGCGTCATAGGTGCCCCGCAGCTGCTCGAGGCAGTCCGTGACGATGCCGAGCAACTGCTCCTGCCTGCCCCCGTGGTAGCCGCGGGCGCTCATCTCGCCCACCGGCTTGCCCAGCAGCACCACCTGGCTGCTGCGGTCGCTGCCCGGCTTGAGCAGGACCGGATTCATCAGCGCGGTCGGCTCCACGCCCGCCGCCTGCGCCTGCATCGCCTGGGCGCGGCCGATCTCGGCGCCCTCCCGGGTGACGAAGGAGTTCAGCGACATGTTCTGCGCCTTGAAGGGCGCCACCTTGACGCCCCGGCGTGCCAGCCAGCGGCAGATGCCCGCCGTGACGACGCTCTTGCCCGCGTCCGACGTCGTTCCGGCGACCAGCAGTCCGCCACCGCGCTTAGCGCCGCTCATGCGCGCCCCCTCCGTGTTGTACGCGAGACCAGCATCCGGGCCGCCACACAGGTGCCCAGCGCCAGCCAGGTCACCCGCCGCGACAGCCGTACCGCCCGCTCGATGTCCGCGACCTCCACCGGCCGCCCCGCCCCGCCGTTGAGGACCGCGCGGTGTTCGACGCGGCCCCCGTACGCCAGGGTGCCCCCCAGCCGGACGCCCAGCGCCCCCGCGAAGGATGCCTCCACGGGCCCGGCGTTGGGGCTGGGGTGCCCGGCGGCGTCCGCACGCCAGGCCCGTACGGCTCCCCGCCGGTCGGGTCCGGCCGCCACGGCGGCCAGCGCGGTCAGCCGGGCACCGGGCCAGCCCGCCAGGTCGTCGAGCCGGGCGGAGGCCCAGCCGTAGCGCAGGTAGCGGGGGGACTTGTGGCCGACCATCGCGTCCAGGGTGTTCACCGCACGGAAGGCCAGCAGCCCGGGTACCCCGGCGACGGCCCCCCACACCAGGGCCCCGACCACCGCGTCCGAGGTGTTCTCCGCGACCGACTCCACCACGGCCCGGGCCATCTGCTGCTCGTCCAGGGCCTGCGGGTCGCGACCGCACAGGTGCGGCAGCCGCTCCCGGGCGACCTCCGCGTCCCCGGCGGCGAGCGCGCCCCCGATCGCGCGGGCCTCGCGGGCCAGCGAGGTGCCGCCCACCACGGCCCAGGTCGCGGCGGCGGTCAGGGCGATACGGGCGGCAGCGGGCCGGGAGCGCACGGCGCGGGCGCCGAGCGCGCCGACGGCGGCCGCGCCCCCGGCGCAGACGAGGGTGTGCAGAAGGCCCCGGGCGCGGTCGTCGCGCCACAGGGCGCTCTCGACGGCGGCGGCGGCTCGTCCGAAGGCGGCCACGGGGTGCCCTCGGCGCGGATCCCCGAGGATCCGGTCGCCGATCAGGCCCGCCGTGGCGCCGTACGCGAAGACGCGGTCGGCACGCATGGTGGCAGGTATGTCCTCACTCAGGGTCCGCGCCCTGGTTCGACGTGTCCGGCGGCGAGAGTTCCTGGCTCCCGGGTCGCACTCGGCGGAGTGACCCGGTGACAGTGGCGGGACCGCGCCGGATTCGCACCGGACTTCCTCTCCATGCCGCCGTGTTGGCCCGGGCAGTCCACCACGCACCGCGAAGGCCCGTCAACTCGCCGTTGACCTGCGGCGGGGGCGGGGCGGGGGCGGCCGGAAGCGGGCGGGGGTGCGCGAAGGCTCCCCCCGGGAGAACCCGGGGGGAGCCTTCGCCTGTGACGTCTCAGACGACGATCAGGTAGATCCCGTAGGCCACGGCCGCCGCGCACAGCGCGAAGCAGGCGTAGGCGCCGCTGCGGGCCAGGGTGGCCGCGCCGCCCTGCTCGGTGGCGGTCTCGTGCTTGGAGAGGCCCATCAGGCCGAGGGTGAACAGGGCCACGAGGGCGACGGTGGCGGAGAGGCTGACCCCGAACACGGAGCCGAGGGCTGCCCAGTCGATCTTCATACCGCTGATTCCTCTGTCGTTCTCGGGGTCAGACCGCCGCGGCCGGAGCCGCGGGCGTCGCGGTGGTGGAGGCCGGGATGGTGGCCCTCAGGGCGTCGTCGGTGACCGCCGCGGTGGTCGCCGCGGCGGTCGGCGGGACGCTGACGGCGGCGATCGCCGTGGTGACGACCCCGGGCTCGCCGGCGTCGGCGGCGGGCACGTCGTTGACGTTGTGGTGGTCGACGACCTGGCGGCGCGAGACGAGCCAGATGGCGAGGCAGGAGCCGATCAGGAACACCGTGACGGCGGCGATGCCGATGTCACCGGTGCGCATGACGAGCTCGGCGCCCGCGGCGACGAGGGCGGCGGCCGGCAGGGTCAGACCCCACGCGATGAACATGCGGGTCGCGGTGGACCAGCGGACCACACCGCCCTTGCGGCCCAGGCCGGCGCCCATGACCGCGCCGGAGCACGAGTGGGTGGTGGAGAGCGAGAAGCCGAGGTTGGAGGAGGCCAGGATGACGGTCGCGGCCGAGGTCTGGGCGGCGAAGCCCTGCTGCGGCTGGAGGTCGGTCAGGCCCTTGCCCATGGTGCGGATGATGCGCCAGCCGCCCAGGTAGGTGCCGAGCGCGATGGCCACACCGGCGGAGAGGATGACCCAGACCGGCGGGTTCGCGTCGGGCGCGATGGCGCCGCCCGCGATGAGCGCCAGGGTGATGATGCCCATCGTCTTCTGCGCGTCGTTGGTGCCGTGCGCGAGGGAGACGAGTCCGGCGGAGGCGATCTGGCCGGCGCGGTAGCCCTTGGCCGAGGTCTTCTCGCCGACCTTGCCACCGAACTTGTACGTCACCTTCGTGGCCAGCATCGCCGCCAGACCCGCGACCAGCGGGGCCGCGATGGCCGGGATCAGCACCTTGGTGACGAGCGTGTCGCCGTTGACCGCGCCGAGGCCCGCCGAGGCGACCGCGGCACCGATCAGGCCGCCCATCAGGGCGTGCGAGGAGCTGGAGGGCAGGCCGACCAGCCAGGTGAGGAGATTCCACAGGATCGCGCCGACCAGTGCGGCGAAGATCACTTCTGGCTGGATGCCCTCCTCGTTGACCAGGCCCTTGGAGATCGTCTTGGCGACCTCCACGGACATGAAGGCGCCGACGAGGTTGAGCACGGCGGACATGGCCACCGCCGTCTTGGGCTTGAGGGCGCCAGTGGAGATGGTGGTGGCCATCGCATTGGCTGTGTCGTGGAAACCGTTCGTGAAGTCGAACACGAGAGCGGTGATGATCACGATCCCGAGGAGAAGCGTTATGTGCTCCATTTACCCAGGCTTCTGTTTGACGTCAGTGGCTCGGCGAACGTAGGCAACCAGGATGAACGGAAGGTGAACTGGCGCGGGCGTAACGGTGTCTCCATGCGGGGTGTGATCGGGCCGTTCGTCCCGGTTCACCCGTATGTATCGCAATAAATGCACGTCAAAGCGGGGTGAACGAGCCGTTCCGGGAGCCACCTCCGACCGCCGGCCGCTCTGCCGGAGAAGGCGAGTGAGAGGGAGATCACCTCCCGGCCGCCGGCGAGCGGAGCAAGCCTTTCCGGTGGCCCGCCGGAGCCCGCGCCTCGACACTGGAGCCGTGCGCACACCGACAGCGACGGCAGCGGCCGTCACGACGACCCTGCTGGGCGCCGGTCTGGCCGCGGTCGCGGCCGGCCGGTACGCCGCCGGAGCGGCCCTGCGGCCCGAGCCCGGGCACCCGCTGCCCGGCAGCCCGCGGCTGAGCGTCCACTCCACGGCCGCCGGGCGGATCGTGCTGAACCTCCCCCGGCGCCCGGCCGGCGGCGCCCCCGTTCCCGGCTTCCTGCCCGACGGCACCTACGGACTGGACGCGCCCGGCCTGCACGCCGTGGTCGGGCCCGTGCTCCCCGACGCCGCACACGGACCGGACACCGTCGTACGCCGGCTCCTCGCCGTCACCCACGGCGGCCTCCATCCCGGCACCCGCGTCACCGTGACCCCCCAGGTCCACCTCGGCAACCCCCGCACGGCGCTCGGGCTCGACCACGCCGACGTGGACGTGCCGGGGGAGCTCGGCGCCCTGCCCGCCTGGTTCGTCCCCGCGGGCCGCGACATCTGGGTCATCACCGTGCACGGGCTCGGCACCGGCCGGGAGCACCCGATGGTGGTCATGCCCTTCCTGCACGGGCAACGGCTGCCCGTCCTCGACCTCGCCTACCGCGGCGACCTCGGCGCCCCCGCCTCCCCGGACGGGCTCGGCCACCTCGGCGAGTCGGAGTGGCGCGATCTGGACGCCGCCATCCGCTACGCCCTGCGCTACGGCGCCCGCCGGGTGATCCTGCACGGATGGTCCACCGGCGCGGCCATGGCCCTGCGCGCCGCCGAACGCTCGGCACTGGCCGGCCGGATCTCCGGACTGGTGCTGGACTCGCCCGTACTCGACTGGCACGCCACCCTGCGCGCGCTCGCGGCGGCCCGCCGCGTTCCGACCCCGGTGCTGCCCCTCGCGGTGCGCGCCGCCGAGAGCCGCGCGGGCCTGCGCGCCGACCACCGGCCGCCCCTGGCCGACCCGGGCGCGCTCGCCGTCCCCGTATTGATCTTCCACGGACCGGACGACGCCCTCGCCTCCTGGGAGCACTCCCGGCGGCTCGCCGCCGCCCGCCCCGACCTCGTCACCCTGCACACCGTGCCGGGGGCGGGCCACGGCGCCATGTGGAACGCCGATCCCACCGACTACGAGGAAACCCTGCGCCGCTTCCTCACCCCCCTGATGTGAGTCGCCGCTGAGGCGAGCTCCCGCGCGGCACGGGCGCGGGGCCTCCCGTCCGGGTTCTCGGGCGGGGAAGGAGGGGCATCGGGGGTCCTGCGGGTGAGTTGCCCCGGTCTGCGCTCGGGCCCGCCTCGGAAACGGCTGGTTCCGTTTGGGCTTTCGGCCGGTGACGGGCGAGACTGCTTCCGTGACGTCCCGAAAGCCTGATGAGCAGTTGGCTCGCGACTCCAGACTCCGACTCGTCTCCCCGCGCTCGGTCGCCGCGGCCCGCAAGGCGGTGACGGACCGGCGCACCCGGCCCGCCCCGAGGCCCCCGGCGGGCACCCCCGCCACGGCCGACCTCGCGAACCGGGCCCGCGCCTCGCTGTCCGACGCCGTGCGCCTGACCCGCTGGGCCGAACAGCACCTCGGTGCCGGCGACGGGGGGAGGCCGGCCCCCACGGGCGCCCTGCGCGCGGAGGACGTCGAACGCGCCGCCGCCGAACTGAACCTGACGCACGGCCAGATCAGGGTCGGCTGGGACCGCGCCCGGCTCGCCGGCCTGGTCGAAGTGCACGGCGGCCACGCCCGGCCCGGCTGGCGCCTGCGCGCCTGGGAGCGCGACGACACCGCCGTACTGCGCGGCTGGGTCGCCCTCTTCGACGCCTGGTCCCTGGTGCACCCCGCCCCGGCCGACATCGCCCCCGCGGCCGTCGCCGAGGTCGTCGAGGCGATGCCCCAACTGCTGTCCCTGCTCCAGCTGTCCGCCGGGCCGGTGACCGTGCCCGACCTCCTGGACCTGCTCGGGCAGCGCGTCACCGAACTGCGCGACGAGCGGTGCGAGATCCCCTACGACACGGACCCCGCGGCGGCCCGGGCGGGCGAGCCGGAGGCCCCGGCCCGGGCGAGCGAGCCGGACACCCCGCCCCGGAACGCCCCGGCCGCCGGCCCCGCCGAGAACCGCCCCGTCCCGCTCGCCCGCCTGCTGCGCTGGGCGCTCGGCGGACTCGCCGCCGTGGACGCCGTCACCCTCGGCCCCGCACGGGCCGCGCTCACCCCGCTCGGCAGCTGGGCGGTCTGGGTCAAGCTGGAGCAGATCTGCGTGGCCGCCCAGAGCCCCGCCGGGAACATCGAGCAGTCCGCCGCCGCCATGCTGCACGGCTGCGCCCGGCTCACCCCGGGCCCGGCCCGCGCCGAGTACCGGGCCTGGCTCGCGGCCCGTCCCGTCCGGCACGCCGTCAGCGAGCTCCTGCACGCCGCCCGCGGAGAGGACGCCCTGCTGCGCGGCCTCGCCTTCGAGGCGCTGCGCGTGGTCGGCGCCCCCGCCGAACCCGAGGTGCGGGCAGCCGTACGGGAGCCCGCTCTGCGCCCCTACGCCCTGCTCTGGCTCGCCGAGCACGACGGGGTCGACCCCGAAGAGGCGCAGCACGTCCTCACCGCCGAGGAGTCCACGTGGCTCTGGGTGGACACCGCGGCCGCCATCGCCGACCACGGCGAGGCCGAGCTGCTCGCCCGCCACCTGGACTCGGCCGTCCGGACCACCGTCCCGAGGCTGCTGGACGAGGTCCGCGCGGTCGGCCATCCGCGCACCGTGCAGGTGCTGGTCGCGCTGGCGGCGGCCCACCCCGACCCGGCCCTGGCCAAGGCGGTCCGCCGGGCCGCCTTCCAGGTCCACACCGGCGGCGCGTAGGTCCTGTCGTCGACGTGGGGCCAGGCGGGACTTCGACGACAGGGCCTCGGTCGGCGAGCGGCGGGGGCGTACCCGCCGCGGGTCTCAGACCTGCGGCGCGTACGTCCCGAAGCTCCAGATGTTGCCCTCGCCGTCCCGCGCCATGTAGTCGCGGGAGCCGTAGTCCTGGTCGTTGGGCGCCATCAGGATCTCGGCGCCGTGCTCGACGGCGCGCCGGTGGTGGGCGTCGACGTCCTCCACCACGACGTACACCCCCGAGGGCCCCGCATCCCCCATGGCCTTGTCGAAGACCCCACCGGTCCCCTTGCTGCCCAGCATCACCACGCCGTTGCCGTAGGCCAGCTCCGCGTGCACCACCGCGCCGTCCTCACCCTCGTAGACCGCGACCTGGCTGAAGCCGAAGGCTTCGGTCAGCAGCTTGATGGCCGCCTTCGCGTCGCGGTAGACCAGCGTGGGACAGATGGACGGAACGCCTGCCATGACGATCACTCCCTCTCGTGACGGTGACCCACGTCACAGCATGGCAGGCCCCGCCGGCGGTCAGCGGAAGGTGTTGCACTGGGCCATGTCACCGGTGCGGTAGCCCTGGTAGAACCACTGCTGGCGCTGCTCGGCCGACCCGTGCGTCCAGGACTCCGGGGTCACCCGGCCCTGCACCTTCTCCTGGATCCGGTCGTCGCCGACCGCGGCCGCCGCGTCCAGCCCGTCCCGGATGTCCGCGTCGGTGAGCGAGGTGATCAGCGGCCGGCCGGTGGACTCGTCGGGGGTCTTGGTCGCGTTGTGCGCCCACACCCCGGCATAGCAGTCCGCCTGGAGCTCCACCTTCACCGAGTTGCTGGCGGCTCCCTGCCGCCCGTCCTGGGCCCGCTGGAGCGTCCCGGTCAGGTTCTGGATGTGGTGCCCGTACTCGTGGGCGATCACGTACGCCTGCGCGAAGGGGCCGCCGCTCGCGCCGAACTTCGTCCGCAGGTCGTCGTAGAACGCCAGGTCCAGGTAGACGCGCCGGTCGGCGGGGCAGTAGAAGGGGCCGACCGCCGAGGTCGCCGTGCCGCAGCCGGTGCTCACGCGGTCCTGGAAGAAGAAGGTGTTCGCCGGGGTGTAGGTGCCGCTGCGCCGGGTGAACTCCTGGCGCCAGAAGTCCTGCGTGCTGTTGACCACCGCGACCAGCCGGCAGTCCTCCCGCGTGTTCGCGTCCCGCCCGCTCCTGCAGGTCTGCTCCACCTGGCTGACGGAGGACGCGGCGGGCGCCGGCTCCGGTTCGCCGGTGGACAGCCCCAGCTGGTCGGGCCCGACCCCGAACAGCAGGCCCAGCACCAGCGCGACCAGTCCGACGAGCCCGCCGCCGATGGTGGCCCTCCCGCCCGGGACGCGGCTGCCGCGCGCGTCCGTGACCTCGGCCGTGTCCAGCTGGGCGTCGTCGTCGAACTGCATGCCGCACCGTCCTCCACACGTGGGACCCGCGGGGGCGCCGGGCGGGCGCCCCTGCGGTGAGTATCAACCCGTATACCCCGTCCCGCGTCCCGGTCCCGCGGTCCGGCCCATCGGTCCGGCCCACCGGCCGGACGGGGGCGCGGACGGGCGGACGCGGGGCCGCCGACCGGCCCGGAAACCAGTTGCAGAGCCCCGGTAGAATGTCTTCCATGGCAAATCTCCTCGCGGATTAGCGGCGTCGAAGCTTCGCGTCCTGCCCCCCTTCCGCCGTCCCGACCGCCCTGGAGCATTTCCGTGATCACCGCCACCGGTATCGAGCTGCGCGCCGGCGCCCGCATCCTCCTCGAGTCCGCTTCCTTCCGCATCGCCAAGGGCGACCGCATCGGCCTCGTCGGCCGCAACGGGGCGGGCAAGACCACCCTCACCAAGTGCCTCGCCGGCGAGGGGCAGCCCGCGGCCGGCAGCATCACCCGCTCGGGCGAGGTCGGCTACCTCCCGCAGGACCCGCGCACCGGCGACCTCGACGTCCTGGCCCGCGACCGGATCCTGTCCGCCCGCGGCCTCGACGTCCTGATCAAGAAGATGCGGATGAACGAGGAGCGCATCGCCACCGGCGCCGGCGCCACCCGCGAGAAGGCGCTCAAGCAGTACGAGCGCCAGGAGACCGAGTTCCTCACCAAGGGCGGGTACGCCGCCGAGTCCGAGGCCGCGACCATCTCGGCCGCCCTCAGCCTGCCGGAGCGGGTCCTCGGCCAGCCGCTGCACACGCTCTCCGGCGGTCAGCGCCGCCGCGTCGAGCTCGCCCGGATCCTCTTCTCGGACGCCGACACCCTCCTCCTCGACGAGCCCACCAACCACCTCGACGCCGACTCGATCGTCTGGCTGCGGGACTACCTGAAGAACTACCGCGGCGGCTTCGTGGTCATCTCCCACGACGTCGACCTGGTCGAGACCGTCGTGAACAAGGTGTTCTACCTGGACGCCAACCGGTCCCAGATCGATGTCTACAACATGGGCTGGAAGCTCTACCAGCAGCAGCGCGAGGCCGACGAGAAGCGGCGCAAGCGCGAGCGCCAGAACGCGGAGAAGAAGGCCGCCACCCTGAACTCGCAGGCCGACAAGATGCGCGCCAAGGCGACCAAGACCGTCGCCGCGCAGAACATGGCCAAGCGCGCCGAGCGGCTGCTGTCCGGCCTGGAGGCGGTCCGCGTCTCCGACAAGGTCGCCAAGCTGCGCTTCCCGGACCCGGCGCCCTGCGGCAAGACCCCGCTGACCGCCGAGGGCCTGTCGAAGTCCTACGGCTCGCTGGAGATCTTCACCGACGTCGACCTGGCGATCGACAAGGGTTCCCGCGTGGTCATCCTCGGCCTCAACGGCGCCGGCAAGACCACCCTGCTGCGCCTGCTGTCGGGCACGGAGAAGCCCGACACCGGCACCGTCACGCCGGGGCACGGGCTCAAGCTGGGCTACTACGCCCAGGAGCACGAGACGCTGGACCCCGACCGCACGGTCCTGGAGAACATGCGCTCCTCCGCGCCCGACCTGGACCTGGTCGCCGTACGCAAGACGCTCGGCTCCTTCCTCTTCTCCGGGGATGACGTGGACAAGCCCGCCGGAGTGCTCTCCGGCGGGGAGAAGACCCGGCTGGCCCTGGCCACGCTGGTGGTCTCCTCGGCGAACGTGCTGCTGCTCGACGAGCCCACCAACAACCTCGACCCGGCCAGCCGCGAGGAGATCCTGGGCGCCCTGCGCACCTACAAGGGCGCGGTCATCCTGGTCACGCACGACGAGGGCGCGGTCGAGGCGCTGGAGCCGGAGCGGATCATCCTGCTGCCGGACGGCGTCGAGGACCTGTGGGGCCCCGACTACCGCGACCTGGTCGCCCTCGCCTGATCCAATCCCTTATGGATCATTCGGCTCAGCCGTGATCCATCATCTGAGTGAGACGGTCTCGTACCGTCGCGCGTCGCACGACGGCCCCGGCCGCGCTCGGCCCAGCGCGCGGCCGGGGCCGTTTGCTCGTCCGCTCCACGCCTCTGACCTGGTGATTCCCGGGCCGGGGCGGGAAGTGTGACGCAGGTCATGCGGCGGAAGGGGAGATTCCGCTCTGCTCCGGTGTCCACCCCTCGGGAAATGCGGTCGTACCGACCTTGCTGAATGGGTGGCCAGGAAGCGCGGGAGGGGTGATCATGAGAAGTCCAGAGCGCACTTCCCACGAGGAGGCACGGGTGGCCGAGACTCTGAAGAAGGGCAGCCGGGTAACCGGCGCCGCGCGCGACAAGCTCGCGGCAGACCTGAAGAAGAAGTACGACTCCGGTGCGAGCATCCGGGCGCTGGCCGAAGAGACCGGCCGGTCCTACGGGTTCGTCCACCGGATGCTCAGTGAGTCCGGGGTCTCGCTGCGCGGTCGCGGTGGTGCGACGCGCGGCAAGAAGGCCGCTACGGCCTGATCCCGGGCCCAACGGTTCCGATGCTCCACAGTGTGACGCTCCACATGGTCCGACGTTTCCTCCGGTGACCCCCGGGCGGCCATCCGGCCGACCGGGTGGTTACTGTGCAGTCACTTAGGCCGGCTTAGCGGCCGACTGCACTCCGGAGGCATACGGATGACTCTGCTCGACAAGGACGGCGTGCGACTCACCGTCGACGACTCGCTCGCCACGGTGACACTGACCAATCCGGCCAAGCGAAATGCCCAATCCCCCGCGCTCTGGCGGGCTTTGGCGGAGGCCGGAAGGTTGTTGCCGGGCACCGTCCGGGTCGTCGTGCTGCGCGGTGAGGGCAAGTCCTTCTCCGCCGGGCTCGACCGGCAGGCGTTCACCCCCGAGGGTTTCGAGGGCGAGCCGTCCTTCCTCGACCTGGCACGCGGTTCGGACGAACTGCTCGACTCCACGATCGCCGCGTACCAGGAGGCGTTCACCTGGTGGCGGCGCAACGACGTCATCTCCGTCGCCGCCGTGCAGGGGCACGCCATCGGCGCCGGCTTCCAGCTCGCGCTCGCGTGCGACCTGCGCGTCGTCGCCGACGACGTGCAGTTCGCCATGCGCGAGACCAGCCTGGGCCTGGTGCCCGACCTGGCCGGCACCCAGCCGCTCACCTCGCTCGTCGGCTACGCCCGTGCGCTGGAGATCTGCGCCACGGGCCGCTTCGTGCACGCCGAGGAGGCGGAGCGGGTCGGCCTGGCCAACCTCGTGGTCCCCGCCGACGAGCTCGACGCCGCCGTCCAGGACCTCGCCACCGCCCTGCTCGCCCCGCCGCGCGACGCCGTCGTCGAGACGAAGGCGCTGCTGCGCGGCGCGCAGTCCCGGCCGTACGACGACCAGCGGGCCGCCGAGCGCGCCGCCCAGGCCCGCCGCCTGCGCGACCTGGCCGGGCTCTCGGACTGAAACCCGCCGCCGCCCGCCGCACCGGGACCGGCCCCGGGGGCGGCGGGCGGCGAGGAATCTCCGCGCATCGAACCACTCGGCCGCGGCCCTACAGCGGGTTCGGCGCTTCGCGCTTACCGTGGTGCGGAGTGAGTCCGAACGCGCGAAGGGACATGCGATGACCGAATCCGCATCGGGCAGCCTGGCCAAGGCGCCTGCAGACCGGGGACGCACCACGATCGCCGACGGGGTGGTCGAGAAGATCGCCGGTCTGGCGGCGCGCGAGGTGGTCGGTGTCCACGCGATGGGCAGCGGCAGCGGCCTGTCCCGTACCTTCGGCGCGGTCCGCGACCGCGTCCCCGGAGGCCCGAAGGCCTCCGTCAGCCGCGGGGTCAAGGCGGAGGTGGGAGAGGTCCAGACCGCCCTCGACCTGGAGATCGTCGTCGAATACGGCGTGTCGATCCGGGAGGTCGCCGGCGCGGTCCGTGAGAACGTCATCTCGGCGGTCGAGCGGATGACCGGCCTGGAGGTCGTCGAGGTCAACATCGCGGTCAGCGACGTCAAACTGCCCGACGAGCCCGACGACGAGCCGGAGTCCAGGCTTCAGTAGCCGAGAGGAACCACGCGATGAGCATGGCGATCGCCGGCCTTTTCGCCGGCATGGCCCTGGCGTTCGCCGGGTACTTCGGCGGCTTCGGGGCCTTCCTGCTGGTGGCCGCGCTGGGAGCCGTCGGCTTCATCGCCGGCCGGTTCCTCGACGGGGACCTGGACCCCGGGGACGTGTTCCGGCGCCGAGACGACCGGCGCGGGTGAGGCGCCGATGAGCAGCACCCCACCCGAGGCGACCCCGCCCGCCGCAGACCTGCCCACGGCCGGTGCGCCCCCCGACGGTCCGTCCCGGGCGACCGTGACCCGGGTTGCCCCCGCCGACCGGGGCGCCACCCGGATCGCCGACCGGGTCGTCGCCAAGATCGCGGCCCAGGCCGCCCGGGAGGCGCTCGACCAGCCGCCGGCCGGGGCGGCGGCCCCGCACGCCACCGTCACCGTGCACCACGACATCGCCCGGGTCCGGGTGAGTCTGGAACTGGGCTACCCCTCGGACCTCGGCGCGCAGTGCGCCGCAGTGCGCCGCCGGGTGGCCCTGCGGATCGAGGAGTGCGCCGCCATGTCCGTACCCGAGGTCGACATCGACATCGAGCACCTGCACCCCGCGCACGCCCGGCCCGCCGCCGGACGGGACCGGCGGCTGCGATGACGGACACCGCCCCGCGCGCACCCCGCGCCCACCGGCTCCGATCCTCCCGCCGCGTGCCGGCCGCGCTCACCGCGCTCGTCGTCCTCGGCGTGGCGGGACTGTTCCTCTACGACCTGGCCGCCGTACGGGCCGGCCGGCCCGCCATGGGCTGGCGCCGCGAGCTCGCCCGGCAACTGGACCGGCAGACCCCGGCCGACCTCGCCGTACAGGTGGGCGGCGGGGTGCTCGTGGCCGCCGGTGCGCTGCTCCTGCTGCTGGCGCTCACCCCCGGCCTGCGCGGGATGCTGACCATGCGGATTCCGGACGCGGCCGCGGACACCGGTCTGCGCGCCGGGCTCGGGCGCAAGGACGCGGCGCAGGTGCTGCGGGACCGGGCCATGGAGGTGCCCGGGGTGCGGTCGGCCCGGGTGAAGGTGGGCCGCTCCCGGGTCCGGGTCCGGGCCGCCTCCCACTTCCGGGAACTGGACGACGTACGGGCCGACCTGGACACCGTGGTCACCGCCGGCGTCGGGGAGCTCGGCCTCGCGCACCCGCCGCATCCGCACGTCCGGGTCGGGAGGTGACCGGATGCTCGGGGTGGTGAACCGCGTCCTGCTGGCCGTGACCGGCCTGGTCCTGCTGGCGGCCGGGACGGCGGTGCTCGCGGCGACCTGGCCGCTGCGCGGCCGCCACGTGCCGCTGCTCACGGAGGCCCGGCGCAGGTACTGGCACGCCGAGGGCTGGTGGTGGTGGGCGGTGATCGCCTGCCTCGCCCTGGGCGTGCTGCTGTCGCTGTGGTGGCTGCTGGCCCAGCTGAGGCGGGCCCGCCTGCGGGCCCTGGAGGTCGACACCGGCGACGGGGCGTTCGCCGTGCTGCGGGGACGCGCCCTGGAGGAGGCGGTGGCGGGGGAGGCCGGCGCCCTGGACGGGGTGGCCCGCTGCCGGGTCGCGCTGCGCGGCAGGCGCGCCGCGCCGTCCCTGCGCATCGCGCTGGAACTGGAGCCCCATGCCGTTCCGGCCGATGTGCTGGCCGCCCTCGCCGACCCGGTCCTGGCCCGTGCACGGGCCTCGGCGGGCCTCGCCGTACTGCCGGCGGAGGCCCGCCTGAAGGTGACGTCCCACAAGGCCCGGCGCGTCACGTGAGCACGGGCGGGGGACCGGTCAGAAGCCGTGCCGGGAGCCGCCGTCGACCGGGAGCATGACGCCCGTCAGGTACGAGGCCGCCGGCGAGAGCAGGAACGCCGCCGTGCGGCCGAACTCCTCCGGGGCGCCGTAGCGCCGCAGCGGGATCCTGGACTCGTTCGCGGCGCGGGCCGCCGCCGCGTCGCCCGACAGCGCGTCCAGCTCCCGCACCCGGTCGGTGTCGATCCGCGCCGGGAGCAGGCCGACGACCCGGATCCCGCGCGGGCCGAGCTCCACCGACAGGGACTTCGCGAAGCCGGCCAGGCCGGGGCGCAGGCCGTTGGAGATGGTCAGGCCGGGGATCGGCTCGTGGACCGAGCCGGACAGGACGAAGCCGATGACGCCGCCCTCGCCCAGTTCGGCGGCGGCCGCCCGGGCCAGGCGTACCGCGCCCAGGAAGACCGACTCGAAGGCGGCCGTCCACTGCTCGTCGGTGTTGTCCAGTGCGGAGCCCGGGGCGGGGCCGCCGACGCTGATGAGGATGCCGTCGAGGCGCCCGAAGCGCTCGCGGGCGGCCGCGACGAGCCGCCCGGCCGCCGCCGGGTCGGCGTTGTCGGCCGCCACCGCGACCACGTCCGGGCCGAGTTCGCCGGCCGCGGCGGCCGTCCGCTGCTCGTCGCGGCCCGTCACGACGAGCCGGGCCCCGTCGGCGGCCAGTTCCCGGGCGGCTGCGAAGCCGAGGCCGCGCGTGGCCCCGGTGACGATGTAGACACGGTCCTTCAGTCCAAGATCCATGCCGACACGCTACGCCGTCGCGGGTTCGCTTTCGGCGGGGGATCCGGATCGGGCCGCCTGTTCCTCGCGGTCGCGCTTCTCGCGCCGGACGAGGACCACCCAGCCCACCGGGACCGCGGACGCGAACAGCCACCACTGGACGGCGTACGCCATGTGCGCGCCGATCGAGTCGTGGTCGGGCTCGCCCACGGGCTCGGGGCTGCCGCCGGCCGGGGCCGGGGAGGTGAGCTCCAGGTAGCCGCCGAGGACGGGCTTGCCGAGGTACTGCTCCTGCCGGGTGCTGCTGATCAGCATCACCTGGCGGTCCGGCAGGCCCTTGCGGTCCTTGATGCCGCTGCCGCCGCTGGTCTCGTCGGCCTTCAGGCGGCCGGTGACCGTGACCTCGCCCGCGGGGGCGGCCGGCACCGGCGGGTAGGCGCGGGGGTCGTCGCCGCCCGGCACCCAGCCCCGGTTGACGAGCACCACCCGGCCGTCGCCGAGGACGAGGGGGGTCAGGACGTGGAAGCCGACCTTGTCGTCTTTGTCGGTCCGCATCCGGACGACCACCTCGTGGGAGGCGTCGTACGTGCCGGTCGCGGTGACCGCCCGCCAGAAGTCCGCGCGCGGGACCCGGTGGCCGGGGGCGGACACCCGGGTCATGGGGACCGGCTCCGCCCGCAGGTTCGCCTCGATGAGCGCGTTCTGCGCGACCCGGTGCTCGTGCCGGTGGAACTGCCAGAACCCCAGCTTGATCATCACGGGGATGAGGGCGAGGGCGATGAGGGTGAGGCACACCCACTGCCGGGTCAGTACAAAGCGGTACACGCCCACGACGGTACCCCCAGCGGGGTCGGCCCCGGACGGCCGGGTGGCGGTCCGGGGCGGGACGGGCGGGGAAGGGATCGGGGCCGCGGGGTGCGGGGCGCGGTGTCAGACGTGGTCCTTGATGCCCGCCTTCCCCTCCGCGCGGGCGCAGTGCGCTCCGCAGAACCACTGCCCCTCGACGTCGACGCCCTGGCCGATGATCTGGACCCGGCAGTGCTCGCAGATGGGCGCCATGCGGTGAATGGCGCAGGAGAAGCAGTCGAAGACGTGCACGGCGCCCTGCGCGTGCACTTCGAACGACATGCCGTAATCGTTTCCGCAGACCTCACAACGTGCCATGCGCCGCATGCTCCGCACGGCGGCGGATCGGAACAAGATCCACCGGGGTGAGTCGCCGCGCCTGCACCCGCCCGGCGCAATCGGCCTCAGTCCGCGGCGCGCTCCGGGCGTCCGCCCGCGCCGTTTCCGACGGCGCCGTTCCCGCCCGCGCCGTGCCCGGCGCCGTCCGTCCCGGCGTCAGCGCCGTCGTCCGCGCCGTCCGCCGCGCCCTGCGCCAGTGCCACGTCCCGCAGCAGCTGGGTGAAGGCGGCCTCGTCGACGACCGGCGTGCCGTAGGACTTCGCCTTGACCGTCTTGGAGGTCGCCGAGTCCGGGTCGTTCGTCACGAGCAGGCTGGTGAGCCGCGACACACTCGTCGCGATGTGCAGGCCCGCCTCGACCGCGCGGTCCTCGAGCAGCTCCCGGTCCACGGAGGTGTCGCCGGAGAACGCGATCCGCATGCCCTGCCTCAGCGGCCTGCCGTCCTCGTAGCGCCCCGGGTTGGGGTGCGGGCACGGCGGCCGCTTGCGCGAGGGCCGCCAGCCGCCGCCCCGGTAGGAGGCCTGGTGGCCGACGCGCGGGGTGGCGGGGGAGTCGGACCACTCCGTCAGCGGCCGGCATTCCAGGAGCGGCAGCCGTACGCCGTCCCGCGCGGCCGCGTGCAGGGAGGGGCGGAACGCCTCCGCCAGCACCCGGGCGTCGTCGAGCGCGTGGTGCGCGCGCTGCTGGACCACGCCGAAGTGCGCGGCGAGCGACTCCAGCTTGTGGTTGGGCAGCGGGAGGTTCAGCTCCTTCGACAGGGCGATGGTGCACAGGCGTTGACGGACCGGCGCGGCCCCGGCGGCCCGGGCGTACTCCCGAGCGATCATCTGCCAGTCGAAGATGGCGTTGTGCGCGACCAGGACCCGGTCCGCGAGCCGGTCCGCGAACTCCACGGCGATGTCCTCGAAGAGCGGTGCGTCGCCCAGCATGTCGCTGGTGATCCCGTGGATCCACACCGGCCCCGGATCGCGCTGCGGGTTGACGAGCGTGTACCAGTGGTCCTCCACGTTGCCCCGCGCGTCGAGCCGGTAGACGGCGGCGGAGACTATCCGGTCGTCGCGAGCGAGCCCGGTGGTCTCCACGTCGACGACCGCGTACCCCTGGGGGTACGCGGCCGGCCACGTCGTCTCTGCGGTCGTACGGTCGTCGAGCATGGTCACAGAGGATATCGGCCCCGACTGACACCCGTGCCCGCGATGCCCCGATCCCGGGGCCGCCGGCCCACGGCGCGGGCGGCGCCGAGGGCTGTCCCGTACGCACCCTTCGCCTTCTGCGCCGACGAGTCCTCGGATGCGTCGCGAGGCAGTCCGAGCAGCGGCAGGGCTGTTCAGCCTTGCGGCTCCTGCGACTTGACGTCGAGCTCGCGCAGGTTTTGGTCCGTGAGCTCGGTGCGGGCCTCCGTGCGGTGGCCACGGGCGATGTAGTCCCGCACAATTGCCTCGATCGCGTCCTGGGGCGAGCCCACCCCGGCCAGGACCATCACCTCCACCACGAGTTCGGCGTCGAGACTGATACTGACCTTGGCCATCGTGCCCCCTCATCGCGTCGCACGCGCACTCTAGCCGCTCACACGTGGGACGGCCCTCAGCGCGCGGGAGGTTCGAGGAGGGCGCGGACCAGGGCGCGTACGGAGAGCACGAACAGCCGTTCAGGATCGGCCGGGCGGGCCAGCGCGCGGGCCAGCGCCGGATCGTGCGGAGCGGCCGCCGGGTCCCAGAGGTCGCTCTCGGCGGGGGACTGGGCCGGCGCGCGTTCGCGGTTGCGCTCGACGAGGAGGAAGCCGACGATCTGGAACTGGATCGCGCGCACCGCGTCGGCCGCACGGGTGCCGCGCAGCCCCGCGGCGTGCACCTCGTGCACGAGGGCCTGCTGCGCGGGCAGGAACATCCGCTCGGTGAGGCCGCGTTCGTGGACCATCGCGATCAGGTGCGGGCGCTCGCGCAGTTCGCGGCGCAGGGTCCGGGCCACCGACAGGATCCGGTCGGCCGGGGTGCGGCCGGCGGGCGGGGTCCCCCCGGAGGGGGTCCGGGGGAGGATCGCGCCCATCTCCTCGACGGTCCGGCGCACGAGGGCGTCGAGCAGCGATTCGCGGTTGCCGACGTGCCAGTAGATGGAGGTCACCGCGGTGCCGAGCTCGGCGGCGAGCTTGCGCATGGTGAGGGCGGCCGGGCCGTGCTGTTTGACCAGGGACGCGGCGGCGTCTAGCACCTCTTCGCGGGTCAGCGTGCTTCTGGCCATGGAGTCAGCCCCACCTGCCTGTCGATCTGGCGGTCCGTCAGTTTTCTGCCCGCACGGGTCTTCACCCTTCATCGCCGGCGGTGTAACTGTGTTACAGAACCGACTCCGCCTAGACGAGAGATGGTGCGGGACATGGCACGCGTACGGTACGGAGCGCGGACCGAAGCCGAGATCGCGGCATCGCGCGAGAAGAGCTCCCGGCTCCCCGACATCTGGTCCACCGGCGTGGTGGCGGTCTGGGAGAGCGACCCGGACGCGGTGGCGGCGGTCCTGCCCCCGCCGCTGAAGCCGGCCGACCGGCCGCTCGTCCGGGCCAGCATCAGCAAGGTCGACCTCCCCGGCTACCCCCTCGGCGCCGGCTCGGTGGCCGTCGCCGCCCGGCACGGCGAGGTCGAGGGCTGGTACCCGCTGGTCATGCCGATGACCCACGAACGCGCCCTGACCGGCGGCCGCGAGGTCTTCGGTGAGCCGAAGAAGCTGGGCGAGGTCACCGTCGAGCGCGAGGGTCTCGTCGTACGGGCCCGTCTGGCCCGGCACGGCATCGCCTTCGTCGAGGTGCGCGGGGCCGTCGACCGTGAGCTGCCGCTGCCCGCGCCGACCCGGAAGACCGACTTCTACTTCAAGTTCCTGCCCGCCGTGGACGGTTCCGGATTCGACGCCGACCCGGTCCTGGTGCACTGCACGCGCAACGAGAAGGTGCGCAGGCTGGAGCACATCACGGGTGACGTGGTGCTCCGAGAGTCCATGTTCGACCCCGTCGCCGACCTCGCCGTCCGCCGGATCGTGGAGATCACCCTCGGCGAGAAGACCACCGACCAGCAGGGCAGGGTCGTCGAGCGGGTCAGCGCTCGGGCCCTGCTCCCCTACATCCACCAGCGCTACGACGACCCGATGCAGATCCTGGACGGGCCGCCCGAGGGGAGCGTGTGACATGCGACTCGAACCGGGACAGGTGGCCGTCGTCACCGGCGCCGCGAGCGGGATCGGCCTCGCCATGGCCCGCCGCTTCGCCGCCGAGGGGATGAGGGTCGTCCTCGCCGACGTGGAGGAGGGCGCCCTGCGCAAGGCGGCGGACGCCCTCACCGCCGACGGGGCCGAGGTGCTCGCCCGGCCCGTCGACGTCGGCGACCGCGACCGCGTGCTCGCCCTCGCCGACGCGGCGTACGAGGCGTTCGGCGCGGTCCACGTGCTCTGCAACAACGCGGGCGTCGGCTCGGGCGCCGAGGGCCGGATGTGGGAGCACGAGCCCAACGACTGGAAGTGGGCCTTCTCCGTCAACGTGTGGGGCGTCTTCCACGGTATCCAGGCATTCGTCCCGCGCATGATCGCCGCCGGCGGGCCCGGACACGTCGTCAACACCTCCTCCGGTGACGGCGGCATCGCCCCGCTGCCCACCGCCTCCGTCTACGCCGTCACCAAGGCGGCCGTGGTCACCATGACCGAGTCCCTCTACGCGCACCTCAAGGCGGAGGGCGCGCCGGTCGGCGCCTCCGTCCTCTTCCCCGGCCCGCACATGCTGCGCACCGGCCTGTGGGAGTCCCACCGCAACCGGCCCGAGCGGTATGCGAAGCAGCGCCCGCGCAAGACCCCGTACCGCAGCCTGGAGCAGTACGAGGCCGCGATGAGGCGGGCCGGCCGCCAGGTGGACTTCACCCCGGTCGAGGAGGTCGCCGAGCACGTCGTCGACGGCATCCGCGCCGACCGCTTCTGGATGCTCCCGGCCGGCGAGCACAGCGACCGGCAGATCCGCGCCCGGTCGCAGTCCATGCTCGACCGCGCCAATCCCGCCTACCTGGAAAGCTTCATCCTCGACTGAGGGGCCCCGCCGTGCCTGACGAGACGTACGAAGACCCGTACCTGATCATCTCCTCCGACTGCCACGCGGGCCTGCCCACCGAGCGGTACCGCCCCTACCTCGACTCCCGCTTCCACGCCGCCTTCGACGAGTTCCTCGGGCAGCGCGACGCCCGGCGCGAGGAGGCCACCCGGCTCGGCATCCGCAACGAGGCCTTCGCCGAGAAGTGGTTCCACGACCACGAGGAGGGCCTCAAGGGCGGTTGGGACGCCGGGCAGCGCCTGAAGGAACTCGACGGCGACGGCGTGGCCGCCGAGGTCGTCTTCCCCGACGCGGACGCCGTCGACAGCCAGACCGCCGCCCCCTTCGGAGTGGGCCTCGGCCTCTCCGGCGACCAGGACCCCGACCTGGGCATGGCGGGCGCGCAGGCCCACAACCGCTGGCTCGCCGACTTCGTCGGGCAGAACCCCGAGCGGCACTGCGGCGTCGCGCTGCTGCCCGTCACCGGGGACCCGGACCGGGTGGTCGCCGAGATCCACCGGGCCAAGGAGTCCGGGCTGGGGGCGTTGATGATCCCCTCCATGTGGGTGGACAAGGCCCCCTACCACGACCGGCGCTACGACCCGGTCTGGGCGGCCGCCGCCGAGACGGCGATGCCGGTCGTGACCCACTCCGGGGCCGCCCCCCGTCACGAGTACGGCGACCACCTGGGCATCTACGTCTCCGAGGTCACCTGGTGGCCGGCGCGGCCGCTGTGGTTCCTGCTCTGGTCCGGGGTCTTCGAGCGGCACCCGGGGCTGAAGTTCGGCGTGGCCGAGTCGGGTTGCTGGTGGCTGCCCAACCAGCTGTGGTTCATGGACCGCCTCTACCTCGGCGCCCACGGCGGCAAGAAGCTCTCGCCGTTCGCCGAGCTCAAGCGCCCGCCGAGCGAGTACCTCGACCGGCAGGTCTTCGTCTGCGCCACCAACACCAAGCGCCGCGAACTGGCCCAGCGCTACGAGATCGGCGTGGACAACATCCTGTGGGGCTCGGACTTCCCGCACCCCGAGGGCACCTGGCCCGACACCCGCGCCTGGCTGCGCAGGACCTTCCACGACATCCCGGTGGGGGAGACCCGCCGGATGCTGGGGCTGGCGGCCGCCGAGGTCTTCGGCTTCGACACGGACAGGCTCGCCGCGACCGCCCGCCGGATCGGCCCCACCCCGGCCGAGCTCGGTCAATCCTCCGACCAGGCCGCGGTGGAGGCGTCCTGGGCCCGCTCGCGCGAGGTGGGCCGGCACTGGCTGACGGGGCGCGACTTCCCGGTGCTGGGGGTGTCGCGGTGACGGGCGGGGACCGCTACACGGTCATCTCGGCGGACTGCCACGCGGGCGCCGACCTGCTGGACTACAAGCCGTACCTGGAGAAGCGGTACCACGACGAGTTCGACGCCTGGGCCGCCACCTACGTGAACCCGTACGAGGACCTCCTCGCGGACACGGCGGACCGCAACTGGAACTCGGCGCGGCGGCTGGCGGAGCTGGAGGCCGACGGGATCGTCGCCGAGGTCGTCTTCCCCAACACCATCCCGCCGTTCTTCCCCAAGACCTCCCTGATGGCCCAGCCGCCGACCGCCGCCGAGTTCGAGATGCGGTGGGCCGGGCTCCAGGCCCACAACCGGTGGCTCGCGGACTTCTGCGCGCAGGCCCCGGGACGGCGGGCGGGGGTCGCCCAGATCCTGCTGAACGACGTCGACGCGGCGGTGGCGGAGATCCGCCGCACGCGGGAGGCGGGGCTGACGGGCGGCATCCTGCTGCCCGGGGTGCCACCCGGCTCCACCGTTCCCGAGCTGTACTCGGCCGCGTACGACCCCATCTGGGCCGTGTGCGACGAGCTCGACGTGCCGGTCAACCACCACGGCGGCTCGGCCTCCCCGCCGCTCGGCGACGAACCGGCCGCCCGGGCCGTCTTCATGGTGGAGACCACCTGGTTCTCGCACCGGGCCCTGTGGCACCTGGTCTTCGGCGGGGCCTTCCGCCGCCACCCCGGCCTGAAACTCGTCCTGACCGAGCAGGGCTCGGGCTGGATCCCGGGCGTGCTGGACATGCTGGACTACTACCACGGCCGCCTGGTCGCGGCCTCGGCGACGGCCGAGGCCAAGTTCGGCGCGGGCCTGGCGCAGGCCATGGGCAGGGGCCCGAGCGAGGTCTGGCGGGAGAACTGCTTCGTCGGTGCGAGCTTCATGCGCCCCCACGAGGTGCCCCTGCGGGAGCGGATCGGCCTCGACAAGATCATGTGGGGCAGCGACTACCCCCACGACGAGGGCACGGCCCCCTTCTCCCGGGAGGGCCTGCGCATCGCCTACGCGGGCCTCCCGCGGGAGGAGGTCGCCGCGATGGCCGGCGGCAACGCGGCGCGCGTCTACGGCTTCGACCTCACCCTGCTGGACGCCCTCGCGGCGAAGCACGGCCCGCTGGTCTCGGATATCGCGGTCCCCCTGACGGAGGTTCCGCCGGAGGCCACGAGCCCGGCCTTCGCCCGAGGGGGCTCGGTCCGCGTCTGGTAGCCCGCCTTCCGGCCCGGGGGGTCCGGCTCCCGGTGGGGAGCCGCCCCCGGACGGGAGGTCATACCGGGGCGCCGTACCGGGCAAGCAGCCGTACCGGTGCCGTCCCCCGCGCCCCGTCATGGCCCGCCCTGGCGAACCGTCGGTAACCTCGATGGATACCGATCGGTAACAACCCCTAGCGGCGCCCCGGAGGCCGCCTCTATGGTGCCGACATGCCGAACCTGCCCGATGTCGTGCTGTGGTCCATACCCGCCTTCGTGCTGCTCACCGTCATCGAGGTGGTCAGCTACCGGCTCCGCCCCGACGAGGACGCCGCCGGGTACGACGCCAAGGACGCCGTCACCAGCGTCACCATGGGGTTGGGCAGCATCGGCTTCGACCTGCTCTGGAAGATCCCGGTCGTCGCGGTGTTCACGGCCGTCTACGAACTCACCCCGCTGCGCGTGCCGTTCCTGTGGTGGACCCTCCTGCTGATGCTGCTCGCGCAGGACTTCCTCTACTACTGGCAGCACCGCCTCCACCACGTCATCCGCATCCTGTGGGCCTGCCACGTGGTCCACCACAGCAGTCGGCGGTTCAACCTCACCACCGCGCTGCGCCAGCCCTGGACCAGCGCCACCACCTGGTGGTTCTACCTGCCGATGGTGGCCCTCGGCGTGCACCCCGCCGCGATCCCGTTCTGCTACGGCATCAACCTGCTCTACCAGTTCTGGGTCCACACCGAGCGGATCGGGAAGCTGCCGCGCGCCTACGAGTACGTCTTCAACACCCCCTCCCACCACCGCGTCCACCACGCCTCGCAGGGCGGCTACCTGGACCGCAACTTCGGCGGGATCCTGATCGTCTGGGACCGGATGTTCGGTTCCTGGGTGGGGGAGACCGAGCGCCCCGTCTACGGGCTCACCAAGAACATCGGCACCCACAACCCGCTGCGCGTGGCCACCCACGAGTACGCCGCCATCGCCCGCGACGTCCGCGCGGCGAGCAGCTGGCGCGAGCGCGCCGGCCGGGTGTTCCGCGGCCCGGGCTGGCAGCCCGCAGCACCAGCCGCGACGCCCGCCGCGGCCACGCCCGCCGCGGCCACCGCCGCCTCGGTCGCGCCCGCCCCCGCCCCGCCCGCCCCCGCCGCGCCCGCCACCGAGGCCGTGGGCACCGCCGCCCCGGAGTCGGAGCACGCCGCGTGAGCGCCGCCGAGTCCCCGACGCCCTCCTGGGGCCGCCCCGCACCCGCGCGGGGCGCGGCCGCCTCCCGGGTCCTGCTCGGCGCCTTCGCCGCGGCCGCCGCCGCGGACCTCGGCTCGCTGCTCGCCGACTGGCACCTCGGGCACGTCCTCGCCAAACCCCTGCTGATGCCCCTGCTGGTGGCGTACGTGCTCACCCGCGGCGCCCCCCGCCTGCTGGTCGCCGCCCTGCTGTTCGGCTGGGGCGGGGACCTCGCGCTGCTCTTCGACGCCGAGCCCGCCTTCCTGATCGGCATGGGCTCCTTCGCCGCGGGGCACGTCTGCTACCTCGTGCTCTTCGGCCGCCGCCCGGCCAACCCGCTGCTCGGCGGCGGCTACCTGCTCGCGCTCCTCGGCACCGTCGGCCTGATGTGGCCCGACCTCCCGGCGGACCTGCGGATCCCCGTCGCGGGCTACAGCCTGCTCCTGACCGCCATGGCCTTCCGCTCCAGTGCCCTCGGGCTGCGCGCCGGGGCGGGCGGGGCGCTGTTCCTGCTCTCCGACACCCTCATCGCGACCGGGGTCGCCGCGTGGCCGCAGCTGCCGCGGCCCGACTTCTGGATCATGGCCACCTATCTGGCCGCCCAGTACCTCCTGGCCACGGGCGCGCTCGCCTCCGCGCAGGCGTACCGTGTGAAGGTCCTACAGGACCGCACCACCTGAGCCGCCCCCTAGCCGGAGGACTGCACCACCATGCGCGCCACCGTCATCCACGCCCCGCACGACATCCGCGTGGAGGAGGTGCCCGACGCTGCGATCCAGCGCCCCGAGGACGCCGTCGTCCGCGTCCTGCGTGCCTGCATCTGCGGCAGCGACCTCTGGGCCTACCGCGGCGAAGCTGCCCGCGAGCCCGGCCAGCGGATCGGCCACGAGTTCCTCGGCGTCGTCGAGGAGACCGGTTCCGCCGTCCGCGGCCTGCGCGCCGGCGACCTGGTCGTCGCCCCCTTCATGTGGTCCGACGGGACCTGCGCCTACTGCTCCGAAGGTCTGTACACCTCCTGCGTGCACGGCGGTTTCTGGGGCTCGGTCGGCCACGACGGCGGACAGGGCGAGGCCGTCCGCGTCCCGCACGCCGACGGCACCCTGGTGAAGCTGCCGGCCGCGGCCGTCTCCGACGAGCACCTGCTGACCGGGCTGCTCGCGCTCTCCGACGTCATGGGCACCGGCCACCACGCCGCGCTGGGCGCCGGCGTGCGCGCCGGCTCCACGGTCGCCGTCGTCGGCGACGGCGCCGTCGGCCTGTGCGGCGTCCTCGCCGCCAAGCGCCTCGGCGCCGAGCGGATCATCGCCCTCGGGCGCCACACCGCCCGTACGGACATCGCCCGGCTCTTCGGGGCCACGGACATCGTCGCCGAGCGCGGGGAGGCCGCCGAGGCGGCCGTCCGCGAACTCACCGGCGGTCAGGGCGCGCACGCTGTCATCGAGGCGGTCGGCACGGAGCAGTCCATGCGCACCGCCGTGCACATCACCCGCGACGGCGGGGCCATCGGCTACGTCGGCGTGCCGCACGGCAGCGGCACCGGCCTCGACCTCGGCGTGATGTTCGACCGCAACATCACCCTGCGCGGGGGCGTGGCCCCGGTCCGCGCCTACATCCCCGAGCTGCTTCAGGACGTCCTCAGCGGCGCCATCGACCCCTCTCCGCTCTTCGACCGGGCCGTGTCCCTGGCCGAGGTCCCCGACGGCTACCGCGCGATGGACGACCGCAGTGCGCTCAAGGTGCTGATCACGCCCTGACGACCGGTACGCGGAAGGGCCGGGCGGGATGGTCCCCGCCCGGCCCCTTTCCGTTGCCCAGCCGGTTACTTGACGGCCTTCAGCGCGTCGACCACGCCGTAGCCGTAGTAGCCCGTCTGGCCCCACTTGCTCTCGCAGGTGGTGGCGTCGACGAGGGTGCCCGCGCTGTTGTAGATCTGCGCCGGGCAGGGGGCCTTCGTGGCCTGGCTCTTGAGCATCGCCTGGAGCTGCGAGGGCGTGGCCGACGGGTGGGCGCTCTTGAGGAGCGCCGCGACGCCCGCGACGTGCGGGGCGGCCATCGAGGTGCCCTGCTTGTAGCCGTACCCGCCGCCCAGGACGGTGGACAGCACGCGGCCGTTCGCGTCCGGGGTGGCCGGTATCTGCCACTTGTCGCCGCCCGGGCCGGCGACGTCCACGACGCCCAGGCCGTAGCTGGAGTAGTACGAGCGCAGGCCCTGGTCGCCGGTCGCCGAGACCGTGACCACGCCCGGGAGCTGGGTGGGCAGGTCCAGGCAGACGCTCGGGTCGATGGTGCGCGGCACCGGGGTGGTGTCGTTCGGACTGGTGTCGTCGAGGATCGACTCCCCGGCCAGGTCGTGGTTGGAGTTGCCGGCCGAGGCCACGTGGAGCGTGCCCTTGCGCTCGGCGTACTTGGTGGCCCGGCCGATGGCCTCCACCAGCGCCTTCTGGTCGTCGTCCGACTTGCAGTTGTAGAGCCAGGGGTCGACGTAGTAGCTGTTGTTGGTCACCTCGATCCCCTTCTCGGCGGCGAACATGAAGCCGCAGACGACCGCCTCGGTGTAGAAGAGGCTGGTCCCCGGCTCGCTCACCTTGATGCCGGCGACCTTCACACCGGGCGCGACACCGCTGACGCCGATGCCGTTGCGGGGGGCCGCGATGGTGCCGGCCACGTGCGTGCCGTGGTCACTGCCGTCCGGGTAGGGACGCCAGGCGCCCTCGGAGGTGTCCGCGACACCGCCGACGCAGTTGGCCGACTGCTCCTTGGAGAAGTTCGGCGCCAGATCGGGGTGAGTGTCGTCGACACCTGTGTCGATGACGCCCACGGTGACGTCCTGGCTGCCATCGTTGATCTTGTGAGCCTGGTCGGCCTTGATCGTCCGCAGATCCCACTGGTTGGGCTCCAGCGGCTCCTGACCCTCCTGGGCCGCCGCGGCCGCCTTGGCGGCGTCCGCCGCGCTCAGCTGCTGCGTGGTGCCCTCGTCGGTCGTCTGCACCGCCTGGAGGGGGGCCGTACGGGTGGCGCCGACCGAGACGAACAGGCCGCGGTTGGCGCGCAGCTGCCGGGCGAAGTCGGGGTTCTGGGAGTGCGCGACGACGACCCCGATCTGCTCATAGGCCGTCACCACCGTTCCGCCGGCCCGCTCGATGGCCTTCTTCGCCGCCTTCACCGTGGCATACGCGTTGAGGTTCGCCACGTACGACAGCTTGGGGCCGGTGGTCTCCGCCCTCGAAGCCGTAGCCGCGTCCGCCGTGTTGCCCAGCGGGGCGGCCGAGGCCGAGACCGAGGGCAGGAAGGCGAGCGACGCGGTGAGCGCCAGGCCGACCGGTACGGCGAGAGCACGCCGGCGGCCGGATCCCAGATGAGCCATGGGTTCTCCACATCATCCTTGAAAAGAAGCCCGCCCGGTCGTGGTCACGGCGGACGGGTTCATGACATGGGGAACCTAGTGCCGGTGTTCCCCTTTGCGCCATCAGTTCGAGAAATCAGTTTCGAAAGAAGCGCCAGGTGTTGAACCGTCCCGACGCGCCGGCCGTGCCGTTGTCAGGGGGCGTCAGCGCCACCGTCCCCCCACGGAGGTTGTTTTGTCCGTCGTCCCCACCGCACCCGCGTCGCAAGGAGAGCCCCCCGTGACCACCGAAGCAGCGCCGCCGCCCGGCGGCACGGAAACGCCTCCGGCGGGTCCCGGCCCCGGGCCCACGGCCGAGGAGTTCACAGCCGTCCAGCAGAGTGCCGAGTTCGCCGAACTGCGCCGCTCCTACCGCTCCTTCGCCTTCCCGCTCACCGTCGCCTTCATCGCCTGGTACCTGCTCTACGTGCTGCTCTCCAGCTATGCGGGCGGCTTCATGGGGACCAAGCTCTTCGGCAACATCAACGTCGCCCTCGTCCTCGGCGTCGCCCAGTTCGCGACGACGTTCCTGATCGCCTGGCTGTACTCGCGGCACGCCGCCGCCAAGCTCGACCCCAGGGCCTCGGCCATCAAGGCACGGATGGAGGGCGGGAAATGAGCGGCACGCTCCACCTGACCACGGTCGCCGCCGGAGCCTCCGAGCACCGCCCGCTGATCATCACCCTGTTCGGCCTGTTCGTCGTCGCCACCCTGATCATCACCATCTGGGCCGGCCGCCAGACCAAGGGCGCCGCCGACTTCTACGCCGGCGGCCGGCAGTTCACCGGGTTCCAGAACGGCCTCGCGATCTCCGGCGACTACATGTCCGCCGCGTCCTTCCTCGGCATCGCCGGAGCCATCGCCCTCTTCGGCTACGACGGCTTCCTCTACTCCATCGGCTTCCTCGTCGCCTGGCTCGTGGCCCTGCTGCTCGTCGCCGAACCGCTGCGCAACTCCGGTCGCTACACGATGGGCGACGTCCTCGCCTACCGGATGCGCCAGCGGCCCGTCCGTACCGCCGCCGGCACGTCCACCATCGTCGTCTCGATCTTCTACCTGCTCGCCCAGATGGCCGGCGCCGGCGTGCTCGTCTCGCTGCTCCTCGGCATCACCAGCGACGGCGGCAAGGTCGCGGTCGTCGCGCTGGTCGGCGTCCTGATGATCGTCTACGTGACGATCGGCGGCATGAAGGGCACCACCTGGGTCCAGATGATCAAGGCCGTGCTGCTCATCGCGGGCGCCCTCCTGATCACCTTCCTGGTGCTGTGGAAGTTCAGCTTCAACGTCTCCGCGCTGCTCGGACAGGCCGCCGAGAACAGCGGACAGGGCACCAAGTTCCTCGAACCGGGGCTCAAGTACGGCAAGGACTCGCTCACCAAGCTGGACTTCATCTCGCTGGGCCTGGCCCTGGTGCTCGGCACCGCCGGCCTGCCGCACATCCTGATCCGCTTCTACACCGTGCCGACGGCCAAGGCCGCCCGCAAGTCCGTGAACTGGGCCATCGGCATCATCGGCGCCTTCTACCTGATGACCATCGCCCTCGGCTTCGGAGCCGCCGCCCTGCTCGAGCGGGACGACATCCTCGCCTCGAACAAGGCCGGCAACACCGCGGCCCCGCTGCTCGCCCAGGAGATCGGCGGCGGCGCGGGCTCCACCGGCGGCGCGGTCCTGCTGGCCGTGATCTCCGCGGTCGCCTTCGCCACCATCCTCGCCGTGGTCGCGGGCCTCACCCTGGCCTCCTCCTCGTCCTTCGCGCACGACCTGTACGTCAACGTCATCCGCAAGGGCAAGGCCACCGAGAAGGAGGAGGTGCGCGCGGCCCGCTGGTCCACCGTGGTCATCGGCGCCGCCGCCATCGGCCTCGGCGCCCTCGCCCGCGACCTCAACGTCGCCGGCCTGGTCGCCCTCGCCTTCGCCGTCGCCGCCTCCGCCAACCTGCCGACGATCCTCTACAGCCTCTTCTGGAAGCGCTTCAGCACCCAGGGCGCGCTGTGGTCCATCTATGGCGGCCTGGTATCGGCGGTCGGTCTGGTGCTGTTCTCCCCGGTCGTCTCCGGCAAGCCGACCTCGATGTTCAAGGACGCCGACTTCTACTGGTTCCCGCTGGAGAACCCGGGGATCGTCTCCATCCCGCTCGGCTTCCTGCTGGGCTGGCTGGGAACCGTCCTGTCCAAGGAGAAGGCCGATCCGCAGAAGTTCGCCGAGTTGGAGGTCCGCTCCCTCACCGGAACAGGCGCTCACTGAGATCGTCCGAACACCCACCGTGGCCGCGTCGTAGTTCCGTACGACGCGGCCCCCGTGTCTCTCGTCCGTTCGGGCGCCCCTGGATGTAACACCCGTCGCGTAGGCTCAAAGCATCCAACCTCTACAGATCCGGACAGGGGAGGGGGCCCACAGTGCTTCTCGACACCTACGGCCGCGTGGCCACTGACCTGCGCGTCTCGCTCACCGACCGGTGCAATCTCCGCTGTACCTACTGCATGCCCGAAGAAGGGCTGCAATGGCTCGGCAAGTCCGATCTGCTCACCGACGAGGAGATCGTCCGGCTCATCCGGATCGCCGTCACCGACCTCGGCATCACCGAGGTCCGCTTCACCGGAGGCGAGCCGCTGCTGCGCCCGGGTCTCGTCGGGATCGTCGAGCAGTGCGCGGCCCTCGAACCGCGCCCCAGGATGTCCCTGACCACCAACGGCATCGGCCTCAAGCGCACCGCGCAGGCGCTGAAGGCCGCCGGCCTGGACCGGGTGAACGTCTCGCTCGACACCCTGCGGCCCGAGGTCTTCAAGACCCTCACCCGTCGCGACCGGCACAAGGACGTCATCGACGGCATGGCCGCCGCCCGGGAAGCCGGCCTCACCCCCGTCAAGGTCAACGCCGTCCTGATGCCCGGGCTCAACGACGACGAGGCCCCCGACCTGCTGGCGTGGGCCGTGGAGAACGAGTACGAGCTGCGCTTCATCGAGCAGATGCCCCTCGACGCCCAGCACGGCTGGAAGCGCGAGGGCATGATCACCGCCGGTGACATCCTCCGGTCCCTGCGGGCCCGCTTCGAGCTCACCGAGGAGGGGGCCGACGAGCGCGGCTCCGCCCCGGCCGAGCGCTGGCTGGTCGACGGCGGCCCGGCCACCGTCGGCGTCATCGCCTCGGTCACCCGCCCCTTCTGCGGAGCCTGCGACCGCACGCGGCTCACGGCCGACGGCCAGATCCGCACGTGCCTGTTCGCCACCGAGGAGTCGGACCTGCGGTCCGCGCTGCGCTCGGGCGCCGAGGACGAGGAGATCGCCCGGCTGTGGAAGGTGGCCATGTGGGGCAAGAAGGCCGGATCCGGCCTGGACGACCCGTCCTTCCTGCAGCCCGAGCGCCCCATGTCGGCGATCGGCGGCTAGGCCCCGACCGCCCGGCGGCTCAGCCCGTGCGCTCCGAGCCCTCCGGCTGCACCCACTCGCCGAGCTCCACCACGTCCTTCAGGAACCCGCGGACGTCGAGGAAGCGGGACAGGTGGTCGCGGTGCTCCTCGCACGCCAGCCAGGTCTTGCGGCGCTCCGGCGTGTGCAGCGAGGGGTTGTTCCATGCCAGCACCCAGACGGCCGCGTCACGGCAGCCCTTGGCGGAGCAGGTGGGGACGTCGGTGCGGGGGGTGTCGGTATCAGGGGAGGTCACGCCTCAACCCTACAAACCGCCGGAACGGAATGGCGACGCCGAGCAGCCACGGGGGGAGCTGCCCGGCGTCGGTCCGTCGCTCCGACGGGGGATGCGGAGCGCGTAGGCAGTATGTCACGCAGGACCCGGTACGGTGCACCGGAACTTCATGATTGATCTGAGCTTTTCCTGAGGTTTCCCGCTTCCAGCGCGGGCAGCACCGGAGCCTGGATGAAGTGCGAGGGCAGCGAGGGGGCCGACTCGCGTCCCGCGTTGGCGATGACCACGGCGACGTACGGCAGCAACGCTCCCGCGACCAGCGTCACGATCGCCACCGGCCGCTGGACGTTCCACAGCACGACCGTCGCGATGACCGACAAGGTCCTGACGGCCATCGAGATCACGTAGCGGCGCTGACGGCCCCGCACGTCCTCGGTGAGCCCCATGCGCGCGCCCGTGATCCGGAAGACCTCGGCGCCGTCCCGCTTGTGTCGTCTCGTCCGCTCCATGCTCCACCACCGATCACCCGCCGGACGCTCGCTGCCGGCCCGGACCCTCTCCACGGTACGCCGCCTCCCCGGTCGTGAGGAGAGCGGGTCACCCCGAATGGTGCCGTCCGACATGCGCGGTGCGCCGGACGGTCCGACACTGGGCCCACGTGCGCACAACGCGCCAGGAGGAGGCTCGACATGCACTGGTTGTGGGCGATCATCGTCGGTTTGGTGCTGGGTCTGCTGGCCCGGCTGGTCCTGCCCGGCAAGCAGCACCAGCCCCTGTGGCTGACCGCGATCATGGGCATCCTGGGCGGTGTCCTGGGCAACGCCGTCGCCACCTGGATCGGGGTCGCCGACACCCGGGGCATCGACTGGATCCGCCACCTGCTCCAGCTGGCGGGCGCGGTCGCCCTCGTGGCGCTCGGTGAGATGGCCTACAAGGCCATGCGGGGCGGTCGGCGCGAGATGACCTAGCCGTTCCGGCCGCGTCCCGTCCCGGAACGCGGCGGAGGGGCCGGCCGGACCAACTGTCTGCACCGGCCCCTCCGCCGCGTTCTGCTGCGGGCCTTCCGGGCATTCGCCCGGCGACCGCCCGTCAGGCGCCGGCGACCTCGACCGCCGCCAGGTTCTTCTTGCCGCGCCGCAGGACCAGCCACCGTCCGTGCAGCAGGTCCTCCTCGGCGGGGACCGCGTCCTCGGCCGTCACCTTCACGTTGTTCACGTAGGCGCCGCCCTCCTTCACCGTCCGCCGGCCGGCCGACTTGCTCGGGACCAGGCCGGTTTCCGCCAGCAGGTCCACCACCGGGCCGAGCTCCGCGACCCGGGCGTGCGGCAGCTCCGACAGGGCCGCGGCCAGCGTGGCCTCGTCCAGCTCCGCCAGGTCGCCCTGTCCGAACAGCGCCTTCGACGCGGCGATCACGGCCGCGCACTGGTCGGCGCCGTGGACCAGCGTGGTCAGCTCCTCCGCCAGCGCCCGCTGCGCGGCGCGCGCCTGCGGGCGCTCGGCGGTCTGCGCCTCCAGCTCCTCCAGCTCCTCGCGGCTCCGGAAGGACAGGATCCGCATGTAGGTGGAGATGTCCCGGTCGTCCACGTTCAGCCAGAACTGGTAGAACGCGTACGGCGTGGTCATCTCCGGGTCCAGCCAGACGGCCCCGCCCTCGGTCTTGCCGAACTTGGTGCCGTCCGCCTTGACCATGAGCGGGGTCGCCATCGCGTGCACGACCGCCCCCGGCTCGACCCGGTGGATCAGGTCCAGCCCGGCCGTCAGGTTGCCCCACTGGTCGGAGCCGCCCTGCTGGAGCACGCAGCCGTGGCGCCGGTACAGCTCCAGGAAGTCCATGCCCTGCAGCAGCTGGTAGCTGAACTCCGTGTAGCTGATGCCCTGGTCGGACTCCAGGCGCTTGGCCACCGAGTCCTTCGTCAGCATCTTGTTGACGCGGAAGTGCTTGCCGATGTCCCGCAGGAACTCGATGGCGGACATGCCCGCCGTCCAGTCCAGGTTGTTGACCAGGACCGCCGCGTTCTCGCCCTCGAAGGACAGGAACGGCTCGATCTGCGACCGCAGCCGGTTCACCCACTCCGCGATGACCGCGGGATCGTTCAGCGTGCGCTCGGCGGTCGGCCGCGGGTCGCCGATCTGGCCGGTGGCCCCGCCGACCAGCGCCAGCGGCCGGTTCCCGGCCAGCTGGAGCCGGCGCATGGTGAGCACCTGGACGAGGTGGCCGACGTGCAGCGAGGCGGCGGTCGGGTCGTAGCCGCAATAGAACGTGACGGGACCGTCCGCGAAGGCCTTGCGCAGCGCTTCTTCGTCAGTGGACTGGGCGAAGAGCCCGCGCCACTTCAGTTCGTCGACGATGTCCGTCACGGTCTCTCGACTCCTTACGTTTTGTGGAAATGCCGTGCTCAGTCTAGGTGCGTCAGACGCCCTGGCTCACCGAACTCATGTTGAAGTCCGGGATGCGGACAGCCGGCATCGCGGCCCGCGTGAACCAGTCGCCCCACTCGCGCGGCAGCGTCTTCTCCGTCCGGCCCGCCTCCGTGGCCCGCGCCAGGAGGCCGACCGGGGACTCGTTGAACCGGAAGTTGTTCACCGCGCCCGTGACCTGGCCGTTCTCCACCAGGTACACCCCGTCCCGGGTGAGGCCCGTGAGCAGCAGGGTGGCCGGATCGACTTCGCGGATGTACCAGAGACAGGTGAGCAGCAGACCCCGCTCGGTACCGGCGACCATCTCCTCCAGGGACTTCTCCCCGCCGCCGTCCAGGACCAGGTTGCCGAAGGCCGGGGCCAGCGGCAGGTCGGTCAGCGCGGCGCTGTGCCGGGTCGTGGTCAGCCGGGTCAGCTCGCCTTCGCGGATCCACTCGGTCGCCGCGACCGGCAGGCCGTTGTCGAACACCGACGCGTCGTCCCCCGAGCTGTGCGCGATGACGAACGGCGCGGACTCCAGGCCCGGCTCGTTCGGGTCGCTGCGCAGCGTCAGCGGGAGGGAGGAGAGCCGCTCCCCGACCCGGGTGCCGCCGCCGGGCTTGGAGAAGACCGTCCGGCCCTCCACCGCGTCCCGCGCCGACGCCGACCACATCTGGTAGATCAGCAGGTCCGCCACGGCCGTCGGCGGCAGCAGCGTCTCGTACCGGCCGGCGGGCAGCTCGACCTTCCGCTCGGCCCAGCCGAGGCGGACGGCGAGCTCCGCGTCCAAGGCCGTCGGGTCCACGTCCTTGAAGTCGCGGGTGGCGCGGCCGGCCCACGCGGAGCGCTGCCGGTCCGGCGACTTGGCGTTGAGCTCCAGGGTGCCCTTGGGCTGGTCGTGCCGCAGCCGCAGGCCCGTGGAGGTCCCGACGTACGTCGAGACCAGCTCGTGGTTGGCGAATCCGTACAGCTCGCGGCCACCCGCGCGGGCCCGGGCGAAGGACTCGCCGAGCGCCGGGGCGAAGTCCGCGAAGACCGCCGAGGAGGTCTCGGCCGGGGCGTCGGTGAAGTCCGGCGAGGCGGGGGTCCCGGTCACCAGCGGCTGGGCGTCCTCGGCGGGACCGGCCCCGCGGGCGGCCGCCTCGGCGGCGCGCACCAGCGGCTCCAGGTCCGCGGCGGTGACGGCGGTGCGCGAGACGACCCCCGAGGCCGTCCCCTCCCGGCCGTCGACCGTGGCGATGACCGTCAGGGTCCGGCCGCGGGTGACGCCGTTGGTGGTGAGCGCGTTGCCCGCCCAGCGCAGGTTGGCGGTGGACTGCTCGTCGGCGATGACGACGCAGCCGTCGGCGGTGGACAGCTCCAGGGCCCGCTCGACGATCTCGTGGGGCTTGGTCGATCGGGTCGACGGGGTCATCGTCCGGCCTCCTGCGTGGTGTTCAGGATGTTCACGTCGCGGAACAGGGCGGACGGGCAGCCGTGGCTGACCGACGCGACCTGGCCCGGCTGGGCCTTTCCGCAGTTGAAGGCGCCGCCCAGGACATAGGTCTGCGGACCGCCGACCTTCTCCATGGAGCCCCAGAACTCGGTGGTCGTGGCCTGGTAGGCGACGTCGCGCAGCTGTCCGGCCAGCCGGCCGTTCTCGATGCGGAAGAACCGCTGCCCGGTGAACTGGAAGTTGTAGCGCTGCATGTCGATCGACCAGGAGCGGTCGCCGACCACGTAGATCCCGCGCTCGACCCCGCCGATCAGGTCCTCGGTGGACAGGCCGCCCGGATCCGGCTGGAGCGAGACGTTCGCCATGCGCTGCACGGGCACGTGGCCGGGGGAGTCGGCGTAGGCGCAGCCGTTGGAGCGGCCGAGGCCGGTCAGCTTGGCGATGCGCCGGTCCAGCTGGTAGCCGACCAGGGTGCCGTCCTTGACCAGGTCCCAGCTCTGCGCCTCGACGCCCTCGTCGTCGTACCCGACGGTGGCCAGTCCGTGCTCGGCGGTGCGGTCACCGGTCACGTTCATGATCGGGGAGCCGTACTTGAGCGTGCCGAGCTGGTCGAAGGTGGCGAAGGAGGTCCCCGCGTACGCCGCCTCGTAGCCCAGCGCCCGGTCCAGCTCGGTGGCGTGGCCGATGGACTCGTGGATGGTGAGCCACAGGTTGGACGGGTCCACCACCAGGTCGTAGCGCCCGGCCCGGACGCTCGGCGCCTTCATCTTCTCGGCGAGCAGGCCGGGGATCTGCTCCAGCTCCGCGTCCCAGTCCCAGCCGGTGCCGGTCAGGTACTCCCAGCCGCGGCCGGCGGGCGGGGCGATGGTGCGCATCGAGTCGAACTCGCCGGTGGCGGCGTTGACGGCGACCGCCGTGAGCTGCGGGTGGACGCGCACCCGCTGCTGGGTGGTCGTCGTGCCCGCGGTGTCGGCATAGAACTTGTTCTCGCGCACGGCCAGCAGGGAGGCGTCGACGTGCGCGACCCCGTCCGCCGCCAGCAGCCGCGCGCTCCAGTCGGCCAGCAGCGCCGCCTTCTCCGTGTCCGCCACCTCGAACGGGTCCACGTCGTAGGCGGAGATCCACGTCCGGTCCGCGTGCACCGGCTCCTCGGCGAGCTCCACCCGCTCGTCGGAACCGGCCGCCTTGATCACCTGGGCGGACAGCTTCGCCATGGCCACGGCCTGGGAGGCCACCCGCGCGGCGGCGTCCATGGTCAGGTCCACGCCGGAGGCGAACCCCCAGCTGCCCCCGTGCACCACCCGGACCGCGTAGCCGAGGTCAGTGGTGTCGGACCCGCCGGAGGGCTTGGCGTCCCGCAGCCGCCAGGAGGCGCTGCGGATCCGCTCCAGCCGGAAATCGGCATGCTCGGCGCCCAGCGCGCGGGCCCGGGCGAGCGCCGCGTCGGCGAGCGCGCGCAGGGGGAGCGCGGTGAAGGCCGCGTCGATGGAATGGGGCACGGAATTCCTCCCGAAGTCGGGGCCGGTCTCCCCGATCATGTCGCGCCCGGGGCGGTCGTGCCTACCTCTTTCTGTAGGGATTCGACAGAGCCCGTCCCAAGGCCCTGTCGGAGGTCGATTCTCCGTACGCGGGGCGCGGCCTATAGGTTTCCGGTATTCAGACCGCTAGCGAAAGGGTGATCCGTTGAGCCGCTCGGTTCTCGTCACCGGAGGAAACCGGGGCATCGGCCTCGCCATCGCCCGTGCCTTCGCGGAGGGCGGAGACAAGGTCGCGATCACGTACCGGTCGGGAGAGCCGCCGCAGGAGCTCGCCTCGCTCGGCGTGCTGGCGGTCCGGTGCGACATCACCGACTCCGAGCAGGTGGAGCAGGCCTACAAGCAGATCGAGGAAGCGCACGGCGCGGTCGAGGTGCTGGTGGCCAACGCGGGCATCACCAAGGACACCCTGCTGATGCGGATGACCGAGGAGGACTTCACCTCGGTCGTCGACACCAACCTCACCGGCACCTTCCGGGTGGTCAAGCGCGCGAACCGCGGCATGCTGCGGGCCAAGAAGGGCCGCGTCGTCCTGATCTCCTCGGTCGTCGGACTGCTGGGATCGGCGGGCCAGGCCAACTACGCCGCCTCCAAGGCCGCGCTGGTCGGCTTCGCCCGGTCGCTCGCCCGCGAGCTGGGCTCCCGCAACATCACCTTCAACGTGGTCGCCCCCGGCTTCGTCGACACGGACATGACCAAGGTCCTCACCGACGAGCAGCGTGCGGGCATCGTGGGCCAGGTGCCGCTCGGCCGCTACGCGCAGCCCGAGGAGATCGCGGCGGCCGTGAGCTTCCTGGCGTCCGACGACGCCGCGTACATCACCGGAGCCGTCATTCCCGTTGACGGCGGATTGGGCATGGGTCACTGATCACCATGAGCGGAATTCTCGAGGGCAAGCGCATCCTCATCACCGGCGTGCTGATGGAGTCCTCCATCGCGTTCCACGCCGCCAAGCTCGCCCAGGAGCAGGGTGCCGAGGTCATCCTCACGGCGTGGCCGCGGCCGACGCTGACGGAGCGGATCGCCAAGAAGCTGCCCAAGCCCGTCAAGGTGATCGAGCTCGACGTCACCAACGACGAGCACCTGGCCCGCCTGGAGGGCCTCGTCCGCGACGAGCTCGGCGGTCTCGACGGTGTCGTCCACTCCATCGGCTTCGCGCCGCAGGACGCCCTGGGCGGCAACTTCCTGAACACGCCGTTCGAGTCGGTCGCCACCGCCATGCACGTCTCGGCGTTCTCGCTGAAGTCGCTGACCATGGCCTGCAAGCCGCTCTTCCCGCAGGAGGGCGCGGCCATCGTCGGCCTCACCTTCGACGCGCAGTTCGCCTGGCCGCAGTACGACTGGATGGGCCCGGCCAAGGCCGCGCTGGAAGCCACCAGCCGCTACCTCGCCCGCGACCTGGGCAAGGAGAACATCCGCTGCAACCTGATCTCGGCGGGCCCGCTCGGCTCCATGGCCGCCAAGTCCATCCCGGGCTTCGGCGAGCTGGCCGACGTGTGGAACTCCCGCTCCATGCTGGAGTGGGACATGACCGACCCGGAGCCGACCGGGCGCGGCGTCGTCGCCCTGCTGTCGGACTGGTTCCCCAAGACCACCGGCGAGATCATCCACGTGGACGGCGGCCTGCACGCGATGGGCGCCTGACCCCCGCTCCGTACGGCGGCGGGGGGGGGGGGGGGGGGGGGGGGGGGGGGGGGGGGGGGGGGGTGTTTGGATTTTCTCTCAAGGTTCCCACTTACCTGATCCTGCCCCT
>NZ_JBWKLE010000027.1:0-18937 GCF_056430495.1 Streptomyces sp. NPDC045967 | reverse complement strand
TCCCCGAACGCGTCGGCCTCCCCGGCGACTTGCCAGTCCAGGAGCCCCCCCCCCCCCCCCCCCTCCCCCCCCCCCTCCCCCCCCCCCCCTCCCCCCCCTCCCCCCCTTCCCCCCCCCCCCCCCCGCCGCCGTTTTTCCGCGCGTTCGACCGGATGTTCACCGGCTGATCGGATCTTCCCGAGTCGAAAACCCGGACAGATGCCTGCAAACTGACCCAGCCGGGATCTTCCCGGCTGCTGCGGGGAGGAGGTACGGGATTGCGCGCGAGAACGAGTGGAGCGGTGTCCCTGCTGGTCGCCTCGGTGGTCCTGACCGCGTTCCTGGGCCCGGGCGCCCTCGGCCCGGGCGTGCCGCGCGGGTCCGCGCCCGCAGCCGCCCCCGAGGCCGCCGCCCCGGCCGTGGCGGACCTCGCCGACATCCCCGCCGAACCGCCCGCGCAGCCCGTACGGACCCCTGCCGGGGAACTCTTCGGCGCCGACTGCGACACCCGGATCAGCGGCTCGACGGTGACGGCGCACTGCCACAACCCCTATCCGCAGACCGATCTCGTGCGGCTGCACGTGGAATGCGACCGCTGGTGGGACGTGGACGGCGACGGCGCCGCCGTGGCCGTCGGCCCGGCCGGGCGCGTGGAGCTCGCCGGCCGCTGCTGGAAAGAGGTCCGCTCGGCCTGGGTCACCCACGAGCGGTCCTGACCGAACCGGAACGCGCGCGAGGCGGCCTCGCCCGGGCCTCGGGTGCGCTGCCGGAGCGGGACGCGCCGCCGGCCGGTGTCAGCCGGCGCTCTTGCCGAGGCAGGCGAAGGGGTAGCCGGCCGCCTCCGAGGCGGCCGTGTCCGCGTCCCCCCGCCGGATCGCCTCGATCAGCCGCGCGTGGTCCAGGTGCGCGGCCGGGTGCAGCTCGCTGCCGACGTCCGCCCGCAGCCAGTCCGCCACCAGATCGCCGAGGTCGGCGTACAGCTCGATCAGCACGTCGTTGTGCGAGGCCGTGACCACCGCCATGTGCAGGCTCACGTCCGCCGCCACGAACACCTCCGCGTCCCCGCTCGTCCACGCCTCCTCGCGCCGTGCGAGCAGCGCGTCCAGCTGTACGAGGTCCCGCTCGGTCCGCCGCTCCGCCGCCAGCCGGGCCGCCGAGGACTCCAGGGTCGAGCGCAATTCCGCGATGTGCCGCGGCTCGGCCCCGGCGAAGCGGCGGTGCATCACCCCGGCCAGCTCGCTCGTCGCGATCACGTACGTGCCCGACCCCTGCCGGATGTCCAGCAGACCGTTGTGAGCCAGCGCCCGAACGGCCTCGCGCACGGTGTTGCGGGCGACGCCGAGCAGCTCCACCAGCTCCGGCTCGGTCGGGATCCGGGAGCCCACCGGCCACTCGCCGGAGGTGATCTGGTTGCGCAGGGCGGCGATCACCTGGTCGACGAGCGCGGAACGCCGGGGCGAGGTCAGCGGCATGGGTCCCCCTTGAGGACGACTGGACAACCAATCATCCCATGATTCTATGATGGTGGAATGTCCGACGACGAGACCAGGATCCTCGACCGCCGCGCCGCGGGCCGCGAGCCCGCGCGGCAGGCCCCCGGCGGGGCCGCCGCGCCGGCTGCCCTCGGCGTGCCCGCGCAGCCGTCCTGGCTCGGGCCGCTGCTCATCCTCGGCATCGTGCTCGCCGCCCTCAACCTGCGGCCCGCCATCACCAGCCTCGGTGCCCTCTTCGAGGAGGCCCGCACCGGACTCGGCATGAGCGGCACCGTCGCCGGGCTGATCACCTCCGTCCCCGCCCTCTGCTTCGCCGTCTTCGGCGTGACCGCGCCCCGGCTCTCCCGGCGCTTCGGCCCGGCCGCCGTGGTGTGCGCCGGCATGGGCGCCGTCGCCGCCGGCCTGCTGATCCGCCCCTTCGCGGACGGCGCCGCCGCCTTCCTGGCCGCGAGCGCCCTGTCCCTGGCCGGAATAGCCGTGACCAACGTCCTGCTGCCGGTGATCGTCAAGCGCTACTTCCCGGACCGGGTCGGCACCATGACCGGCCTGTACTCCATGGCACTGGCCGCGGGCACCTCGCTCGCCGCCGCTGCGACGGTCCCCCTCACCGGGGCCCTCGGCGGCAGCTGGCGCACGGGCCTGCTGATGTGGGCCCTGCTCGCACTGGCCGCCGTACTGCCCTGGCTGCCCGTCGCCCGCACCGCGCGGCGCACCGCCCGGGCCGAGCGCGCGGCGGCCGCCGACCCGGCGGACCGGACCGGCGCCGGGGCGGACACCGGCCCCCGGATCGTCCGCAGCCGCACCGCCTGGGCCCTGGCCTGCTACTTCGGGCTCCAGGCCACCGGCGCGTACATCACCATGGGCTGGCTCCCGCAGATCTTCCGCGACTCCGGAGTCTCCGCCTCCACCGCCGGGGTGCTGCTCGCCGTCACCATGGCCATGGGCGTCCCGCTCGCCTTCGTCATCCCCGGCCTCGCCGGCCGGATGAGGAACCAGGGACCGATGGCCGCCATCCTCGGCCTGTTCGGCCTCACCGGCTACCTCGGACTCGCCCTCGCCCCCGCCGCCGGCGCGTGGGCGTGGGCGCTCCTGCTCGGCGTCTCCAACTGTGCCTTCCCCCTGGTCATCACCATGATCGGGCTGCGGGCCAAATCCCCCGCCGGAGTCGTCAAGCTCTCCGCCTTCGCCCAGAGCACCGGCTACCTCATCTCCATCCCCGGCCCCCTGCTCATCGGCACGCTCTACCAGCACAGCGGCGGCTGGGACCTGCCGCTGGCCCTGATGGCCGGGCTGCTCGTCCCGCAGATCGCCCTGGGGATCCTGGCCGGCCGGGACCGCACGATCGAGGACGAATGCGGCATGCGAGACTGACTGGCATGTCGCCCGTACTCGAACCGAACCCGCAGGACGGCCGCAAGAAGCTCGGCCTCGTCCTCGGCGCGATCCTCGCCGTAACGCTGATCATCTCCGTCATCGCGACGATCGCCTCCCCCTGACCGGCCGGGGGTGGGGATAACCCCACCCACCCCTAGGGGGCCAGGGTCAGGGTGAACTGGGGTGTGCCCCGGATGGGGACCGCTGCTCCGGATCCATAGATTCGGGGAAGCGAGTCAGTCAGTCCCGTCAGCATCCCGGAGGCGCCATGTCGGCCCCCACGCACACCCGGCCCGTCCCGCCCGGCGCCCGTACCGCGCCCGGCCCCCGCCACGGCGCCGACGCGCGCCTGCACTGGTGGGCGCTGGCCCTCCCCGCCCTCGCCTTCGGCCTGCTCCTGCTCCTCCTCGCCGGATCCGCCGAGGCCCACGCCGCCGCCGGCGAGGCGACGGGGCTGGTCCACGTCACCCAGCAGCTCCTGCGCGCCGTCGGCTGACCCCGGCGTGCGCCGGGGCGCGCCGGACGGTGCCCCACCCCCGGGCGAAGGCCCTCAACACCCTGCGCCCGATGGCTCGTTTCGTGCGAAGCTGGGAGTCATGAGCGCCGACACACCCCGCAGGATCGCCCTCCTCCGGCACGCCAAGGCCGACTGGCCCGAGGTGTCCGACCACGACCGCCCGCTGGCGGAACGCGGCCGCGCCGAGGCGGCGGCCGTCGGTCTGAAGCTGGCCGACACCGGCATCACCTTCGACCTGGCCCTCTGCTCCACCGCCGTCCGCACCCGCGAGACCTGGAAGGTCGCCGTCCAGGAGCTGCCGCACCGGCCGAAGACGCACTACGAGGAGCGGCTCTACGAGGCTTCGCCGGGCGAACTCGTCGCCCTGCTGAACGAGACCCCCGATGAGGTCCGCGACCTCCTGCTCATCGGCCACAACCCCGGCATGCACGCCCTCACCGAGGTGCTCTCCGGCCGAGCGCAGGACGACACCCGGGCGCGGATGACCCGCAGCGGCTTCCCGACCGCCGCCCTCGCCGTCGTCTCCTACGACGGCCCGTGGAAGTCCCTGGAACCGGGAGCCGGCACCCTGATCGACTACTGGACCCCCAAGCACTGACCGGCTCCCGCCCCGGCCCGTACGCACGGCAGGGCCCCGGCAGCCGGTTCACGGCCGCCGGGGCCCTGCCACGTCGTACGGACGGGGGCGCTCAGGCCAGGTCGGCGGCCTCGATCTCCTCACGGGTGATCCCCAGCAGGTACAGCACCGCGTCGAGGAACGGCACGTTCACCGCCGTGTGGGCGGCCTCGCGGACGACCGGCTTGGCGTTGAAGGCCACGCCCAGCCCGGCCGCGTTCAGCATGTCGAGGTCGTTCGCCCCGTCACCGATGGCGACCGTCTGCGACAGCGGGACCTCCGCCTCCGCGGCGAAGCGGCGCAGCAGCCGCGCCTTGCCCGCCCGGTCCACGATCTCGCCGGTCACCCGGCCGGTCAGCTTCCCGTCGACGATCTCCAGGGTGTTGGCGGAGGCGAAGTCCAGCCCCAGCCGCTCCCTCAGGTCGTCCGTCACCTGGGTGAACCCGCCGGAGACCACGCCCACCTGGTAGCCGAGCCGCTTGAGCGTACGGATCAGCGTCCGGGCGCCCGGGGTGAGCCGCACCTCGGCGCGGACCTTGTCCACGACCGACGCGTCCAGCCCCGCCAGCAGCGCCACCCGGGCGTGCAGCGACTGCTCGAAGTCGAGCTCGCCGCGCATGGCCCGCTCGGTGACCTCGGCGACCTCGGCCTCGCACCCGGCGTGCGCCGCGAACAGCTCGATGACCTCGTCCTGGATCAGCGTGGAGTCCACGTCCATGACGACCAGGCGCTGCGCCCGGCGGTGCAGCCCGGCCGACACGACGGCCACGTCCACGCCGATGTGCGCGGAGGCCGTGGCCAGGGCGGTGCGCAGCGGCTCGGTCTCGCAGCCGGACACGGCGAACTCCACGGCCGTCACCGGATACTTGGCGAGCCGGAAGATGCGGTCGATGTTGCCGCCGGTCGCGGTGATCCGGGCGGCGATGGCCGCCGTGGACTCGGAGGTCAGCGGGTGCCCGAGTACGGTGACGTGGGACCGGCCGCTGCCGCGCGGACGGTTGTCACCGGTGCCGGAGAGGATCTCGGCCTGGAGCTTGAGCGATTCGGCCCAGCTGTGGACGGTGGCCCGCAGCTCGCCTTCGGTGCCGACGGTCGGCCTGGTGACGAGGGCGCACAGGACGATGCGGCCACGGGTGACGACCTGCTCGATGTCGACGACGTCGACGGAGTAGGCGGCGAGGGTGTCGAACAGCCCGGCGGTGATCCCGGGACGGTCCTTGCCGAAGATCTTGACGAGGAGGGTGGGGACGTCGGAGGTCTGCGATGCGCTCATGGTGCCCTCACCGTATCTTCCCGTCCCGTAAGGCAGGACCCCCGTCCCACCTGTCAGACGTGTCGCCGCGGACCCGGACCCCGCGCGCGGCGCACCCGCGATCCGCACCCCCGTGGCGCACCGCGCGTGGCGCACCGCGCGCCGCCCGCCCCGAAGAACGTCACGCCATCCGGGGGTGCCGCGGTTCCGCCCGCGGCGAGAAGTCCCGTATCTCACTCTCCGGGCGGCTTTCGCCCCCGTCCGCGGGCAGCCGCGGACGCCCCGGCAAGGCCCCGATTCCACATGTGGCCCCGGGCCTGAAATAGTTCCCCCGGATGTTCGCCATCCCTAGACTCCCTGACGTCATGGGGGATTCTCGGGGGACTTAAGTGGGGCTGGAGTGCCGGAACTCGTACTGGAATTGAATGGAAGGACCTGGACGCTCGATCCGTCCAGGTCGTACTCGCTGGGGCGCGACCCCCAGGGAGACGTGGTGATCGACGACGCGCGGGTGTCGTGGCGACACGCCACCATCAGCTGGAACGGCCGTGGTTGGGGCATCGAGGACCACGGCAGCACCAACGGCACCTACGTGCGCGGCGCGCGGGTGCAGCAGGCCGAGCTCGTGCCGGGCACACCGGTCCACCTGGGCAATGCCACCGACGGGCCGCGGCTGAATCCCGTCGCCAACGCGGCGCCCCAACCGGCCGTGGCCCAGCAGGCGCAGGCATACGCCCCGCCGCAGGCCCCGGCCTACCAGGCCCCGCAGCAGCCCCAGCCGCAGGCATGGGAGCAGCAGCCCCAGCCGCAGGCATGGGAACAGCAGCCCCAGCAGCCTCACGTACCGCACCAGCAGGGCGCCGGCGCGGCCGCGGCCCGCCCGGCGCAGGCCGCCGCCGCCCACGGGGGCGACCGCAGCCCGACGACGTTCCACCAGCTCTCGCTGGGGCACGTCATGCGCATCGGCCGTGCGCTGGAGAACGAGCTGGTGGTCTCCGACCTCCAGGTCTCCCGCCACCACGCCGAGTTCCGCTCCATGCCCGGCGGCCGCTTCGAGATCCACGACCTCGGCAGCCACAACGGCACCTATGTCAACGGTCAGCTGCTGGCCAAGTCCGGCACCGCGCTGCTCGGCCCGAACGACATCGTCGGCGTCGGCCACTCGACGTTCCGGATCGTCGGTGACCGCCTCGAGGAGTTCGTCGACACCGGTGAGGTCTCCTTCTCGGCCCGCCACCTGACGGTCACCGTCGACGGCGGCAAGCAGATCCTCAAGGACGTCACCTTCGGCGTCCCGGAGAAGTCGCTGATCGGCGTGATCGGCCCGTCCGGCTCCGGCAAGTCCACCCTGCTCAAGGCACTGACCGGCTACCGGCCCGCCGACCAGGGCGACGTCCTCTACGACAACCGCAACCTGTACAAGCAGTTCGCGGAGCTCCGCCAGCGCATCGGCCTGGTCCCGCAGGACGACATCCTGCACAAGGAGCTGAAGGTCAGCACCGCGCTGAAGTACGCGGCCAAGCTGCGCTTCCCCGGCGACACCGCCGAGTCCGAGCGCGAGGCCCGCATCAACGAGGTGCTGCGCGAGCTCAAGCTCGACATCCACAAGGACAAGAAGATCACCTCGCTCTCGGGTGGTCAGCGCAAGCGCGTGTCCGTGGCCCTGGAGCTGCTCACCAAGCCGTCGCTGATCTTCCTGGACGAGCCGACCTCCGGCCTCGACCCGGGCATGGACCGCGACGTCATGCAGCTGCTGCGCGGCCTCGCCGACGACGGCCGCACCGTCCTCGTCGTCACGCACTCCGTCGCCGAGCTGTCGCTCTGCGACAAGCTGCTGGTCATGGCGCCGGGTGGCTCGGTCGCGTACTTCGGCCCGCCGGACGAGGCGCTGAACTTCTTCGGCTACAGCACGTGGGCGGACGTCTTCTCGTCCTTCGAGAACTACCGCGACTACGACTGGGCCGGCCGCTGGAAGGGCTCACAGCACTACCAGCTGTACGCCGCCGACCTCGACTCGGTCGCCCCGCAGTCGGTCGCGATGCCGCCGGCGCAGCAGATGCGCCCGACCAAGCCGCAGGGCTGGGGCTCGCAGCTGTGGACGCTGATCCGCCGCTACGTGTCCGTCATCGCGTCGGACAAGGGCTTCATGGGTCTGATGCTGATCCTGCCGGCGGTCCTCGGCGTGGTCTCCACGGTCATCCCGGCCACCTTCGGCCTCGCGCCGCCGACCCCGCCGTCCCAGTTCAACGGCGACGCGGGCACGATCATGCTGATCCTCGCGGTCGGCATGTGCTTCTCCGGCGCCGCGAACTCGGTCCGCGAGCTGATCAAGGAGCGGGTGATCTACGAGCGGGAGCGCGCGACGGGCCTGTCCCGGTCGGCGTACCTCATGTCGAAGGTGATCGTCCTCGGCTTCATCACGGCCGTCCAGGGCGTGATCATCTGCGGAATCGGCTTCGCGCCCCGCGACCTGCCCGCCGAGGGCCTGCTGATGCCGCCGGCCGTCGAGCTCTGCCTGTCGGTCATCGCGCTCGGCTTCACGTCGATGATGTTCGGCCTGGTGATCTCCTCGCTGGTGAAGACCGCCGAGAAGACCATGCCGCTGCTGGTCATGTTCGCGATCGTGCAGGTCGTCTTCACCGGCATCCTCTTCCAGGTCTACGACTCGCCGGGCCTGGAGCAGTTCGCCTGGCTGATGCCGTCCCGCTGGGCCGTCGCGGCCGCCGGCACCACGCTGAACCTCGGCAAGCTCATGCCGCCGTGGGACCGCGACAACCCGACCAACACCGACCCGCTCTGGGACGCCACGGTCGGCCAGTGGAGCCTGAACATCACCATCCTGCTCCTCCTCGGCATCGCCTGCGGCTTCCTGGTGCAGCGCCTGCTGCGCCGCCACGAGCCGGAGGTCATGCGCGCCGGCAAGTAGTCGCCGGCCCGCGCCCCGCGCCGACGCACGGCAGACGCCTGAGGGCGGCACCCGGTACTCCGGGGGCCGCCCTCAGGCGCATGGGGGGTCTGGCGTCGGCTGTCGTCGTCGCGGCCTAGTAGGCGCTGTTGACGTTGTCCATCGAGCCGTAGCGGTCGGCCGCGTAGTTGCAGGCGGCGACGATGTTGGCGACCGGGTCGTACTGGTCGAACTTGGTGCCCTTGACGTGGTACGCCTTGAAGGTCGGGTAGATGACCTGGAGCAGACCCTTGCTGGGGATGCCGTTCTGGGCGTTGATGTCCCAGTTGTTGATCGCCATCGGGTTGCCGCTGGACTCACGCATGATGTTCTTGTGGATTCCGGCGTAGCTGCCCGGAATGCCCTCCTTCTTCATGATGAAGAGGGCTTCCTTGATCCAGCCGTCCAGGTTGTTCGCGAACACCGGGGTGCGGGCGGCGGACCGGCTCGCGGCCGCGGCCTTCTGCGCGCGCGCCTTCTTGGCGGCGGCCTCGGCGTCCGCCTTGATCTTGGCCTTCGCCTTGGCCTTGGCCGCGTCCTTCGCCGCCTTGTCCGCGATGACCTGCTGCGCGGAGAGGTGCTGCTGCACGGCCCTCGTCTGGGCGCCGTCGACGACCTTGGTCCAGGCGACGGGGGCGGCGGAGACCGTGTCACCCTCCGCGGCACCGGCCGGGACGAGGGAGAAGGCGAGGGCGGCGGTGCCGAGCGTGGCGACACCGGCAAAGGACAGCTTGTGTGCCTTCGTCAGACGACTGTGACCGTTAGTGCTGGAAGCAGACATGGCGGGGCAACCTCTTCGAATCGCGGGAGTCGCAGGAGGGCGCCGCGGGGATCCGGGGATCCGCGGCGCCGTGCGACGAGAGCAATTCTTAGCGGCGGCAAAATCCTGTGGCAAAGGTGTGACGTACGATCCCGCTTAGTGGATCAGGCCCGGGCGCCGAAGTCCGAATTCGGGGCCCGGCGCTAGGTACGCCCGTGCTGACGGGGTCCTTATCTGCCCACTAGGGAGCTTCGTAAGTGATGTGGGTCCTATGCGCGGGCTCACATCGGGCACGTAACAGTCTCACCAACAGTTGCGAGAGCAATTCACTGCGTGACCGATCCCGGTCCTTCGGCAGCCCGCCCCCCGGCCGAAGCCGACCCACACCCCCGCATACCCCGCCCCCGCAACCTCACGCCCCCGACCGACCGGAGGCCGCCCGCCCTCACCGCTTCGGCCCCCCGGTCCCCCCGTACCGGGTCGTTGGACCTACGACCGCGGCCCGATCCCGCAGGTCACGGCCCCGAGTACGGTGAACGCATGCAGACCGGACCCCCCAGCGGCCTCGCAGCCGTCAGCACGGCGCTGCTCGCCATGAGCCGCCGCCTGGAGGTCCGCGACGTCCTGCGCACGATCGTCGTGTCGGCCCGCGAACTCCTGGACGCCGAGTACGCGGCCCTGGGCGTCCCGGACGACCACGGCGGCTTCGCCCAGTTCGTCGTGGACGGCATCAGCGCCGAGCAGTGGCGCGACATCGGCCCCCTGCCCCGCCAGCACGGCATCCTCGCCGCGATGCTGCATCAGGAAGGACCCGAGCGGCTGGCCGACGTACGCGACGACCCGCGCTTCGAGGGCTGGCCCGCCGCCCACCCCGAGATGTCCGACTTCCTCGGCCTGCCGGTCCGCGACGGCGAGGAGACCCTCGGCTGCCTCTTCCTCGCCAACAAGCGCGGCGCCCCGCGCCCGGGGCACGGTTTCACCGACGAGGACGAGGAACTCCTCGGGCTCCTCGCCCAGCACGCGGCGATCGCCCTCACCAATGCCCGGCTCTACGAGCGCAGCCGCGAGCTCACCATCGCCGAGGAGCGTTCCCGGCTCGCCCACGAGCTCCACGACGCCGTCAGCCAGAAGCTCTTCTCCCTCCGCCTCACCGCGCAGGCCGCCGCCGCCCTCGTGGACCGCGACCCGGCGCGCGCCAAGGACGAACTCCACCAGGTGGCCGCCCTGGCCGCGGAGGCGGCCGACGAGCTGCGCGCCGCCGTCACCGAGCTGCGCCCGGCCGCGCTGGACGAGGACGGCCTGATCGCCACCCTGCGCACCCAGGCCCAGGTGCTGGACCGCGCCCACACCGCACACGTCACCTTCACCTGCGACGGCGTACGGGCGCTGCCCGCGACCCAAGAGGAGGCGCTCCTGCGGGTGGCCCAGGAGGCGCTGCACAACGCCCTGCGCCACTCGGGCGCCGACCGCGTCGAGATGAGCCTGGTGCGGAGCCCCGCCGGGGGAGCGCTGCTCAAGGTCGCCGACTCGGGCAAGGGCTTCGACCCCGGAACCGTCCGCCGCGCCGGCCGCCACCTGGGCCTGGTCTCCATGCGGGACCGGGCGAGCGGCGTCGGGGGCCGGCTCGACGTGCGTTCGGAGCCCGGCAGGGGCACCACGATCGAGATGGAGGTCCCCGGTGGCTGACGGCACGGGCGGAAGCGGAGGCGGGGGCGCAGGGGTGAGCGGAGACGGAAGCCGTATCCGGGTCCTGCTGGTGGACGACCACCAGGTGGTCCGGCGGGGGCTGCGCACCTTCCTCGAGGTTCAGGAGGACATCGAGGTGGTCGGCGAGGCCGCCGACGGCGAGGAGGGCGTCGCCCGTGCCGAGGAGCTGCGGCCCGATGTGATCCTCATGGACATCAAGATGCCGGGTGCCGACGGGATCGAGGCCCTGCGCAGGCTGCGCGGGCTGGCGAACCCGGCGCGGGTGCTGATCGTCACCAGCTTCACCGAGCAGCGCACCGTGGTACCGGCCCTGCGCGCGGGGGCCGCGGGGTACGTATACAAGGACATCGACCCCGACGCCCTCGCCGGGGCCATCCGCTCCGTCCACGCCGGACACGTCCTTCTCCAGCCGGAGGTGGCACAGGTCCTGCTCGCCCAGGAGGACCAGAGCGCCTCAGGGGGCCGGCCGGGCTCGCTGACGGACCGGGAGCGGGAGGTCCTCGGTCTGGTCGCGGACGGCCGGTCCAACCGGGAGATCGCCCGTGCGCTCGTCCTCTCCGAGAAGACGGTCAAGACGCACGTCTCGAACATCCTCATGAAACTGGACCTCTCGGACCGCACCCAGGCCGCGCTGTGGGCGGTACGCCACGGACTGGCCGAATAGGCGGCCCCGACCCGGCCCCGCCGAGCCGCAGACGCGGCGCCCGCCGCAGAGCCCAGCCTCCAGCCCGCCCGGCCCGGCCGGGCCCGGGCCGTCCCGGGCCAGCCAGCCCCGCCCGGTCCCGCCCGGCCGCGGCCCCACCCCGCGCAGCCCTACCGTTCGCGTTCCTCCACCGCTGCGTTGTACGCCGCCACCAGCGCCCGCCGGGCCACCCGCTCCACCGGTCGCAGCGCCTCCGTCCGCGCCGCCATCTCCGAGGCGGCCACCGCGCCCCCGTGCCCGTTCTCGTACGCCAGCGACACCAGCAGGTCCACCCGCTGCGCCAGCGCCAGCACCCGCACCGCCCGCGGCGGGTACCCCGGCGCCAGCGACTCCTGCCCCGGCCCCTCAGCCCGCGCCCGGTACGCCGACAGCGCGGCCTCCGCCACCGGCCCCGACCCGGCCACGTCCAGCCGGGTCAGCACCGCGGTCGCGTCGCGCAGCGCCTCCGCCAGTTCCCGCTCCGCCTCCCCCAGCGAGGGCACGTCCGCCGGCGGCGCCTCCCGTACCGGCAGGCAGTGCCAGGTCACCGATACGTGTACGTCACCCGCCGGCCCGGCCTCGGCCACCTCCGGCACCAGGCCCAGCGCGGCGCCCACGCACACCACCGCCTCCTCCGCGTCCAGCGCCCGCGCGTTGAACTCCGCCGGGCCGCTCAGCCCCAGCGGATGCCCCGGCGCCGGCAGAGCCACCCGCAGCCCGGTCGCCCCCAGCGCGCGCAGCCGGCCCAGCGCCAGCGTGAGCCCGACCGGAGCCGTTTCCCCCGGCAGCCCCGCCACCCGGTGCACGGCGTCCTCGCCCACGATCGACGACACGGCCTCGTCGGGCGACACCAGACCGGCCAGCAGAGCGTTCCCCCAGGCGGCCAGCCGCCCTGAACGTGGTTCGAAAAGCATCCCCCAACTCTACGGACCCGCCCCCCGGCCCGGCCCCCGCCCCGCGCCCCTCCGCGAGTGGCGTAGGTTTTCCCCTGGGGCTGCGCCTACAGGCGCACAGACGAACCGACACTGCAAGGGGAGACAACGCGCTCATGAGCGATGTTCTGGAACTGGTGGACGTATCCGTGGTCCGCGAGGGCCGGGCTCTGGTGGACCAGGTCTCCTGGTCGGTGAAGGAGGGGGAGCGCTGGGTCATCCTCGGCCCCAACGGCGCCGGCAAGACCACGCTGCTGAACCTCGCCTCCAGCTACCTCTTCCCCACCAAGGGCGCCGCCTCCATCCTCGGCAGCACCCTCGGCAAGGTGGACGTCTTCGAGCTGCGCCCGCGCATCGGCATGGCCGGCATCGCCATGGCCGACAAGCTGCCCAAGCGGCAGACCGTCCTGCAGACCGTCCTCACCGCCGCCTACGGCATGACGGCGACGTGGCAGGAGGAGTACGAGGACGTCGACGAGCAGCGCGCCCGCGCCTTCCTCGACCGCCTCGGCATGACGGACTACCTCGACCGCAAGTTCGGCACCCTCTCCGAGGGCGAGCGCAAGCGGACGCTGATCGCCCGCGCCCTGATGACGGACCCCGAGCTGCTGCTCCTCGACGAGCCGGCCGCCGGCCTGGACCTCGGCGGCCGCGAGGACCTCGTACGCCGCCTCGGCCGGCTCGCCCGCGACCCCCTCGCGCCGTCCATGGTCATGGTCACGCACCACGTCGAGGAGATCGCTCCCGGCTTCACCCACGTCCTGATGATCCGTCAGGGCAAGGTCGTCACCGCGGGCCCGATCGACCTCGAACTCACCTCCCGCAACCTCTCGCTCTGCTTCGGCCTCCCGCTCGTCGTCGAGCGCAACGGCAACGACCGCTGGACCGCCCAGGGCCTCCCGCTGGGCTAGCGCGGCCGCGGGCCGCCCCCTCGGCCTGGACCGCCCCATGCCTCCCCCGGACAGGACCGCCCACCTCCTCCCCGCCGAATCAGGACTCCCAACTCCCCCCGGGCGTACCGGGAACGCCCACGCACCCTGTCCCGACCGCGCCCCGCCCACCTACCATGACCAGGTGGACATCGACGCATGGGTGTGGTGGCTCATCGGCGCGGTCGGACTGGGTATCCCCCTTGTCCTCACCGCCATGCCGGAGTTCGGCATGTTCGCCGCCGGGGCGGTGGCGGCAGCCGTCACGGCGGCGCTGGGCGGGGGAGTGGTGGCCCAAGTCCTCGTCTTCGTCGCGGTGTCGGTCGCGCTGCTCGCCGTCGTCCGGCCGATCGCCAACCGGCACCGCGACCAGCGGCCCCAACACCGCAGCGGCATCGACGCGTTGAAGGGCCGCAGCGCCGTCGTCCTCGAACGCGTCGACGGCAGCGGGGGCCGCATCAAGCTCGCCGGCGAGATCTGGTCGGCCCGCGCCCTCGACGCGGACAGCAGCTTCGAGCCGGGCGAGTCGGTCGACGTCGTCGAGATCGACGGGGCGACCGCCGTCGTGATGTGACAAGCGGACTGCTCGCGGCCCCCGGGTCTGCGAGACTCCGGTCAACGGGGCAGCACAGACAGCCGGAAGGGCACGGGGAACCGCATGCAACCGATCATCATCGTCCTGATCATTCTGGTGGTTCTGGTCTTCATCGCACTGGTCAAGACGATCCAGGTGATCCCGCAGGCCAGCGCCGCCATCGTCGAGCGGTTCGGCCGCTACACCCGCACCCTCAACGCGGGCCTCAACATCGTCGTCCCGTTCATCGACTCCATCCGCAACCGGATCGACCTGCGCGAACAGGTCGTCCCCTTCCCGCCGCAGCCGGTGATCACCCAGGACAACCTGGTGGTCAACATCGACACCGTCATCTACTACCAGGTGACCGACGCCCGCGCCGCGACGTACGAGGTGGCCAGCTACATCCAGGCCATCGAGCAGCTCACCGTCACCACCCTGCGCAACATCATCGGCGGCATGGACCTGGAACGGACCCTCACCTCCCGTGAGGAGATCAACGCCGCCCTGCGCGGAGTCCTCGACGAAGCCACCGGCAAGTGGGGCATCCGTGTCAACCGCGTCGAGCTCAAGGCCATCGAGCCGCCGACCTCCATCCAGGACTCGATGGAGAAGCAGATGCGCGCCGACCGCGACAAGCGCGCCGCCATCCTCCAGGCCGAAGGCGTCCGGCAGTCCGAGATCCTGCGCGCCGAAGGCGAGAAGCAGTCCTCCATCCTGCGCGCCGAGGGCGATGCGAAGGCCGCCGCCCTGCGCGCCGAGGGCGAGGCCCAGGCCATCCGTACGGTCTTCGAGTCCATCCACGCCGGCGACGCCGACCAGAAGCTCCTCGCCTACCAGTACCTCCAGATGCTCCCGAAGATCGCCGAGGGGGACGCCAACAAGCTCTGGATCGTGCCCAGCGAGATCGGAGACGCCCTCAAGGGCCTCTCGGGAGCCATGGGCAACTTCGGCCCGATGGGCGGCGGTTCCGGCTTCAACCCGCAGAACACCGGCAAGGCCGCCGCCGGTACGGCCGACAAGGCCGGCGCCGACCGGCGGGAACAGCCCCCCATCGACTAGCACGCGTCAGGGAGCCGGGGCCGGGTCGTCCGCGACCCGCCCGGCCCCCGGGACGACCCGGGCCGCGGCGTGCTGCATGATCGGTGAGGCCCCTCGACCTTCATGGCGGGGAGGCGACCCACCCATGCAAAGGGGATGGCCCCGTCCATGTCCATGTTCTCGATGTCCGTCTGGGAATCACTCGCGGTCTTCGCCGCCGGCATCGGCGCCGGCACCATCAACACCATCGTCGGCTCCGGCACCCTGATCACCTTCCCGGTGCTGCTCGCCACCGGACTGCCGCCGGTCACCGCCAACGTGTCCAACACCCTCGGCCTGGTGCCCGGTTCCATCAGCGGAGCCATCGGCTACCGCGAGGAGCTCCGGGGCCAGCGCGCCCGCGTCATCCGGCTCGGTTCGGTGTCCCTGGTCGGCGGACTCGCGGGCGCCGTCCTGCTCCTGACCCTGCCGTCCGAATCCTTCGACACGATCGTGCCCGTCCTCATCGGACTGGCCCTGCTGCTCGTCGTCCTCCAGCCCCGGCTCGCCGCGGCCCTGCGCCGCCGCCAGGACGCCGCGGGAGGAGACCCCGGCCACCCCGACGGCGGCCCCGCCCTCCTCACCGGCATGCTGCTCTCCAGCGCCTACGGAGGCTACTTCGGGGCCGCCCAGGGCGTTCTCTACGTCGGCCTCATGGGCCTGCTGCTCCGCGAGGACCTGCAACGGATCAACGCCGTGAAGAACGTCATCGCGGCGATGGTGAACGGCATCGCGGCCGTCCTGTTCCTCTTCGTCGCCACCTTCGACTGGACGGCCGTGCTCCTCATCGCCGTCGGCTCCACCATCGGCGGCCAGATCGGCGCCAAGGTCGGCCGCCGCCTGCGGCCGACCGTACTGCGCGGCGTCATCGTCGCGGTCGGGACCCTCGCCATCGTCCAGCTCGTGCTCCGCTGAGCGACGTAACGGAACTACGCCGCCCGGCGGACGGCACTACGCGGCCGACGGGGCATACGAGGAACCCGAGCGCTCCAGCCACTCCGGCAGCGCGTCGCGGCCCGCCGCCCCCAGAGCCAGCAGCATGGCGTCCGCCGGCGACGGCACGAAGGGCTTGCGCAGCAGCGGCATCCCCGCTTCCTCCGGAGTCCTCGCCGCCTTCCGATGGTTGTCCTCGGCACACGACGCCACCGTGTTCAGCCACGTGTCACCACCGCCCTGCGCCCGCGGCAGCACGTGGTCCACGGTCGTCGCCCGCTTCCCGCAGTAGGCGCAACGGTGCTGGTCCCGGATCAGCACCCCCCTCCGCGACCACGGAGCGTGTCTTCGGAAGGGCACCCGGACGTACCGGCACAGTCTGATCACACGGGGCATCGGAAGATCCATGCTGGCACCGCGCACACGCAGCTCCGGATGCGACTGCTCGACCACGGCCTTGTCCTGGAGCACCAGAACCACCGCCCGGTTCAGCGTCACCGTCGACAGCGGCTCGAAGCTCGCGTTCAGTACCAGCGTGTCCCGCATCTCGCCCACCTCCCGTGTGCAGGCCCGCGACCACCTGTGCGGCAGGGCCCGCAACCACTCTGGCCGCGGGCGCCACGCGGGACAACGCAATAAAAATGCCCGGTCCTGGCCTTCTTTAGACCAGGACCGGGCAAACGCTCGGGGAACTGTCAGCCGGCGGGCGCCTCGTACTCACCGATCAGCTGCGCGCGCCCCAGCGTGTGGAAGCGCAGATTGAACCCGACCGCGGCCGGCGACGCGTCACTGTCCGGCCCGAGCTTCTCCTGGTCCACCGCGTACACCGTGAAGACGTACCGGTGCCGCTCCCCGGCCGGCGGCGCCGCCCCGCCGAAGTCCTTGCTCCCGTAGTCGTTCCGCGCGTGCACGGCCCCGGCCGGCAGCCCCTCGAACTTCCCGCTGCCCGCCCCGGCCGGCAGCTCGGTGACCGAGGCCGGCAGGTCGAAGAGCACCCAGTGCCAGAACCCGCTGCCCGTGGGCGCATCCGGGTCGAAGCACGTCACGGCGAAGCTCCTCGTCCCCTCCGGGAACCCCTCCCACCGCAGCTGCGGCGAGACGTTCCCGCCCTCGAGCACCTGGGCGTCGCCCAGATCGGCACCCGGCGCGAGATCCGCACTGGTCACCGTGAAGGCCGGTACCTCGGGGTGGAAATCGTGCGGAAGGGGCGCCCTGCTCTGCTCGGTCACTGCTGTACCTCCTGCTCGGATACGCGTACGGGCCCGAGCCTAGAACCAGTTGCGCTGCGAACCGACCGACGCGATCCACTGGTTCAGGTAGGCGGCCCAGTCCGTGCCCTGGTACGACTGCAGCCCCACCTGGAAGCAGCGGTAGGTGTCACTGCCCTCGCTGAACAGCCCCGGCTTCTTGTCCATCTCCAGGACGACGTCCATCTCCCGGCCGTCGGCGACGAAGGTCAGCTCGACCTGGTTCAGACCCCGGTACTGCGCCGGCGGCAGGAACTCGATCTCCTGGTAGAAGGGCAGCGTCTGCCGCGTCCCGCGGATGTGCCCGCGCTCCATGTCCGCACCGCGGAAGGTGAAGCCCAGCTGCCGGAAGGCGTTGAGGATCGCCTGCTGCGCCTGCACCGGGTGCACGTTGATCGGGTCGAGGTCGCCCGCGTCGACGGCCCGCGCGATCTCCAGTTCGGTGCTCACCCCGATGTTCATGCCGTGCAGGTGCTGACCTCCGAAGTGGGTGATCGGCGTCTCCCACGGGATCTCCAGGACGAAGGGCACCACGTGCACCGCGCCGGCCTGCACCTGGAACGCACCACCGAGGCGCTGCTTGGTGAAGACGACGTCCTGCTTGTACTCCTGGTCCCCGCCCTCGACCTCGACCCGCGCCTGCAGCCCGACCGACAGCCCCTCGATCTGCTGCTCCACCGATCCGCCCTGGATCCGGACCTCGCCCTGGACGATCCCGCCCGGTGCGACGTTCGGCTCGGTGATGATCGTGTCGACCGAAGCACCACCGGCGCCCAGGCTCGCGAACAGCTTCTTGAACCCCATGCTCTGACTCCCCTTGAAGACGTGTGCGACTACCCCGTACCAACGCGGAACCCTAGGCCCCGGTTGCAGCGGTACGCGTTCCAGTACGCTCGACCGGATGAGCGCGCGACCCGACCGTACGCCCCTTCCACGGTCCTTCTTCGACCGCCCGGTCCTCACGGTGGCCCCGGACCTCCTGGGCCGCACCCTGGTCCGACGCTGCCCGGACGGCCCCATCGAACTGCGCATCACCGAGGTGGAGGCGTACGAGGGCGAGTCCGACCCGGGCTCCCACGCCTACCGCGGCCGAACGGCCCGCAACGCGTCGATGTTCGGCCCGCCCGGACACGCGTACGTCTACTTCATCTACGGCATGTGGTTCAGCCTCAACCTGGTGTGCGGCCCGCCCGGCCACGCGAGCGGCGTGCTGCTGCGCGCGGGCGAGATCACGGTGGGTGCCGACCTGGCAGCCGCCCGCCGGGTCACGGCCAGACACCCGCGAGAACTGGCCAAGGGGCCGGCCCGGCTCGCCACCGCCCTGGACGTGGACCGCTCCCTGGACGGAACCGACCTCTGCGGCGGCCCCGACTCGCCGCTGTCCGTCCTGACGGGCACCTCCACCTCGTCCGACCTGGTGAGCAGCGGTCCGCGCACCGGAGTGGGCGGCGAGGGCGCGGCCCACCCCTACCGCTTCTGGGTCACCCACGACCCGACGGTCAGCCCGTACCGGGCGCACGCGCCGCGCCGCCGCTCGACTTGACTCGGCCCGGCCGGACGCCTAACGTAGTCCGAGCCGCTGAACGGGTCACCGCCATCGGGCAGACACCTGGAGCGGCCAACCCACTACCTACGACTTACCCCTGGCGGGGTCTTCTTCGGCATGTCCGAATTCCCTCGCCGGCCACTCGATTATGAATGGCCAGGGATAAGCGCTAACGTAGCGGAGCGCCGAAAGGCACCGACCTTCCGACGGTCACCGAATTCAAATCCGAACCGGAAACGGCGTGGAAATGATCTGGTAGAGTCGGAGACGCAAGAACACAGCAGGAAAGCAGAACGAAGCCCGGAGGAAAGCCCCAGCGGATGTCGCTGAGGGTGAGTACGAAGGAAGCGTCCGTTCCTTGAGAACTCAACA
>NZ_JBWKLE010000026.1:0-69056 GCF_056430495.1 Streptomyces sp. NPDC045967 | reverse complement strand
TCTTCAGAAACAAGATCAGCACGCACCCGGACACCCTGCCGACCAAGATCGTCAAGCGCAAGACCCGCAGCTCAACCCATTCTGAAACCATCAGTTAGTCGTCCATGTACGACTTGGCTGTGCGTTCACACGCTGTAAGATACGAACTAGACGGTTTGTATACGAGCCCTTTGAGGGGTTCATCAGCCAAGTGAGGGCATCATGGCGGAGCAGGAGCGGGCCATCCGTACGCGTCGGACCATCCTGCTGGCAGCGGCCAAGGTGTTCGAGGAGCGCGGCTACCAGACAGCGACGATTTCGGAGATCCTCTCCACCGCGGGTGTGACCAAGGGCGCTCTGTACTTCCACTTCCAGTCGAAGGACGAGCTGGCGCAGGGCGTACTGGCCGCGCAGGTCCAGAACCTCGTGATCCCCGACCGCACGACCCAGATCCAGGAGATCGTCGACATCGTCGCACTCCACACGTACCGGCTGCAGACCGACCCCATGGTCCGGGCCGGAGTGCGGCTGACCATGGACCAGATGGCACACGGTCTGGACCGCAGCGGCCCGTTCCGCAGCTGGGCCGCCCCCGTCCGGGAGCGGCTGGAGAAGGCACAGGCTCAGGGCGAGCTGCTCCCGCACGTCGTACCGGCTGAAACCGCCGACGTCATCGTGGGCACCTACGCGGGCATCCAGTCCATGTCCCAGGCTCTCAGCGACTACAAGGACCTCGTGGTCCGGGTCTCCGCACTCCTGCGCCACCTGCTGCCCGGCATCGCCCAGTCCTGGGTCCTCACCGCCGTCGACATCTCCGAGTCCCGCGGAGAGCGCGTCTACGAGGAAGCCCGGAAGCACTCCCTGGAAGCGCAAGAGGCCGACGGGGCAGCCTGACCGACCTGACGGACGGTTTTAACCCTTCTGGACCTGCCTCCCTGGACGAGCGTGCCCGAAGGCGGCAAATAACATACTGTCTAACCTGTTCTCAGCCCGGTGGCGGAGGCCGCCCTACGGCAGCAGCCCCCGCACCGCCGACGACATCGGCCCGCCCTCCGACCGCTCCGTCTTGCGCCCCTTGCTGCCCGGGGCCAGGGTCCGCGTGTCCACGGCCTCCGCCGGCGCGCCCGTCGCGTACAGGCCGTCCGGGTCGGTGTCCCGGTCGTGCGGCAGCAGCCAGAACACCCTCCGCCGGAACGTGCCGGAGGAGCGGGAGGGCTTCGCGGCCGGTCCCAGCAGCGCGTAGCCGACCATCCGCCCGTCGCGGTGGTAGGCGGGCCGTCCGCGCCGGGTCGGCAGCCGGTCCAGGCTCTGGCGGACGTAGTCGAGCCCGCTGATGTCCTCGAGCCACACGAGGTCCACTTCGTGGACGATCTCGTCCTCTGCGATGAGGGCGCTCATGCTGTCTCCTCGTCCGCGAGCAGGCCGATGCCCGGGTAGTACTTGCGCTGGTTGGACAGGATCATTTCCTTGGGCGAGGCCAGGCCCACCACCTCGCGGACCCGTGCCGCGAAGGCCCGGGACGAGATCGCCGGAGCGCCCTCAGTGTGGCACCAGCCCCTGTAGGCCGCGTAGAGAGCGGCCTGCTCCGCCCGAAGCTCCGGATCGAGCCGGCAGGACTCCCCGATGAACCGCCCCGTGTGGTCCTCGGTCTCCGCGTACGCCGACGTCGCGATGCGGACCCGCTCCGGACCGGTGAGGTCCTTGTCACCGCCCAGGTAGCGGCGGGCGCCCTCGATCAGCCAGTTGAGGATGCCCGGCCCCTCCTGGGTGACGAGCACGTCCGCCAGATTGTCGATCTTGCGTTCGTCGGAGACGACCCGCTCGAACGGGATCAGCCGCATCCGCCGCCAGAACGCGAACCCGCCCGTGCCCACCTCGGGGCGGTGGTTGCCCAGCAGCCACAGCTTGTGGGTCGGCTCGAAGCTGAAGAAGTCCTGCCGCATCCGGCGGGCCTTGATCCGGTCGCCGCCGGTGAGCAGCTTGACCCGCGCCTCGTCGAAGCGGTCGCCCGGCTTCACCTCGCTGCACACGATCACCCGCCGGCCGTGCAGCTCGGCGAGGTCGGTCGGATGCCCCTCGTACGGCCGGGCCATCAGGAACCCGGGGGGCGCCGCGTCCGCGTAGTCGCCCAGCAGCTTCATCAGGACGTCCAGCAGCACCGACTTGCCGTTCTTGCCGGACCCGAACAGGAACGGCATGACCTGCGCGCCGACGTCCCCGGTCACGGAGTAGCCGAGCAGCAGCTGCAGGAAGTCGATCATCTGCGCGCCCTCGGGCCCCTCGCCGAAGGTGTCGGTCAGGAACCGGTTCCAGCGCGGCGTGGGCATCGGCTGCGGCGCCGCCGAGGTGGAGCGGGAGTGGAAGTCACTCGCGGGGTCGGAGGGACGGATGTGACCGGTCCGCAGGTCCACGACACCGGCGGGCGTGCACAGCGCGTACGGGTCGGCGTCCAGCCGGGCCGCGTTGAGCACCATGCCCGGCGCGGACTTGGCCTGGGCGAGCATGGCGTTCATCCCGCTGGTGCTGAGCGCGCGCCGGCGGTGCTGCTGGAGCGCGGCCGGGGTGTAGACGCCGCGGGGGTCCGTGGTGGCGATGGCCTCCGCGAGGTCGCCCGCGGCCCACACCGCGGTGTCGTCCTCGTCGATCTGCCAGCGGGTGAGGTCCCAGCGGAACCAGCCGATGCCGGGGACGTGCCGGTAGTCGTTGGAGTAGAGCTTCACGAACAGCTTGGCGTTGCCCCGGTCGGTGAGCGTGTCGGGCAGCAGCCCCTCCGCGGTCGCCTCCCCTGCCGTCGCCGTACCGCGCACCGCACCCTCGGAGCCGGAAACGCGGGAGCCCGCACCGGTGAAGCCCGCGCCAGCGGAACCGGAATCGCCGGAGGCCGGACCGCCGGGACCCGCACCACCCGCCGACCCGTCCCCCTCTCCCCCCGGGAACTCCGCGGAACCGCCCCCGGACACAGCACCCGGACCCGAAAGTGCGCCCGAACCCGAACCCGGCAGCGTCCCCGCCTCCCGCGGCCCCGGTACGACGACGGGCTGCTGCGCGAGGATCTGCGCCGCGACCGCCCGTACGTCGAACTCGGAGAGCACGCCCTCCTGCTCACGGCTCATGCCCGGCCTCCCGGGGACAGCGGCCGCGCCAGACCGGCACGCAGCCCGCCCCGGATGATGGCCCCGCAACGGCTGCCCTGCCCCGGCCGGGCCCGCTCGGCCTCGTCCCGCAGGACACGCGTGGCCGCGGCCTCGCTGAGGTGCCCGGCGGCGACCAGCCCGCCCGCGGTGTAGGCGGCGCGGTTCAGCTTCTCGGAGAAGGCCGCCCCCTCGGGCACGGCCGCGCACGCGGCGACCTCGGCGAGCGCTCCCGCCAGCACCCGCTCCGCGAGAACCGCCCCGCCGCCGGCCGCGAGAACCGCCTGCCGGGCACGCGGCGGCACGGGCCGCGGACCGTAGGCACCAGCGGCTACTGCACGAGCGGCGGCCGCACCGGCGGCCGCCGTGCCATCGACCGCCGTGCCATGGGCGGCGATGCCGTCGCCCGCGAGGTGCCCGGTGCGCTCCAACTCCCGCGCGAGCCAGCCCGGCAGCGGCGCGGGCTCCCGTACGGGACCCACGGCGCGGTAGCCGCCCGCGCGGGTCACGGTCCCCGGAGCCACGATGTAGCCGCCCCCGGCGCGTACGTCCACCTGCCAGGCCAGCGCCCGGCCGGAGCCCGAGCCGGTGGAGCACTGCCAGCGCCGCCCGCCGCCCCGGTACCAGACGTGCAGTCCGCCCGACGGCGTACGCACGCGCAGCGTCGAGGCGTCGTCCGCGGGGCTGGCGGCGCCGCGCAGCGCGGCCAGCAGGCCGAGCGTGTGGAAGCCGTCGGCGAGGCCCGTCAGGTCGATCCCGGCGGCGATGCCGATGCCGGGCAGCAGCCGGTCGCGGCCGGGCAGTTCCCGCTCGTGCGCGTCGACGTCGATGACGACCAGGTCCGCGGGGCCGGTGGCCACACCGACGCCCAGTTCCGGGCCGGAACCCCACCACTGCCGGATCCGGTCCTCGTCGAGCGTGGCCGCGTGGAAGCCGTGGCACCAGCGGCCCCTACGGAGGCAGGCGCAGGCAGCCCGGTCGTGGCCCGGCGCACGGCAAGCCGTGCAGTTGCCCACCGGCGTCTTGCGGCCCGCGGCCAGGGGGTGAACCGGCCATCCCCGCCGGGCACACCAGATGGCAGTCGTCACAGGGAGCCCGGCGGCCGACGCAGTTCTCCTGCCCTGCGCCGGGTCGCTGCGCGAATCCCGCAGCTCAGCTGCCATTCACATCCCCCATCAGCGACTGAAGCGACTCAACGCCGAACATCACATTAGCCAAACCCCTGCGAGACGAGGGGTAGTTGAGCCAGAACAGGTGTACGCCTCCCCCGGGCGGGCCAGCGACCGGCCGACCCGCCGCCCAGCGACCGGGTCTCCTCCGGTCGCTGGGCGAGTTGCTCACAGAACACCAGGTCACAGACGTTCGCAAGCAACAACAGCGACTGAAGCGACTCAAGGTCCGTATATATGACGCACACACACGCGCACACGCACACGCGGGAATGTCCTCATATACCGAAAGCTTGAGTCGCTTCAGTCGCTGAACGACGCAGCCACCCACTCTGACCTAGGGTTTCTTCCAAGCGACCCGAGCGACCGAACGGCACTCCGGTCGCTGGCCCCCGGTCGCTGCCCTCCCGTAGCGCCCTTCCGGGCCCGTCCTAGCCCGCCTGGGCCGGGCCTCGAGCGCAGGGCGAGCCCGGGCGGCCCCAACCGGCCACGGGCCCGCCGCCTGTGCCGCTTCAGCCCTCGACCGGGCCGGTCTCCCCCGTCAGCAGCAGTTTCTTCTGCGGCTTGCCCATGGCGTTGCGCGGCAGCGCGGCCACGAACCGCACCTCCCGCGGGCGCTTGTGCACGGACAGGTGCGCCGCGACGAAGTCGGTCAGCTCCGGGCCGGTGACCCCCTCGGCCACGACGAACGCGACGATGCGCTGCCCGAGGTCCGGGTCCGGAACGCCGACCACGGCCGCCTCCGTCACCTTCGGGTGGTCCAGCAGCGCGTTCTCGATCTCGCCGGCGCCGATCCGGTAGCCGCCCGACTTGATCAGGTCGATGGAGGCCCGGCCCACGATCCGGTGCACCCCGTCCGCCTCGTCCACGGCCGCGATGTCGCCCGTACGGAACCAGCCGTCCTCGGTGTAGGCGGCGGCCGTCGCCTCCGGGCGCCCCAGGTAGCCGGCGAACAACGTCGGACCGGTCAGCTGGAGTTCGCCGATCTCGGCGCCCGGCTCGGCGACGATCCGGGTCCGGATGCCGGGCAGCGGGGTGCCGACCGTACCGGGGCGGACCTCTCCGCCCGCCCGGCCGCTGAGGGTGATCAGCGTCTCGGTCATGCCGTAGCGCTCCACGGGCCGCAGGCCGGTCAGCCGCTCCAGGTCCCGGAAGACCGGCGCGGGCAGGGCGGCGCTGCCGGAGACCAGCAGCCGGGCCCCGGACAGCGCGGCGGCGGCCCGCGGAGCCCCCGCGATCCGGGACCACACGGTCGGCACGCCGAAGTACAGGCTGCCGCCCGCCGCCGCGTAGGCCTCGGGCGTGGGCCGCCCGGTGTGCACGAGGCGGCTGCCGGTGCGCAGCGCGCCGAGGACGCCGAGGACCAGCCCGTGTACGTGGAACAGCGGCAGCCCGTGCACCAGGGTGTCCTCGGCGGTCCACTGCCAGGCGCCGGCCAGCGCGTCCAGGTCGGCGGCGAGAGCCGCGCCGCTGAGCACCACGCCCTTGGGCGCGCCGGTGGTCCCGGAGGTGTAGAGGATCAGCGCCGGGTCCTCGGGCGCCGGCTCCTTCCCCGACCAGCCCGGGGAGCGCCGGGCGAAGTCCACGTCCACGAGAGCCGCCCCGGAGTCGCGCAGGATGTGCTCGCGCTCGGCGGGCCCGGCGTCGGGCGGCAGCGGAACCAGCGGCACCCCGGCCAGCAGCGCCCCGACCGCGGCGGCGACGGTCTCCAGCGAGGCCGTCGCGGTCACCGCGAACGCGGGGGCTCCGGCCACGTCGGCCGCGACGGCGCGGGCGGCGCCGAGGAGGTCCTCGTAGGAGGCGGAGCGTCCGGCCACGGTCACGGCGTCCGGCCGGTCCCCGTATCCGCCGTCGAGCGCGGTCAGCATGGTTGGCATGGTCGGCAACTCCCCTTCGTACGTGGCCTGCACGGCCTGCACGCCGCGCTCAGACTATGACCGGTGACGGCCCTGTGACCGGCGGGACTCGACCGCTCGACGACTACCGGACGACTACCGGGCGACTGCCCGACGACTGCTTGACCACTGCCCGACGACTGCCCGGCAAGCGCTCCGACCAGCGCCCCGGCCCCTCTCAACGGCTGGTTCCTGCTGGGCTGTGCCGGCTCCCTCCGCTGCACCGGCCTGGCGCTCGAACTACCCCTCCCCGCCGCCGGCCGCGTCGCACTGCCTGCCGTGGCCGGCGCGTTCGTCTGCTGCGCGTGGCCGTGGCCATCAAGGCCATCACGTCCGTCCGTCCCCCCGGACGTCCTACCCTGAGCCCATGATCAATGATTCGCCCCTCCGCCTGGAGCCCGTGACCGCCGCGAACATCGACGCGGTGTGCGCGATACAGGTGCGCCCCGACCAGGCACACCTCGTCTCCCCGGTGGTGAAGTCACTGGCCGAGGCGTACGTCCACGGCGATGTCGCCTGGCCGCGTGCCGTCGTCGACGGCGAGGAGGTGGTCGGATTCGTGATGGCCTTCCTCGACATCCAGTGGGACCCCTCCCGCGACCCCGCCGACCGGCGCTCCGGCATCTGGCGCTTGAACATCTCCGCCGCCCACCAGAAGAAGGGCTACGGCAGCTTCGCGGTCACCGCGGTCCTCGAGGAGCTGCGCCGCCGCGGCGCCCCGCGCGCGTACGTCACCTGGGACACCGGCCCCGGCACCCCCGAGCCCTTCTACCTGGGCCTCGGCTTCCGCCCCACCGGCGAACTCAGCGGCGACCAGCGCGTCGGCGAACTCCTCCTGCCGACCGCCCCGTCCTAGGCGGTGACTTCAGAAGATCACCGCTGGCGGATCACGGTGTCGTGATACGTCGTCATGAGCTGTCCGATGCCGAGTGGGAGTTCGTCCGGCCGTCGCTGCCCGTGTCGTTGCGGGGGCGGAAGCGGCTGGACGACCGCCGGGTCCTGAACGGGATCGGCCGCTCAGGCGAAGGCGGACGCGGCTGGTGACGTCGGGTGGGAAACCCGAGATCAGGCACCCTTGTTGATCGGCTCGAGGATCGCCACGCACTCCACGTGGTGCGTCATCGGAAAGATGTCACGCAAAACGGCAGTCGGCATAGTCGCAGGTCAGCACCGGTACACGGCTCCTCTGAGCGCCCCTTCGGTCGCTTGGAGCGTCAAATGAGCGTCACGAACAGCCGGCGGGGTGCTCCTGGCGAGCCGCAGCAGCGAGATCTTCCAACAGCACATCGGCTACCAGCTCCTCGACCACGGCGATGTCGTGCTCCGCCATGGCTTCGGCCAACTCGGGATCCCACGGTGCTCCGGTGATGCGCCCCGGTCGAGGACCGTGCGCGTTGCGGACGATCGCGGATCGGTAGTCTGCCGCCGTCATGCACCAGGGGTGCGCCCCTGTTTTCTCCATGACGTATGCGGCAATGCGGATGCCTTCGCCATCGAGGTCACCGTGGTAACGGAGAGCAGCGCCTTGGTCCGCGAGTAGGCGCAGGAGCTGGATAGCTGCGCTGTTGGGCCAGCCGGACGTGCAGACAAGCGGCGGGCAGCTGGAGCCGAAGCGACGGAGGGCGAGGGCCAAGATACTGGGGTTCTCCACTACGTGGACGACGAGTGGGGCAGGGGTGGCGGGCAGGGTGAGCTCGCCCGGGCTCCTGACGTGGGCGAGGGTCAGGCTGGCGGCCTGGCCGGCCTCCGTGCACAGGCGGGCCACACGGGCGAGAAGGCCGTCGCCGCCAGGGCGCAGTCCGCCGGCGATGACGGTGGCGGACAGCTCGTCGTCGGCGACGCCAGCGCGGGACCACAGGGCGCGCCGTTCCGCTGCGGACTGCGGTGGAGCAATGTCGTACAGAGTCGCCAGGGCACGCAGGACGAGGGTGGAGACGGGTGTGCCGTCGTCGAGAGCGTGCGCGTGGCCGTTCAGGACTCGGGCGGCGAAGACGGGCAGGGGTTCGGCCTGGCCCGGTAGTTCGGCGAGCACCTTGAGCGTGTCGGTGAGGAGCGTACGGGTACGTTCCGCCGAGCCGCCGACCAGTCCCGCGGCTCGACAGGACGCAGCCCAGTCGGCGAGCACCGGCTGCGCCCGTACCGTGTCGTGACCAGCCAGCCAGGTCCACAGACCGGCGCGTTCGCCCTCCTGGCGGCGGCGTTCACCGGCTCTGTCGCCAAGTGGGCCGATGAGCTCGGCGACGACTTCTCGTACGGTGCGGCCGGAAAGTTCGGTGACTGCCTCCTCCAGGCGGGCCAGGGCAACGGAGGGCCGGGGGTCCGGCAAGCGGTCCAGGCCGAGGAGGTCCGCGAGGGCTTCGCGCTGGGTCTCGTCCAGCAGTCCGAGGCGTACGCGTGTGACGGGGCGGCCGGAGGAGAGACGGTCGTGGACCGTCTGCCAGACGGGATGGAGTTCGGGGCGGCGAAGGGTCGCGTCGCCCGAGGCGAGATGCTCCCGAGAGGTCGTCCCGCCGGACACGGGGTGGTCTCGCAAGGTCATCCTTCCTCCATTCCGGTGCCGTTCCAGACGAAGCGCGCGCTGGTGACGGCGTCGTCTCCGTCGGTCAGGAGTTGGTGGACGGCGATGCCGGGCAGTTCCCTGTAGTTTCCCCACTCGTGGTCGGAGGTGATCATGAGGTCCAGGTCGAGTGCGGTGAGCAGGGCGAAGACCTGTCCGCGGTTGACAGTGTCGACGCCTACGAAGACCTCGTCGAGGAGGATCGGGCGGGGGGCCAGGGGCACGTCCTCGTAGTGGGCGGCGACGGCGGCGAACAGGGGCAGGTGCAGTGCGATGGCTTTCTCCCCGCCGGAGAGCGCGCCGTGCAGCCGCTTGGTCAGGGGCTGCAAGCCGCTCCCGTCCGCCCGGTCGAGGCGGACCGTGAAGGTGTGCCAGGCGGTGTAGTCGAGCACCTCGCCGAGGTGCTCCTCCCAGCTCGCGGCCGTGTCGCTGCCCTTGGCCTCCTCGATGCGGGCACGGAAGAAGGCGTGCAGGGCCTCCCGGTCGGACTCGGTGACCCGACCGGGGTCCTTCAGGAGCAGCTGGCGGGCGGTGCGGGTGCTGTCGGGGAGGTCCGGGCGGACGTCCCAGACGAGCTGGACGGCGACGTTGGAGGCGGTACGGACCCGCTCCAGGTGCCCGTTCATGTGCGCGACGAGTTCGCCGGCCCGACGGATGCGGGCGGCGAGGTGACGGCGGATGTCACCGGTGAGGATCTGGTCGAAGAGGCGCCGTTCGGCGGTGCTGATGTCGTCGCGGCTGCGGTCGCGCTCCTGCGTGAGCGCGGCGAGCAGACCGGTCGCCCCGACGCGGACGCCCTCCAGGGTGGCGGTGAAGAGCTGGATGTCGTCGTCGGGCTCCAGCTCCAGGTCGGCGCGGACGCCGAGGTGGCGGCGGGCCTCGTGGACGGCTTCGGAGAGACGGGTGGCGGCGTCGCCGAGGTGGCGCGGGGCGTGCGGGACCTGGGGCCACCGTGCCGCCATGGCGCGCGCGGCCTCCAGAGTGGCCTTGGTACCGTCCCCGGCATCGAGTTCGGGTACGACGCCCGCGTCCTCGGCCAGACCCACCAGACACAGGTGCCGGAACCGCCGCGCCGCGCCGTCGCGGGCCTCGACTGCCTTCTCCTGCCGGTCGGCGTCCTGGCCACTGGTGGCCCTCAGCTCTCCGATGCGGCCTTCCAGGCCCAGGAGGAGCTCGGCTGCCTGGCGGGCTTCCTTGCCGCAGCGGACCCGTTCGGCACGGGTCTCCGCAACGCGCGCCACGATCTGCCGGTAGTCCGCGCCGACCGTCTCCTCCACCGCCTTCAGACGTGCCGTCATACCAGCCGCCTTCGCTTCCGCAGAGGCCGCGTCGGCGGTCTGCTTCTCCGCGAGAAGGCGTGACCGGTCCGCCCGTGCGGCCGTCTCCCTAGCCCTCTCAGCGGCCGCGATCGCGTCGATGCGGGCGTCCGTCCAGGCTTCGGCGAGGTCGCGGAACCTCTCCACGTCGCGGCCGAGTTCGCGCAGCCGGTCGCGGTCCGTGGGCAGACCGTGTTCGGCGGCCCTGCGGCTCAGCGTGCGCAGCGCGCCGGCCACGTCACCCTCGCGTGCGGCCAGATGCTCGGTCGCGTCGCGCACGGCGTCGTCCCGGGCGGCCACCTTCTCCTCGGCCCGGCCCCAGTCCCGTCGGCAGGCGTCGAGTTCCCGGTAGTCGGGCCGGGCGATGCGGTCGTCCGCCAGCCGGGCGGCGCGGGCGCCGAGTTCCCGCAGCCGGTCGGCGAGGGTGGCCAGGGAGGCGTCCTTCTTGGCGATCAGCTCGGTCAATTCGGCGATCTCACGCTGCTTGGCCCGCTGCCGGGCGAGGGCGCCGATATGGGCGGGCTCCGGCTTGCTCCAGGAACCCGTGGCCGGCGCGAGGCGCCAGGCGCCGTCGGAGGAGACTGCCGCAGGGTGACCGCCGGGCAGGGTGGTGCCATACGCGATGCCGGCGAGGATGCGGGTCACCGTGCCGGCCGGTACGGGAATGTCCTCCTCAGGCCTCAGCACGTCCAGCAGGCTGGAGCCGGGGGCGGTCGTGGCGAGGCCGACCTCGACACGGGTGTCGTGCCCAGGAAGGGTGAGCCCTTCGGATGCGCTCACCCATGCGTCCAGGAGACCCGACGCCTCCAGTGCCGCTTCCACCGCGGCCTGTACGGGGAGCGGGGCGTCCTCGTGGAAGGCGATCAGCCGCCACAGCGGCGCGCCCGCCGCAGCCGTGCGGACGGTGGTGCGGGTGGGTGGAGCGACGGGCTGGAGATCGGTCTCGCCGCTGAGCTTGCGCCTCCGAGCGTCGAGCAGGTCCCGTTCCTGCTCCAACCCCTGTTGCGCCGTGCGGACTCCGGCCCGCTCAGTGGTGATCTCCTGGTCCAGCGGTCGTGCGACCGTTTCGACCAGCTCACGCACGTCTGCCTCGACGGCCGCCCTGGCGGCCAGTTCATCGAGGTCGGGGATGCGCAGCTCCGTGCAGTCCCGGGCCCAGGCAAGCAGCCGTTCCGCCTGGGCGGCGAGGACGTTGTCTCTGGCGGTGGCGGCCGCGTCGCGGTGGGCGATCGCGTCCGCAAGTCGGGTGCGGGCCTCGTCCAGCAGGCCCTCGGCGGTTCCCCGGTCGCGTACCGCCCGGTCGTGGGCTTCGATCGCGTCGGTGATGTCGGCAACCTGCTCCCGTCGGGCGGTGACCGCGCCCCGGAGCAGACGACGGGCGGCGGTGCCAGGAGCATCGGACCGCCTGCTCCCCGGCCTGACCGGGGTGTTCGCCGTCCCGTTGCCGAGTGACTTCGCCTCCCCTTCCGCGTCCAGAATCGTCTTCACCTCGTGGTGAATGGACTCCATGCCTGCGGCCCGGGCCGAGCGGTGTGCCTCGTCCGAGGTCGCGCGGGCGTGCTCATCGCGCGAGCGGGCGTGGCCCGCGAGCTCGTCGGCGTGCTTCCGGTCCTCCTCCGCCTCGGTCTCGGCGGACCGGGCGGCGGTACGCAGCTTCGCGGCGGCCGCGACCTGTTCCTCGGTACCGCGGCGGAGCCGGTCGAGCTCCTCCCCCTTCTGGTAGGCGTCGCTCTCCCGAAGCCCTTCGATGATCTCGTCCAAGGCGTGCGCCCGTAGTTCCAGCTCCTCTCGCAGGGCCAGGGTGGAGGCGCGCTCCTCGCACGCCTTCTCGTACTCCTCGGCGCTGACGCGGGCGTCCCGGGTGAGGTCGTCCATCTCGGTGGTCGCAGAGATCAGCGCTGCCGCACCGGCCCGCAGGACCCGACGGGCGTAGGCGCGCTGCCGGGAGGCGACGTTCTCGGCGGCCGTCACCTCGGCGTCGAGCCGGTCGAGGTGGTCCCGCTGCCGATCCAGGCGCTCGAAGCCCTCGGCGAGCTCGGTGATCTCTCCATCGCCGAGCGGGGGCAGTGCCCGGGACAGCAGGATGGACAGGAGGGAGGGGTCGAGCCGTTCGGACAGCTTGGGCTGGCGGAGCTGGAGCAAGGCGGAGAGCAGGGACTCGTACCGCTGCTCACCCATGCCCGCGAAGAGTTCGCGCCGCACAGTGGTGCGGTAGTCGGTGGCTGACGGATGCACCTCGCCGCGGTCGCGCAGGGCTTCGGCGAGGGCCGCTTTGGTCAGGGGCTGTCCGGTGTCGTTGACGAGGTGGACCCCGTCGGGATGGGCGATCCGGGCGGTGGTGGTGAAGTAGTCGGCGTGCGCCGTGGTGGTGTGCACGCTCGCGTGCAGGCGGGCTCCGCAGCCGAACCAGTGCTCAGTGCCGTCGTCTCCGACGCGGCGGAACTCCATCCACACGTACCCCACACGGGTCTTGCCGGACGCTCCCTGGCCTAGCAGGTTCCAGTGCATCGTGCGCTCCGAACCGCCGAACGTGGAGAGGCGGTTGGGGCGGAGGCTGGCGTCGAAGAGGAAAGGGAGCAGCAGTTCCAGGGCCTTGGACTTGCCAGTGCCGTTCTGACCTCGCAGCAGCAGGCGACCCTGGTGGAAGGTGAAGGTCTCGTCGTAGTAGCGCCAGACGTTGAGGATGCCCGCGCGATGGGGCTGCCAGCGTCCGCGGCCGGTGTCCGCCTCGTGAACGGGCGACGGCTCCATGGTCTCCTCGGGCCGTCGCTGGAGCGTCACGCTCACTACTTGTCTCCTTCTCCGGCGCTGCCGGTGGCGGTCACGGCTAGCGGATCGTTCTTCGGGGCTGGGCCGGTGGTCTCCGTCAGGCGGTAGCGGTACGCGGCCGGTCGCGCGACGACGCGGTCTCGGACCCTGCCTGCCAGGCCGACGTCGAGCAGGATCCGTACGGCGTCGTCGGCAAGGCGGGCCGGTCCTTCCTCCGACTGGTACGCCTTGGCCCAGCCCGGGAAGCGGCGCAGCAGCTCTGCTCCGGCCTCGGCCAGCTGTTCGAGCAGCAGGCCCGCGGGCGTGGCGCAGAGCGGCGCGAGGAGGAGTAAGGCAGCGACTCGGGCGGTGGAGGTGTCGTCGGGGAAGCGAACGTCGGTGGCGATGGCGTCCGGGTCGACGAGTAGAAAGCCCTCCGCCCGTTCCTCCAGGAGGAAACCGGCCTGTTCGACAGAGCGACGCAGGATCTGGCGTCCGGTCAAAGAGGTGACGTAAGCGAGCTCGTCGTCGGCGAGGTCTGCCCGGTAGAGCACGGGGTCGTCGAAGAGGCGGCGCAGCACCGAATGGCGCAGCCTCAGGTTGCGCTGGGCGTCCGTGATCGCGGCTGTCTCGGCGTGCGTGTCGTCGGCCGTCCCGTCGGCAGAAGCGCCTCCGTAGCGGCGCTCCCTGACCAGGTCGGCGAGGAGGTCCTCGAACCGCGCCGGCACCTCCTCCGGGGGCACGGCGAGCCGGGAGGCGCCGACCGGGGCGGCGGGCAGCCTCATGAGCAGTGTGTTGTCCACGCGATAGAGCACCTTCGCCTCCGCGGAGTCGACGTACGTCTCGGTCGTGCCGTCCACAACACGCAGCACGTCGTACGACTCCAGCAGCTTCAGGACGTCGACGAACGCCATACGCTCCGGCCGGCGGACCGGGTCGAACCCCGCCAGTGCGCGGTCGGCCGCCATGGCCTGGACGACGCGGTCGGCGAGCATGCCGATGGTCGTCATCGGCATCGACAGCAGCTCCGCGGCGGTCACGCACAGCAGGACGTACCGTCGGCGGTCGAACGGGGCCCGGCCGGAACGCGCCCGGCGAGCGGGGCGGGAGCCGTCGGGGTTGACGCGGACCTTGGTGAGGCGGGCGTAGCCCCGGCGGGGCTCCACGACCAGATTCCAGCCGCAGGTGTAGTCGAACCAACGAGCCAGCGGGTCACGGCGGCGGCGCACCAGATCGAAACCGGTCGGGTCGGCTGCCTCGGTGAGCAGCGGGCGGGCCAGAAGGAGGCGGATGGCACGGGCGACCTCCTCCCGTTCGGCGGAGGCCAGTTGGTTGGCGAGGGTGCTCATCCTGCGGCCTCCTGCCCCGTGGCGGCGCGGACTGCCGGAAAGGCGATCGCCCCGCCCACGGCCGTGACGTGGATGACGTAGTCCGGTCCTGCCATCGTCCCCTGCACGGTACGCAGTACGGCGGTGCGCCCGTCGGGGGGCGGCGACAGCGCCACCTCCACCCGGCCGTCGCCGGTCGTGGCCCGTCGCCGGCCACCCGCGTCCGGCCGGGCGGCCAGCGCCCGGCCTAGCAGATCGAGGAGACGGTCGAAGGCCGCGGGGTCGAGGGTGCTGAAAGAGGAGAGCCGTACCGGGCCGTCCGTCTCCAGCGCCTGCCAGGCGCGTGCCAGCTCCGCTCGCTCCGCCCGGGCCCGCTCGGCGCGTTCCGCCCTGACCGCCGCAACGTCCCGCACCGTGGCCGTACGAGTGAAGCGTTCGGTCCGTCCGCTGGTCCTCAGCAGGGCCGACACCTGTACCGGCGGCGCCTCGGACCAGGAGTGGGACGAGGGGATCAGCTCCGGGTCCGGGTGGGCGAGGTGGGCATGGCGGGCCGGGCCGAGGCCGAAGGCGGCCGACCACAGCCGGTGCAGGTCCTCCTCGTCGGGAGCCGCAGCGAACCAGCGCGCGAGCTCCCGGAAGTCCTGTACGGCGCTGGAGGGGCGGCGCCGGGACTCGTTGATCCGCTCCAGCACCTGCAGGAGGGAGACGATGGCGCGCCGGGCGATGTCGTGCAGCTGCTCGATCCGGGGGCGCGCCCCGTCGTCCGGCAGGAACCAGGCCCTCAGCCCCGCCCAGCGCGCCCGCCGCCTCTCCAGCCAGCCGGCTGCCGGGTCCTCTCCCGGGGTCGGAGGCAGCTCGGCACCGCGCAGGGCCCGCTCACGCAGCACCGCGATGCCCCGCTCCTCCACGCGGGCCACGGCGGCGGCCACCGTCTCGCCGCGCCGGTCGAGATTGACCAGGAACTCCTGGAGATACGCGACGGTGGCGGCCTTCACCTCACGGAACACGTCCAGATCCACTCCTTCGGCGCGAAGGAGCCTCTGCAACTGGCCGTTGAAGGCCTTGGTGTTCTCCATCAGGCCCTCCAGATGACCCTCCAGCTCCCGCAGGGTGCTGAAGATCCGTCGGTCGGCCGCGGCAGGTTCGCCTGACAGGAGGGTCAGTTCGTCGAGCCGGTCGGCGATCGCCTCCAGCACCGCGGTCTGCAGCGCCCCCGTGGAGGCCAGCACCTCCAGGGCGTGTCGCACCCCGGCGAGCGCGGCCTCGCCCCGGCGGGTCAGCGAGTAGTGCAGGTTGCGCCGCTCGTACTCCTCGGCCGTGCGGTAGTTCTGGGCGTGGTTGTGAACCACGTCGAGGAGTTCCCACTTCACCAGCCGTTTCAGCGTCTCGTGCAGTTCCTCGTCCTCGAGATCCGAGACCCAGCCCACCGCACGCAGCCGCTCCCGTACGCCGTCGAGCCCGAGCGCGGTCTCCAGGTGCTCGCCGGCCACCCCGAAAGCCTCGAGCACGGCGCCGTTCAAGTCGGCCGTCTCCCCCGTGGTGAACCGGAACATCTCCGGCGGAACCCTGCGCATGCTGGTACGTCCCCTCCGCCGCCACCCCTGCGGCACTTCGGCGCCCACGTTAAGGGGCGGTCCGAAATCACGTTCTCGAGTCGCTGTCATCATTCTCATGGCAGTTACGGCCGAGGATTACTCCGTGCTCTCGAACGGGTAGACAAGGCTCTGCGCGCCCCGGATGCCGGAGACGAGTACGTTGCTGCTCGGACGGTAGGGCAGGTGCTTCAACGGCTCCAGGATGATCCGTACGGTGACCGGTGCGGCTCCGGCCTCCAAACCGGAGACGACCACAAGGAAGAAATCGTCGCTTTCGATCGCCCGCTGGAACTCCGCAGGGGTGAGCTGGATCGTGTCCGGCTCGGCACCGCCGTACGTCTTGAGTTCGTAGAACCGGGCCAGCTCGTCCACTGCGTCCGCCCCCAAACCGTGCTGAGCCCTCAGGTCACGCAGCTCGGTCTCGTCCAGCGCCAGAGCCCGGCGTACGAGGTCCAGTGCCGCCTTCTCCTGCTCCACGGCCGTATAGGGACGTGCGGCGGTGCGCTGCTGGGGGACGGCCGAGCCGGACCGGGGCTGGGGCAGGCCGACCGGGCCCTTCTTCGGGGCGGTGCCCGTCGCGGGCCCGGCCCCGGATTGCGGTGCCGTGAGGTTTCCCCGGTCCACGACGAGACGGAGGGTGGCGGGATCCACCAGTCGGCGGAACGAAGCGGGGGGCCGCACGGCGGGGACGGAGGGGCCCCGGCCGTGCGGGATCGCGGGTAGTGCGGGCGCCCGGCCACTGATCGTCGACGGGGCTCCCGCAACCGGACGCCTTTCCCGTCCGTTCGTCCGGCCGCGTCGGTCCGCTTCTTCCCGCATCTCCATGAGCCGGCGATCGCGTTCGGCGACGGCGGCTTCCTGTTCACGGCGGACCTGATCCTCCGCGAGGCTAAGGTCCACGGCAGTGCGGCCCCGCTCCGCCCGGTCACACGCGGCGGTCCAGGCGAGGGCCGCCGCCCTGCGGTGTCCAGGGAACTTGGTGGCGATCGAAGCACCGCCCGCAGAGGGCCGGTTCACCGCTGACAGGTCACGGACGTACAGGGTGCTGGAAGCCCAGTCGACACCGGCGTCGACGGATACTTCCACCGGAGTACCGGACAGTTCCACCCGGCAGATCAGGTCCGGTGCCACGCTCACCGTGAGTGTCGCGAGTCCGTCCCAGGAGCCGTCCAGGCCGCGGGCCACCTCCGGGGCGTTGCGTTGCAGGTCCTCGCGCAGATGGGTGACAGCCGCGCGGACCAGTTCCGTCGCGTCCGGATCGTGCGAAGCGACAGTGGAGCTGTGCACACTGAGTTGCTCCACTCCGATCCACGTGAGGCGCAGGGCCCCGGCCAGTGGACGGAACTGATCCAGCTCTGCTCCCGGCCGCCACACGGCGTGGTCACGGCCCAAGCCGTCGGCGACCATGGGGTCCTCGACCGCGTACACAGGCCGCTTGCTAAGCCATCCCTTGCTCGTGACCAGGGGAAGTCTTCCCAGCCGCCCGGCTGTCAGCTCCTCCGACCGGACGGCAGAGGGGCGACGGAGCATCTTCAGGGTCTCCAGGACTACCGATTGAGTGGTTCCCTCCGGAACGTTCCGTCGCTCCCTCCTGTCCTTCTGCGCCAACTCCCTGATCACCTTCACAGCGTCGTCGACGGTCGGCCGACGCGCCCCGAGCCGCGCCCAGAACGCCTCGCCACCAGTGAACACGGGAGCGAAGGCCCGTGACGCTCCGAACAGTGGCTCGCCGATGAGGCACTCGCCCGGGCGCCGCCAGCCGGAGTTCGTGAGGACCAGCCCTTCGCCTGTGGTGAAGGCACGAAGGACTTCACTGAACGGCATCTCTCCTGATCCGCCCGAAGTCCCCCTTCCGGTGGCACGCTCGGCCAGGGCTTCGTAGACGATCATTGCGGCGGGGGCGTTTCGTTCAGCCCCGTCCTTCTCCTCACGACGGAGCCGCCGCAGGCACTCGACGAGATCGCGGGTACGGGCGTCTCCGACGACGTCCAGGGCTCGGAGTACCTCAGTACGCCGCCGTGCCTGCTCCTGGATGTCCGGGTGCAGGAATTGGGCGTCCCCGTCCCCGTAGACGGCCACGGTGCCCGCGGTGCGGGTACGGAGCCGGAAGGGGCTGGACGGAGTGCCGTTCCGATCGTCCAGCCAAGCCACCTCGCGTAGTTGCCAGAGCCACAGGGCGGCCGTCCGCCCTCGGTCGTGCCATGTGTGGTAGTCGAAAGCCGCACCGACCTCGGCATGTTCGGAGAAGCGACTCCATGAGCGGCCGAGTACGTGGAGAAGCGCGGCCGCCCTGCGTCGGCGACGTGCAGAGTCGTCGTCCTTCGCGATATCGGTTGCCACGGCATACAGGTCGGGGCAGTCGTAATCGTTGAGGGTGTAGGTCGCGCGAAGAGCCTCCAGCGCTTCCGTGCGCGCCTTCGAACCCGAGGCGAAGGCTGAGGGAAGTCCTCTGGCGCCTCGTTCGAACCGCGAGTGCTGTCCAGGATGACTGCGCGGCCGGGGAGCCGTCTCGGCACCAAGCAACCGGAGAAATCTCAGGGCTCCGATGCTGCCGCCTTGCAACACCTTGGCGTAACGCGATCGCAGCCACGCCGGGCCGGAAGTCGAGCCGGCGGCGAAGGCGAAGCTCTCGTCGTGCTCGGCGCTGTCCAGCCCGGACGGAAGATAGGCCCGAGCGGGTGCGATCTCCACGTCCTCCCGCGCTCCATCGGTGGTGTAGCGGTGGCCTTGGAGCCGCACTGCCAGCCCGACCTTCCTGCCCCACAGCTCACGGCGGCTCTCCGGTACGTGTGCGAAACCGTCCCGCAGCGCCACGAGCTGCTCATCCGTGAGGACAAGCCCAGCTCCACCTCGCGCACCCCCGAAGTCTGCGAGACGCTGAATCACCGCTGCCGGGTCGTCGTCGTTGAGCAGTACCCCTTGCTTGCCGAGCCATTCCCGGACCGACCGGGCGTCGTCGGTGTCGGCCAGAAAGTCCGGGTGGATCTCACGGGTGAGCCCCAGTTCGAATCCCAGCCCACGAGGAGTGGCGGCGAACAGCACGGGTACAGAGCCGCGCATGCCGTACTGCGTACCGGAACTGTCCACGAGCCAATCACGTGACGACAGGAGGCCGCTCCAACCCGCTTCGATGACTCGCGCGACCAGTCGGACCGTCGCTCGTGGTGATCGACTCCCGTCGCCAAGGAGGTCCAGCGTGTCGTACACCTCGACCCGGGCCGGTGCGCCGACACCGTTCTCCTCCCAATCCGACAACACCTCCCGCCACCTGCCGTCCGGGTCTCGCATCGCTCCGGGCAGCGCGGCGGGCACATCAGCCAGACGGGCGACCTCCTCCTCGGTCACGGCACCTTCGAGTTCTTCGTCCTCCACGGCAAGCGATTCGAGATCGAGGAGACCCTCCCCCGGGACCTCCAGGAGCAGCTTCGCGGACACCAGACGCCGGGCGTGGTCGAGCAACCGCTGTTCCATCGCAGCAGCCGGATTGCGCCCGTCACGGACGTGATCCGGCAGGGGAACAGCACTCCAGGCGTTCACCGGATCCTGCCGGAACTGCCGCAGAACGGCTGCCGTCCACAGATCGGCCACCAATGGAACGAGCGCACGGTTCCACGGGGTTTCGTCGAGCGCCTGCCGGCTGGCGAGCGGGTCGAACTGCGCACTCGTCCAGAGGGCCGGCCCGATCTCCTGAACCGGCAGACCGACGTGGATCCGTCCGGGACCGCCGTGTCCGAGCGGGAGGGCGACGGCGAGAGTCGTGGTGGGTCCGGCAGCCTTGTGCGCCCTGTCGATGCCCGAGGGACTGGGCACAGTGGTACGGCACACCAGCCATCGAGTCCCAGTGGCCGCACGGGCGAGGTGGGTCCCCACCTCTGCCGGTCCACCGCCGACCTCGGCCTCGAAGCCGGGTCCGGGCTCCCGGGATAGAGCGAGCCGGTGCCGGACGCCGCCCTGCGTATCCAGGTGCGTGACGTCGGATACGTGGTCGAGGAAGAGCAGCGCGCCGGAGGTCCAGGCAGCGAGCCACCCGTCGACGCTCTCCGCGTCGAGCGCACCGGGTGCAAAGGGAACGCGGAGCACGGTCCAGGCATCGTCCGCGAACCAGTCCGGTACGACGAGCGGTTCGGCGACGGAGACATAGGGATCGCCGATGCGCACCCGGTAGTGGCCACTGTGCACTTCCAGATGGGGAGAAAGCGACTGCAGCGTCATCAGCCCGATGCCGAACCGCCCTGTGGATTCGGCTTCGTCCGCCTTGCTGGACAGCCACGGCATGGCCAGGGCCACTACGTCCGGCAACCGCACCGGGGCACCGTTATGGGCAACGAGAAGGTCTCGCTTCCTGGTGAGGATGCGCACTTCTGAGGCGCCGAGATCCTCCGAGTTCTGCACGATCTCGGACAGGCCCTGCAGTGGATCACTCGAAAGGTTGCCCGCGTGGTCCCGGGTCCGGCCGAAGGCGTGGCGAACCATCCCGGGCAGTGTCGCGAACCGTTTGCCCAGGTGCTCGACGGCTGCGGCCGTCGCTTCACCGCCCTCCGGCTCCGGTACGGCGTTCGCGTCCCGCATTTCCTCCTGATCGAAGATGCGGTCGGCGAACCCGACGGCCCGCGCGGCCGCCTTCGTGTCACGCGTTCCCATGTGCCTGGTCCTCGTCGTCCTCATCGGTGTCGAAGTCGAATGCGAGCTGCCCTGGGCCGTCTTCGACGCCGGTCCCTACGATCGGCCCCGCCGTCGGGTCCACCGCCTCCTCCTCGTCGTGCGGCAGCGCGTACTCGTCCGCGAGCCGTGCGAGGTGAAGAGCGAGCGGCAGGCCGAGCACGTCCCGGTAGTCGTCCTTGCAGATGCGCTGTTGGTGGACGAACGCGGCCCATGCCTCGGGGTCGTCGCCGGGCTGAAGGCAGGCCAGGGTGAGCTCCAGTAGCTCGGGGTTCCACGCGTTCACCGTCGGCCGGTGGGCGCTCCGGCCGGCGGGGTTGACGTGAGGGGTCAGCTTCGCGTCGTCGTTCGTCAACTTCGTCTGCGTGCTCGCCTTGTCCGCCGTGCTGTAGAAGACGCGGCCGGGGGCTCCGGGCTCGTCGGGCACCCACAGTCCCATGCCGAAGCCGCCCCGCTGTTGCCCGGCCAGCTCTTCCTCGCGCTCCTCCCGTTCCGCCCACCACTGGGGCGTCTCGTCACGGCCGCTGTCAGCGACCCTGACGACCCGGAGGTGCTTGCCGTAGAGACCGATCCGCTGCGCGGGACCCCCGTCGAGGCCGATCCGATCCACCTCGAGACCACCGTTGGTGAGCCACGGCCAGCGCTTGCGCACGTCCTGTGCGTGGGCCAGGACCAGGGTCGGCGTGCCGCGCAGGCTCGCCAGGGTCCTCCTGATGAAGGCCGCCGTGACTGCCGACTGCTGCGCCGAGGTCCTCAGGTCATTCCCCCGCACTCGTCCTGTCAGGGTCCGGAGCAGGTCCGGGTAGGGCATCCACTCCGAGGCGTCCGAGGTCCGTCCGAGAACACACGGTGCGTCCGGCCGGAGCAGCACGGCGATCGGGGTGAACTGTGCCCTGCCCGTGGGACCGTCGACCCGGCGCTCGACCAGATGGAAGGCCACCTGGTTCAGTCCGGAAGGGATGCGATCGCCGAGAGTGTGCTGGGGCACCAGGCGCATCCCGGTCTGACGGAGGCCGTCCGCCCAGGCCGCTTCGGCCCGCAGGGCGGCGTCCTTCTCGGCGTCAGCCTTGTCCATCGCGGTGTCCAGGGGGCGGATGAACTGGGTGACCAAGCCTGCGTCCGCGTACCCGAGCCGGATCGCGTACTTGGGGTCGGTGCGCCTCGCGGGACCCTGGAACGCTTCACTTCCTTCCAGCTCGACAAGGGCGATCCGCGCCCCGGGCACCTGGGCCTTCAGACGGGTCATCGCCTCGGCGACGCGTCCGCGCCGCTCACGGATGGCCTGGTCGTGTTCCTGTCCCGCGCGCGGCGGCCGGTCCTCCGCTCCAAGAGGGGATCCCAGCTCACCGAGCGGGTGGGCGTGGAGCCGCACGGTGAGCTCCTCGGCCTCCCACACCCATGTCTCCGGCCCCTGTTCACGCCGAAACTCCGTGAGTCCGAGCGTACTCTCGGCGGTGGCGGCGAGCCGGTCCCGCTGGTCGTCGGTCTGGTGGACCAGGAAGCCGACGAGGTCGGTGCCGTCCAGCGTCGCGGCGAGCGCCGCACGTCGCACCCGTGCGTTGTCCGCAGCGGTCCGTTCCGTCCGCTCCAGGAGGGCGGCGAGCTCTTCGGTGGTGGCGTTCTTGGGCATGGAGGGCCGCTTCGTGAGCTGCCTGACAGGCGGGCGACCGTACCGGCTGCGCTGGAGCTTCGGGGCGGGGACGAACTCGGGGGCCAGCGCCTGCTCGGCCCACTCGATGAGACGGCGGCGTTCGCTGGGCATCAGTCCGGTCCCGATGGGGTGCCTGCCCATGGCGGCCTGGTGACCGACCGCCAGCCTGATGCCGTCCTTTCCGTCCCCGATCCAGTGGTCGGCCTCCTTGACCAGTCGATCCACCGACGGGAGACCGTCGAGCGCGGCGACGGCGGCGAGCATGCCGCTGGGGCCGCCCTGCCTCCAATCCGTGGTGCCGTTGCGCCACTGCAGCATGGCAACCGAGAGTCGCCGGGACACCGGTGCGTCCGGCACGAGCGAGGTCTCCGGCAGTAGGTAGACCGAGACACCCTTGCGGAAGGGCATCCAGACCTTTCCGGTGACGAACCGGCGGATTCCCGCGCTGAGATGAATCCGAGGAACCGGTGAGAACGGAACGGTGCGCACGCCGACGCGGAGGGTGGCCGCGTAGTACGACGGCTTGCGCTCGCCGCTCCTACCCGTGGGCCGGTATTCGATCGGCGGCCACGACATCAGTTCCGCGCTGCTGCTCCCGGCGTCGTACCCGCCGCCGGCGCCGGCGACCTGGTGGAAGGTGAGTTGCCGGCCTCCGTGCTCGTAGGCACCCTGACGTGCGATGCGTGCGGCCAGTTCGTCGGGGAGCAGTCGGTACACCAGACGGGTGGGCTTGGCGGTGCCACCGGGAGAAGGCTGCTGTTCGAGCAGGTCGATGGTGTCTGCGCGCCAGGTCAGGCTTCCGGTGTCTAGCTCGCGGAAGCACTCCGCGAGCAGACGCCGTGCGTCCGGAGCATCGGGATCGCGGGGGAGGTTCCTGAGCCAGGTGGCGGCGTAGAGGTTCGTCACCGGGGCGGGAAACGGCTCGGCGCAGTAGAGCCAGGGGGAATCCGTTCCGAAGGTGGCGTTGGACGCTACGGTGACGACGTCCGGGGCGGTGGTACGGATCAGCTGGTTGATCTCCCGGGTGGGGATGCGGTGTGGACCGTGCCATCGGCCCTCCGGCCGACCATGGTCACGCAGCCGGCCGAGCGGCTCCTCCCAGTGAGCGGGCAGCGAGAGGGTGTGCCGTAGGACGGGGAAAGGCCCCTGCGCCGGGTCAGGCATGTACGAGGCGGTCCGTACGTGCTGGTACGCCATCTGGTGGGTCTCCTCAGATCGGAGGGAGGTGCGGGAACAGGTGTGGGGTGCGGACGGGCGGCCGCGGTCTCAGCCCATGTCGACGAGGGCGCGATAGAGCGGCTCGTACAGTTCGTGGACGAGTGACTTGTCGATCGGAGAGGGTTCCGGCGGGGCTTCGGCACCTTTAGCGACGACGTCGGGCTCGTCGAAGTAGGGGGCCAGCACGGCGCGCATGCTCGCCAGCAGGCTGGTGTCCGGGGTGTCGACAGCCTCGAATCCCGCCTCGCGGGGTGAGAAGGCGGCGTCCACGAAGGCCACCCTGGCGGGCACACCACCGCGTACGAGGCGGCCGATCACCTGCCACATCACGACCAGCTGGTCCCAGGTGAAGGCGACCTTCTCGTCGTCCCGGAGGCTGGACCAGGCCATTCGGCGGGTGAGGTACCGGTTCCACTGGCGGCGTGCGCGACTGCGGAACCCGATGGCGGCCTGGTGCGGCGTGGCAGCCGCGAGCGTCGCCTGTGTGAAGACCCTTCCGGTGTCGCGGAGCTGGCGTACCGCCCAGTCGTTGATCGACTGGATGGCGAGGGCGATGTCGTCGGGTCGCGGGTGGGGCCGGGCGAGGAAGTAGACGCTGCCGATCGCCGCCTTGCCCGTGCTCAGCACGATGTTGTGCCCTCGTTCCACTGCGAGCAGTGGCGCGACCAGGAGTTCGCCGCCGGTCTTCGCGAAGGAATGCACGTCGCCTCGGGTGAGGGTGTGCACCGCGGGGTCCTCCGGCATCCGGGCCCAGGCGGTGTCGGCGTCCGCGTCGTCCGAGACGAGCTGGACGACACGGCCGTTCCACTCGGGGATTCCGTTGAGGTACTCGGCCGCGCGCCGCGCCTCGTCGTAGCTGCCGACGAGGAGCAGGATGCGGCGTCGATCCTGGTCGGGGATCTCGTCCAGCTCGGTGTCGAGCATGCTCGATGCGCCGGGCAGGCTGCGGTCAGGGACCGCGAGCTGCCGGAGCATCTCGACGAGCGCCTGGGGCCGCTCCTTCGGAGGGCAGCCCGACAGCCGCAAGGGCCGCGGTCCTTCGCTGCCCGGCCAGTGGAGGAACTCCTTGCGGAACTCGGTGCCGAGGACCGCCTCGACCTCCTCGTCCCGCGGGCGAAGCACGGCTCCTACGTCGGCGTGCAGGTGGTACCGGCTGGAGGTGCCGGCCCAGCTGGTCGCGGACATGAGCAGGACGTGGGGGGTGGGTCGGCCGTCCACCCGGCACAGGTCGCCCATTCGCATGAGGAGTTCGCGCCCCACGCCGTTGCAGTGGAAGAAGCGCAGCTCACCGCTGCGGTCACCGTCGCGCTCCGAGTCCGTGAGGCGGAACTGGAAGCCGAGGACGTTGCCCATCGGTGATTCGGGGATGACCGCCTCGTAGTCCTTCGGAGGTCTGCGGGAGAGGACGTTCGACGCGTTCTCCAGGTGGAGTGCGGCCTCGACGCGCGGCCACAGGATGGTCATGAAGTCGAGTCGGCTGTGGAGCGCGGCGAGGAGCAGGGTGAACTCGAAGCGTCGGGCCTGTACGTCGATCCGGTCCAGGGCTCCGGAGTCGTGGCCCACGACAGCAGTGAGGGTGGATCGGAGCCGTTCCCGGGTGCGGGCGCCCTGGGGGGCGTGGAGCAGTTCAAGGGTCAGGTGGACGAAGGTGTTGACCAGGGGGGTCACCTGGTCGCCGTCACCCGTGCTCTCGTGTTCGTGCAGGGGGTCGTCCCGGAAGCGCAGCAGCGCCTCGTCCAGCAGCCGCGCTGCGGGCGGTGGTTGGTCGCCCGCTTCCCGTCCGGGGAACCAGCTGTCGATCAGCAGGGTGTGCAGGGTGAACGCGCTGAAGTAGTCGACGCTGATCCACTGCCTCAGCTCCCCGTCCTTTACCAGGAGCGAATAGAGCCGGTCGGTGGCGGCACTCACGGTGTTGACGGCGTTCGTCCAGTCGTCGACGTCGCGTTCGGACAGCTGGAGTCGCCCGTCTCGCGCCATCTGCTGGAACTTGTGGACGGCGACCTCGTCGAACCATGAGTTCGGGTAGGTGCCGACGAGGGTGCTGGCCGGGGCGAACACGGTGTCGAGCTGCATCTGCACGCGGTCCGCCTCATCGACGATGATCACGTCGCTGAGTCGGCAGGCAAGTTCCAGGTAACGGATCTGCTCGTCGTGCTGGTGCTGGGGCACGGAACTGTGCACCAGCCCGGCGGGGGTCGCAACCCAGACGCGGGCGTCGACGAGGTCCCGGGCGCCGCGATGTCTCGGGCAGCGGTTCCACAGCGGGCACAGCCTTCGTTGAGGCTTGGGGCGCGGCCTTCGGCCGGCCGGGTTCTCCGCTTCGACCAGTGGATCGTCGGGGGTCTCTTCCTGGTCCACGGCGGGGTACAGCCCGAGGCACGGGGCTTCCCTGATGCCGAGGGGCCTGCGTGCCTCCATGCCGCGCAGGACGTCCACGGGGCAGGCGCTGCTCAGGTACGCGAAGCCGGGGTGGTCGTGTCCCAGCATGGTGTCGGCGCCCGCCACCGCGGTGCGGCGGTGCAGGCGTCCGATGTTCCGCTCTCGCGTGGAGTGGCCGAGGATGGGTGCCGCCGCCACTCCCAGCCGCTTGAACAGCTCCACGACGGCAAGGGTTTCGGCGACGTCGCCGACCACCAGGGTGACACGGCGTGACGTCCGGGTGACCAGGTGGTAGGTGAGGATGTCGCGGAGGGTCGACTTGCCCGCACCGACCATGCCAACCATGTGGAGCAGCTGGTCGATCCTGAGGCGCTCGCCCCGCGTGAACCGACCAAGGGCCTCGTCCCGGACGAGTAACCGGACACGGCTCAGTCGACCGCGCCATCCGCTTCGGGAGCCGCCGATGACCTCCTCCTTCGCGTCCATCGCTGCGGCCGCCGACTCGAGTTCTTCCCAGGTCACGTCCACGGGTTCCCCTCGCCCGGCGGGTGCCGCGTCGAGGGCGTGCGACCTGGGCACGGCGCCGAACAGCAGGTCGTCGGTGATCTCGACCGAGTGGAGCCGGTCCTGGGCCCGGAAGGTGTGCTCGCCCGACCCAGCGAGCGGAACATGGCGGGTCGCGAACTCGGGTCCTGTGGTGAGCAGCTCTTCGAACACCTCGAAACGACGCGCTGCCCGGGCGGGTACGCGTTGACGCGGGACCGCGTCGACGCTTTCGAGGTCGTATCCGCGCAGCTGCTGCGGCACGCGTAGGTACGACTCCAGCGCTTCAGACCAAGCGTGTCCGCGTCTGAGGACCCACAGGTGGTGGCGGGCGCGCAGGATGCGCAGCCGCTGTTCGTCGGAGCGGACGTCCCCGAGCGCTTCGCTGTGGGGGTATCCGCCGAGGAGGGGCCACACGTCGAGTGCGGCGCGCGTGGGCGCCACGCTCTGCAGCAGATAGAGGCCCAGTTCGACGTCGAGGAGATCGGCGACCCGGAACGCACCGAGGTCATCCGGCCATACATCGGTGAGCTGGCGGGAGCAACGACGGTGCCAGCTGCTGCGATCACGCATCGTGGTCTCCTTGGCGGCGAGGGGATCCGGCGGCTTCCGTCCGGTCGGCGATCTGCTCGGCCACGAGACGCAGGAAGGTCCGGTCGTCGAGCAGGGTGATGTTCCCTGCCAGATCTTCGGGAAGATTTCGGCGGAACTGTCGTCCGTACGCCTCGTTCTCGCGGAATCGATAGCGGGGCACGACCAGGAAGGCTCGGTCGAAGGGCGGGTCGGCCCGGAAGCGGGTGAGTGTGCGTGCGAGCAAAACCGGGTTCACCCGGTCCTTGACGTCCACGGCCCAGTACCGGCCTCCCGGCAGCGGGACGCGCAAGTCGTACGCGTCGAACTGGGGCCACATCTCGGCGTCGATGCCGAAGCGTCTCTTGAGGGTTGACCCGATGTCGTTCTCTGCCAGGCCCGGACTGGTGACGAACATCCGCAGGGGGCGGCTGAGCTGGTGGAGCCCGCTGCGGTCGGGACGTACCGGAACGGGGACAGCCGCGGTGGCGTCACGGCGGCAGCGGTCCAGCTCGCAGCGGTGACCTCCGCCGGGCAGTGGCACCATCAGGCAGCGGCAGCGTCCGCACTGCTGGTACCCGCCGTCGCGTCGATAGGTCGCAGGGACGGGTTCGTAGCACTGTCTGATGACGTGGTGGAGCAGGAGTCCGCACTCCGGGTCCCCGCCGAGCAGGGCGAGCTCCGCGCCGGTGAGCACGGGCCGGGTGGTCAGCAGGGACCGGAAGGCGGTGTACGCCGCAGGATCGCCTGCTGCCCGGCATACGGTGAGTGCCTCCAGCATGCGCTGGTTCTCGAAGATCTCCGCGGCGGGGTCCGCCGCATCCACCTCCCACTCGAGGCAGAGCTGGTGCGGCAGTCTCGTCTGGGGATCCACGAGCGTGCCGGCGGCCCCACGGGCTTCGGGAGGCAGGTCCAGCGGCCAGCCCGTCAGCGGTCGTTCGCAGGCCCAGCGCACCATCTCGGGAATGCTGCCCGGCGGTTCGACTCCCTGTCGCAGGCAGTGCAGGACGAGTCGGTTGTAGGCGTTCTGGACCTGGGCCGGATAGATCGGGTGGGGCACGCCGCGCTGCCGGGACAGACGGACCAGCGCACTGGCGATCTCCCGGAGCAGGGGTTCGTCCGAGCCCGCGGACGGTCGGGAGACCAGGCCGGATCGGGCTGCCCCGGAGTTCGGTGGGGTCTGGGTGATCATGCCTTCTCCTCCGCGTCGGCAGGGGCTTGGGCGCTCGGGCACCACCGCGAGACCGGGCACTGGTGGCAGTGCCCGCCCGGCCGTGCCTCCCACGCACGGTCCTCGCGCCAGGGGCCGGCGTACCGTCGGAGCACCGCTCGCGCCTTGGCCAGGCGCTCCGCGTCCATCGGGTCGATGACGTGGGGGTCGGATCCATCGGGACGGAGGACCTCCAGTTCCACCCTCGATCCGGAGGGGTCACCGCCCAGCTCCCCCTGGGCAAGCAGGACGACGGCCAGCGCGAGCTGCGGATACGCGTCCAACGGATCCTTGCCGATGCGGGCAGGAGTGCGGGTGGTCTTGAGCTCCCGCCATACCCAGGAACCGTCCTCCCTGTAGAGCAGGTCGGGTTTGGCCACGACCAGGGCCTGGGCCGCCGTGTCGTGAAACACCCGGGTCGGTTCGCATTCGACCCGCTCGATGGCCCCGGGGAACTGGAAGGGGCACGAGTCCACATGCTGCAGGAGCATGGCGCGGCCCGTCTCCGCCTCCTCGTCCGGGACCCTCCACCGGCCGGCGGTCCAGTTCTCCCCCGGCGGGGGCATGTCGCCGCGCGTGCAGGGAATGGGGCCGGTGCGGCGGTGGAGCGCCTCGACCCAACCGTGCACGGCCTGGCCGAGCTTGGCCGCGTCGCTGTACTCGCCTGTTTTCGGCAGGTGCAGGGAGCGCAGCAGGGACTGCGCAGGGCAGGCGGCGTGGTACCTGAGGTCGCTGATGGACACCTTCCGCAGCGGTAACCGGCGGGAGGGCAGTGCCAGTACCCCCGGAGACCGGGGCACCGCCTCACACCCGGTGAACTGCTTGCAGTCGAAGCAGGCCGCCCCGGGGCGCTCCGGACCGCCCCTGACCACATTCCTCACGTGGGGGCCGCCGTGCGCCTCGTAGTACGCCTTGGCCTCCTCCGCAGTTCCGTCGAACTGAACGGTCCGCGATCCGTCGCCCAGGCCGATCTCGATGATCCTGACCCTCGCGACGGGCCCGGGAGAGCCGTGGATCACGAACTCCTGGTTCCAGCGGCGCGGCCACGCCGCGTCGGCTCCGAACGCCGCGGTGTACGCGGCGACCGCGATCTCACCCCGGCTCGACGCACGGGCGTCCCCGTGTCTCAGCCGCCGGTACTCGCGCACCGTGCCGTCGGCCGACTGGTAGCGGCGCCACCATGCGTAGAGCTCCCAGCGCCGACCATTGTCCTTGCGCACCGCCCAGTACGGCTGAACGGGCACGAAGGCGTCCGGCCCCTGGCTCGTGTACTGCCGCACCGCGTGCTCCACGTAGGTCCGGTGCCCCTCGTGCAGAGCAGGCCGGTGGCCGGACAGGGCTCCGAGCGCCTCGTCCACCGTGGCGCCGCCGAACTCGATACGGTCCAGTGCCGCGCACACGGGACCGAGCGTGAAGGTCTCGTGCTCTTCCCGGGGAAGCTGCGACGGCACCCGCGCCCGAAGTCCTGGCCGGGCCTTCGCCGCGTCGCGGGCCGGGCAGACGTGCGGCTCGTCCGCTCCCCCTCCTGTGCCCGGCCCGATCCGGACCGGCCCCTCGTCCCCCGTCATCCACTGCGGCACACGCCACGGCACGTCGCACGTCATGTCGTTCCCCCTCCCGGCCGAAGCACGGAGTTAGGCCGACCGTCGTGAACCCCGAGGCCGTGCCGCCGAGCGTAGCGCACAACTTTGGAACTCTTTGGAGAACCTTGGAAATCAGAGGGATCGGCGATACAGTGCGCCCATGACCGCATCGCTGGAGGAGCTCGAGGAACGCCTGTCGCGCCTGCGCGCCCTCCTGCGAGAGGCTCGACGCGCCCGCGACAACGCGGCCACCGCCCGCATCCGCGCCGAACTGCGCGAGGCGGAGGCCGCGTGGGAGCGAGCCCTCGACGCCGAGGAGGCGGAGGGGGCCGCGCCACCTGCCGCGGCTCCTTCCTCACCCGCCGGGTCCCCGGCACCTGCCACCACCGCCGGGACCGCATCCTCGTTCCGGCTCCAGGCCCACGGGAAGCAGTCCACCCACGGCGCCGTCCCGGTCCGCGAGCAGGTGCACCAGGCACTCACCCTGCTCGGCGCTCCCGCGTCGCCCAAACTGATCTCATCCGTATACCAGGCCTTCTTCACCGAGCCGCTGGTCGCGACGAAACTCGCCTCGCTCCGTCGCGACGAGGAGAGGTCCTTCACCGCACAGGGCTACGCCCGCCCCTACTACATCTGTGCCGCCCTCACCCACGACCGGCTCACACCCGCCCGCGGTCTCCTCGCCGTATCCGTCTGGCCCCTGGAGCAGCGCATCGTCGGCCCGCTGAGCCCGCGTGCCGACTTCCTCGTCCACGCCATCGGCACCGCCGAGCAGATCCTGCGACTCGACGTCTCCGGACACGCACCCTCCGGCGCGGCCCGCCAACTGCTGCGCCGTTTCGCGCTCAACATCCCCGGTGCGTACGACGACGAGGAAATCGACCCCGAACGCGTGATCTCCGCAGCACGCACGGAGGCCGCAGTGCACCAGGAGGCGGATTACTCCCTGCGTCGCACGACCGCCGACCGCGCACGCGGCCAACTCACAGAAGTACAGCAGCTCTTCGGGGCCCCGCCCCTGCACAATGCCCTGCGTGGTTCAGCCGGCTTCACCATCTGACCGACTACCGGATTCCTCCGGTGCCGCCACAGAATTCCGCGTAAGAAGAGAAGATGCCTCCGCAGCACCCCTCTGCCCCCTCTCCGGGAAGGCTCGCCGTCCTGCGCGGACCGCGACCCCCGCAGGAGTACACGGCACGCAAGATCACCGCTCTCACGGCCAACCCGGCCTGCTCCCGCCGCGCCGTACTCGACGCAGCGGGCGTGGACAAGGCGTTGCTCGCCCAACGCCTGGGCCATGAGCCGCGTTTCGGCCAGTCCCCCTTCGCGATCCGGCGCGAGCAGAGCTTCGAGGCCCTGGTCAAATGGGGCGGCTACGCGGAGCTTATCCGCCTGCTCCGGGAGCAACTCGACGTCCCCGTCGAAGAAGCCGCGGTAGCCGATCTGACCGAGGTGGGCGGCGACGCTTCGCTCGCGATGCGGGCGGGCGAGAGTCGGCGGCTTCTGAACCGCCTGGCGGCCGGCGCCGACGAGCGTCTGATCCTGGACCGCCCCGTCCTGACCCTGGAGGTCGCCGGTCAGACCGCCCACGTGATACCGCAAGCCCTCAGTCACCGCACCGGCGGACAGTTCTACGTGGTGGAGATCCGCTCCTTCCCGGCCATCGACGGCCAGGCGAACCCCTCGGCGGTTGCCCAGACCACGAAACAGGCCGCGGTCAGCGTCCTCGCCCTGCGGCAGACCTTCACCGAACTCGGCCTCGATCCCAAGGCGATCGCCCACAGGTTCCTTCTCATCTGCCCTAAGGACTTCTCCAACCGGCCCTACGGAAAGCTGATCGACCTCCGCCAGGAACTCGACGCCCTGCGGTTCCAGTTATCGCGTCTGCGCCGGGCCGAAGACCTGGCCCACGCCCTCTCTCCCGACGCGACGCTCGACACCGAACGGCCGAAGGCCGAGATCGACGCCACGATGCGGGAGCTGGACGCCAGCTTCACCCCCGACTGCCTCTCGTTCTGCGAGATGTCCCGCTACTGCCGGGACGAGGCCACTGACTGCGCCTCCCCGGCCCGGCTGGGTGGAGTGGTGCGCAACAGTCTTCCCGGCATCGACTCCACCCGGACCGCCCTCCGCCACCTCGACGGCACCAGCGCCCCGGGCCCCGCCGAGGAGGCGGTCATCATCCGGCTGCGGGCCGCCGAACGACTCCGTCGTCTGCGTGGAGGTGCGACCGCGTGAGCGTCATCGCCACGGTGGCCGCCCTGCGGGCATCCACGTCGGAATACGCCGAGCGGCTGACGACCGTGCGCCACGAGCATGTGGACGACACCCCGTTCGTCCTCGTCCCGCTCACCCTCGCCGGCGAGGCCTGCGCGCCACTCGCCGCTCTCGCCGGGACGGATCCCGACCACCCGGCGCTTCTGACGGTTCGCCGCCCCCACGACCGAACCGAGCGCTTCGGCTTCGTCGAGAGCCTCGCGGACCTCCTCCTGCCCTACTTCGAGGAATGCCGCGCCGCGCCGAAAGAGCCGTACACGGTCGGGCGCGGCAAGGACAAGGAGGAGCGGGAGCGACCCCTGCGCGCACCCCAGCTCCTCGTCCCGAACGCCGGGGGGATCACGTACGTCCGGCTGCTGGGCCGTCTGACCCGGCTGCGCGCGACGGATGGTCCGCATGCCGTCTCCCCATCCGTACCCCTGCTCGGAAAGTGGCTGACCTGGTTCGCCGACCGGGCCGAGTTCCCGGATTCCGCCCTGCTCCAGGCCATGACGCGGACCCTCTCCGCCCACTGGGCCACTGGGCAGAGCCCCACCGAGAACGCGAACCTGGCATCCCTGCTCGGCTGGATCGATCCCCCCTCCGGACGCACCGGGGCCGAGACCGCCCGGGAGCGCGAAGACCCTGCGGCGTGGCCGCCCGCCGGGCCGGCGACCGATCCGGTCTTCGACCGCACGCTCGACGAACTGATCACGAAGTACGACGGCGCAACCGGAGAGCGGGCGCGGGACGCCGCCGCTCGCACCATCGACCGCGAGCTGCACGCCCAGATGCTGCCGACCTGGCAGCTGATGTGGCACGGCGTCCGCCTGTTACGCGAGCTTCCCGCAGGAGACCACGTCGCCGAACGGCGGGCATATGACCGGCGTCTGTTCGGCGAGTACGCGACCTACCTGGACGACGACGGGCGCCCACAGGCCCGCCGCGATCACGCGGTGGGGGCAGCCCGCCGCCTCGCCCGTATGGAGGAGGCCCAGGAGCGGTATGACGCCGAGCGCGCGTATGACGATCCGCTGGTGATGGCGGAGTACGAACTGACGGGCGAGGCTTTCACAGGCGTGGTCACGGCCCGGGAGGAAGAGCGCACCATCCCCGGGGCGCGGCCCGGGTCCCCTCTGTGGCGCCCGACGATCACCGTGCACTGCGAAATTCCCGTGTCCATGGCGGTGGGGACGACGGTTAAGTCCCCGGCAAGACCGAGGCAGAAGGCCGAGATCCTAGACGTCGCCCCCGACGGAGCCGGGTCCGCCGTGCTGATCCAGCTGAACGGTGGCTTCGGCAACAAGCGCAAGCCGCCCGCGCCTGAGGGGACCATGGCCGACCTCGGCGAGACGGTCACCTTCACGTCGATCGATCCCAAGAACATGCCGTCCTCGCTCCCAGCCGAGGAGGACACCCCCTGGACCCACGGCGGTCCGCCACAGCCGTACGAACCCACCGACGAGGACGCGGAAGAGGTCTGGGAATGACAGCCACTCCGGAACCCGACAGCGGCACGTCACCCGGCGCCCTCGCTGACCGGGCGGTCGCAGACGTGCTGTCCGGCCTGGACTTAGCCACCGGACGCGGCATCGTGGTCGACTCTCCACCGGGCGCGGGAAAGTCCACGCTGGTCAAGCGCGCCACCGGCCACCTGACATCGGCCGGCCATCAGGTGATGATCGTCGCGCAGACCAACGAACAGGTCGACGACCTGGTCGACAACATCGCCCGGGAGTACCCTGCTCTTCCCCTCGGGCGCCTGCACGCGAACGGCTTCCGTCTTCCCGAGCGCGTGAGCCGACACGCGAATGTACGGGGCAGTAATGAGGCAGACGCCCTCCGCGAGCTGGCGGTCGTGGTCTCCACCGCCAAAAAATGGTCGTACGTCAAACCTGAGAAGTGTGCTCCATGGCGCTGGGCCATCGTGGACGAGGCCTACCAGATGCGGTCGGACGCGCTGCTGGCGACGGCACCGCTGTTCTCCGAAAAGGACTCACAAGTCCTCTTCGTCGGCGATCCCGGGCAGCTGGATCCCTTCGCCACAGTGGACACCGACCGCTGGCAGGGACTGACCTGGGACCCGCTGCGCAACGCCGTCGACGTGGCGCTGGCGCACAATTCCGACCTGCTGCGACACGAGCTCCCGGTCTCCTGGCGGCTGCCGGAGATGGCAGCCCCTCTCGTGCAGAAGGCGTTCTATCCCTTCTACTCCTTCATCTCCGGTACCAAGGCGGCTGACCGCGTCCTCACCTATGGCACCGCACCTCACCGTGCAACACCGTCGGACGCCGTCCTCGCCTGCGCGGCCGGGTCGGGCTGGGGTCTGCTGGAGCTTCCCGCTCGGCACACTCTCGACGATGACCCCGAGGTGGCCGAAGCACTGGCAGAAACGGCGGCCCGGTTGCTGGAGCGAGGGGCGCTGGTGAACGGAGAGCCGCTCATCGAGTCCCGCATCGCGATCGGAGCCGCCCGTACGATCCAGGCGGACTCGGTACGGTCGCGACTGGAGAAGCGGGGTCTCACGGACATCACCGTGGACACCGCCAACCGTCTCCAGGGCCGCGAGTTCGACGTCACACTGGTCTGGCACCCGCTCTCCGGCCGTCAGGATGCCTCCGCCTTCCATCTGGAGACGGGGCGCCTGTGCGTCCTGCTCTCCCGCCACCGCTTCGCCTGCATCGTCGTGGCCCGCGCCGGCATCACCGACCTCCTGGACCGGCATCCCCGCAGCAGCCCGGTCTACCTCGACGTACCACCGAAGTTCCCGGACGGGTGGCGGGCGCACCAAGTGGTCATGGACTACCTGGAGAAACAAGCTCGTCCATAGCTGTAGGCCGCCCTTCAGCTCGCCCTGTACGTAGGGCGCAGCGCGCATCCGACGCACGCCAGTGGACAGGCCGAGTTGTCTACGCTGCAAAGGCCAGCGGGACGTCCAAACGCTCCCAAGCTGCCAGCACTGCCTTGTGCGCGTCCGGCTGCAGGTGGGCGTAGCGCTGGGTGGTCTGGAAGCTCTCGTGGCCGAGGAGGTGCTGGACCTCGTAGAGCGAGACTCCCTTCTGGACGAGCCACGAAGCGCAGGTGTGGCGCATGGAGTGGGGCGGATAGTGCGGAACGGGGAGCTTCTCCCCGTCGGTGCCGAAGTAGTGGGCATTCTCAATGGCAGGCCACCAGGTCTGGCGGCGCCAGTTGCCGTCGTCGAGGCGACGGCCAGCGCGGCCCTTGGTGACGGTGGTGAAGACCAGGGCGTCACGGTCGAGCGGGTGGATGTGCCGGTCGAGCGCGTCCAGGACGTGCAGCGGAAGCGGGACCTCCCGGCGGCTCCTCGAACTCTTGGGGTACTCCTTGATGCCGCTCTTGGTGTTGACCTCCACCACGAACAAGCGGGAACGGCGCTGGTCGATCCGATGGCGATGCAGGCCGGTGAGTTCGCCCCAGCGCAGACCCGTGTAGAAGCCGAGCAGGCACATGGTGCGCCATGGGGCCGGGAGCTCGTCGACGATGCTCTGCGCCTGATCGAGGGTGAACCATTGCGGAGGCCTGATCGCGATCTGCGGCAGGTCGATGTTCCGGCAGGGGCTGACCGCGATGACATCGTCGTCGACGGCCGCACGCATGATGGACGACAGCAGGTTGTACGCCCTCTTGATCGCCGAGGCACCGACCCCCTTCTCGACCAATCCGCGGATCCAGCTCTGGACGTCCATACGGGTGATGGCCCGCATCTCCCAGTCGGCCCAGTGGGGCAGCACGTGGTTCTTGATGCTGGAGGCGTCCCCGCGCAGCGTATGGAGCTCGACGACGCGGGCCTGCCACCAGCGAGCGTGCCACTCGTGAAACGCCATCTCGCCCGCCCGGGGGTCCCGCATGCTTCCGCGGGCGAACTGCGTCTCCATATCGGTACCCCAGGCGCGGGCCTGCGCCTTGAGGGGAAACGACTCGCTGAACCGGTCTCCAACCCGGTTGCGGACGGTTGCCTGCCATTTGCCGGACTTCAGCTTCCGGAGGTACGTGGTTCCGGTCCTTCCTGTTTCGCGTACGGAGGTACTTGGTCCTGGTCAGCGGCGGCGCGCGGGCGCGGAAATCGCCCGGCTGTTGATGAAGTCGTCCAGGCTCGCGGCCGGGACGCGAACGCGAGAGCGAGCCGGTCCTGTGCGCAGGTCGACGACGGGCAGCTCGCCGGCGGCGATGAAGCGGTAGACCGTGCGGCGGTCAACGTCCAGGGCGGCGGCGACGGCGGGTATGGACAGCAGGCGCGGGGCCATAGGCGGTTCCTTTGCGTGAGAAAGAGCGACGGGAATGGAGAGATCTAACTGGGATGGGAGGCAACAAGCCCAGCCGATTCCGCGAGTTCGTCGAATAGGGCTTCTACGTACGGCCGGGATCTCCGAGCGGAGCAGAAGAGGAAGCGAGCGGGGCTACGTGTGCGCGGCGGAGAATATGAAATCGGCGCGTAGGCAAATCGAGCAAGGCATCCTCTGGGGAGGTGGGCAGACTTCTGGCAGGGACCGGCACGGCGAGCGTTCCGGGACCCCCAATCATCCGGAGATTCCCGGTTTCGCTAACCGGGGATCGTCGGCTATATTTCGCCCACCCCGGCCGGCCCTGGGGGCATGAGGGGGCCGGCGAGGAGGGTCTGCGGGGCGATTCCCAGGGCTGTGGCGATGGCGACGAGGTCGTCGATGTCGCAGCGGCGGACGGTGCGTTCGATGCGGGAGAGCGCGGTGAAGGTCATGGGCCGGCCCAGTGCGGTGACCCGGGCGGCGAGCTGACGCTGGGAGTAGCCGCGGGCGGTGCGGGTGCGTTCGATGGCGTGGGCGGCGGCGTGTCCGGCGGGTCCGATGACGAGAGGGCGTGGCGGCATGGGTGGTGTTGTAGCTTGCGCGCCGGCCGGTCCGGAAGGGCACTCCTGTCTGCCGTGAGCGATGCAAATCACCCGGCGATTTCCCGCAGCGATTTCGGTGAGCGGGAATTCGGCCCTACAGTTGCGGGACTCGCCGACGCGGCATGCCGCCGGGCTGTACGGAATTCCAGTGCAAAGTCTGGACTTCTGCGCCCCAGGTGTGGCTGTGTTGGCCATGCACCCCGCACCGCCGGATTCCCCAGCCCTCTCCCTGAAAGGTGGTCGATCGCCATCGCCCGTATCCGCACCATCAAGCCCGAGGCGTTCTCGTCCGAGTCCCTCGCGGCGGTGTCGCTGTCCGCCGAGCGGACCTTCTTCGGGCTGCTCACCCAGGCCGACGACCAGGGCCGGTTTCGCGACCAGGCCGCCGTCATCGCCGGCCAGCTGTGGTCGCTGCGCCGCGAGCACGGCCCGGAGGCGGTCGAGGACGACTTGATCCAGCTCCACGGTGCCGGGCTGATCTGCCGGTACGAGGGCGGGGACGGCCGGTACCTGCACATCGTCACCTTCGCCCAGCACCAGAAGATCAACCGGCCCAGCGGTGTCCGGACGCCCCCGTGCCCGCACCACGATCTCGGGATTCCGCGTGAGCCCTCAGCGCAGGCGCAGGGAGCTCTCGTGGAGACTTCCGCAAGTCGTCAGCGAGGACTCACGGAGCCCTCCGTGAACAACGAATCCGCAGGTCAGAGGCAATTCCGTGAGCACTCACCGCAGCCGCAGGGAGGGCTCACCGAGCCCTCCGTGAGCCCTCACCGTCCGGATCTAGGACCTAGGAACAGGGATCTAGGATCTACCCCGTTGGGGGCGCAGGCGCCCCCCGCGCCCGACTCGGTCTCGACGAAGGACCTGATCGGCGAGTACGCCGCCGGATGCGCTTACCGCCCGCCGCAGGACGTGCTCAGCCACCTCGGCCAGGAGGTGAAGAAGCTCCTCAACGAGGGCATCGCCCCGGACCACATCCGCGCCGGCCTCAACCGTCACCGCGCCAAGGGCCTGCACCCCAGCACCCTGCCCAGTCTCGTCCACGAGGCCATGAACGCCACCCCCGCCGCCGCTGCCCACCAGCCGTGGACCAACCCCACCAACACCGCCGCTGCCTACGGAGGCGACCTCTGACCGCCGCCCTCACTCGCGACCCGCAGCAGCCCGCCCGGATCACCGGCCGCCTCGGCGACATCCTGGCCCAGCGCGGTATCGCCCCCAACGCCGCCGCCCAGGAGCCGACGCCCGAACCCGTCACCGCACTGCAACAGGCGGAAGCCCGCATCCCCGCCCGCTTCCGCCACGCCCTCGCCGACCACCCCCAGGTCACCGCCTGGGCGGACGAGATCACCCGCGCCGGACGCCCCGGCCCCGGCGGCGCACCGGGCATCGCGGAGGGCCCCTCGCTGCGAATCGTCGGACCGACCGGCACCGGCAAGACCCACCAGGCGTACGGCGCCATCCGCACCCTGCTGGCCGCCGGGGTCCGCCTGCGCTGGGAAGCCGTCACCGCCGCCGACCTCTACGCCCGGCTGCGCCCGCGCCCCGGGTTCGACAGCGAGCGCGACCTGCAGAGCCTGATGCGCTGCCCGCTGCTGCTCCTGGACGACCTTGGCGCGGCGAAGACCAGCGAGTGGACCGAGGAGTTGACCTACCGGCTGATCAACCACCGGTACGAGCACCTGCGCCCCACCCTGATCACCAGCAACCTCACCACCGACACCCTGCGGGCAGCCCTCGGCGACCGCGTCGCCTCCCGCCTGGCCCAGATGACCGAACGCGTCACCCTCGAAGGCGACGACCGCCGCCGTCAGAAGCCCGTCGCCTGACCCCGACAGCGCCCATCCCGCCCCTTGCACCACACCGGAGATTCCTGCTCTTGCCCTCCCCTGCCCCGATACGCCCCGCCTTCGAACGGCGAGGCCGTCCCCTCCTCATGGGGATCACCCTGATCGCCGCCGTCGGCTTCGTCCTCTCCTACGACGCCCTGCGGCAAATGGCCGTCGCCGCCCACATCAGTGGACCGCTGACCTACCTCTTCCCCCTCGTCATCGACGGCTTCATCGCGCTGGGCGTCACCGCCCTGCTCATCCTGCGCACCGCCCCTCTCCGCTCCCGCCTGTACGTGTGGACGCTCGTCACCCTGGCGACCGGCGCCAGCATCTGGGCCAACGCCCTGCACGCCATCCGCCTGAACGAACAGGCCCGCCTCCACCTCAACAACGCCACCGTCGGCGCCCTGTCCGCCATCGCCCCACTCGCCCTCGCCGGCGCCGTCCACCTTTACCTCGTCATCAACCGCCACCTCGCCGCCAACAAGGCGATGGCGGCCGAACCGCCAACCGCCAAGGCACACAGTGGCGGACCGCCACCGCCCGCTGCCAAGTCCGCCGCCACCGCCATACCCGCTAAGAGGTCCTAACAAAGGCGTTGGACGTGTCGGTGGGTGATGAGGCAGGTGGCGAGGCCGAGGAAGGCTTCGTGGATGTCGTCGCGTCGTTCCCATCGGATCCGTAGTCGGCGGAAGCCGTGGAGCCAGGCGATGGTCCGCTCTACGACCCACCGGTGGACTCCGAGGCCGGATCCGTGTGGGACGCCGCGCCGGGCGATTACTGGTTTGATGCCGAGCGCCCAGACGAGGCGGCGGTATTTGTCGTGGTCGTAGCCGCGGTCTCCGAGGAGGCTGTCGGGGCGGTTGCGGGGCCGTCCGACCAGGCCGGCGACGGAAGGGATCTTCTTCAGCAGGGGTATCAGCTGGGTGACGTCGTTGCGGTTGCCGCCGGTCAGCGAGACGGCTAGTGGGATGCCCTGGCCGTCTACGACGAGGTGGTGCTTGCTGCCCGGACGTGCTCTGTCGACCGGGCTGGGCCCGCTTTTGGGCCCCGCCGAGCGGCCCTGACGTGGGAGGAGTCGATCACCGCCCGCGACCAGTCCAGCTTCTTTGCGACCCGCAGCTTCTTCAGCAGCACCACGTGCAGTTGGTCCCACACGCCGGCAGCGTTCCACGCGGCCAGACGCCGCCAGCAGGTCATGCCGGACCCGAAGCCCAGCTCCTGCGGCAGGTACTCCCACTGGATCCCGGTATGCAGCACAAACAGGATCCCGCACAGTGCCTGCCGATCTGGCACCCGAGGACGTCCTTCCACCTGCTTCGGCGCCGGCTCAGGCAGCAACGGCTCGATGAGCGACCACAGTTCATCCGACACGATCCATGGCCGCGACTGACGTTTCCCCACGGCCAGACCAACGACCATCCGAACCGAAAGTCACATGATCAACAGCTTCTGTTAGGACCTCTAAGCAGCGCCTGGTGCAGCCGACCGCCACGCCAGAGCCGAAGCCGCCCGCCGCACCGGCTTCCCCCGCCACGACCACCACGGCGCCGCCTCCCGCCACCGCCACACCGCCGAGGAAAGCGACGCCAAAACCTGGCGGGCGCAAGGCCAGCGCCCCTGACGCGTACCTCCTGGAGCTCGCCCGCCAGATGCGCTACGAGACCGGCACCGTCCGCCGGACCGACCTGGAGCGCACCGCCCGTGCCCAGGGCTACACCGTCGACAGGGCCCGGGCCCAGAAGGCCGCCGACACCGTCCTGGACGAAGCGGCCACCGCCAAGAATCTGGCGGCCACCGCCTGACGTCCCCGTCACCCCAGGCCCACACGGGCGCCCCTCCAGCACTCGCTCCGAAGGAACACTCCGATGCACGACAGCCACACCGAGGCCCTCACCAACCAGCCGTTGGTGCCCACCGGCGCTGCCCCGGGCGGAGCAAGTTGGAGGTTCGGACACTCCCCCGTCGGGGGTGCGTCCGAACCGGTGCCCGCCCCGGGGGTGGCGGGCACCCTCCCGCGCCAGGGGGCGCGGGAGGGTGGGGCTGCGGCCGAGGGCGGACCGCAGCCGGTGCCGCGTCGCCGTGGCAAGTCCCGCGTACGCGCCCGTACGCAGCGCCGCGCGCACAGCGTCCACCTCAGCGACGCCGAGCACGCGACCATCGCCGCCGGCGCCGAAGCGGTCGGCATGAGCATCGCCGGCTTCCTCGCCCACAGCGGACTCACCGCTGCCCGCGACCTCGACCGCACCGCAGCCGCCATCGCCACCCGCCAGGACACCCTGACCATCCTCTTCACGCTCCGGCGCCAGCTCGGGCACGCGAACAACAACCTCAACCAGGCCGCCCACGCGCTCAACAGCGGCACCTACCCCGACGGCCTGGAGGACACCATCGCCGCCGTCCGCCACGCCGTCGACGCCGTCCGCCACGTCACCGCCCGCCTCACCGACCCGAACTCCGAAGGCACCGCCGCTTGATACCCCGCATCCACAAGCAGGGCCGCAACACCGTCCGCCTGCTCGCCTACCTCTACGGCCCCGGCCGCCGCGAGGAACACACCGACCCCCACCTCGTCGCCTCCTTCGACGGCTTCGCCCCCGACCCCGGCCGCGACCGGAGCACCACCATCGTCGACCTCGCCCAGCTCCTGGACGAGCCCCTGCACCTCCTCGACGAAGACGCCCGCCCCACCACCCACGTGTGGCACGCCTCCGTCCGTGCCGCCCCCGGCGACCGCACCCTCACCGACGCCGAATGGGCGGACATCGCCCGCCGCGTCATCGCCGCCACGGGCATCGACCCCGGCGACGGCGCGGGCTGCCGCTGGGCAGCCGTCCGCCACGCCGACGACCACATCCACCTCATCGCCACGCTCGTCCGTGAAGACGGCCGCCGCCCCGACCACCACCGCTCCGCCAAGCGCGCCCAGACCGAATGCCGCCAGATCGAAGTCGACTACGGCCTCCACCGCGTGGCGGCGGGGGACGGTACCGCCGCCACGCGGCCCACCAGCTCCGAACGCCACAAAGCCGACCGCCTCGGCCGACAGCGCACCCCACGCGAGGAGCTGCGCGAGGAAGTCCGCCGCTCGGTGGCCGGCGCAGCCAGTGAGGAGGAGTTCTTCGACCGGCTCGCCTCGGCCGGTCTGCTCGTCCGGCGGCGCATCGCACCCTCGGGCGACACCCTCGGCTACACCGTCGCCCTACCTGATGACCGCAACGGCAAGGGCGAGCCGGTCTTCTACTCCGGTTCCAAGCTCGCCCCAGACCTCTCGCTGCCCCGGATCCGTGAACGCTGGACCACATCCGCGGAAGCCCTCTCCTCGGAGCCCTCCCAGCCGTGGGTGACCGGGCCCGCGTCCGCACGCCGACACGCCGCCACAGCCACTGGCAGGCCCTGCTCGTCATCGACCACGGCGACGACGGCGTCATCGCCGCACAGATATCCGCCACAGGGGAGGTCCTCGACGCCCTCGCCAAAACCTCCGCCGCCCACACCCGCCACGAACTCCAAGCCGCAGCAGCCGCCTTCGAACGTGCCTCCCGCTCCCACGTCCGCGCCGCACGCGGTCACGATCACGCCTTGCGCCGAGCCGCCCGCGACCTCGTCCACAGCGGCCCGGCCCTCGGCCGGGGCGAGGACGGCGCCACCACCGCAATGGTCATCGACATGCTGTTCTTCCTGATCACCGCCGCCGCCCACTGGCACGCCAGGAAGCAGCACTTCCAGCAGGCCGAAGCCGCCCACCGGGCCGCCGCACACCTCCGCGCCGCCTATCCCGCCGCTGCCGCCCACCCCATGGCCTTCCTCCACCAGCGGGGCAGCCGTCTGGCCCCTGCCTGGCAACGCCATCACGCCGCCACCCTGCGCCAAGCTCTGCCCCAGCTGGCCGACCAGGTCCTCGCCGAACGCGGATGGCCCGCCCTCGCAGCCACCCTCGACGAAGCCCGGACCACCGGCACCACCGGCCACAACCCCACCGCTCTGCTGGTGCAGGCAGCCACCCAGAGGGATTTGGACACGGCGGAGCGCATGAGTGACATGCTCGTGTGGCGGCTACGACGGATGGCCGACCTCCCCGCCGATCCCCAGAACTCCCGCAGCACGCATGGACGAGGCAGCGCTGCCGCCTCCTCGCAGCAACGTGCGGCACACCTCGACGCCAGGACCTCGAACGACACCCGAAGGCAGCGCTGACCCGCGAAACGAGGCGGAAAGATAGCCCAGAATCGCCGGTTATCCTAACCGGCGACTCTCCCAACAATTGACCTTCCGACCAACCCCCGGAAGGAATCCCGCATGCCCCCGTCCGAAGCCCGCCCCGAGATCGTCTCCCTGCTCTGCGACGCGAACTTCCCGCACTTCCGCGAAACCGGCTCCTGGTCCCATCGAGACGGCCGCTCCTTGACCCAGGAGGAACGCACACTAATCTTCCAGGCCACGCGCGCCGACCTCGAAGAGCTGAAGATCCAGCATTCGCGCTAAATGGATTACCTCCAGATGCACGAGGAAGCACCCGAAGCCATCCAGCTTTTCCTCGCCCCGTTCATGGAATAGCTCGACGAGAAGGACCTCGGCAACGCCCACGCCCTCATGGCGGAGGACGAGCGAGCCGAGTTCGACCGGCTGCTCAAGCTCATGATCGAACCCGCTCTCTCCTTCACCCCGTACACCTCCTGACCAGGCACAAGGAAACCTCCATGCCCACCCCTCCCCCGCCCCCACATCATGGCCCTGCTGTTCGACACGGACTTCGACCGGCCGTGGGGCACCCGCACCTTCCGCCACCTCGACGGCCGCCCCTTCACCGACGAAGAACAGGCACTCGCCGATGACGCCACTCTCGAAGAATTCCAGGCCGCCGGCGTCCGCATCCACAACCCCGAAGCAGGAACCGAAGCCAAAGCAGCCGTCACCGAACCCGCCAAGCTGATCTATTCCTACGCCCTGGACCATCACATGGCCCTCGTCCAGTTCATGACTCACGAGGACATGCTCGAATACGACCGCCTGTGCGGCATCGTCGCCACAGGCGCCGATGCATGACCCGAGAGAAATAGCAGGAACGGGCCAGATCCTCCATGTAAACAACCAGCCGGTGGCGAGGGTCTTCCCTGCCACCGGCTGCATACTGTCCGCCGCCGTGCCGAAGTCCAGACCACGCGCCCCTGCGCACTTGCGTGCGCCGCTCCTCCCTTCCGTACGGTCCAGCCGATGGCGAACCGCCCTCGCACACCGTGAAGGAGAGCTGTTGAAGCCGACCGAGGAAGTGCTCCAGGACCTGACCCAGCCGTCGAACATCTCCATCCACTCCGACGACGCACTCGTCGGCAAGGTGGAAGCCGCCGTCGCAGCGGACGACAAGAAGCGGAAGGAGAACGAGGACGAGCCGCTCCGCAGGAAGCCCGACCTCGTCCCGATCCCGTCGACGGAGCTGCCCCGGCAGTTCGAAGTGACCCTCTGGGACGTCCTCCACACCCTCGCCCGGGCCACCGCCCTCTCGTGGCGTGGCGCGGGCCGGGGACTGGCGGAGCACTGGGGCGCGCTGAAGTACACCCAGGCCCTGGCCGGCGGCAGGGACTCCTTCCTCGGTCTCACCGACGAGGGCCACCGCATCGCGGACCACTACAAGTCGCTGCAGTCCGGCGAGCTCGGCATCGGCTTCGCGCTGACCCTCGCGGAGCACATGCTGCGCAGCCGCTTCCCCGACCATTCGGTGACGATCGTCCCCGCCGACACGGTGTTACGCGCGGGCTGGGCCCTCACGAGCAGGGACAAGGGCGAGAAGGTGAAGTACCGCTACCGCCCGCAGTACTTCGCCGAGGTCTGGCGTCCTGGCGAGCCGTCTCTCGTCATCCCCCTCGCCTGCAAGGGCAACCACGGCGACGCCGCCACCTCCGCCGACCAGCTGGCTTCCGCCTCCGCCCACGCCGAGGCGGTCCACATCGGCGCGTGGAACGAGACCCCCGGCCTACTGTTCAGCACGCAGCTCCCGACGGACGGCGGCGCGATGACCGTCCATGCCCTCCAGGCACCCGGCAGCGGAGGCCGGTTGTCCCCGGCGGAAGTCCGTGAGGCGAACCTGAACGCCCCACCGTTCCAGGCGAACGTGATGCCGGACATCCACCCGCCCACCGAGGGCCTGGTAACCCCGGAGCCCGTACGGGGCTGCCACGTGCAGCCGAAGGACTACGCCTGGTTCCAGGAGTCCCTGGCCCACACCACCGCGGCGGGCCTCATGGCGTTCACCGGCTCCGGCCACGCCACCGCCCGCCACCTCACCGACCGGCAGGGCCGTAAACGCTTCACCGGTCTCGAACACGCGGCCGCCATGAGCACCCAGGACGCCGCCCACACCCTCTCCGGCACCGCGTACGTCGGCACCGACCACGTCTTCCGCTTGAACGGCCCCCGCGTCGAGGCGTTCTCCGGCGTGGACGAGGAGATCTTCCGCCTCCTCGCCAGGGGCGACGTCGAGGAGTACCGGGCCATCGTCCATGCCGGCCGCCACGCCCGCTCCCGGCTCAGCTACGACAAGGACTGGGGCGGCCCGGTCTCCGTCCACGCCGACGGCTCGGTCCTCGCCCTGCGACTGCTGCCGGGGCAGGACGAGGAGCCGCGTCCGGGCTCCGCCCACTGACGAAAGATCCGCCCGGTCCTCTCCGACCGACGACAGGCGCGCGGGCGTCGATCCGGATCACCGTCCGAAGAGACCTGCGCCCCTGTCGTCCAAAAGCTCCAGCGCCTCCTCCCACCGAAAACGCTCCGCTCCCCCGCCCGCCTTCGGCCGGTGCGGCTCGTACGACCCGACCAGCACGCCCATCTCCCGCAGCTGGTTCAGGCTCCGGTCGTACGCCGGGTGTGCGGCCATGGCCGCGTTCACATACGGCAGGACGACCGTCGGGATACCCATCCCGTACGCCTCGCACAGGATGCCCAGCGCGAGAGTGTCGGCGATGCCGGCGGCCCACTTGTTGATCGTGTTGAACGTGGCGGGCGCGACCGCGATGGCGTCGGCGGGCGGGAGGGGGCGCGGGTCGCCAGGGCTGCGCCAGGCCGAGCGGATCGGGTAGCCGGTCTGGGACTCGATCGCCTTGGTGTCGAGGAAGCCGAGGCCCTGGGGTGTGGCTATGACGCCGACGCCCCAGCCCTGCTCCTGCGCGGCGGTGATCAGCTTGTGCGCGTCGCCCGCGATGCCGGCGGCGCAGACGACGACATACAGGAACGGCTTCTTCGGCCGGTCGTTCATGGCTTTGCCCCCCTCGTCGACGCGCTCCCCTGCGGTCACGATTCAGACCCTAGGCGTCGGCATCCGCGGACGGGGCCGGGTCGGAGAAGCCGCCTGCCACCTGCACGAAGGGCACGGTGTCTGAGTACAAGCGTCGGCTGGACCACTGATGCCGGTGCCGCGCGGTGATCCTTGTGCACCCGGGTGCTCAGCTCACGTATCGTCGCCAAGGTGACCAACGCGCATATGGCGAGCAGGCACCGCATTCCCTCCCATGATCTCGCGGAACTGATCAAGGACTTCGACCTCGGGGACGTCGTCGACTGGCGTCATCTGGCTGACGGCCTCATGAACATGAACTGGCAGCTGAACACGTCGCGAGGGACCTTCGCTCTGAAGCGGGTCACGGATGTACCGCTCGACAGGTTGCGCCGCAATTTTGCCGTGTTGCCGACCCTGGCCGAGGCCGGCATTCCAGTGATCGTCCCTGCGGTCGGCTCGTCGGGTGGGGTCGTGGTCGAGGTCGGCGGGAGCGGGTACTGCCTGTTCCCCTGGGCACAAGGGGTGCACGTTCGTGGCGTGGACCTCCCCCTCGCTCAGGTGCGACGGCTCGGCGCAGTCCTCGCCAAGCTCCACCTGGCGCTCGGGCACGCCGCCGAAACCGGGGTCCTCCCCGCTGTTCCCGACAGTCTCACCGCGGACGTCGTCACGCCGGAACGGGCGTCGGAGAAGGCCGACCGGCTCGCCACTGCTGCGCGGGCCCACGGTTCGGGCGACTCCTTCGACGCGGCGGCGCTCGACGCCCTCGCCAAGCGTCGGGTGCTGCTCGCCAAGTACGCGGCCCTGCGCCCTGAGGGAGACGTTCCCGCAGGGCCGTACGGCTGGACGCACGGCGACTTCCAGTACCGGAACCTCCTCTGGGCCGACGGCGATCTGACGGCCGTCCTGGACTGGGACCGGCTGGGCGTGCGCCCTTACGCGGAGGAGGTCGTCCGTACGGCGCAGGTGCAGTTCGGGGTGGAAGGCGTCTTCGACCTGGGGCGAGTGGCGGCCTTCGTGAGCGGCTACCGGTCGGTGATCCCGTTGGAGCCGGCCGCGCTGCTCGACGCCGCACGCCGCCTGTGGTGGAAGCGGATGACGGACTTCTGGCAGCTCGAATTCCACTACGACCGGGGTGACCACTCCTGCGACGACCTGTTCATCGCCGACGAAGCGCTCCTCCACTGGTGGACGGAGCGGCTCGACAAAGTGGAGCGGGCGTTCGGCGGCGCTCGCTAGATCCCCAGTTCCCGGAGCTCTGGGAGGCACGGGCGGGTGAAACGTGCCGCTCTGGTCCGTGCCCGCTCCCCCAGCGCTTCGCGGTCCACGTCTCGGATTGCTCGCGCCCACGCCTCGGGGCCGGCGGTGGCGGGCAGGACGATCCCGGTGTCGCCGACGGCTTCGGGGATCCCGCCCCGGTTGGTACCGATGGTCGGGACGCCGTGGAGGGCGGCCTCGACGATCACGCGGGGGAAGGCGTCTTCCACGGTGGACGGGGCCAGCAGAAGGCGGTGGCTACGGTACAGCGGCTCCATGTCGTAAACACGGGGCACATACGTGACGTTCGGATAGGCCGCGAAGTCGGCAGACGTGTCCCACCAGCCCTCGACCAGGGTGAAGAGCTGCTCCGGCATGAGGCGGATGAGCTGGTGCAGCAGCTCGGCGCCCTTGGCGGGGATGGGGTTGACCATCAGTACGGCTGGGGTGCGCTCCGTGTCCGTAGCCGGTCGTGGGCGGGCGAACGGCGGGTACACCACGTCGATGCGGGTGCCGGGCGTGTGGGGTGCCCGGTCTCGGACGAACTTCGACACAGCAAGCCCATAGTGGGGACGGCCGGCGAGGACGCCCAGTCCGGTGGCGGAGACGGAGTGGAGCAGGCCGGCGACGAGGGTGGTCGGCTTCGCCAGTTCGGCCAGCCTCGCTGATCCTTCCTGGGCGGTGAACACGACGTCGGGGCGGAGTTCCCCCAGGAGGCTGCCCAGGGCGTGCTCCACGTTGTTCTGCGTCAGCGCCGCGCACTCGACCCCGTTCCACCGGTAGCGCAGGGTGCCGTTCGCTTCGTCGTACGGGACGCGATTCCTGTGGAGATGGGCGCGCATGTCGGTGAGCTGGGTGGCTCCGTCCCACGGCGCCTCGTGTGAGCCGAGGTAGGTGACGCGCCAGCCGGCGGCGGCGAGTTCTTCGGCGAGGAGTTGCTGGGTGACCTCGGCGCCTCCGATGAGGAATGGGGGTGGGGTGCGGCGCCAGGCGAAGAGGGCGGTGGGCACCGGCGGTCACCTCGTCCAGAAGCCGACGAGGGCTTCCACGGCCCGGGTGACTTCGTCCGGGTCGGCGTCGGCGGCGAGGACCGTGAGCTCTCGCGTCATGGGCCGGCGGGCCGTGTGGACGAAGTAGTCGCGTGCGTGGTGGAGGAAGCCCGGCTCATGGAGGAAGTACTCGGACTCGGCGGCGGTGTGGCCGGCGGTCTTCCGGCGGAGGTGGAGCGTCTCGGCCGGTACGTCGAGGTAGAGGGTGCGATCGGGGCGCAGGAACGGGAGCGTCGTGAGTCGGCCGCGGAGCCGGTGGTGGACTCCGTATCCGAACAGGGCGTCCAAGGCGTAGGCGTGGGCGAGCAGGGTGTCCACGGAGCGGTCGAGGACGACGAGCTGCCTGCCGCTCGCGGCGGCCTCGGCCACTCGGGTCGCCTCGATCTCCATGAACCGCTCGAAGGCGGCCAACTGGGCGGCCGCGGAGTCGGTTCGGGCCGGAGGGATGTCGTCGCGGTGGGCGATGTGCTTGACGTAGCAGTCGGAGACGAACGCGCGCGAGCCGAGGGCGGTGTGGCGGAGGTGGCGTATCGCCGTGGATTTGCCGGCATAGGAGGGCCCTTCCAGGGCGATGATCAGCACGTCGTCTCCTCCGTCCGGTAGAAGCGCTCGGCGTAGAGTCCCGTGCCGTCGACGAGGTCGGCCGCCGTGGTGAAGGCGTGCCGGATCGGCCGGTACATCTTCCGGGCTGGGTGCATCTGCGAGCCGTGCATCCTCAGGACGGTGACCTTGTCCAGGACGACGTCGGTGATGTCGACCAGCTCGGGCCGCATGGCCGCCCCCGTACGTGTACGGAACAGGTGCTGGTCGCAGCCGGCGAGCGCGTACGTCGCCCAGAAGGCGAGGTCCTCCCAGAACCAGGTGCAGCCGAGGCGGACGGCGGCCTCGTGGACGAGGAGGTGGTCGGGGTGGCGGGTGACCGCGGCGGGGGCGAGGAGCTCGGCGTCGGGATGGAGCGCGGCGATCCGGCGTAGCTCCTCGGTGACCCGGTCGAGCAGCTCGGGGTCATAGGGCCTGTACGGCGGCTCGGCGTCCCTGTGGCCGAGAAGGAGTCGGCGGGCGGCGAAGGGTGCGAGCGCGGCGGCGCCCTCGCGGTCGCGCAGCTCGGACACCGTGTCGACGTCGGCGTACGTGGCTTCCAGGGCGGGGTGGACGCTCCGGGAGCGGGTGAAGACGGTGACCACGGTCAGCGGTCGGGGGTTGGCGAGGAAGGCACCCGAGGCGGAGAGGGCGAAGTCGTCGTGGTGGGGTTCGATGACGAGGACCGGGCGGCCGGCTGGGGTACGGGCCTCGACGTAATAGGGGACGCGGGTGTGGGGCGCCGTCACCTCCAGGGCACGGTGGTCCATGGCCTGGTGGCGGGCGGCGAGCTGCTGGGTGTGGGTCTGGTGGGCGCGGTGGAGGTCGTCGGGGAAGGTGTAGATGCCGCTGCCGTCCGGGACCGGCAGGTCGACGGCGGGCAGGGGCTTGGGCTGAGGCCGCACAGGGGTCTCCTTCGTCATCGCACGGTGGTCTCGTACCAGTGGCGCCACATGCGGGGCGACCGAAGCCGCAGGCGGGCGGTGACGGGGTTCTGCCACCAGAGCATCCGCAAGCTCGACCACTGGTCGTAGCGGCGGGTCGACGGGCGTACGCGCAGCTCGTCGAGGATCGTCACGGGCCGTCTGGTGGCCTGGCCGTGGGCGGTGAGCCGGGCGAAGAACTCCACGTCCTCGCTCATGAACAGGTCGTCCCGGTACCCGCCGACATGATGGAAGGCATCGGCGGTGCAGAACTGGTTGACGCCCTGGGCTCCGCCGCGCCGGGTGCGGTAGTGATCCCAGTACGCGCACAGCAGGCGGGCTCCGAGCCGCTCGGGTGTGTAGAGCGGCGGGATGGCACCGCCGACGGCCCCGGCGTCCATGGCGGCAGCGGCGGCGCTGACCGCCTCCAGTGGCAGGGCCACGTCGGCGTCGGTGAAGAAGAGCCGGCCGCCGCGGGCGGCCGCCGCTCCGGTGTTGCGTACCCGGCCGATGTTACGGACGGACTCGGTGACGACGCGGGCGCCGAAGGAGGCTGCCATGTCGGCGGTAGCGTCGGTGCTTGCGTTGTCGACGACGATCACCTCCCCGGTGCGGCCGGTGACCTCCTCCCAGCGGGCGACGGAGGCGAGGACGGAGGGCAGGTAGCGGGGCAGGTAAGCGACCTCGTTGAAGGCGGGGATCACCACCGACAAGGCAGGGGTGGTCATCGGTATGTCCTTTCCGGGCGGGGTACGCGAAAGAGGTGCGGGGTCCGTCGGCTCAGCTCGTCCAGGCGGCCGGCCCACCGGGCGCGGTCGTCTCCGGGTTCGGAGTGGGCCCAGCAGCGCATCGTGTGGAAGACGGCCCAGGCCGTCAGCTGGTGGTGGTCCAAGGCGAGTGGATAGGCGTCGGTGACCGTGCGGGCCCGGGCGGAGGCGATGACGCCGGACATGACCAGGGCCTGGGCCACGTCGAATTCGCGGGGGCCGGCTGCGGCGTCGGTGAAGTCGACGAGGTGGCGGACGGCTCGGGGCCCGGCGAGCACGACGTTGTCGCCGTGCAGGTCGCCGTGGCACCACACCGGGGCAGCCGCGGGGGCGTCGGCGATGGCGGCCAGGGCGGGCGCGATGCAGTCCAGAGCGCTGGACGGGCAGCGACGGCCGATCGAGGTGACCTGCTCATGGAGCGGCCGGCGCGGGGCCCACGGTTGGACCGGGGCCCGGTGTAGGCGGCCGAGCAGGCCGCCGAGGTCTCTCAGGGCTCGCTCGTCGTCCACCCGGCCGGATCGCACGGCGTTTCCCAGGGTGAGCGGGCCGAGGTCCGCGGTGATGAGAGCGGTCACCTCGTGGCCGGGCACGTGTCCGTGTGCGAGGGCGGCGGGCACGGGGACGTGCTTGGCGACGGCCCGGACCGCCGCCGCCTCGGTTGCCGCGTTGCGGCGGGCGGTGACCGCGTACAGCTTGATGACCACGCTCCGACCGTCGGCCAGGAGAGCCCGGTACACGACCGTCCTCGACCGTGCCGACAGACGGTGTGCGGCACGGACCGGCACTCCCACGAGACCGAGGGCGGCCCGCGCAACGGCCGGGGGGACGTTCGTCGGGCTCACCACGCACCCGCCGGTTCCGCCCCGAAGGCACCCAGGCGGCGAACGTGCCGAAGGGCGACCGCCAGGTGCCGCCGGTACTCGGCCACGTCCTCGGTGACGGGACAGTCAGCCTGCCAGGGCTTCTCCGGGCCGACGAAGTGCACGAGAGCCGCGGCCGGGTCCGGCCTGAGCGACCGGGTGACGACCCGCCGCACCCAGTTGCCCCGCTCAAGGAACCGGCCGGTCTCGAACCTGTTGAGCCCGGCGGCGACCGGCCGCACGCGGCCGGAGTGCAGGAGCCACAGGTTCAGGGCGTCCTGGTCGTTGTGGAGGATGTGGCGGCGGCCGTGGATGAGCGCGTGCTCGACGCCCTTGCGGACGACGGGCATGTGGCCGGTGCGGCTCCAGAGAACGCCGCCGTTGAAGTAGGGGCGGCCGCGCAGGTGGGGCCAGCGTTCGGCGGCCCCGGGCAGCGCCGGGCACTCTCCTACGGCCGGGTTGAACTCGTCGCGTACGGCACCGATCTGGTCCTCCCGGAGGGATCCAAGCGGATCGGTGATGTCTCCGCGTACGAGCACGTCCGCGTCCACGTAGATCAGGTAGGGCCGGCGGACGAAGTCGGGCGTGAACTCGAACCGCAGGTAGGTGGTGACGGTGATGTACGAGGCGTCCGCCATGCGCGAGGCGCGCAGCGGGACGCAGCGGCGGAGGTCGAAGGAGCCGAAGCCGGTCCGCTTGGCGAAGTCGGAGAGGAGCAGGGCCTGCGCCGGGGCGAGGTCGAGGGTGAGCACCCGTACCGCTGCGTTGCGGCGGGCGACGGGGGTGAGGCCGTCGGCCAGGCCCGCGATCGCGGCGAGGCCGGGGACGAGGTACTGCTGGTCGATGCAGAGACCGAACGCGTACACGGGACGTCGCCTTTCAGGCGTGGTGCACGGGAGGGAGTGAGGGATGGGACGGTGAGCGTGGAAGCTCACCGGTTGTCCCCGCCGCCGGAGGGAGCGAGGACTTGGAGGCTGTCGGGGTCGTCGGTCTCCCAGCAGGGCCCGCCCCCGGTCGGCGGCCGCAGCACCCACACGGTGCCGTCGGCGCGGACGTCGGTGACGATCGCCCGCCGCCCGTCTCCGTCCCGGACGAGGTCACCGACCCACGCGCGCCGGGCGCTCACGAGGTGCCCTCGTCGTGCGTGTCGGTCTGTCCGAACCAGCCGGAGGCCGCGTCCGCGAGGTCGCGGCGGCGTCGGGCCTGACCGGGTGTACGGCGGGCCGGGGTGCCGTTCGACGCGTCCGCGAGGAACCCTCCCCGATCGCGGAGGAGCAGGCCGAGGGCCGCGAACTGGGCTGCGTCGGAGGCGACATGGGCCGCCGCGCTGACTACGACACCCCGGATCATCCCGGCGGACAGGGCGGCAGTGACCGCCTGCCACCCCGGCCGCTCAGCGAGCGGCAGCGCCGGGTCGGAGTCGGACCAGACCCCGGCGACGTGCCAGTGCCGGGCGTCGGCGTAGTAGCGGCCACGCTCCTCGCTCTCGCCCAGGGCGGTGGAGGTGGTGGCGCAGGAGTAGACGGCAACGGGTACGTGCCCGAGGCCGCCGGGCGGGTTGTTCGGCATGCCTCCAGGCTGGTGGCCTGCGATGCACGGGCCCAGGCACGGCCCGTCGCAGCGGAGGAACCTCGTACCGGGCTCGACTGCCACCTCCCGTGGCAGCGGTCGCGGACTCCGCCGTGGGGCTGACACGGCCCGTAGCAGTCATGCTGGCGGCACCCGCGGAGCTACGACGGACCGTGGTACTGCGGCCCGTTCCTCAGCGCACCCCGAGCGGGACACCGGCGGAGTTGGCCAGCCCGCGCAGCCGGCTGACGGACACGCCGGCGAGCCTGCTGATGATGACGCCGGGCAGCATCTGGTGGCGCACCCAGCCGGGAGCCGTCTCGCACACCGTTTGGAGGATGTCGGCGGCGGCCTCCCACCGTCGGCATTCCACCTGGGTGAGAGCGACGTCCAGGCCGAAGCGGGCGCGGGTGGCCAGAGGCACGCTAGCGTCCGGGCGGACGGTGTCCATGAGGCGCAGAGCGCCGCCCGTGTCGCCGAGCGCCACCGCGATGCTCATCGCTTGCGTGGCGGCGTACATCGGCCCGTACGGCTGTGCGTGCGAGCCGCGGGCGTGTTCGTCTCCGATGCGGGCTGCGACGGCGTGCGCCTGGGAGAGGTACTCGCGGGCGTGGTCCGCGCTCGCCCCGCCCCGGGAGGCGGCGACGGCGGCGTTCGTGACGAGCTGACCGTAGACGCTGAGCCGGTCCGGATCGTGCTCGCTCATCTTGGGCTCGATCCGGTCGGCCTGGGCCGCTGCGAGGAGGAAGCCCTGCTTGGTGCGCCCATCACGGAGATTGACCCACGCGGTCGTGGCGGCGAGATGGGCGTCGCGCAGCTCGTCCCCGCCCTGGACGGCGATCTGCCGCCCGTACGTCAACGCCGCGTACGCCAGGTCTCGCGAGCCGAGCACGTTGGCGGCCATACCCGCGGTCTGGAAGGTGTCGATCAGGACGCCGGCTGCGGCCTCCCGTTCATCGAGGCCGGCGGCGTCGAACCGGGCGCGGGCTTCTGGAAGGAGCCGCCCGAGGAGGGTGCCGAGCTCGGTGTACCGCCCTTCCCAGTAGGCGGCGTCCGCCCGACGCACGACCGCTCGAAGTTCTTCGACACTGCCCGGCTCGACCTCGGCGGGGATGCCGATGGCAGCGTCGTGGGTCGCCGCGGAGACCAGACGCAGCGCGGCCCTCTCATCACGGTCCATGGACCGGCGCGGCGCCTGCTGCCCGAGGAGCACGGCGATGTCCGTACCGAGCGCGTCGGCGATCGACAGCAGCGACGGTAGGGAAGCCGTCCCGCCGCGTTCGAGCTTGCGGACGACGCCGACGGACACCCCGGCGGCCTCGGCTAACTGCTCCTGCGTCATGGCACCGCGCAACGCCTTCAAGCGCTCAGAGGTGGTGTACTCCGACCACTGCATGCTCCAGAACCTCCGCGTGATGGGCCCCACACGGACAGTACTCACAGAAACGGGGCGGTGGACAGCCTTCGGCCAGGCGGCAGTTGACGCTCAGACCGTGAGCACAGCCGTGACGCCGAGAAGAGCCTCCAGCTCGGCGACCGCCCTGTGTTCGTCGGTGGCGTGAACAGTCGTGATGCCCAGCTCGGCAGCCGGCGGCAGGTTCACCTCATGGTCGTCCACGAACACGCACCGCTCGGCAGGCAACCCGATCCGCTCCAGGGCCAGCCGGTAGATAGCCGAGTCCGGCTTCGCCATCCCCTCCAGCTCGGACACGACGTGCACGTCGAAGAGGTCCCAGATGCCCACGTGCTCGTACGGATTGAACGGATCGAGGCCGAAGCTATTGGACAGCAGCGCGAGCCGGTGGCCGGCAGCCCGTGCGGCCCGAGCGAGCGCGATCATCCGACGCGCCGGAGGAACGTCGACCCAGGCCCGTCCCATCAGGTTCACGGGGTCCACGTGCTTCCCCAGGAGAGCTGCTGTTCCTTCATTCCACTCGGCCTGCCCGATCTCCCCGATCTCCAACGCCGCGTACAACCGCCGACCTTCCGGATGATCGTTGAGCGTCGCCCGCCACGCCCCGGGTTCAAGCCCCTCAGACACGCACCAGGCCCGGTGGACCTCGATGGGGCTGGCGGTGAGCACCCCCGCGAAATCCAGGATCAACCCCAGCTGCCCGTCCCCGTCAGCCCTGCCCCCGCGCACCATCCGGCGTTCGCCCCTTCCGAGATCGGACTCATACGGGGACGCTACCGCGCATCCACCGGTCAGAGCACACGGGGAGAAGTCACCTAACCCTGGACCAACTGCCCGCCCTCTGCCCGGCAGCCGTTGGGCAGAGGCTCTCACCCACGAGCACCTCCCTCAGCCTGTCTCCGCCCGCACGGATCCGCGACACACGCCGAGCCTGAGCCAGAAGGTACCGTTTCCTTGCCTGGCCCCAAGAAGTCACCGGTCTCGGTGCCGTCCGGCCGAGCTCCCAATCACGTCACGTGACCTTCGCGTCAGTTAGGAAGGCGCCCGGTCCACCAGTGCCTCGTGCAGGGTGGAGGCATCCTTGTCCGGCGCCGCTTCAGACAGCCTGCGAAGGTCCTCATCGGTCAAGTACCTGTAGCTCTGAGGCGGGTGAAAGGGTCCTGCGGCCCGCAGCGCAGACAGCGGAACGGGGTCCTGGAAGGTGACAGGTGCCTCTAGCGAGAGGCCGCTGGCGCGGGTCGCCCCGCTCATATATTCGTCATACTCTCGGCGACTGATACCTGCACTCGCACGGCTCGCCGACCACACCTCACGTGGCGAAGCCACCTGCACGGAGGCGATCCGAGCCATGCCCACGATGGCCATCGTGGGCGCGGTCGCGTAGAGGAGCACCGGAGTTCCAGGTGGGGCTGCGACGCGCTGACGGCGCACCTCGACCGTCTTGGTTCCAGCCAGGATCGCCGTGGCGAACCGCGGGCGGACGGACAGCAGCATCGCTCGCTCCGGATCGCTCACGTCTTTCGGTGCCCCTCTTCGTACACGGCCTGGAACAGCGCGCTGTCGATCTTCATCATCGACATCGGCGTCTTCCACGTTAGCCCCAAGCCCTTAGCCAACGAGGTCAATCGCGAGCGCGTCACCTGCGCAGGGACGATCTCCGTGTCCGAGAACCTCAACGCCATTACCTTGCCCGTCGGTTCGGCTTGCGCACGCACGTCAGCACGACCGTATACGCCCAGGTGTTCGAATCGCGAGAAGAGGGAGTCAGGGTCATCGACTATCACCTCGTCCAGCCGCGAGCAGCCGACGGCCATCATCCCTTGCTGCCCAGCAGTCCCCCGACTGACGTACCAAAGGACTCTGCTAGGAACGCTCTCCCCACGATGGCCAGCAGACCGGTAGTAGACGTGCTCACGGCTGATCCCGAGCACGTCGTCACGCGGCACGAGCATGGCCGGCACGTTGAACAGCTCTGTGGACCAAAGAGGCCGAACAGGAACGACGAAGGAAGGAAGGGCGGTGTCGATGAGTTTCGCAGGCCACCAGGCTCGCTCAGCTACGCTTACGACTTCCGGTGAAGCACGAGCATCCAAGCGCGGCGCCGTACGGCCAGCACGTGCGGCAATCTCTCCTGCCGCCTCCGAAACGGCCTCAGCCGGCCCGCAGAGATCGACGATGAGTGCCGCGAAGCCGCGCTCGTCCTCGGTGAATCCGTCGGCACCCAGAGCAGACCTGGCGGCTGTGGAGAGATAGGGATCAGCAATGCGCACGATCTGCGCGCCTCGATCTCGCCCCAGCCGCTTGAGCATGAAGAGCAACTGCCGGGCAAGCGTCTCCTCCAATGGATGGGAAGCGGTGCGCAGGATGGCGACGTTCAACGTGCGACCATCCATCGCCCAGGCATAGAGGGCCACCGGATGCCCGTCGCCGTCCCGAAGCAGCTCTCTCCGCCACAGCACGCCATCCGCGCCGAGCGCCTTCAATCGCTCCACGAAGGCGGTTCCTGTGTCGCCGCCCGTCTGCTCGAAGAAGGCGACCAACTCACCTTCACTCCCGGATGCGACTTCCTCCATCGAGAAGGCTGTCCCCATGAGATCCGCCGGACGGTACACCTGGGCTTGGCGGAGCTCGTCCACATGAAGTGTCACCATGGCCGGCGACACCACCCGAACGCGCGCCACATCCCAAGCGATATCAGCCAGCCTCTCCAACTCGGGATCGCGCGTCACCAACACCTGCAGCCCGGCGCAGGAAGTCTCGGCCACGTAGCGCAGTCGAGCACGCATCTTGCCGTCGATCAGCAATTCCGGCAGTTCTTTGCTCAGGGCTGCAAGCATCTCCTGCTGGCGAACCGATACCGCCGCCCCGTCAGGCGACGCCGCTCGAAGCTGGGGCAGACCGTTGCGCTGACGCTGTCTCGCCTCACGGTTCTCGATCTCGTGCACATCAAGAAGGAGCTGCGGTGTGTATGTCAGCTCGATCAGGTCCGCTAGCCAGCCGGCTTCAAGGGCCTTCGACTCCTCGACAGCCCGCTCAGCACCCTCGCCCCGCAGTCCGGAGAAGACGCTGTGGTGGACAGTCACGACCAGCAGGGCGTCGCTTCGCACCTCGGTGAACAGGTCATCATGACCAAGGTCGAGCCTCGCGGCGGCCCAACTCGTTCAATCCACGGTCACGGCGCTGCTATCCGGCTCCTGAGGCCTGCCCGTCGCACAATCACGTCCGACCGCTGCCCACAACCCCTCGGTGAAACCGGGAAGGAGCACGATGCCGAGTTCGGTCGCAGCATGAGCAGCGATCGTGAACGGCCCGGGCGGATCACCGGTACGACGCCCGTAACGGCGAGGCACCCCGATGGTTGATCAGACGTGAGAGTTCAGGAACGCCGCAGGGGGACGCCGGCGCCGCGCGATGCCAACACGCGGAGGGTCATGGTCGCTCAGCGAAGCCGGGACACGACTCCGGAGCTTACGCTTCGCCGGGCTCTGCACTCATTGGGCTTCCGCTACCGCGTGGACCTGCCGATCGTCGGCATGCCGCGTCGCCGCGCCGACGTCACGTTCACGAAGTGGCGCACCGCCGTGTTCGTACAGGGCTGCTTCTGGCACGCCTGCCCGAGTCACCTGCATATGCCCCGACACAACTCGGAATGGTGGCGGCAGAAGCTTCGGGGAAACGCCCGCCGCGACGAGGAGACCGATGCCCACCTCGCGCTGATCGGTTGGCTGCCCCTCCGCATCTGGGAACACGAGACCGTCGACGGCGCGGTCGAGCGGGTGGCGGCAGCGCTCGCCACCCGGGGGCATCCCCGCGCCCTGGCCATCAGCACCTGGTCGCCCGTGTCGGAACGGGCGACCGAGGGCTCGTAGAGGAGCGCGTGCGGCATCCGAACACACGCGGGACGGGGCTCTCAGCCGTAAGGGAGCCACCACAACGCCCAGCGCCACCCAGTCGACGTAGAAGACGCCTTGCGTAGTCAGCAGGACGGGGAGGGGAACGACCTGAGCGACCCAGCCCTGACCTGACACCTCATCAGAACGAGCGTCAAATGAGCGTCACGGGCGTCATCTCAGCGTCAAGACATCGCCCGTAACGCCCACACGGCACATCCCGCGCACGCGCAAAACCGCAGGTCAGGCGTCCTTCTTTGCCGGCTCAAGGATCGCCACGCACGCCACGTGGTGCGTCACAGGGAACAGTGCAGGCCGAAGCAGGTGAAAGAAAGTCGCCGGCCAGGGCCTTGCAGATGTGGGCTTCGTGATGTGAAGGGTGTGCGTTGGGCGCTGGAGCCGCCGTCAGATCCAGCCTGGCCTCGCAGCCGTTACACAGTGAGCCCTTCCACATTGGGCTTCGTTCCTGCGGCGCAGTACGCGGTGACCTGCGAAGGCCAGGCAGGAGCAGCACCCGATCAGTGAGGGAGCTGAAAAGGCTCACTGCTGCTTGGGCCCAGGTAGCGCCGGCAGCGGTCCACGACCGCATGCGGTCCACGTCGGTACCGACGTGCACCGCACGGCCGGGCCCCCTTCCCGAGCTCATGCGCATCCGACGATGGAAGTCGTCAGGCTGCGCACGGAGGGGGCCCGGCCTGCACGGGGTCGGGTCAGCGGACGCCGGCCGTCTGCCGGCGGCGCGCGTACACCACCGCACCGCCGATCGCCGCCAGGGCTGCGGCCGCGGTGACGGAGATCGGCTGCCAGGACTCGTCGGCGACCGGCGTCCCGGACGCGACGGCGACCTGTTCCGGCTGATCCTCCGCGAGGCCGGCGTACCCGCCGGCCAGGCCCCTGCGGTCGTACTCCGAGCCGGGCATCTTGTCGCCGTAGCGCGCGGTGACCAGCTTCTGGTAGGCGGCGAGGGTGACACCGCGCTTTCCGCCGAGGCCGGTGGTCGCCTCCTCGTTGAGCGGCTCGACCATGCCGTCGGCGGTGAGCCGGTACCAGGCGCGGATCTGCGGCTCGGTGAAGGTACGGGCCTGGGGAGTACCGCGCTCGGCGAAGCCGACCTCGGCGTCCCCGTCGCGGATGCCGGCCAGCTGCCAGCCTTCGGCACCGACGTTTTGCGGACCGCTTCCCGGCGTAGCGGGGTTCCCCTTGGGTGCGAGCAGTACGGCGGCGTGTTTGCCGTCGGAGGCGGTCACCCGGGAGGCCAGGTAGGAGAGCCGGAGTGCGGTCTGCGGGGTTGCCTGGGTCTTGCCGGTCACGAACTCGGGGCTGATCTCGAACATCGGCACCGGGTCCTTCTTGAGATCGAACCCGGGCGGCGCGGCGACCGCCGCGGGTGCGTTGTTGGGGGTGCCGACGGCGCCGCCGTCCGCGGCGGGGGCCGTGCGGGGCTGTCGGGCCGAGACCAGAAAGCGGGAGACGGTGTCGTGGAGTTGCTCGCTCCGGAGGGCTTGCTGGGCGGACTGGTAACCGGCGATGCCGTCGCCCTCCGCGGCCTGTGCGGGAACGATTGCGCTCAGGGCGGCGGCGAGTGCCGTCGTGGCGAGGACGGCGGCCCGGACTGCCACGTGCTTGGGGTGTCGCGTGGTGTGCATGGTCGGTCTGCTCCTCAGCCCTGGATGCCGATGCGGGAGTGGGTCCACTGGAACGAGTTGTTGTTCGCGTAAGTGGAGTGGTTCCACCAGGTGTAGGTCTGGGTGGTCTGCCACGGGTCGCCGACCGCGATCATGTTGGTGGCGCTGTCGTAGCCGTAGATGACGTTCATGTGACCGCCGCCGGTGCGCCAGCCGAAGCGGACGGCGAACGGCCGGCCTGCGTCAATCTCGGCGGCGGACTCGCCGAACGAGGCGTTGCGGTACAGGCTGCGGCCGCTGTTCCTCAGTCCCAGTCTGGCCAGGCCATTGGCCATGTCCTCCAGCGTCGCGGGTTGGTTGTTGCAGTTCACCCAGGTTCCCTGGGCGGCGAGCTGGCAGAACTGCTCCTGGCTGACGGATCGGCCCCAGTGTTTGGCGATGGTCACGCCGGAGGCGTCCCAGCACCACTGGGTCCTGACCTGCTTTTGCATGTCGATCGGGAGGGTCTTCGCGGTCGTGGGGGGCCGAGTGGGGGTTGGTTTCGGGTTCGGGGTCGAACCGCAGACCGGCAGGGGGGTGGTGTTTTCCCTGATGAAGGCGTCGGCGATGTAGTACGAGCCGGTGTAGATCCACCGCGGGTTGTTCTCGACGGTGTCGCCGGTGGTCCGGCAGGACATCTGGATCTTGGCGCCCACCCTGGAGGAGCCCTTCACCTGGGCCGAGAGGGACGGCTTCGCCCGATGGTTGACGGTCTGGTAGTTGCCCTGCCCGCCGATGACCGTGCCGCTGACCACATCGGCCTGGGCGAGGGTATTGAAGCCGAACAGCAGACCGCCGGAGAGTGCGGCGGTGATCGCGGCTATCAGCGCTTTCTTGCGGCGGGACGCGCGACGTTTGTGCATCATGCTCCTTGATCTGAAAAATATGGGAATTGCCTGCCCGGCAGCCCGGTCGTCCGGTCTGCGCGACAGATGTCGTAGGGCGCCTGGCTCGGCGGCGACATACCGATGGATGACGGACAGTCAGACAGTTGGCGGACGGAACGGCGTGGGAACGTCACGGCCGCCACGATGCTTGGGCTCACACTTCGCGCTGGTTACGGACCGCTTCGCCCGTCGCCCCGAGGCTGCCTGCGGGCTCGGGCCCGGCGGACCAGCAGCCTCCCGGAAGCGGCCCCCGCGGGGGCAGCCATGGTCAAGCCCGTCGCGGTCCAGGAGAAGGCGCTCCCGTCGCCGGCCGGGGCGGGCTGGGCGGGTGCGGCAGACGAGGCACGGCTGCGGCCGAAGGGCTCGCAGGAGCAGGAACGGGAGCGGTGGGCACGGCGGAAGTGCTGGGCGGTGCCGGGTCGGCGACCGGTACGGAGACCTCGCGTTCGGCGCGTCCGCGGGAGGGGAACCCGATGTGGACGTGCACCTTCCAGGTGCCGGCAGGCAGGCCCTCTGGCGTGCTTCCGCCGGTGCGCGTGCCGGAATCCCGGACCAGCCTCCAGGTGCCCCCGGTGCGGGTGCCGTCCGCGCTGCTCGCGTTCACCGTGGCGGCGACCGCCTCCTCGATGGCGTCCCCGTCGTGCTCCCGGGTGATGTCGGCGGTGAGGTGGCCTTCCCGCTGCCCGGTGATCACGACTTTGACGGTGTCGCCGTGGGCCTGGGTCGGGATCGCCAGGGCCGGGACCTGGGCGAGGAGGAGGAACAGGACCCCGAGTCCGGTACGTGCCGGGGGGCTGTGCCGTATACGCATTGTTGTGGTGCTCCCTGGTCGACGCCCTTCGGCGGGGCGTCGGGACCGTGGCTGCACAGTCCGGCTTCCGTGCGGTGGACGCCGACACACTTGTCGCCCTCGGGCGCGGCCTTGAGGCCGTCGTAGACCATGCCGCGCGTCGTGTCGTTGGCGGGCGCGTCCGCCATGGGCGCAGGCTCCGCGTCACGGGCCGGCGCGGCGGCCGGTGTGAGGACGTCCGCGGCAGCGTCGGCCTGAGCGGGGGTCCCCGCCTGGGCGTTGCCGCCGAGCCCGAAGTAGGCGATGCCACCCGCTGATGCCGCGGCCGACGCAGTGGCGGCGGAGAGGAGCATCAACCGGCGCGGTTTGCGCCGGTGTCCACGTTTCTTCCGACGGTAACCCGTCATGCGCACCTCAATTCCTGGCCGGAGGAGTGGGTGCACGGAAGCCTGCCAGACGGGTGCGATGGAGAATTCGGACAAACGGGAATGGGCTTCGAGATATCCGACTGTTACCTTGGGGGTTGCATCTGATGATCTATCAACTAACCTTGGGCGCAAGGGAGTTACTCGTGTAGATACGCAAAGGTCCAGGCCATTTCCGTTATGTCGTTATGAAATCGAGATAATCGAGTGAGGCTTGCTGACGGAAATTCAGTCAGCGATTCACCTATTTACTACCGGACGAATTCCCCTTGTTACGAGCGGTAAGGAATCCCTCGCTCCGCCCGAGGGCGACGACATCCCATCGCTCCCGACCATTACCTGGACGTACTGGGCAAACGGTGGCTGGAGGACCGGCTCGGTGAGACCGGCAAGACCGTGCTGTTCGTCTCGCACGACCAGGAGCTGCTGGAACGGGCCGCCGAGCGGATCATCGCGGTGGAGCCGAGCCCGGCCGGCTCCGACGTCCGGGTGCACGGCGGCGGTTTCGGCACCTTCCCCGAGGCGCGGCAGGAGCGGTTCGCCCGGTTTCAGGAGCTGCGCCGCCGCTGGGACGAGAAGCACGCCCTGGGAGGCCGCGCGCCTTCGCTCACGTGCTCTTACGAGTGAGGGCTGAGGCGAGCGCGGTACTCGCGGGCCAGGCGTGTTCGCTTTAGGCGGTGTCGGCGGCGGTGTCGGGGTCGGTGTCGTCCAGGACCACGGTCCGCGGCGGCCCGCACACCGCGCCGGCCCCCCGCGCGGCGGCCGCGTTCGTACGGAACTCCTGCGGGCTGACCCCCCGTACCCGCTTGAAGGCCGTCGACAACGCGAACGCGCTGCCGTAGCCGACCCGTCGGGCCACCGTCGCGACGGTGGCGTCCGGTTCGCGCAGCAGGTCCGCCGCGAGCGCGAGCCGCCAGCCGGTGAGGTAGGCGACCGGGGGCTCGCCCACCACGTCCGTGAAGCGCCGCGCCAGTGAGGCCCGGGAGACCCCCGTCTTGCGGGCGAGTTCCGCCACCGTCCACCCGTGCGCCGGGTTCTCGTGCAGCAGCCGCAGCGCCGGGCCCACCACCGGATCGCCCTGCGCCCGGTACCAGGACGGGGCGCCCGATCCCGGCGCCGCGAGCCACGCCCGCAGCACACCGATCAGCAGCAGGTCGAGCAGCCGGTCCAGGACGATCTCCTGCCCCGGCTCGTCCCGGGAGACCTCCGAGGCGAGCAGCGCGATCAAGGTCGCGTCCGCCGCCCCCGCCGGACGGACCACGATCGTGGGCAGCGCGCCCAGCAGCCGGCGCCCGATCTCGCTCGGCGCCAGGTAGGTGCCGCTCAGCATCACCGCCGAGCCTTCGTCCTGGTGCCGCTCACCCCAGGTCCGCACGCCCAGCAGCATCGACTCGCTGACGTCCTCGCCCGCCTGCGTGCTGCACCGCTGGTCCGGCCCCACCGTGATCTGCACCGGCGTGCCCGGGGCGTCCGCGACCGTGTAGGGGGCGGGTCCCCGTACGACGGCCACGTCCCCCGGGCTGATCCGCACCCGCTCCCCCGCGTCGGGCAGCAGCCAGGCCGAGCCGCGCACCATCGTCACCACCGACAGCGGGGCACGGTCCTCGATGCGCATCGCCCACGGCGGATTGACCAGGGACTTCTGGATGAAGGCGCCCCGTGCGGTGGGCCCTTCGAGCAGGCCGCTCAGCGTGTCCATATCAGGACCGTACGTCCCAGACCCCGGTGGCCGCCGCCATCCGCGCGAAGTCGGCGAAGTCCCGCGGCTCACGCCCCAGCACCTCCCGCACCCCGTCCACCAGGTGTGCGTTGCGCCCGTCCAGGATCAGGGCGAAGAGGTCGGCGAACTCCTCCGGCAGCCCGTTCTCGTGCAGCACCGCCCGGTAGTCCTCATCGGAGACCGGCACGTAGACGATCTCCCGTCCGGTCACCTTCGACAGCTCGGCGGCGACGTCGCGGAAGCTCAGCAGGCGCGGGCCCGACAGCTCGTACGTCCGGCCGATGTGCCGGTCGTCGCCCAGCGCGGCCACGACCACGTCGGCGATGTCGTCGGCGTCGACGAAGGGCTCGACGGCGTCCGCAGTCGGCAACGCGATCTCCCCGGCCCGTACGGCGTCCAGGAAGAAGCTCTCGTCGAAGTTCTGGTTGAACCAACTCGCCCGTACCACCGTCCAGTCCGCGCCGGAAGCCTTCAGGCTGTCCTCGGCGCGCTGCGCGGCCTCCTCACCCCGCCCGGAGAGCAGCACCAGGCGGCGCGCCCCGGCGGCCACGGCCGCCTCGGCGAACGCGCCGACCTGCTCGGCGGCGCCCGGGAAGCCGAGGTCGGGGTAGTAGGTCACGTACACCCGGTCCACACCCTCGAGCGCGGCCGGCCACCCGGCGGGCTCGTTCCAGTCGAAGGCCGGGGTCCCGGCCCGGGAGCCGATCCGGACCGGGCGCCCCTGGGCGGTGAGCTTCTCGGCGACGCGGCGTCCGGTCTTGCCGGTCCCCCCGATGACGAGGGTGGTGGTGTGGCGGGCGGAGTCCTGCGTCAGGTCGTTCGTCGTCTGCGTCATGGACACAGTCAAGTCCAGCCGGACGAGACGGCACATAGCCGAAGAGCTCAGGCCCATACGCGAGCGTCTCAGGACCTCGGCCGGAACCGGCGGGGTCGTCCGGCCACTCCCCTACGGCGAAGACCACGCGAGGACGTGGGGAGCCACTCGAAGAGGGTGAGGCCGCTCGAAGACGAGGGGAACCACTCGGGGACGGTCGAGGCCACGAGGAGGGCCACTCGGGGACGGTCGAGGTTGAGCAATATGATCATATTGGCTGCATGACCATGAAGACTCTCTACCTCCTCTGCTCCGCGGCCCCGCCCGTCTTCGACGTAGCCCATGTGATCGAGGACGCCCAGACCCGCGGCTGGGACGTCTGCCTGGGTCTCACCCCCACCGCGGCGCACTGGGTGGCCGGGAGCCTCGACGGACTGGCCGCCCTGACCGGCCACCCGGTGCGCTGGCAGTACAAGCTGCCCGGGGAGGACGACGTATGGCCGACGGCCGACGCCCTGCTCTTCGCCCCCGTCACCTTCAACTCGGTGAACTCCTGGGCCCTCGGTCTCACCGAACGCTTCGCCGTCGGGGTCGCCGCCGAGGCCATCGGCAAGGGCCTCCCCGTCGTCGCCATGCCCTGCGCGAACGCCGCCCTCGCCGCCCATCCCCAGTTCGACCAGTCCCTGGCCGTCCTGCGCACCTCCGGCGTCGAAGTCCTCTACGGCGACACCGGTTTCACCCCCGGCCCGGCCGGCCCGGACGCCCCGCCCCACTTCCCCTGGCAGCTCGCCCTGGACGCCGTGGACCGCGCCGGCGCCGCCCCCCAGGCCTGACACGCACGCCGCCCTACTCCCCGGTCACCCCGTCGATCGCCTCGCGCAGCAGGTCCGCATGCCCGTTGTGCCGGGCGTACTCCTCGATCATGTGGGCCAGGATGTAGTGCAAGGAGTACGGCTGGTCGCCGAAGTGCCCCGTCACGTCCAGGGATTCGGCGGCCTCCACGATCCGCCGGGACCGCGCACAGGCGTCCTCCCAGATCCTGAACGACTCCGCCGGATCCGCGTCCTCGACGCGGAACTCCGTCGACTCCCCCGCCTCGTCCTTCGGGAAGTAGCCGCGCACGTCCTCGCCCGCCAGGACGTTGCGGAACCACCCGCGCTCCACCTCCGCCAGGTGCCGCACCAGCCCCAGCAGGCTCAGCCCGGACGGGGCCACCGCCTGGCGCCGCAACTGCTCGGCGGTCAGGCCGGCGCATTTCATCATCAAGGTGTCCCGCTGCCACTGCAGGACGCTGGTCAAGGTGGCCCGCTCGTCGCCGTCCAGAACGGGCCTGCTCCGCTGCTCATCGATCATCGGCTGATCATGACAGCTCCCGGAAGAAGGCCCGCACGTCCCCCACCAGCAGCTCCGGCACCTCCATGGCGGGGAAGTGCCCACCGCGGTCGTAGGAGGTCCAGCGCACGATGGCGTCGGTGCGCGCCGCGACGTGCCGCAGCGGTACGAAGTTGTCCCGGGGGAAGTCGGCCAGCGCCGTCGGGGTCCGCGACACCTCGGGCGGCTGCCCGAAGTAGTCGGCGTGCGCCCGCTCGTAGTAGATCCGAGCGGCGGAGCCGGCGGTCCCGGTCAGCCAGTACAGCATGACGTTGGTCAGCATCTGGTCCCGGTCGACCGGGCACCGGGGGTCGCTCCACTCGGCGAACTTCTCCCCGATCCACGCGAGCAGCCCCACCGGCGAATCGTTCAGGCCGTACGCCAGGGTCTGCGGCCGTGTCGCCTGGATGTCGGCGTAACCCTGCCGCTCACGCGCCCAGACCCGGTACCGCTCCCAGGACGCGAGGGTCCGATCCCGCTCGGCCGGACTCAGCGCGGCCAGCTCCTCCTCCCCCGGAGCCGCGGTCGCCCCGCCCCCCGGCAGCAGGTTCAGGTGCACCCCGACCACGTTCCGCGGCCGGATCCGCCCCAGCTCGCGCGAGATCGCGGCCCCCCAGTCGCCGCCCTGCACCCCGTACGCCGCGTACCCGAGCCGCTCCATCAGCACCCCGAAGGCCCGCGCGACCCTCTTGAACTCCCAGCCCGTCTCGGTCGTCGGCCCGGACAGCCCGAAGCCAGGAATGCTCGGCAGCACCAGATGGAAGGCGTCGGCGGGATCCCCGCCGTGCGCCCGCGGATCGATGAGCGGACCGGCGACCCGCTGGAACTCGACGAACGACCCCGGCCACCCGTGGGTCATCAGCAGCGGCCTGGCCCCCGGCTCGGGCGACCGCAGATGCGCGAAGTGCACCCGGGCCCCGTCGATGACGGTGGTGTACTGCGGCCACTCGTTCAACCGCGCCTCGGCCGCCCGCCAGTCGTAGGCCCCGCGCCAGTACTCCACGAGCCCGCGCATCTCCCCGAGCGGAATCCCGTACGCCCACCCCACCCCGGGCAACTCATCGGGCCACCGCACCCGCTCCAGCCGGGCAGCGAGATCGTCCAGCTCCTCCTGCCGCACATCGAGCCGGAACTCCCGCACCTCTACCCCAAGATCACCCATGCCCCGATGCTAGGCCGCGCTCCCCCGCCCCCCTTAACGGCGTTAACGCCGTTAACGCCCTCACCCGAGCCGGACCCTGAACGCCGTTAACGCCGTTAACGCCGTTAACGCTCGCCGAAGACGCGACGCCCGGGGCCGGCCCAACCCTTACGACTATGGGAGGAATTGAGTTCGGGGTGTGCTGCTCTGGTGTTCGACTGTTGGTTGATCAGTAGGCGATGGCGCGGGTGAGGGCGTCGGGGCCACTTGGCGGCTCGGTCGGGGACCAGGCATGCGATTGCGATGTGGGTCTCGGCATACGTTTCACGGCGTCCGGTGAACCGCCGGAGAGGGGCCCACTGCCGCAGCTCGGCGTTGGTGTGCTCGACACAGATCCGGGTCGAGGACTGGCGGCGCCGCGCTTCGCGCCAGGCGTACTTGTCGCCGTCGCAGGCGTCGTCCTTCGGACTCTTCGGCGGGGCGCTCACCTGGCCGGGAACTCCTTGGCCAGCCCTTGATACCCGGAGTCAACCTCGGCTCTCACGCCGGAACGGTGGCGGAACTGCTCGGCGATGCCCTCGCTGCGGACCGCCGTCTGATCATGCATGTGGCCCGGGCGGACGACACCGGACAACAGCATGCGGCTTTGGCCGTCACTGAGCGTCGTCGTCTTGATCGTGTTCTGCCTGCGCTTGCCCGAGACGAACGCCCGCCGGCCGGGCCGCCCCGCCTGCGGGCGGCGCACTTGAGGTCCTCCAACGTCTTCAACCTCAGGCCGGGACGGTCGGGGACTGCGAAACCCCGGGCCTCGAGCAGGGGACGGACCTGGCGGATCGCCGCGGAGACAGTGGAGCGGTTCACGCTGAAGAACTCGGTCAGGACCGCGTGCGGCAGCCCATGCCTCCGGTGGATGAGGGTGACCAGCAACCGGTCGACGAAGACCAGTTTCGGCTTCCGTCCAGCCCCACCGATCGGCGCCGGGGGCCGTCACGATGATCACGTAGCGCGGACTCGCGCGCTGCCTCCCACGGAGCCGCGAGTTTTTCGAGCAACTCGCCGCACTGTGCGCGGGAGACACCGGACAGGGCAGGCTGGGAGCAGGCCGCACGGGCCCAGGTCAGCTTCACAACTCACCCAGCTCGGGCGGCCCGTCTCATGTCACGGTCCGAAGTTCCGTATGACCGACCTGCGGTAACAGTGTCGGCCCTGTCAGCTGTCTGTCGGCAGCAGCTTCCTGATCGCCGCGACGGCGGTCTGCGGTTCGTCGGCGTGGCAGCGGACCGTATGAACCTCCGCGCGCCGCCCCAGCAGGCTAACGGTGGTGACTGGTTGGGTAAGCTCGATAGTGATCGAGGTCTGCGACTCGATGGCCACGTCCAGCACACCGTCCTCGGACTTGTTCGTGTCCGGGACGCGGAGGTCGTAACGGGCGGACGCGATCCGTTCCAGGGGTATCCGCAGATCGAGCCGTGCACCTCGCCGTATTCGCAGCTCGCCCGGCCCCAAGACGTGTGGGCGTGTGACGGCGGCGGCGTGCAGCCCCAAGACCAGAAACACCGTGTAGAGGTCGAGAAGCAGCATGACCAGGTGGGCGACCGGATACGCGGCGAGCATGAAGGACACCCCGACCGTCTCGACCACGAAGACGAAGACCAGCCCGTACGCCGTCGGCGTCTGAGCACGCGCATACCCGACAGCGATATCCGCGTCCCCGACCCCGTGCGAGCGCCGAGCCACCCACAGCCCGAGGCTCGCCATCCACCGCCCCTCGTGTGCCGCCAGCCGTCGCGCCTGTGTGATGAATGCCCCAATCCCCATATGCCTCAGTGAATCAGAGGGATCCCTGAATTCCTCCAGGTCGTTAGGGCCTGTGTGATGTCGTGATCATTGGGTGGTCTTGAGCAGGTCGTCGATCCAGATCATTGCGGCGCGGAGGTGGAGACCGGCGAGGTAGCTGTCCGGTGTCTTGTCGTACCGGGTGGCGATGCCTCGCCAGGCCTTCAGCTTGTTGATCAGGCGTTCGACCGTGTTCCGCTGTTTGTAGAGGTCGGCATCGTGGCTGACGGGCCGGCCGCCTCGTGCGCCCTTCTTCTTCCGGTTGGCGGCCTGGTCCTTCTTCTCTGGAATGACGGCCTTGATACCGCGTCTGCGCAGGTAGGAGCGGT
>NZ_JBWKLE010000025.1:0-88385 GCF_056430495.1 Streptomyces sp. NPDC045967 | reverse complement strand
TCCTCCTCATCCTCATCGTCGGCATCGCCATCGACCTCCTCATCTTCAGCCCCCTCGAACGCCGCGTCCTGCGCACCCGCGGCCTGCTGGTCACGAGCTGACCGAACGACCCGCCGCACCCGCCGGGCGCCCGGCGGCCCCCACCTGACGGAGGCCGTCGGCACGGCGGTGCGCAGCGGGGAACGGGCAGGGCTCATACCGCCCCCGGGTACGGTTCGGGGCGGCTGGTAGCCTCGGGCTTCCCATGCTTTCCTCCCGTATCGACGGCACGGTGTCGGCCCATCTCACACGTTCCCTCATGGGCGCCCTGACCGGTGCCGGTGCGGGCAGGCTCGCCCGTGTGCCGGACCTCGCCGCCGGAGTACTGGGGAACGACCTGGCCAGAATCTCGACGGCGTCGCTGCTGCGGGTGTGGGAGAACCTGGTCCTGCTGGAACCGCACACGCTGATCGGGCCCCTGATCCTCGAAGACGCCCCGATCGGCACCTTCGGCACGTGGGACTACCTGATCACCTCCGGGCCCACGCTGCGCGAGTCGCTCACCCAGGCCGTGGACCTCATAGCCTCCCTCGGCGATCCGGCCGCGGAGAAGCTGATCGTGGAGGAGGACGGGCGTCACTTCACCGTCCGCCACGCGACGGGCACCTGGGGGCCGGACGTGGTGCAGGCGGTCGACCTCTTCGCCCTCTCCATCTTCCTGACGCGGGCCCGCGCCGCGGCCGGCCGCCGGCTCGTCCCCTCCCGCGTCACGATCACCCACCGCCCGCCGCAGCGAGCCCGGGAGCTGGCCCGGCTGTTCGGCACGGCCCGGATCCACTACGACGCGCCCCACAACTCGATCTCGTTCAGCGAGGACGACGTACACGCGCCGCTGCCCAAGGCGCAGCCGGGCATGGACCGGATCCTGGCCCACCACGCGCAGTTGGTCCTGGCGGCGTCCCAGCCCGTCCTCCAGTGGCACGACCACTTCCGGACGGTGCTGACCGCGGCGCTGCGGGAGGACTCCCTGACCCTCGAGACCGTGGCGGACCGTCTCGCGATGAGCCCCCGCACGCTCCAGCGCCGGCTGGCCGCGAACGGCACCACGTGGCGTGCGGAGGTGGAGTCCGTGCGCCACGAGCACACCATGGAGCTGCTGCACACCACCGATCTGCCCTTGCAATCGATCGCGGGCCGGGTCGGGTACAGCGACGTGCGGGCCCTTCGGCGTGCGGTGCACCGCTGGGAGGGGCGGGCGCCCGGCGAGGCGCGCAGGGCCGTGCACCGGGCGCGGTCCGCCGGCTGAGTGTCGCCGGGCGGGGCCCGTCGGCCACCGGTTACGCGAAGACGCCCGGCCGGAGAGGTCCGACCGAGCGTCTTCGTGCGGGGAGCAGCGCTCTCGGCGCGCGTTCCTAGTACCAGTGGTTGGCGGACCAGAACTTCCAGGCGCCGACGGGGCTGCCGTAGCGCTCGTTCATGTAGGTCAGGCCCCACTTGATCTGGGTGGCCGGGTTGGTCTTCCAGTCCGAGCCCGCCGAGGCCATCTTCGAGGCCGGCAGGGCCTGGACCAGGCCGTAGGCGCCGGAGGAGGAGTTCGTGGCGGTGTGGTTCCAGCCGCTCTCGCGCGAGATGATCTTGTCGAATGCGGCGAACTGGGCCGGGTCCTTGATCATCTGCCGGGCGATCGCCTTGGCGCTGGTGGGAGCGGCCTGCGCGGGGACGGCGGCCAGCATGGAGCCGGCGACGCCCAGGGCGAGGGCGCTGCCCGCGAGGGCCTTCTTCGAAGCGGCGATGCGGCGGATGACGGCGTGGGACACGGAGAGACCTTCCGAAGGGGACGGGGGCGGTCGCGGCACGCCGAGGCATGCGTGAGCCACTCACGCGAAGGAGAGGGGTTCGTCGGCGGGGAGTGGAGCACCCCGGCCGCCGTGCGACTCATCCAGTTCTACCGACCGCCCACCCCGCTGGCAACGAGGCCTGTTACTACCCGGCCTCGCAGGAGGGGGCCGATGGCCCCTCGGCGGGGAAGTCGATGCCGGGCAGACGGCGGGGCGTGCGCGGGGCCGGTGAGGGACCTGCCGCGGCTACTACCGCGGCTCGTATGTGACGTGGGTCCTGTGGGGCGGGTCACCGCTAGGCCGCCCCGATCTCACCCTATGTGTCCGGTTAATACCTTTTGTCAGTGTGGTGCGGGCCACCTTCCGCCCCCGAATCGAAGGAATCCGGCGCACGGAGGCGGTCCTCTCCAAGGGGCGCCGACCCGCCCCCGGGACACCGGCATCCCCGCGCAGAGGGACGCCCATGTGCCGGTGGCGCGGCATGGGTGTCAACACCGCGCGACGCCGCTCAGCCTTCCGTCCGATGCGATCCGGCCGGGCGGCCCTGGCCCGGCTGCGCCCTCCCCCACCCCGTGGAATCGGGCCCTGGACAGCCTTCCGGCGCGGACCGCGGGTGGTCCGGGGCCGCCCGGGTGCCGGCACGGGACGGCCCGCGTGTGCGAAGTGGATCTCTTTCGATGCCGGCATGCCTGGCGAAAAGGGGCCCGTGCGGTGCGACCGCACGGCGACGAGAGGGAGCACCGTGACGTCTCAGGTGGTCGAGGAAGCAGTCCCACCCATTCCGGGCCAGACCGGGCCGTCCGTCCGCGCGCTCGACGCCGCCTCCGGCCCCGGACCCGCGGGCGGAGCCGGCCGGGGACCTGACGCGGAGCTCCTGATCGCGGCGTCCGTCCTGCTGGCGGAGGCGGCCCTGACAGCGAAGCGGGCCGGTGCGGAACTGACCGGAGCGGTGAGCGGATGGCGGTTCGGGCTGGCCGCCCTGCGCCGGCCGGGGTGGGCACTGGGCACGGCAGTGTCGTGTGCGAGGGCGCTGACCAGCCCTTCAGGGCTGGGGTTCGGTCCGAACGGCGGACTGGTCGGTGAAGTGGCCCGGATGGCGGGAAACCTCACCTACCGCCGCCCGGCCGCGGTGGCCATGGCGGTGGACGCGCATGACGCACCTGCGCGGTGGCCGGCCCGGGCGACCGGTGCGGATGCGCACGCCGTCCGGGGCTTTCGTCGTACCGCTGACCCGCGCGGCCGCCGAAACCCTGTTGACCTGCGCCGACGGTGCGGGAGCGCTGGGAACCGCGACGCGTCTCGCCGCCGACGGCAGCCGGTACGCCCTGTCGCCGCACGTGGCACCGCCGGACGCGTGGGACGCGGCGACGCAGCACGGACTCGACGGCCCGGCAGGCCAGGTGGCCGAGCACCTGGTCCGGTTGCCGACTGCCCGGCGGCAGGACGGCACCCTGGACCGGGACCTCTGGCGCCACGGCATGCTGCGGCTGAGCCGGCTCGTCGTGCTGGGGGCGGGCGCCGCCGAGGACACCCTGCTGAGCGAACTGGTGACGGCGGCGGGCGCCTCGGGCGGCCGTGCGTACGAGGCGCGGGCGGCGGCGCGCTGCGGCGGCGCCTCGCGCCGTACGTGGCGGCCGCCGAACCCGGCTCGCTGGCCGGCCGGCTGGCGTCCGGGCGCCGGGATGCCGAGGAGACGTACCCGGCCGTCGCCCACGCTCTGGCCCTGGTGTCGACGGCCACCACCGCGTCGGCGCTCGACGCCCTCGCCCCGAGCGGCGCAGCTGCGGCCGAGGAGGCCGTGGAGTCGGCCCTGGACCGGCATCCGCCGCTGTCCGCCGTGGTGTACCCGGTGTGCGTGCCGGTCGAGGCCCACGGCACGGCCCTCGGAGCCGGTGACGAGATCCTCTACCTGCCGCAGCTGCTGGGGCCCCGCGCGGACGGGGAGCGGACGGATCCGTCCTGGTCGTTGTGCGGGAGCCCGTCCGGCTGCGCGGCCGCGCGGTTCGCCGCGCTCGTCTGCGGGGAAGTCGTCCGCTGCGTCACGGCCCACGGCGCGCCGTGGGCGGGCGACCCTGCGGCGGCCGGGCGGCTGGCCGGTCACGGCATGCGCGGGCAGGCCGCCGCGGACCGGCTGGACGGGCACGCGGAGACTCTGTCCGCGTGCCACCGACCCGGGCTGGAACGGCAGCGAGGCCGGCGAACGCTTCCGCATGGTCCTGCTGGCACACGCCGATCGCTGCTCCCGGGCGGCCACGGACGTGCGGCGCGCCGCCCGGCGGTTGTCGGACTGATCCCCGGGGCTGGGCGGGCACTGCCCCGCCCAGCCCCCCGGACGACGAGAATCACGCGGTCGTTTCCGGAACGGCCGTGATCAACAGGCCACGCCGCCGTTGAACCGGCGGAAGACCCGGGTCGCCGACAGCTGGTCGTCGACGTGCGATGTGACAGTGAGGTCCGATCGTGAAGGACAGCGTGGCCGAGATGATCAAAGCGACAGGGGCGGAACTCACGGCCGTCACACGGCTGCTCGGCGAGGCCGGAGGCGTGGCGTGGGACCGCCTCCTCGACTGGCTGGTCGACGACTACTTCCGGGTGGTCGCGCTGGGCCTGGAGAACATCCCCACCGAGGGCCCGGCCGTGATCGCGGTCAACCACTCCGGCGCGTGGGGCCTCGACGCGTTCGTGCTGGACAAGGTCCTGGGCCGGGCCCTGGACCGGCGCGTCCGCTTCCTCGCGGCCCCGTTCGTCTTCCGCACCCCCATCCTCGGGCGGCACGCGCGACGCAACGGCGCCCTCCCCATCGGTCCGACGGCCGGAGTCGACCACCTCAACGCCGGGCAGCTCGTCGGGGTGTACCCGGAGGGCATCGCGGGGCTGGAGAAACCGTTCACCGAGCGGTACCGGCTGCGCTCCTTCAGCCCCGGTTTCGCGGTCGCCGCCATCCGCTCGGGGGCGCCGGTGGTACCCGTGGGGATCGTCGGCGCGGAGGAGGCCTGCCCGAAGCTGGGCGAGGTGCCGACCCTCGCCCGGCTCCTCGGCGTGCCGTACTTCCCCGTGACCACGCCGTTCCCGCTGCCGTCCAACTGGACCATCACCATCGGCGAACCGATCCCGGCGCCCGCCCGTCCCGAGGGCCTGGCCGCCCGCCGGGACGCCGCCCGGGGACTGAGCGAGACCACGCGGACGGCCGTACAGGAGCTGATCGACCGCGAACTGGCCGAACGGGAGAACCTCTTCGACTGACTGCCGGGTCGGCGGTCGGTCACCCGGCTCCAGGTCCGTCGTCCATCCCGGCACGCGGGCCGTCCCCGGGCGGTCACGACGACCGGTCTGCGGTGTCGGTCGTGTCTGCGGTGTCGGTCGTGCCTGCGGTGCCTGTGGTGCCCGGGGTGTCGGTCGCGTCGGTCGTGCGGCAGTCACCGCGCCGGTCTTCGACGCGGAGGTGCAACTGCGGCCAGGCCGTGGCCAGGAGCGGGAGATCGACAACCGCCGGCATGCCCGCCGGCCCCACCGGACCGTCCGGCCTGAAGTGGACGAGCGTGCCGCTGGTGCCGTCGGGCCGGACGGGTTCGAGAGCGGTGACGGGCACTCCGTAACCGTACGTCTGCGTCCAGGCGCCGCCCGCGCGGCGGTTGGTGTGGACGAGCCATTCGCTGAGCGCGGCGACCACGGACATGCCGCGCCGGGGGTGGCCGTCGGGAAGCACCTCGGCGTGCGGGAGGTCGAAGAACCGGAGGTCCTTCGTCGCCATCACCGGCTTCCGCACGTTGCGGCCGTGCTCGTCCGGGCGGGTGTCGGTGCCCCGCCCGTCGTCCCGGACGGACACGGACCCGTCGGGGTGGAGTACGACGACGCACCGTCCCCCGCCGTTGCCCGCGGCTTCGTCGGCGGCGTAGGCGAGGACCTCCAGCACCAGGTGCCAGGGCCCGTCCGGGGCGAACTCCGCGGGGTTCCGCCGGATGTGTGCCAGATGCTCCCCGTCGACGACGGCGGACCAGTCATGGGTCGTGTTGGCCCAGGGGGGCTTCGGTGCGTCCACGGGACCGAGTATCCCAGGCCCCCGCCGCGGCGATCAGTCGTCCCACGGCCCGGGCCGTACGGCCGACCACCGCTCCTCCCCGACCGCCAGGAACTCCCGGAACACCTCCGCGGAGCGCGGGTTGTCGGCACACTGCCACACGCCGTGCGGGCAGTAGTCGGTGATGCTGTGGTATAGGGGCCGGTGGTCGGCGATCCATGCCAGCATGCTGCGCATGTAATCGGGGTTGTCGCCGTTGCGGAACAGCCCCCATTCCGGGTACGAGATGCGCTTGCCGTGCGCCTTCGCGAAGTCGACCTGCTGTTGCAGGCCGTACGGCTGGCTGACCTGCTCCTCGAAGGTGTGGCCGGGCGGCTGGTCGTAGGAGTCCATGCCAATGACGTCGACCACGTCGTCGCCCGGGTAGCACGTGGTCCAGGCGATCGCGTCTGCGCCGCGGTTGGGGGCGAAGTCGAAACGGAACCGCTGGCTGCGCACCGAGCGCATGGCGCCCACGATGCGCCGCCAGTACCGCTTCCAGCTCCCTGGGTCGGGCCGGCACCGGTGGGTGTAGTTGAAGCCGTTCATCTCCCAGCCGAGCACGATCACCGTGTCGGGCACTCCGAGGGCCACCAGACGTGTGGCCAGCCGCTGGAAGTGGTGGTCGTACGTGCCCTTCGCGCCGGAGCGCAGCAGCTCGGCGACCCGGGCGTCGGAGGCGCCGGTCTCGTTGCCCTCCAGCATGGGCACGTTGAGGACGAACAGCCGATCGGCCTCGGCGTTGCGCCACTGAGCCCAGCTGCGCAGGGAGTCGGGTGCCCCTTCTATGTTCGCCCAGGTGTCGCCGGGCAGGTACGTGTGCCCCGCGCGCAGTTCGGTACCGCCGAGCCAGTCCGAGAGTTCCCCCATCCGCTCGACGCCGGGCGAGCCGTAGTGGAGGTAGGCGCCCACCGCGACATCGGCCCCGGCTCCGCCGCCGGCGGTCTGCCGCGGAGGTGGGGCGAGGGCGCTGCCGGTGACGAGCAGGCCGACGGCGACCGTGCTCATACAGGCGCGCGTCAGCCTGCGACCTCGATGGGACATGGTGTCTCCACACGCCTCGCGGACGGATGTGTACGGCAGCGACGGTATGCGTCGCGTGCGGCCCACCGCCTGTTCGGTGTTCCGATCATCGGCCATTCGCGGCAGCGGGCGGCCTGCGCTTGACCCGCCCGGGTGACTCCGGACGGCGCGGCGCACGGGCCGTCGCGTGTCCGCTTGACGCGGCGGACCGGCGCACCCGGCCGGCGGCTCGTGGCGCCCGGCGGTAGCGGTCGGGTCGAGCCAGTCAGGACGCCGGGGCAGGGAGGTCCCTGGTGAGGGCGACATCCCCTATGTAATGTCACATCGCATGTTGCTCTTACGTCGTGCGGCAACGGCCGCCGCCCTCCTCGTCACCGTCCTCCCCTTGGCACTCGCCCCCTCCGCGCACGCCGCCGCCGGCGCCGTCGCCTGCCGGCCTCCGACGTCCGCGGCGCTCGACGCCGAGCAGGCGCGGCTCGCGGACGCGCGCACCACCGCCCTCGTCGAGCGCGCCGGATTCGGGGACTTCGTCCGCCGTCTTCCCGCCGCGCTGTGCGCGACCCGCGGTCCCGCCGAGGCCGGCCGGCTGGTCGACTCCTGGGGCGAGGCGCTGTGGCAGGCCGCCGTGCGACGGGCCCAGGGGCAGCGGCCGGGCGGCGACCTCGCCGTCGGGGACGACCGGCCGCTGTACTGGGCCCGCCTCGGCATGTCCGTCGAACTCGCGCGCTGGAACCCGGACTTCACGGTCGACCGCGCCGCACTGCGCGCCCGCTTCGAGGACGCCTCCCGCGGCCTGACGAACAACGCCTTCCGGACCGCGCCCGGCGTACGACGCGTCTTCATCAGCGGCTTCGACCCCTTCGGGCTCGACGCGGAGATACGCCGCGCCAATCCGTCCGGATCGGCGGCGCTCCAGCTCAACGGACGGCGCGTGACCCTCGCCGACGGCAGCCCGGCCGAGATCCGCGCGGTCGTCCTGCCCGTGCGGTACGCCGATTTCGACGCCGGCATGGTGGAGCGGGCCTTCGCTCCCCACCTGGTCGGTCCCGCCCGGGCCGACGTCATCACCAGCGTCAGCCAGGGCTACCCGGGCCTCTTCACCCTGGAGGACTGGGCGGGGCGGGCCCGTTCCGCCGACCCGTACCCGGACAACGTGCGCGCCCTCGCCGGTGGCACCCGCGAGCGCCCGGTGACGGCGCCCGGCCTCGGCCCGGGCCCGGAGTTCATCCGCACCACGCTGCCCGCCGCCGCGGTCACGGCCGCCGTGCAGACCCCGTACCCCGTCCTCCTCAACCCCGAGGTGACGGAGATCCCGGCGGGCGGCACCGCTCCGGTGGACCGGGCCGACGGCCCGACGCCGGGATCGCGGGCCGTGGCGGGCGGCGGGGGCGGCTACCTGTCCAACGAGGTCGCCTACCGCTCCAACCGGCTGCGCGCCCAACTCGCCCCGCACCTGCCCGGCGGGCACCTCCACACCCCGGTGCTCACCGGCCTGCCGGACGACCCCGGGCAGCTGACCGGGCCGGAGTTCGAACGCAACGAGAGCGCGATCACCTCCGAGGTGCGCGCGGTCCTGGAGCACGCCGCCGCGCGGCGGTGACGGCCGCCCCGCATGCGGTGCGTGCTGCTGCCATGGGGCAGGATGGGCAGCCCGTTACGGATGCGTCCACACGCCCGAACGCGGCCTACAGCACGACGAACTGACAGGTGACAAGGTGACGACACACCTCATACGACGGTCGGCGGCGGCCGCCGCCACTGCCCCGGGGCGGCGCCGAGCAACGGAGGGGGTCCGTTGAACCGGGACCTCGTCCTCCACGACTGGCTGGTCGCCGGGATCGCGCTGGCGGCGGGCGCCCTGGCCGGGCTGCTGCTGCGCGGGCTCCTGCGGTGGCTGGGCCGGCACGCCGAGCGGACGCGGTGGCGGGGGGATGACGTCATCGTCGACGCGCTGCGCACCATCGCCCCGGGTGCCGCCGTGATCGCGGGCGCCGCGGTGGCCGCCACGACACTGCCCCTGACCGCGCGGGTCTCGGGCTTCGTCAACCAGTCGCTGACCGCCGTGCTCGTCCTCATCGCCACGCTCAGCGCCGCACGGGTGGTGGCGGGGCTGGTCCAGTCCGTGGCGGGAGCGCGCACCGGGGTGGCGGGGTCGGCCTCCATCTTCGTCAACATCACGCGGATCGTGGTCCTCGTGATGGGTGTGCTCGTTGCCCTGGAGACCCTCGGCGTGTCCATCGCGCCGCTGGTCACCGCCCTCGGGGTGGGTGGTCTGGCGGTGGCCCTGGCCCTCCAGGACACTCTCGCCAACCTCTTCGCCGGGGTGCACATCCTCGCCTCGAAGACCGTGCAGCCGGGGGACTACATCCGGCTGACCAGCGGCGAGGAGGGGTACGTCGTCGACATCAACTGGCGCAACACGGTGGTGCGCAACCTGTCGAACAACCTGGTCATCATCCCCAACGGGCGCCTCGCGCGGACGAACATGACCAACTTCACCCAGCCGGAGGCCCGGTTCTCGATCCTGGTGCAGGCGGGCGTGGGGTACGAGAGCGATCTGGAGCACGTCGAGCGGGTCACCCTGGACACCGTCGACGGGGTGATGGCCGAGATCAACGGCGCGGTCCCGGATCACGAAGCGGCCGTCCGCTTCCACACGTTCGCCGATTCGCGGATCAACTTCACGGTGATCCTGGGCGTCGGCGAGTTCAGCGACCAGTACCGGATCAAGCACGAGTTCATCAAGCGCCTGCACCGGCGGTTCCGGGAGGAAGGCATCTCGATCCCGGCCCCGACCCGGACGGTCTCCCTCCACCGGGACGAACACCCGCCGTCCCCCTTCCCCCCGGTCCCCCACCAGCGCGAGGGGTCACCGTCCCTCCTCACGGAGAGCGGCCACTAGGCCCTGCCGTCGAAGTCCCGCCCGGCCCGCGGCCGGCGCGGGTCGCGGCCGGGCAGCGGGCTGGGCCCCGGGCCCTGGTCGGCCCCGGGGCGCCCGCGTGATCCCTCCCCGTCCTAGTGGTCGGACAGTCGCTGCCGCACCAGAAATTCGGCGTGGTCGGACAGCTCGGTGCGGCGGCTCTGCGCCCTCGCGATCTCCGCTTCCCGGCGCAGCGCCTGCTCGGTGCGCAGCACCGTGGGCCTGGGGACGGGGACGCGCTGGCCGGGTTTCTCCGTGAACGGCCTCAGCTCCTCGGCGACGGCCTGGGCACCGCCCGATGCCCCGCGCCGCAGGGCGAGGAAGACGCGGACCAGCCAGTCAGCGGGAATCTGCACCATGGAATCAGTCATGCCCGTGCAACGACGGGGCGCGCGTCGCGTGGCGCCGGACAGCTCATCCGGCCCAGCCCGGGTCCCGCCCGCTCAGCCCGACCGCCCGGTCGAGCAGCGGAGCCCCGTCCGGAACCGGCACGACGGGGCCGAAGATCTCGTCGCGTCCCTCGTCCCCCACCGACGCCAGCAGGAACGCGTGCGCGGCACGCAGCGCGGCCGGGTCGGGGGCGTACTCCTGCCCGGTGGCCCGGGCCAGGTCCCAGCCGTGGACGACCAGTTCGTCGAGGGCGACCGCGGCCGCGACGTCGCCGGGCAGGTCCACACCGCCCGCGCGGGTCATGCCGGTCCAGGCGGCCGGATCCTGCCAGGCCCCGGCCAGTTCGCCGAGGACGCGCGGCAGTCGTTCGCGCCAGTCGGCGGGCAGGTCCGGCGCGGCCTCGCCGGGCTCGGTGTCCGTCGTGGGTCCCAGGTCCTTGCGGGCGGCGTCACGGAAGGCGGTGGCCAGGCCGGTGAGGTGGCCCAGCAGATGGCCGACCGTGTAGGCGCGGCAGGGTGTCGGGTCGGAGAGCCGGGCGTCCGGCACGGCCGCCGCGAGACGGGCGACGATCCGGGTCTGCGGACCGAGGTCGAGAGGGGTCGTGTCGGTCATGTTCCGCTCCTCCGGGACGATGGGCCTGAAGGGTAGACCGGCGGCCGCGCCGGTTCTCATCGCCACACGGGCCGGAGATTCGCCCCGGCGGGTGGTCGGATGGCCGGCGGACGGGGGTATCCGCGAGTGGACGACGGACCCGGACGTGCTCGCCGCGTCCGGGCCAACTCGAACGGAGGGCCTACCACCGATGAGCCGGCACACCGCGATCACCGACGAGCCCCACGAGCCCACGCCGGGGGAACGGCGCGCCCGGGACCTGGTCCGCCGACGGGCCGGCGGCATGGCGCACCACGAGGCCGCCGAGGCCCTGGAGGCCGCCGAGGAGACCGCGGGCGACCTGGAGACGGCGGAGGCGGGGGCGCGGGCCGAGGTGGCGGAGTGGCGGCGCATCACCGACCTGCTCTTCGACCACGGCGGCCCGTACACACCGGAGACCGATGCCTACGTACAGGGGCAGCTCACGGCCCGCGAGAACCGGCGGGACCGGGCTGACCGGGGTGACCAGAGCTGAACGGCGGGGGTGAGCAGGGCTGAGCAGCCGGGTGAGCGGGGCTGAACGGCACGGAGCAGAGCGGAGTACCGGCCGGTGGGGCCGCCACCGGCCGGTGACGGCCCCACCCCCGGAAGGCCCTGCGGCACGCGTGACTCCTAGAGTCGGGTCCCCACGGCTCCCGCGGAGCGCTCGGCCGCTTCCGTGGAGCGCTCGGCCGCTTCGGAGGGCGCGGCCGCCTTGCGCAGGTCGTCGGCCTCGGGTCGACCGATGAACCAGGTCAGAAGGGGGCCCGCCATCGCGGTCGTGACCACGGCCATGACAACCATGAGCGAGTAGAGGCCCTGGGACAGGAAGCCCAGTTGCAGACCCACGTTGAGGACGATGAGCTCGGTCAGGCCCCGGGTGTTCATCAGCGCGGCGAGCGCGGCCGACTGCCGCACCGGCATCCGGTTCAACCGGGCGGCGACGAAGGCGCCCGTGAACTTGCCGCCCACGGCCACCAGGAGAATCAGCGCCAGAGCTCCGATGCCGCCCATGTCCAGTTCGGAGAGGTCGACCTTGAGGCCGGCGACAAGGAAGAACACCGGCAGCAACAGGGTGCCGTTCATCTCCCCGAGGCGGTCGTGCACCTCGGAGCGGAGCCGTTCGGTGCCGGTGCGCGGCAGGACCACGCCGAACAGGAACGCGCCGAAGATGTAGTGCAGTCCCACCCACTCGGTGGCGGCGGCGGACAGCAGCAGTCCCGCGACGACGCAGGCGAACACGGTCGGGGTGAGGCGGAGTTCGGGACGGCGGTCCGCATAGCGCTGCAGCAGGGGCCGCAGGACGAAGAGCATGCCGAGCAGGTACGGGAGGGCGAGCAGGATGCGCCACTCGTCCGCGCCGCCCGCGCCGCTGAGCACGACCACTCCGGCGAGCACGGTCCACGCGAGGACGTCGTCGATGGAGGCGCAGGCCAGCGCCACCACGCCCAGCGGGGAGCGCGTCATCTTGCGGTCGGTGAGGATGCGGGCCAGCACGGGGAACGCGGTGATCGACATGGCGATGCCCATGAAGAGCATGAAGCCGGTCTGGTCACCGGTGCCGTAATCCTCCATCAGGTAGAGCGCCAGCACCATGCCGAGGCCGAACGGCACGAGGATCGAGCTGAACGAGACGGAAGTGGCGAGGCTGCCGCTGCCGCGGATCAGCGTGGCGTCCCATTCCAGTCCGACTATGAACATGAAGACCGCGACGCCGACCGCGGCCAGCGCCCCCAGCAGGGGTCTGATGGATCCGGGGAAGAGGGCGTCGGAGATCGCCCCGTGGAAGAGGGTCGGTCCCAGCGCGATACCGGCGACGACCTCACCGATCACCGCGGGCTGGCCCAATCTCCGCGCCAGGGCTCCGAGTACGCGTGCCAGGATCACGATGGCGGCGAGGCCAAGGAGGAGTGAAGTGGTCTGATGCGTGTCCATACGGTCCGTCTCCGTGAGTCAGGGTCTGTCCTGCGACCCCGTGCGGGAAGCGCGGGCGGGCGGCCGGACCCCCGCAACCGCCGGGGCGGTCGCCGGACTCCGGTCGGCGTACCTTAGAGGGGCAGCGGTTCGCGGGACTGCCCGAGACTGTGCACCCTTGCGAAAGAGCCGTGGTGCAGTTCCACCGGAGCATGATCCGGAAGCCTTGCGCCGGACGGGCTCTGACACCGGAAGATCCGCAGGTCACATCGGGCGCGCACGCCCACCGCGAGGGTTTCGTCGGCCCATCGCGGGAGGACCGGGTCAGCCGTCTGGCGCACCCGCGGCGGAGGGGCGTCCGGGGCCCGCTCATGCGGAGCGGGTAGGGACCGCGCTGCGAAAGGAACACCTCGAGGCGGTGGCGCGGGGGAATCCGGGGCGTCCTGACGTCTTCTCAGAACATGAGGGGGAAGACGTTTGACGCAGGACAGCCCGGTTAGACGGGTGGATACCGGAAGCCGCCGCCCACGGGGCGGGGTCTTTCGGGAGCGGGCCTCGGCCGCAGGGCGTTCCTCCCCCGGCGTCGTGCGGCCGGCCCGCCCGCACGAGGGGCTGCCGCCCGGTTCCGTACGGAGCCGGCCGGTCCCGCGTTCCCGGCCCCTCCCGGCCGGGGCGCGGGGCCGTGCCCGGTGATCCCCCGACGACGGCGCTCGTACCGCCGCCCTCGGGCAACGGGCCGACGGCAGCAGCCCCACAGCCCCCCGCCGCGCCGCATCGCAGAGCGCCGGGCAGCACCGCAGAGCACTACGCACCCCATCGCACGACCGCGCGACGGGACTTCAGCGGGCGCGTCGAGGGCCACCGCGGTGCGGGCGGCGGCGGGCGACGACTTCGGGAGCGGCCTCCGGGGAGGAGAAGCCGCCGGCGACGGCCACTCGGCCCGGCGCCGGTGAGGCCGGTACGGGCCCGAGGGGGGCCGCCGCCGCGGAGGCGCGGGCGGACGACGGGTCCTGGGCGCGGCCGAGTACGGCGGTGTGGGAGATCAGGGGCGCGCAGGCCTGGCAGATCTCGGCGAGGGTCCAGACCTGGCCGATGGCCGGATTGTGGATGAGGACGAGCAGCGGGGCGCCCATGCAGGAGGCTCTGGTGTCCTCATGGAATCCGCATTCGGCGGCTCCGCAGGCGCACGTCGCGTGGGGGCGCACGGTGGCGAGCCGACCGTGTGCGCGCGCGTGCTCGGCGGCGAACCGCCGCATCGCCGATGTGTCCTTGGAGCGCGGCGGCATGCGGCACGCCTCGGTGCTGCAGGTGACGGAGACGGTGTGGTCGCCGTGGCCGGTCAGACGGACGGTCCAGGTCCGGCCCGGGACACGGGATCCGGGAATCATGGTCAAGGCAGAGTTGTCCGTTCACATACGCGGTGGTTGCCCGCTGTTCGGCGAGTCTCGGGTAGGGGGCGGTGACGGTCGCGCGACGCCGGCCCCTGGCCCGGCGAGGGCACCGGCAGGTACGGCGGCCCGGTCAAGAGGAGGAGCGCACCTCAGACGAGAGAGCGGGGGCGAACAGGCCCTGCAGTCTTTGTCGCACGCCGTCCAGCGGGTGTCAACAAGGGGCGCAGGCGTCCCCGGCTGTGGTGCGCCCGGGTTGACCGGCGCGGATCGGGGCCGGTGGCTCCCCCGGGCCCGGGTCAGCTCACTCCGTCCGGGTCGGCCCTCCTTCTCGCGCGGTCGAACGCCGCGCCGGGTCGCCTGGCCGGGGTGACCAGGAGGGCGTCCGCTCCTCGCCGCCCGGGACGAGCAACGGCGAACCCCGGCGAGGCGCCGCGAGGCGCCGGGCGGCTCGGCTGCGCAGTGGCCGCCGATCAGGGGGCCCGCGCGGAGCCGTCCGATACCGGACGGATAGGCTCCTCTCGGACGTCCCCGGCCGACACCGCCCCGGGCCGGCCCCGCCCCGGCACCACCCTCGCCCGGCGCTCCCCGCCCCGTCGGCCCGCCGGCCGTCCATCCCCGGAAATGTCGCACATGAGTACCCACGCGGCGCTGCGCCCGCAGCCCACCCCCGCCCCGGTCGACGCCGGCTCCCCGGACCACCCCGAGCCGCGCCGCCGCAAGGGATCCGTCCGGGCCCCGGCCAGGCCCAGCCCGGTCGCCGCCCTGCACAGCACCGGTGCGGCGACCGCCGTCCTGCTGGGCCTCGTCGCGATCGGCGCGATGATCCACGAACCGGTGCTGATACCCCCGCTGGCGGCCAGTGCCGCGCTGGTGCACAGCGCCCCGACCCTGCCGCTGGCCCAGCCGCGCAGCGTCGTCCTCGGCCATCTGGTGGGCAGCGCCGTCGGCTACGCCGTCCTCGCGGCGGCCGGCAGCAGTGCCTGGGCCGCGGCCGTGGCGGCCGGGCTCACGCTCGCGCTGAACATGGTCGCCCGTACCCCGCACTCCCCGGCCGTCGCCACCGCCGTGATCATCGTCCTGCAGACCCCGCTGCCCGGCCGCTTCATCCCGCTGCTCGTCGGTTCGACGGTGCTGCTCGTACTGACCGGCTACGCCGCCTCACGGGTGCGCCGCACGGCTCCGAGGTATCCCGCGTACTGGTGGTGAGGGGTCGGACGGCGCCGTCGCACCTACCCCGGCCGAACGCGCCGCTCCGCGGGAGCACTGCGCTCCCGGCGCCCGGGCCCCGGCGGGCGCCCGACGGTGGCGGCAACGCGGGAACCACGCGGGCCCGCGGGCCCGGACACGCGTCAGGCCGCCACGCGGCGTCGCGGGGCCGGCCGGGGACCGAGGATCGAGTCGTCGAAGGTGCGCGCGCCGGGAAGCCGGTAGCGGGCCGCGGCCAGGGCCGCGTGCACATCCGAGGTGCCGGTCGCGACGCACAGGGTGGCCGCCACGTCCTCCAGCCGGTCACGGGCCTCGGCGGTCCCGTGTTCGGCGCTGAGCACCGACAGGGCCCAGTAGCGGTCGACGAGGCCCGAGAGGACAGCCGGGTGAGCCATGAGCATGAGCGCTTCCTTCCACCGTTCCCGTTGCACGTGACAACCGGCTGCCCCTGATCCGCGCCCGTACACCCGATCGCCGTATCGCGCGCGTCGGCCCGCGCGGTACGGCGATCCGAGCGCGTCGGCCCGCGCGCGTCGGCCCTCGCGTCGATCGTTGCGCGGATGCGCGGCGGTACGGGTGCGCGCACCATGACGTGGGGTACACGCACCATGACCTTGACACCGGCCCCGAGCGCGTACGTCCGCACGGGCGCCCCCGGCAGGAGGAGTCCTCGTATGGCTGTCCGGCATCAGTTGATCCGCCGCCCCCCGCAGGCGGTGTGGGCGGTGCTCGCCGATCCGGGACGGTACGGGGAGTGGGTGGTGGGTCCGTCCGCGTCCGAGCCCCTCGACGACACCTGGCCGGAGGTCGGTTCCCGACTGCGCTACACGGTGGGGCTGGGCCCCTGGTCGACCGACGGGGTGACGACCGTGCGCCACGTGGAACCGGGCCGGGAGCTGGAATTGGAGGCGTACGCCAAGGCGCTGGGCACCGCGCGCATCTTCCTGCAGCTCCGGCCGTGGGGCGAGGAGACCCTCGTCGTCTGCGACGAGCATCCTCTGCGCGGGATCGGCGGGCTCCTGCACGGCCCCCCGACCGAGGTGGTCATCCAGCTCCGGCACCGCGGCATGCTCGCGCGCCTGGCCCGGGTCGTGGAGCAGGACCGCACCGGGGCCCGCCGTGCCTGACGCGGTGGTGATCGGCGCGGGCCCGAACGGGCTGGTGGCCGCCAACGTCCTGGTCGACGCCGGCTGGAGCGTGGAGGTCCTGGAGGCGCAGCCCGAGCCCGGCGGCGCCGTCCGCAGCGACCGGGGCGTCCACCCCGACTTCGTCTCGGACGTCTTCAGCGCCTTCTATCCGCTCGCCGCCGCGTCCCCCGTCCTGGCCGCGCTCGATCTCGCCGCCGAAGGACTGCGGTGGAGCCACGCCCCGGCCGTACTGGCCCACCCGCTGCGGGACGGAACGTGCGCGGTGCTGGAGCGCCGCGTGGAGGAGACGGCGGCCGGTCTGGCCGAGTTCGCCGGCGCGGACGGGGACGCCTGGCGGGACATGTACGACGTGTGGCGCCGGGTCGGCCCGGCCGTGGTGCAGGGCCTGTTCACCCCGTTCCCCCCGGTCCGTGCCGGCCTGCGGCTGGCGGCCCGGCTGCGCACCTCGGGCGGGCTGCGGCTGGCACGGAAACTGGCCCTGCCGGTGCGCCGCCTGGGCGAGGAGACGTTCACCGGTGAGGGCGGGCGGCTCCTGCTGGCCGGCAACGCCCTGCACGCCGACCTGGCACCCGAGGCCGCGGGCAGCGGCGGCTTCGGCTGGCTGATGTCGATGCTCGGGCAGAGCCACGGCTTCCCCGTGCCCGTCGGCGGGGCCGGCGCCCTGACGGATGCTCTTGTGCGCCGGCTGGAGGCGCGGGGCGGTGTCGTGCGCTGTGGGGAACGGGTCGCGTCCGTGGTCGTCCGGGGCGGCGCCGCGGTGGGCGTCCGGACCGCCGGCGGGGAGGGCGTCGCCGCGCGGCGCGCCGTGCTGGCGGACGTGTCGGCGCCGTCCTTGTACGGCGGCCTGGTGGGCGAGGAGCACCTTCCGTCCCGTCTCCTGCGTGACCTGAGGCTCTTTGAGTGGGACTTCGCGACGTTCAAGGTCGACTGGGCCCTGACCGGCCCGGTGCCGTGGTCGGCGCCGCAGGCCGCGGGGGCGGGGACCGTCCACCTGGCCGACGGCATGGACGGCCTGACCCGGTTCGCCGCGCAGATCGCCATGGGGCAGGTGCCCGACGAACCGTTCGTCCTGTTCGGGCAGATGACGACGGCGGACGCCAGCCGCTCACCGGCCGGCACGGAGTCGGCGTGGGCCTACACCCACCTCCCCCAGGACATCGCCTCCGACGCGGGCCCCGACGGCATCACCGGCTGCTGGGACGCGCGGGAGCAGGAGGCGATGGCCGACCGCGTGGAGGCACAGGTGGAACGGTTCGCGCCCGGGTTCCGCACGATGATCGGGGCTCGCCGCATCCTGGCGCCGCCGACGCTCCAGTCGATGGACGAGAACCTCCGCAACGGGGCGATCAACAACGGCACCACCGCCCTGCACCAGCAGTTGTTCTTCCGGCCGGTGCCCGGCACCGGTCGGCCGGAGACTCCCGTCAAGCACCTCTACCTGGCCTCCGCGGCCGCTCACCCCGGAGGCGGGGTCCACGGCGCCCCGGGCGCGAACGCCGCCCGGGCCGCCCTGCGCCGCCACGGGCTGCACACCCTGCTCCACCGCGCCCAGCGCGTCTGAGGACGCGCCGACGCCCCGGCCCGTCGGGGCCGGGGCGTCGGTCTGGGGCGGGGGGGCGGGGCGTCGGCGGCCCGTCCGACTGTCAGTCCTTCGAGGTGACCCGGATCCGCGCCCACAGGGGCAGCACGAACCAGCACAGCAGATACCACGTCAGCACACCGCCCACGAGCCACGGTACGACCGCGTTGTGCGTGGCGACCCTCAGCACGAGGAGCAGGGCCGCGGTGCAGGTGGCCAGCAGCAGGATGAGGCCCGTGAAGGTCAGGCGCGCCGCCCAGGTCACGGCCTGGGGCTTGATGCGGCGGCCCGAGACCATGCGGTGGAACGCGACCGGCCCTATGAGCGCGCCCGTCGCCAGCGAGCCCAGCACGACGGTGATGATGTAGATCGTCTTGTCGGTCTGGGCAAGCCCCTGGAAGGCGGGGGTGAAGGCGACCGTCAGCAGGAAGCCGAAGAGGATCTGGACGCCGGTCTGGGCGACGCGGATCTCCTGGATCAGCTCCACCCACTGCCGGTCCGCGCGTTCGGTCTCGGTCTCGTCCCGCCCGTCGCCGTTGCCGCCGGCAGCCCGCTCGGCACCTCGCCGGACGGGCCGGTCCGCGACCGGCTCCTCGCCTCTGGCGCCGTGCGACTCCGGCATGCTCATCGGGGTGTCCTCTCATTCGGGCCGACTCCGTCGGGTCGACCGGGTCCGTCGAGTCCGTCGGGTCCGTCCGGTGATGGGGACCGGACTCGACGGGGTAGTGGCCGGTTACCCGGCAACGGCCCGATCACGCGTGCGAGGTTCGCCGGCCCGTGCGCCGCCGGCACGTCCGAAAGGACCTAGCCCTCCCGGCTCGGCAGGACCTCCTTGATCTTGGCGATGGCGAAGCCCCAGCCCTGGCTCACGGTCGGCTTGCCGGGCACGGCCACCTCCTCGGGGTTGGTCAGGACGTCCAGCAGGACCGGGCCCGGGGTGTCGAACGCCCTGCGCACGCTGTCGTGCAGGTCGGCCGGGTCGGTGACGCGGATGCCCGTGAGGCCCAGAGCGGTGGCGACCGCCGCGAAATCGGGGTTGTCGAGCTCCGTGCCGAACTCGGGCAGGCCGGCCTGCTCCTGTTCGAGCTTGACCATGCCCAGGCGGCGGTTGTCGAAGACCACGAGTTTGACCGGCAGTTGGTACGTCTTGATCGTCATGAGGTCGCCCAGCAGCATGCTGAGCCCGCCGTCGCCGCAGAAGGCGACGATCTGCCGGTCGGGCGCCCAGAGCTGCGCTCCGAGGGCCTGGGGCATCGCGTTGGCCATCGAGCCGAGGTTGTACGAGCCGATGAGGCGCCGGCTGCCCCGCATGGTGACGAAGCGGGAGAGCCAGACGGTGGCCATACCGGTGTCGGAGGTGAACACCGCGTCGTCGGCGGCGTACTGGTCCACCGCCGCGGCGAGGGCTTCGGGGCGGATCTCGTGGTCCCTGTTGTCGAAAGCCGCCCGCAGCTTGCCGGTCCAGCGGTGTTCGTGCGCCGGGTCGGCGAGCCGCTGCTGGCCCTCCTGCCACTGCGTGAACCGTTCCCGGGCGTCCTCCAGGTGCGCCCGGTCGGGTGTCTCCTCCAGCAGGGGCAGCAGGGCCCGCAGCGTGGCCCCCACGTCGCCGGCCAGGCCCACGTCGACGGGCACCCGGCGGCCCAGGTTCTCCTCCCGGGTGTCGATCTGGACGACCTTGCAGTCCTTCGGGTACCAGTCGCGGTACGGGAAGTCGGTGCCCAGCATCAGCAGCGCCTCGCCGTGCTCCAGCGCGTGCGCGGCCGCGGGGTTGCCGATCAGACCGGTCTGGCCCACCTGGAAGGCGTTCGCGTCCTCGAAGCCCTCCTTCGCCTTGAGGGTGAGCACCATGGGCGCGGCGAGCCGGTCCGCGGTACGGAGCACTTCCGCGCGGGCGTCGCGGGCTCCCCGGCCGACGAGCAGCGTCACGCGGGAGGCGGAGTTGAGGAGTTCGGCGGCCTCGGCGAGGGCCGGGTCGTCGGGGCGGGTCACGGCGCGGTCGAGGGCGAACCGCGTGGGACGGTCGTCGGCCACCTCCTGGTCACCGAGGTCGCCGGGCACGGTCAGGACGGCAACGCCGCCCTGGCTGATGGCCGCGCGCACGGCGGACTCCAGCATCCGCGGCATCTGCTCCGGGGAGGTGACGGTGGCGCGGTAGACGGCCACGTCGCGGAAGAGCAGGTCGTTGTCGACTTCCTGGAAGTAGTCGCTGCCGATCTCGGCCAGGGGCACCTGTCCGCAGATGGCGAGGACGGGGGCGCGGCTCTTGGCCGCGTCGTAGAGCCCGTTGAGGAGGTGGACGGAGCCGGGCCCCACCGTCCCCATGCACACCCCGAGGGTTCCGGAGAGCTGCGACTGCGCCCCGGCGGCGAAGGCCGCCGCCTCCTCGTGCCGGCAGCCGACCCAGTCCACCCCGTCCGTGGTGCGGATCGCGTCGGTCAGCGGGTTCAAGGCGTCTCCGACGACTCCGAAGACGTGCTGGACTCCCAGCTCCTTCAGCGCGTCGACGACGACGTGGGCGACGGTGCGTGCCATGGGAGGGATCCCCTCGGTCGGTGCGGCCCGGCGGTGCGGATGCCAGGTTCAGCGGGTTGAGCGGTCCGGATCGGCCGCCTGCCAGTCGGATGCCCAGTCGGCGGGCGCCGATGCGAGCAATGGTCCGGAGTGGGCCATGTGCGCAGTTCGGCGTGAAAGCGGGCCGGCCGGTGTCACATGCCGAGGTCGAGGAGGGCGTTCTCGACGAGCTCGGTGGGCGCCGGGTGGATCCAGTACGGGGAGGTGGCGAGGGTGGACGCGTCGATGCCCAGCGTCATCGCCAGGACCAGGGGCTGGATGAGGCTGGGGGCCTGCGGGCCCATGATGTGGGCGCCGAGCAGGCGGCCGGTGCCCCGTTCGGCGAGCACCTTGCAGAAGCCGGTGGTGTCCTCCATCGCCCAGCCGTAGGCGACGTCCTCGTACCGGGCGCCGCCCACCACGAAATCCAGCCCGCGGTCGCGGCACTGCTGCTCCGTGGCGCCGACCGAGGCGATCTCCGGGCGGGTGAAGACGGCCGCCGGCACCAGATCGTGGTCGGCCTCGATCAGGTCGTCCGGGTGGCGGAGGTTGTGGGCGACGACCTGTGCCTCCCGGTTCGCGACGTGCTTGAGCGGCACCGGAGTGCAGACGTCCCCGAGTGCGAAGACGCCGTCGGCGGTGGTGCGCTGGTGGGCGTCGACGACGATGCGCCCGTCGTCGCCGGTCGCGATCCCGGCGGCCGCGACGTCCAGCCGGTCGCTGTTGGGCACGCGGCCCGCGGCGACCAGCAGCATGTCCGCCTCGACCGTCGAGCCGTCGTCGAGGCTCAGCCGCAGCGCGCCGGGGCGGCCGCCGACCTCGGTGACCTCGCGGCCCAGCCTGAGGTCGTAGCGGGAGCGGGCCAGTTCGGTGAACCGTTCGGCGACCGTTTCGTCCTGGGGGCCGAGCAGGCGCCGCTCCTTCTCGACGATGACGACGGAGCTGCCGGCCGCGTCGAACACCTCCGCCAGCTCCGCCGCGATGTACCCGCCGCCGAGGACGGCCAGGCGGCGGGGCGGGGCGTCGATCCGCATGACCGTGTCGGACGTTTCGTACGGCAGGCCGGATGCGAGGACGGGCGGGGGCACCGACGGGCGTCCCCCGACGGCGACGACGATTCTACGGGCGGTGATGTCGACGGCCCCGTCGGTGCCGTCGAGGCCCTCGATCCGCAGCTGCCGGGGGCCCGTGAAGCGCGCCGTCCCCTCGTACACGGTGACGGAGTCCGCCTCGCGGCGACTTCGGCGGCCCTCTTCGCGCTCGGCGTCCAGCCGGCCGAACACCCGGTCCCGCATCGCCCGCCAGCGCACGGCCACCAGTTCCGCGTCGATGTCGTAGGTGCCGGCCTCGGCGACCGTGCGGGCGACGCGGGCGGTGTGGACGAGCATCTTGCTCGGGATGCAGCCGGCGTTCAGGCACGTTCCGCCGAACCACCTCTCCTCGACGATCGCCACGTCGAGACCGGCGAAGGACTCGTCGATGACGGCGTTTCCGGACCCGGCTCCGATGACAAGAAGATCGTGTGCACGCATGCCGCCAGGCTACGACGGCAACGGGCGGGCGGGCGGGCGACGTACGCGAAGGCGGCGGTGTCGCGCTCCTTCCACGGAGGAAGGGGCCGGCCCGGCCCGCGCCGTCAGAAGCGGCCGAAGGTGCCGCCGAGACCGTAGTGGGAGCCCAGGAGCGCGCGGTACTCCGGGTCCTCAAGGTGCTTCTCCCGGTCGAACTCGGGCGCGTCCTTGATCTGGCCCCTGGTCTGGTCGACGTGGATCCGCCGCTCTTCGGGGTCGATGCTGACGACCGTGTTCGCGGGCAGCAGGACCTCCTTGCCGAAGATCCAGGTCCCGGTGTCCACCACCAGGTAGGCGTCGGTGACCTCGTTCGAGTGCGCGGCGACCTTGCCGACGCCGCCGTCCGTGGCCTCGACCTCGAAGCCGGTGAGGTCGATCCCGGCCTGCGGGCCGGCCGTCGACCTGTAACTCCACACGTACTCGGTCACGCGAGAACAACTCCTCCGCTGAAACGGTGAATCGGTGAATCGGTGGAACGCAGGACCGGGGACGGGCGAGCCCGCACGGCGGTCCTTGCGGCTGTCCCCGCCGCGCCTGCCCCGCGCGCGCACCGCGAACCGGTGCGCGGCGGCGCGGGGCAGGCGCGGCGGAGCACGGGGCTCAGGCGGGCCAGGTGCCGGTGAGGCGGCGCACGCCGGTGGCGCCGGCCCGGTCCACCGCGGCCTTGACGGCCGCGAAGACGGCGCCCTGGATGGCTGCGGCGATGAGGATCTCCCGCCAGGAGCGGTTCTCGTCCATGGCGTCCGGGGCGTCGCCCTGGTTCCCCACCAGCTTCCACGCCTGCTTGAAGACCAGGCCGGCGGCCATACCGCTGGCGGCGCCCAGGGCGAGCCCCACAGGCCGGTAGGCGAGTTTTGCGGTGTTCATATCAACCTCTTCCTGTGAGTCATCCGTGCTTCTGCCCCGTGAGGCGGCCCGTATGACCCCGACGCCCGCCGAAACCACTCCCCTGGCGCGCCAGGTGGCCGTGTAGGGAGCACCGCGGTCGCGAGGGTGCCGCTCCGCCGGTGCGGGCGTGACCTCGCGCCCCGCCGGTCGTTGGTCCTTGCGGTCAGCGAAGTGACAGTACGAGGCCCCGGGGACCCGTTCCCCGGGGCCTCGTGCTGTCCGCTGCCCGGCGGGACGCCGGCGGCCGGGGGCGGCGCCCGCTGTTCGGGCGCCTGATATTCACGTGCCGTCGCCGACGTGGCCGGGCAGACTCGCAGCATGGTCGACATGCAGGCGTTCCGCGACGAGGTCGTGCTCCAGGCGGCCGGCGGCCCCGGCGGGACGGCGGGGGGCCTGGCCGTGCGGCTGGGGGTACGGACGGCGGTCCTCCTGGAGGGAACGAGCGATCTCGCCGCGGTCGAGGCACTGGCCGCGCTCCGCGGGCGGGATCTCGCCGCCGAGGGCGTGTGCGTGGTGTCGATGGGCGGGGCGATGAGCGTCGGCCGCTACGCCGGCCTGCTCGGGCCGCCCGGTCTCGGCCTGCGGCTGGTCGGCCTGTGCGACGAGCGGGAGCGGCCGTTCTTCGACCGCGGCCTGCGGAGGGCGGGAGCGCCGCACGGGGACGTCTTCGTGTGCGTGGCAGACCTGGAGGAGGAGCTGATCCGTGTGCTGGGCACGGCGCGGGTCGAGGAGGTCATCCGGGCTGAGGGCGACTTCCGTGCGTGGCAGACCTTCCAGCGCCAGCCGGCGCAGCTCGGCCGTCCCGTGCACCAGCAGGTGCGGCGCTTCCTCGGTACGAAGAAGGGGCGCAAGATCCGCTACGGGCGCCTGCTGGTCGAGGCGCTGGACCCCGACACCGTACCGGCGCCCCTCGACGCCCTCTTCGGGAGCCTGTGACCGGTGCCCAGGCCCTCGGCCCCGGGGCCGAGGGCCGGGGTGACCGTCGGCGTCAGCGGCCGGCGCGGTGGTCGTAGACCGTGAGGGACAGGTCCTTCATCGCGGCGCGGGCCCGTTCGGCGTCCAGGCCCTGGTCGAGGGCTTCCAGCGCGGCCGCCGCCGACAGCCGTACCGCGAGGGGCAGGCCCTCGTAGGCGGAGACCCGGTAGGCGACCGTGCGGCGCGCGTCCCGTTCTTCCTCGCTCACGCCCTCCCGGGTCAGGGGGAAGACCGCGGCCTGGTAGGTCGCGATGCTCACGAGGACGGCGTCGGCGATCCCCTCCGCGTAGCCGTCGGCCCGTGCGACGCCCCGCTCGGGCTCGAAGAAGGCCGTCACGTGGCGGCGGGAGAGGAAGGAGCCGATCCCGGCGCCCAGGCCGGCCGCGCCGCCCGCGGCCAGAGCCGTCAGCCTGCCGCCCAGCAGCAGCCCGAAGCAGACCCCGGCGACCGCCCCGCACGTCACCAGGACGAAGGTGATCATCAGGTGCATGCGGGCGGCGATCGAGGACTTCATGCCCAGCAGTATGCACGGAACGGCTGGATGGCCGTGCGCGCCGGATCTTCGACGTGCCGGGGCCGGGCGGTTCCCGCATCATCGGTGCTGTGTGCGACACAGGCTCGGGACGCCGTTCGGAGGGACCGATCACGCTGTCGGTCGTGGTTCCCGTCTTCAACGAGGAGGAGGCCCTTCCCCTGCTGGCCGCGCGGCTGCGGCCGGTCCTCGACGGGGGCGGCGAACCGTACGAGGTCGTCGCGGTCGACGACGGCTCGACCGACGGGAGCGCGCTCCTCCTGGAGGACCTGCGGACCGGCTGGCCCCAGTTGCGGGTCGTGACCCTCCGCAGGAACAGCGGCCACCAGGCCGCCCTCACCGCCGGACTGCACCGCGCCCTCGGCTCGTACGTGGTCAGCATCGACGCGGACCTGCAGGATCCGCCGGAGCTCATCCCCGACATGCTCGCGCTCGCCCGGGCGGACGGCCTCGACATCGTCTACGGCGTCCGTGACGACCGGTCCACGGACAGCGCGTTCAAACGCCGCACGGCGGGCGTCTACTACCGGCTCATGCGCCGCCTGGCCGGCTCCTTCGTCCCCGCTCAGGCCGGCGACTTCCGCCTGCTGTCCCGCGCCGTCGTCGACACCCTCGCCTCGCTCCCCGACCAGCGGCAGGTCTACCGCCTGCTCATCCCGTGGCTGGGGTTCCCCGGCGGCCGGATCACCTACCAGCGCGCGGAACGGGTGGCCGGCCGCACCAAGTACCCGGTGCACAAGATGGTCCTGCTGGCCCTGGACAGCGTGACCAGCTTCTCGGCGCTCCCCCTGCGGCTGGCCACGGCGATCGGCGCGTTCAGTCTCCTCCTCTGCCTGGCCTTCCTCACCTGGGCCCTCACCGTGCACGCCATGGGCAGCGCCCTGCCGGGCTGGACGTCCCTGATCATCACCGTCCTGTTCTTCGGTGCCGTGCAGCTCTTCTGCCTCGGCATGCTCGGCGAGTACGTCGCCCGCATCTACACCGCGGTCCAGGCCCGGCCCACCTACTGCGTCGCCCGCGACACCCGCGAGGAGCGGCGGTAGCGCAGGGAGCCGACCGGGGCGGGACGGGCGCGCCGGCCCGGGCACCGCCTAGACCAGGACTCCGGCGAAGAACATCGCCCCCAGGAGGGCGTACTGCGCGGCGCAGAGGGCCAGCAGCGGTACCTGCACCGACCGGGGCATCCGCCTGACCAGGACGAGCCCGACGAACATCTGGGCGTGGTTGCGGTACCACGACATCTCCGCGCCGGCGAGGAACGGTGCGAGGAAGACCGCCGCCGTCAGGACGAGGGCGGCCCATTCCTCGACGTCGAGCCCGCGGTGGCGCACGAGCCGCACCGCGGCCGTCGCCAGCACCAGCAGCACGAACGCCGCGTTCAGCCAGAGCTGCGGCCGGTGTGCGGCGAGGGCGTGCTCGACCAGCCAGGGCAGCGGCCCCTCAGGCGTGTACCAGTGGCTGAACGGGAAGGCGTAGGCGCTGCGCATCTCGGCGAGGGGTTCGTGCACATCGCCCTGGCGGTAGCTGGACCGCTGGAGGGTCTCGTAGGCGTCCCACTGGCCGGTCGCCCGCCACATGAGCCATCTGGACCACAGCATGCCGCAGCCCGCGAGCGCCGCCGACGTCCCGGCCTTCGCGCACCGGACCGGCCAGGGGTCCGCGCGCCACGCGAAGAGGGCGCTCAGCATGAGCATGCCGACGGCGACGGCCCCGACCGGATGGCACGCGACGGCCACGAAGCCCCCGGCGGCCGCCGTCGCCCAGGAGCCGCGTTTCACTCCGGCGGTGCACAGCAGCAGCCCCAGTGTGCCGGTGGCGATCGGGAACATCGCGTGGAAGTAGACGCCGCCCGGGAACACCGTGCCGATGGCCAGGGTCAGGCCCGTGGCCCAGCTGAGCCGGGCGCCCAGCAGCCACCACAGCACCACGAACGCGGCGAGCAGGGACGCCTCGGTGACGACGACCGCCGCCGTCTCGTAGTCGAGTCCGGTGGCGGAGGTCGCGCGGACCGACATGGGATAGCCGGGGAACCAGGCGACGTTTCCGCACAGCACGTCCCGGAAGTCCGGATAGCGCTCCCGGCACCGGAACATCTCGTAGCCGGACCTGGCGATGGACAGGTAGTGCCCGGAGTCCCAGCGGTGGCGGCTGTCCGTGGACCAGTACGCCACCGCGGATCCGTCGCGGGCCACGGAGGCCCTCGCGACCAGCCAGGTGACGAGGTTGGCGACCAGCCAGGCGACGACCGGCGGCAGCAGCGGGTCCCGGCGCCCGCCTCGGTCCGTACGTGGGCCGAGGCCCGTACCGCCACCGCGGTCCGTGCGGGAGCGCACGGACAGGGGGAATTCCATCATCACCCGCTCCGCGGTCGTCTCGCCGGTGAGCCCCGATGACCGCGGGGCCGTCGTCGGCCTCCGGTACGGCGCCGTGCTTGCCGATCAGTCTGGCGAACGCCTCGCCGGGCTGCATCCGCAGGTGCCCGTCCGGCCGAGTCCGCGTCCCTCAGCCGATGCCCCGGCTGTGGCGGAACCGGCCGAGCCCGTCCGCCAGGTCCACGATCGGGTCCGGGTAGTCGATCGCGGAGCGCTCCGGACCGGACAGTTTCCACGGCTGGTGGACGTACGGGACGGAAAGGCCGGCGAGCTCGGGGACCCAGCGGCGCACGTAGGCGCCGTCCGGGTCGAACCGGCGGGCCTGGATCAGCGGGTTGAGCACCCGGTTGGGGCGGCTGTCGGTGCCGGTTCCGGCGACCCACTGCCAGTTGAGCTGGTTGTTGGCGATGTCGCCGTCGACGAGCAGGTCGAGGAAGTGCCGGGCTCCGATCCGCCAGTCCACGTACAGCGTCTTGGTCAGGAAGCTCGCGGTCAGCAGCCTCGCCCGGTTGTGCATCCAGCCCTCGTGGCGCAGCTGGCGCATGGCCGCGTCGATGACCGGGTAGCCCGTGCGGCCGTCGCGCCACGCCCGGATCTCCTCCTGCGCGTCGCGCTCGGTGCGCCACTGGTCGTGGCGGGTGCGGTAGTCCGCGGCGGCGGCCTCCGGCCGTGCGGCCAGCACCTGGTAGTGGAAGTCGCGCCAGCAGATCTGGCGTACGAACGCGGCGGCTCCGAGGCCGCCCCGCTGCCGGGCGCGCCGGAGGATCTCGGTGGCCGAGACGGTGCCGAAGTGCAGGTGCGGGGAGAGGCGCGAGGTCAGGTCGCCGGCCAGGTCGTCGTGCGTCTCGGCGTACTCCCGGATCCCGCCGTCCAGCCAGCGCGTGAGGAGCTCCCGGCCCTCCACCTCCCCGCCCCGCGCCACCCGCTCCGAGACACCCCGGACGGCGGTGCGCGCGGGCAGGGCCTCGGAGGCGATCCCCGCGGGGACGGGCACCCGGCGCGGCGGGGCGGGAAGCGTGCGCAGCGGCAGCTCCGCCCAGCGCCGGAAGTACGGGGTGAACACCGCGAAGTGGTCGGAGCCGGCCGGTGCCGGATCGCCGGGGGCGGCGACGGTGACGACCGCGTCGTGCACGTACAGCCGGCGGCCCTCGCCCTCCAGGGCGTCGCGCAGGCGTGCCTCGCGGGCGCGGGCGTACGCGCTCACGCCGGCGGCCATGTGGATCTCGTCGGCGTCCGCCTCCTGCGCCACCGCGGCCACCTCGGCCACGGGATCCCCCGAGCGCAGCACCAGCCGGCCCCCGCGGGCGCGGAGCCCGGCGTCGAGGTCGGCGAGGCAGTCGGCGAGGAATGCCCGCCGGTTGGGTGCGTCGAAGCCGGCCGCCGCGATGCGGCTGTCACGGACGAACAGCGGCACCACCTCCGCCGCGGACGAGAGGGCTGCGCGCAGGGGCGGGTGGTCGTGCAGGCGCAGGTCGGAGGTGTAGAGGACGATCGCGACGGACATGGGGGGCGCGCTCCGTATCGGTTGGGCGGATGCCGGCTGAGGGGTCTTCCCCAAGGCGGCCGTTCGCGGATGCGCTATCCGTCACCGGGCGGGGAAGCGGGGGACGGGGAGGAGCCGGGGAACGGGGAGGAGCCGCGGGACGGCGCGGCGGCGGCGTCGCGTTCGGCGGCGCCGTCGCGTTCGGCGGCGCGGGTGATGTTGCGGGCCATGCCGCCGAAGACCACGGCGTGGAAGGGGGCCACGCTCCACCAGTAGAGGTGGCCGAGGAGCCCCCGCGGGTGGAAGAGCGCGCGTTGGCGGTAGGTCGCGCCGCCCGGCCCGGCGGTCCCGGCACGGGGATCGGCGTACATCTCCAGCCAGGCCAGCCCCGGCAGCCGCATCTCCGCGCGCAGCCGCAGCAGGTGGCCGGGCTCGATCTCCTCGACCCGCCAGAAGTCCAGCGAGTCGCCCACCCGCAGCCGCGAGGCGTCGCGGCGGCCGCGCCGGATGCCGACTCCGCCGACGAGCCGGTCGAGCCAGCCCCGGATGGCCCACGCGAGGGGGAAGGAGTACCAGCCGTTGTCACCCCCGACCCCCTCGATGATCTTCCACAGCGCATGCGGGGAGGCGGTGGTGGCCCGGGTCCGGTCGTCGGTGTAGAGGCTGCCGCCGGCCCACGCCGGGTCCGTGGGCAGCGGATCGCTCGGTGCGCCGGGGACGGAGGCGTTGGACCAACGGGTGGTCACGTTGGCCTCGCGCACGCGCTCGAGGGCCAGGGCGAGCGCCCGGTCGAAGGGGACGGGGGTGCCCGGCGGGTCGGGTACGTAGCGGGCCACGTCGTGCTCGTCGCAGACCACCTCGTGGCGCAGCGATTCGGCGAGCGGCCGGGCCAGCCCGCGCGGAACCGGGGTGACCAGGCCGATCCAGTGGCTGGACAGGCGCGGGGTGAGCATGGGCACCCGAAGGATCAGCCGGTGTCGCAGACCCGCCACGGCGGCGTAGCGGCGCATCATCTCCTCGTACGTCAGGACGTCCGGCCCGCCGATGTCGAAGGCCCGGTTCACGTCGGCGGGCATGGTCGCGCTGCCGACGAGGTAGCGCAGCACGTCGCGGACCGCGATCGGCTGGACCCGGCTGCCGACCCAGCTCGGGGTGACCATGACCGGGAGCCGCTCGGTGAGGTAGCGCAGCATCTCGAAGGAGGCGGAGCCGGAACCGATGACGACCGCCGCACGCAGGACCGTCGCCGGCACCTCACCCTCCAGGAAGATCCGGCCGACTTCGGCGCGGGAGCGCAGGTGGGGGGAGAGACGGTGGTCGGGCACGTCGGCGGGCACCAGCCCGCCCAGGTACACGATGCGCCGCACACCCGCGATGCGGGCCTCCTCGGCGAACGTACGGGCCGCCTCCCGGTCGCGTTGCTCGAAGGCGCTGCCGGAGTTCAGCGAGTGCACGAGGTAGTAGGCGACGTCCACCCCGCGCAGCGCGTCGCCGGTCGACGCGGCGTCGGTGACGTCTCCCCGGACGATCTCGGCGCGCCCGGCCCAGGTGTGGTCGCGCAACCGCTCGGGCGACCTGGCCAGGCAGCGGACCGCGTGGCCCGCATCGAGCAGCTCGGGCACCAGACGGCCCCCGATGTAGCCGCCGGCTCCGGTGACCAGGCAGAGCAGCGGACCCCGCGGTTGCGGGGGTTCCGTCGTGGGCCCGGGTTCGTCGCTGGGTGCGGACATGGGTGCCTCCACTTCGAGCGGTTTCGTGCGAGGGAACGGCTGTTACCGCCTTGGATGCCTTCATTGCGGGGAGCCCGGGCGGATGCACCACCCGTACCGGGCAGGGGCGGAGCGGGCGGAGGCTGGCGCGTCGATATCGATGCAGAAACGCTGCAAGTTGCGGGCGGGGAGCGCCGGAAGCCACGCTCGTCGGGCTGCGGCACCACGCCCGCCTGCGTCACCCCGCCCGTTCTCGGCACGAGGAGCCGGACCCATGGTTCTCGCCAGCACCGCGACCCGTACACCGTCCGACGAGACGCGCGAGCTCGTCGAGCTCTCCAGGCGGTTCAAGGAGGGCGACGAGGAATCGTTCACCGACGCCTACCGGCGCTGGGGCGGCATGGTGCACACCATGGCCTGGCGCACGACGGGCGATCGGCACACCGCGGAGGACATCACCCAACAAGTGTTCTTCGACGCCTGGCGGGGCCGCCACCGCTACGACCCGCAGCGCGGCGATCTGGCGGCATGGCTCGCGGGCATCACCCGCCACAAGGCCATGGACGCACTGACCGTACGGACCCGGCTCACAGCCGCCGTACGCGCCGAGTGCACGGAGTCCGGCGACCGGCAGGACACGGCGCCCGGCGGGGGCCCCGAGGCGGCGCTGGACCGGGTGCTCCTTCTGGAGGCCCTGACGGGTCTGCCCGTGCACCAGCGCGAGGTGCTGTGCCTGGCCTTCTACGGAGGTCTGACGCAGGTGGCGATCTCCGAGTGGACCGGCATGCCGCTGGGCACGGTCAAGAGCCACATGCGCAGGGGTCTGCGGTCGCTGCGCCGGAGCCTGGACGGCCCGGGCGGGAACCGGGAGTCCTGAAACGGACCTCTCCGCTCCGCCGACCGGTCGGCCGTCGGAGGTCGACGGTCGGAGGCCGGAGGTCGGAGGCCGGAGGCCGGAGATCGGCGATCGGCGATCGGCCGTCGTGCAGGCGGCAGTCGTCGTCAACCGCCGTACTCCCCGGCGGGCGCGGGACCCACCAGGGCGCGGATCACCTCCAGGCCCGAGCCCAGTCCGGTGAGCCGCCGGCGTCCCGCCGCGCGCACGCCCGCCCAGCCCGGTCCGGCGAGCAGCAGCTCCGGCTGCGACCGCGCGCCCCTGACCCCCCACCGCGCGCCGGAGACGACCTCGACCACCCGGTCGAGGTCCACCCCGGCCGGTTTGACCTGCGCCCACAGCACGACGACCGAGGGGCCCACCCTCCGCACCGCCTCGCGCAGCGCGTCCACCGGCAGCGCCGGGCCGAACATCCGCCGGGGCAGACCGGCCTCCCCGAGGGCGGCGTACAGCGCTTCGAGGGGCAGGCTGTGCTGTTCGCCGGGCGCGCACGCGAGGAGTACGGGCGGCCCGCCGGCGCTCTCGGCACCCTGGCGGGCCTGCCGCAGGGCCGTCGACACGTGCCAGGACAGCAGGTGCTCGACCTCGACGTAGCGCTCCCCCGATGACGCCCACTTGCGGCCCACGGCGTGCAGCGCGGGCGCGATGATCTCCTCCCAGGTGACGACGCAGCCGTAGGTGTCGAGGGCGCGCGCGAGGAGTTCGGCGACGGCCACCGAGTCGAGCCGCACCGCCGCACGGCCCAGCCCGCGGCACTCCTGGCGCACGGCGCCCAGTGGCAGCGCGCCGCGCCCTCCGGGCGTGTGCGAGCCGGTGCCGGCGGGCGCCTGCTCCGCCGCCCGGGCTTGCTCTACGGGGCTCCCGGGGGGAAGGACCGTCGGGCTCGTCGAGCCCATCGCCGCCCGGGCCGCCTCCGCGGGCGGTACGCCCTGCGCGGTGAGCAGACACATCCGTTCGAGTCGGGAGACGTCCGGCGGGAACCACCGCCGGTGCCGGCCGTGCTCCCGGTCCGCCGGCCCGATGCCGTAACGCCGCTCCCAGGAGCGCAGGGTCGTCGGCGAGACCCCGAGCCGCCTCGCCACGGCTCCGGTGCTCAGGCCCACCCCGCCCGCGCGGGCAGCGGGGGTGTGCTCGTGGCCGCTCATCCCGTCAGCGTAATGCGGTGACGTGCCGTGGTCGGTGGCACGGCGGCGCCGGGGCGGCGGGCCGACGTGCTGTGCGCCGCGCGCACGCGATGGTGGTGCGGGCCCCCCACCCCCGTGGGGGGGCTCCGCTCACGATGTCCACACGGCAACTCCGAAGGGCTGGGCCGGGGACGCGCACACGCGTCGGCCGCCACCCGTCGCCAGGTGCTGGACCGTGCCGGCCGCACCGCGTGGGAACGATCACCACGCTACGGCCGGGAGGACCGGTCGCCCAGGACAGCACGCGCCAGCCAGGGGACCGTACGCGCCACGGGGGGACCGTACGCGCCGAGGTGGGGACACCGGGCGCCAGGATCCGGAGCCGGGCCGGCGGCTCACGCTCGTCTATGCTCGGCGCCTGTGGCCGCGCACGAACATCAGGGAACGACTTCCTCCGCTCTCACCCGACTGAGCGTCAAGGCCGCTCGGCTGCTCGATGTACCACCGCAGGACTACGCGCACCTGCCGGGCCTGGCGCCCGAGCACCTCGACGACGACCGGTGCCGGACTCCTTCCGCCACGGGGATCCGCATCGCGGAACTGACCACCGCCCGCGCCCCCTGGACCGAGCTCTCCCTGGTGCTGGCCCGGCAGTCGGACATCGGGACCTTCGGAGTGTGGGACTACCTGATCACCTCCGCGCCCACCCCGCTCGAAGGGATCCGGGACGCCGCCGCGTACATCGCCACCGTCGCCGACACCTCCACCGACACCCTCCGGGTCGCCGAGGACCGCGGACACGTCACGGTCAGCCACCTCAACCAGGCCGACCTGGCCCACGAAGCGGCCTGCGCCATCCGCGGCTACGCGCTCGGCCTCTACCAGCGGCGGCTGAGCGAGGCCGCGCAACGCCGCCTCGTACCCGTCCGGGTCACCCTGGCCGCCGAGGCGCCCCGCCGGCACGACAGGCTGATCGAGCTGTACGGCACGCGCGCCATCGAGTTCGGAGCACCGGACAGCGCGATCACCTTCCGGTCCGCCGATCTCCACGCCCCGGCGCCCCACGCCCAGCCGGGCCTGTCGGCCGTGCTGCGAAGACACGCCGAGCAGACGCTGGCCGCCGCGGTCCCGCTGTACGACTGGCTGGCCCTGTTCCGCGCCGCGTTGGCCTCCGCCCAGCAGGAGGCCACGCCGACGATGGCCCACGTGGCGCGGCGCATGGCCGTCAGTCCGAGGACCCTCCAGCGCCGCCTGGACGAACACGGCACCGGCTGGCACGACGAGCTCGAGGCCCTGCGGCGGGAGCGGATCACGCGGCTGCTCCACGACACCGACCTCGGGGTCGACGCGATCGCTGCGCGCGGCGGGTACGCCGACGCCCGCGCCCTGCGCCGCGCGGTCCGGCGCTGGTACGGCACCACGCCCGGGGCGCTGCGGCGCGCCGGCCGCCCGGTCGGGGAGGGTCGGCGCGCCGCCGCCGTCCGGTGATCGGCAGGTGCCCGGGCGGGCGATCGACAGGCGCGTGTCAGTGCCCGGTGCGACGCTGGGGATCCTGGACGGTCCATGAAAGGCACTCTCATGATCACCACTGACTTCCGCCCCGGTTCCCCCTGCTGGCTCGACCTCGGCGCTCCGGACGTCCGAGCCGCCGCCGCCTTCTACGGCGCGGTGTTCGGCTGGGAGTACGAGTCCATGGGCGGGGCGGGCGACACGGAAGGGGCCATGGCGGGGGGCGCGGACGGGGCCATGGCGGGGGGCGCGGACGGGGACATGGAGGGCGGCATGTTCCGGAAGGACGGCAAGATCGTCGCCGGACTCGGCAAGCTCACCGAGGAGGGCGCCCGCCCGGCCTGGATGATCTACTACAGCGTCGCCGACGCGACCGCCGCGACCCGGGCCGTCGAGAGCGCGGGCGGGACGGTGCGGGTGCCCCCGAGGGACCTCGACGAGTGGGGCCGGATGGCGCAGTACACCGACCCGCAGGGCGGCGAGTTCGCCGTCTGGCAGCCCGGCACCGACCAGGGCGTCGACCTGGTCGACGAACCGGGTTCGCTGTCGTGGACGGAGCTGTACACGACCGACGCCGAGGCCGCGAAGGAGTTCTACGGCGGTGTCTTCGGCTGGACCTTCAGCGGCATGGGGATGCCGGGCGGCTCGGGCACGTACCACCTCATCACCCCGGCCGGCCTGCCGGAGGAGCGCATGCACGGCGGCCTGATGCAACTCCCCGCGGAGCAGCTCGCGTTGACGAACGGACGGGCGTACTGGCACCCCGTGTTCCACGTCACCGACTGCGACGCGGCGGCGGCCCGGGTCACCGAGAGCGGGGGCAGCGTGCAGATGGGCCCGGAGGACGCCGAGGGCGTGGGCCGGCTGGCCGTCTGCCTCGACCCGTCGGGAGCGGACTTCGTGCTGCTGACCCCGGCTTCGCGCTAGGTCCTGTCGTCAGAGCAGGGCCAGGCGGGACTTTGACGACAGGGCCTGGACCGGACCGGCACGGTGGGCGGGGTCGGGAACATGACGAGCCATCACACACCCGGCGTCGTCAACCGGCACCTCGCGACGAACCCGCGGCACGCGGGCCCGATCTGCGAACCGGCCCTGCTGTGACGGACCCCTTCGGTACGGTCGGCACATGAGAGCTATGGCAACGTTCACCGTCAACACCTTCGTCCCGGCCGAGCTGAAGCCCGAACCCGCCGTGTCCACCGGCACACCGGTGGGTGTGGCGACGATGGAGAAACTCTTCCAGGGCGAGGTGGTGGGGCGCGCGGCGACCCTGTTCACCGCCGCGTTCGACGACGCGACCGGCGTCGGCACCTATGTGGCCATGGAGTCGTTCGAGGGCTCGGTGGGCGGTCGGGAGGGGTCCTTCAACTTCGTCCATTCCGCCTCCACGTCCGGCAACGACCGCACGGCGGAGTTCTTCACCATCGTGCCGTCGAGCGGCACCGGCGAGCTGACCGGCATCTCGGGTGCCGGGGGGCTGGCCGTCGACGACGACGGGACGCACCGCATCTGGTTCGACTACGAGATCGGCTGACCGAAGGTCCCCGAGCGGCAAGCACCGGCCCGCCGGCCGCGCCCGGCGGGCCGGTCGCCCGGCGCGAACCCCCCGTTGCTACGTTGCCTTTCTGACCTGAACAAGCAACCCATTGCAATGAACGGTCACCCAACGCTACGCTGGGCCCTCCGTCGACCACCGAAGGAGACCCCGCGATGCCGGGCGGCAGGCTCACCCAGCAGGAACGTCAGCAGATCTCCGCGGGACTGGCCGACGGCCTCGCCTACGCGGAGATCGCCCGACGCCTCGACCGTCCCACCTCGACGGTCACCCGCGAGGTGATGCGCAACGGCGGCCCGGCCTCCTACCGCGCCGACCTGGCCCACCGCGCCACCGAGCAGCGCGCCCACCGGCGCAGGCGCCCCGCCACCAGGGACGCGGACGCGCCGCCGCAGGCGCACGGGCGCGACGCGGAGGCGGTGCGTGCGTACGAAGAGGTGTTCGCCACCGTCTTCATGCAGTCGGGCCTGCCCAGGATGACCGCCAGGGTGCTGGCCTGCCTGTACACCACGGACGCCGGCAGCCTCACCGCCTCCGAACTCGCCGGGCGGCTGCGGATCAGCCCGGCGTCCGTCTCCAAGGCGATCGCGTTCCTCGAGAACCAGGGCCTCATCCGGCGGGAGCGCGACGAGCGCCGGCGCGAGCGCTATGTCGTGGACGACGACGTCCTCTACCAGTCGACGATGGCCGGCGCCCGCGCCACCGCCCACCTCGGCGAGATCGCCCGGCAGGGCGTGGACATCCTCGGCAGCGGCACGCCGGCCGCCGCCCGACTGGAGAACATCGCCCGCTTCGTCGACTTCATCTCCGAGAGCATCGCCCGCGCCGCGGACCAGGCGCGGGAGGTCCTCCACTCGAAGCCCGCGTAGGCGACGGCCCCTCCCGGCCCTCGGTGCCCCCTGCTACACGCGCCCCGTGGCGGAGGCGAAGCCCAGCCACGTGTGGCGGTTGCCCCACCAGCACCAGCCGACCTTCGGGGCGTCGCGCCGGTCGCGGCCGTCCCTCCCCAGGCCGTTGCTGATCCAGATGGCGGCGGTGCGCGCGTCGAGGGAGCCGTTCTCCTTGCGGAGCCGGGAGCCGATCGTCATGAAGCAGCGGTTGCGTTCGAGGACCGCCGGCTGCTGGAGCACCCACTGGATGCCCTCCGTCAGCAGGAGCGGGGTGCGGTGCGCTCCGGCGAGGGCGGGCAGCGCCTCGTCCGGGCTCCAGTTGGCCATGTCGTCGCCCCGGTCCAGGCCGGTGACCAGGTAGAAGGGAGCGTCCGGCAGGTCGACGGCACAGGGGGCGAACCGGTCCACGTCGGGCATGTCGGTGACGACGAAACCGGGCTTGCCCTGGCGGCGCAGCAGCGGCGCGAGGGCGGAGGCGGGGACGCGGTCCGGGTGGAGGGCGAGCAGGGCCCCGTCGTGCCCTCCGCCGGCCTCCTCGGCGCATGCGCGCAGCGCTTCGGCGGACACCCCGGCCAGAGCGTGCACGCCGAGTGCGATCAGGTGTTCCGCCTGGTCGGTCAGCGGCGGGAGGGCGGGAACGACGGCGGGGCACGAGGGCTGGGGCACGGTGGTCATCGGCTCACAATCCGCATCGAATCGGTGGACTCCACAGGAACGAGGCGGCCCGCCTGAGGGTTCCCGGTGTCCGGCGCAAACGCCACCTTGGCCGGGAACAGGGCGTCCAGAGGGGCGACCGCCACAGCCTGCCCGTCCGATGTGGTCACCCTCACCGTGCGTGCGGGACGCGGCGCGCAGCTAACGTCGCAGCCGTCCGGACCAGTGAGCTGTCCCACAGCGGTGGAGGGTGGATGTATCCAGTGATCGGAAGGCTCGGTGGGGCCGTGGCGGCCCTGGTGCTCGGCGTCGGCGCGCTCGTCGGCGGCTCGGGCCCTGCTGCCGCCGGCATCGCAGCGGCTGCCGTCCCGCCCGTGGCCGGCGAACTCAGGGCCTACAACGTCGACGGCGTCTACAGCGCGGGCGTGTCGTCCGGCGGGTACATGGCGACGCAGTTGCACGTGGCCCACTCCGCCACGTTCGACGGCTCGGCCGCCTTCGCCTCGGGGCCCCAGTACTGCGCGCAGAACGACCTGGGCAAGGCCCTGAACGCCTGCATGGAGGTCGTCCAGGACCTCCAGCTCGCCACTTTGAAGCAGATCACGTCGAACTGGTCGGCACAGGGCTCCGTCGACGACGTGGCCGGCCTGCGGGGCGACCCGGTCTACGTGTTCAGCGGGGCCAACGACTCGACCGTGGAACGCCCCGTGACCGCGGCGCTGGACGACTACTACCGGCACTTCGGCGCCGACGTGCTCTACAACAGGAGCACCGCCGCGGGTCACGCCTGGATCAGCCCGCTGGGTCCGAACGGGTGCACGGTCACCGCCACACCGTGGATCAACGACTGCGGGTTCGACGCCGAGCGCGAGTTCCTCGGGCACCTCCTGGGTTCGGTCAGCGAGCCCGCGGCCCGGCCCGGCGGCAGCCTGATCCGGTTCGACCAGAACCGCTACGCGCCCGGGGGCGCGGCGAAGCCGATCTCCATGGACGAGAACGGCTTCGTCTACGTCCCGGCGCCGTGTGCGGGCGGGGCCGCCTGCAAGGTGGTCGTCACGCTCCACGGCTGCAAGCAGGGCTACTCGTACCAGGGGTTCGGCACCCAATTCATCGACAAGGCCTACCTCAACGAGTACGCCGACACCAACGACCTGATCGTCCTGTACCCGCAAGCCGTCCCGACCACGACCCTCGACAACCCCAACGGCTGCTGGAACTGGTGGGGTTACCTCGGCGACTCCGCCTACGCCCGGCACGGCGGCAAGCAGATCGAGACGATCATGGGCATGGTCAAGGCGCTGCGCGGCACCGGCTCGACACCGCCGCCGACGGGCACCCTCACCCTGCCCAGCCTGGACGCCGAGGACGGCTATCTCAAGGCCGCGGGTGACGGCTCGGGGCCGGCCGTCGGCACTTTGGAAGGCGCGTACGGGCTGGCACTGGGGCGGGGCACCGACGGCAAGTACAACCGGGGCGTCCTGTCCTTCGACACCGGCGCCGTTCCCGCCGGGAGGGAGATCACCCGCGCCTGGGTGACCCTGACCAGGAGCAGCGGATCCGGTGACCCCTGGGCCGGGCCGGCCGGGAACCGCCTCCTCGTGGACGTCCACCGGGGCTGCCTCGGCGGTTGCGCGGTCGAGCCCTCCGACTGGGCCGCCGCCGCGACGGCCGCCGGCGCCGCGGACATCGGCCCTTTCACCTCGGGCAGCAAAGCCTCCGCTGACCTGTCCGCGGCGGGCCTGTCCGCGGTCAACCGTTCCGGACGCACCCAGGTCCGCCTTCGGTTCGAACAGAACCAGCCGGCCACGGCGTACCTCTTCGTCAACAGGGACACCCGGGCGACGCTGACGGTCGAGTACCGGTAGCCGGTGGCGGGCGGGCCGCGTCGCGCGGCGGTTCTCAGACCTCGCCGTCCTGTCCCGACCGCGGAGGAGGCTCGGGGGGCGCGGTGCCCGGCGAGCGGTCGGAGCCCGGCGTGCCGCCGGGGTCCAGCCCGGGACCGATGGCCGCCGGTCCCGACGGGTCGGGCCCCGGCCCCGGGAGCGGGTCGAGGCCCTTCTCCGCGCGCAGGTACTCCGCATCCGCCCGGCGGCGGTCGGCCTCCGCCCTGATCACCGCGGCGCGGCCGTCGTACTCGGCTGTGATCTGGGCGGCCCTGCCCTGCGATTCCGCCAGGATCGCCGCCGCCCGGCCCTCGTGCTCGGCCCGCGCGCCCTGCCCCCGAGCATGCCGCTGGGCGCCCTCCGCGCGCAGGATCCGCGACACGGCCAGGCTCACGGCCGTCAGGAACGCCGCCGGAATCCTGAAAGCCTGCAGCAGCGTCGACCGTTCGAGCGTGGGCATGCAGCGAGTATGCCGTCACGTCCACGGCCGGCGCTGCCCGGGCTGCCGGGGCCGGGCCTGGTTTCGGGGGTGCGGATGCCGTTGAATGCGGGCAACGGTCCCGTGCGATGGAGAGGACAGACGGTGGCGACGAAGAAACGGGGCGGCAGGAGGCTCGTCGGGATCCTGGTCCTCGCGACGCTGGCCCTGGGCGCCGGCCTCTACTGGTTCCAGCCCTGGAAGCTGTGGCAGGACGACACGGTCCGCGAAGCGCTCCCGGCAACGGCCCCGGCCGCGCCCCCGGCGGGCCCCTCCCCCGCCCCCGCGGCGCCGAAGACCGTCGCCGAGGGCACCTTCATCAGCCATGAGCACACCACCACGGGCACCGTGAAGCTGATCCGGCTCCCCGACGGCTCCCACACCCTGCGCCTGGAGGACCTGGACACGAGCAACGGACCCGACCTGCGCGTGCTGATCACCGACGCCCCCGTGCGCGAAGGCACCGCCGGATGGCACGTGTTCGACGACGGCAAGCACGTCAGCCTCGGCAAGCTCAAGGGCAACAAGGGGGACCAGAACTACGAGATCCCGGCCGCGGTGGACCCGGCCGCCTACTCCAGCGTCTCCGTCTGGTGCGACCGGTTCGACGTCTCCTTCGGAGCGGCCACCCTCAAGGCGGTCTGACCCGCCGCCCGTGCGGGGCGTGTTGCAAGAAGCACCGGCCGAAGCCGGTCACCGCGAGGACGGGAGTCCCGGAGATGCGCGTGGTGTTGTCGATGTACGGCTCGCGCGGCGATGTCGAGCCGGTGGTGGGGCTCGCCGTGCGGCTGCGGGGCCTCGGCGCGCGGGTGCGGGTCTGCGCGCCGCCGGACGAGGAGTTCGCGCGGCTGCTGGACGGCGCCGGCGTCGAACGGGTGCCTTTCGGCTTTCCGGTACGGGCGCTGGTGACCGGGGCGGTGGCCCCGGCGGCCGGGGACGCGCCCGGGCGTGCGGCCGAGCTGGTCTCCGCGCACTTCGACACCATCGCCGCCGCGGCCGAGGGGTGCGACGTCGTGGTGGCGTCCGGGCCGATGCCCGCCGGTGTGCGGTCGGTGGCCGAGAAGCTGGGGGTCCGCTACGTGTACGCGTGCTCCCACCCCTTCGAACTGCCGTCGCCGCACTACCGCCCGTCGCTGCGGCCCGGTCTGCCGCCCCCGCCCGGGGTGACCGGGCACCGTGACGCGTGGGACCTGGACGCCCGGCGGGTGAAGCGCTGTACGCGGAGCCGCTCAACACCCACCGGGCGTCGCTCGGCCTGCCTCCGGTGGACAACGTCCGCGACCACGTCTTCACCGCCCGGCCGTGGCCGGCGGCCGATCCGGTCCTCGGCCCGCGGCAGGCGATGACCGACCTCGATGTCGTCCGGACCGGGGCGTGGATCCTGCCGGACGAACGCCCCCTGCCGGCCGAGGTGGAGGCGTTCCTGGAGGCCGGCGCGGCGCCGGTGTACGTGGGCTTCGGCAGCTGCCGATGCGCGCCGTGCCGGACATCGCCCGGGTGGCCGTCGAAGCGGTCCGGGCGCGGGGCCGCCGCGTACTCGTCGGGCGCGGCTGGGCCGGGCTCGGTCCGTTCGACGGCCTGGACGACTGCCTCGCCGTCGGCGAGGTCAACCAGCAGGCGCTGTTCGGCCGGGTGGCCGCCGTGGTGCACCACGGCGGGGCGGGCACGACGACGACCGCCCGCGCCGGCGCGCCCCAGGTGGTGGTGCCGCAGATCGTGGACCAGCCGTACTGGGCGGCCCGGGTGGCCGAGCTGGGCATCGGCGCGGCGCACGACGGCCCGGCTCCGACCGTCGCGTCCCTGTCGTCGGCGCTCGGGACGGCGCTGGCGCCCGGCGTCCGCGCCCGGGCGCGGGCCGTGGCCGGCACGATCCGCACCGACGGGGCGGCGGTGGCCGCGCGGCTGCTCCTCGACGCGGTCCGCCGCTAGTGCTGCGGCCGGAAGGGTTTGCCGGGTCGCGGTGTCCGGTGCGGTGCATCGCAAGGCGGAGGGGCGCGGCTCGTACTGGACGTACGTGCGCGGTCCGACAACGCGGCGAGGTGCCGTGCCGGGCGCCGCGACGCGGTGAACCTTTCCGGTCACAGCACCAGGGTCAGGACTGCGGAGACGGCCGGGTGGTGCCGGGGCGGCAGTGCACGGTGGGGTTGTACGTCTCGAAGGTGCCCAGCGGGTTCTTCTTCCACAGCCACAGGTGCAGCGCGTAGTGGACCGGCTGGCCCGGGAAGTGGCCGCGCTGCGGGCCCTTGAACGCGGTGCCGAACAGCGCGGGCCGGTCGTCGTCCGTCGCCAGGTCCTGGTCCCGGTCGTAGACCAGCCACTGGACTCCGACCAGGCGCTTGCCGCCGCGCCCGTCGTCCTCGTAGAACAGCGCGGCCGGCTTCGCCGGGTCCACGGAGTTGTCGAGGGCGTGGTTGAAGTGCGGGTAGCCGAGCGCCCCCGGGCCCTCGCGGTTGACGACGCAGTACCGGTCCGGCACGTAGCCCGCCTCCACCGCGTTGGCGTGCACCTTGTAGCGGGCGGTCGCCTTGTAGGTGATCGCCTGGGCGGCCGCCGGGATCCGGCCGGAGTCGGCTCCCGCCCCGGGGGCGGCGACGAGCCCCAGGGTCAGCGAGGCGGCGATCGTGAGGACCGGGGTGAGGCTTCGGGCCATGTTCGGACTCCTTGGGAGGGCTGACGTCACGAGCAGCCTGTCCGGCGCCGCCCCGGCCCGCCACACGGCGCGACAGGTCGGCTGACCGCCGCCCGGGTGACGGCGGAGCGGGACGCGGGGCCCCGCCGGGCCCGGACGGCTCACCCCATCGACCCAACCGTGGTTTCGCGTCCGGCTCCGTCAGGGAACCGGTGTGTCCGCGGAAGTCGAGCGGCACGGAGGGTGCGGAACATGACGCAGGAGAACGCGGCACCGGGCGACCACGGTGCGCTGCACGACCTCGTGTCGGCCGTGTCCAGAGGCACGCCCGAGTTCCGGGCGTGCCCCCATCCCGTCTACGCGGCGCTGCGTGAGCAGGCGCCGGTGTGCCGGCTGACGCCCGCCCACGGGGTCGACACATACCTGATCACCCGTTACGACGACGCCCGGGACGCGCTTTCGGACCCGCGCTTCAGCAAGGACATGCGCGGCGCGATCGACACCTACCACGCCGTGTACGGCAGCTTCTTCGACGCGCTGGACGACAACGTCCTCAACTCGGACCCGCCGCGGCACACCCGGCTGCGCCGGGTGCTGCGGAGCGGTTTCACGCCCCGGCGGGTGGAGGAGATGCGGCCGAAGGTGACCGCGCTGGCGGAGCGGCTCCTCGGCGCGTGCCCCAAGGGCGACCCGGTCGACCTGATGTCGTCGTTCGCGTTCCCGCTCCCCATCGCGGTCCTGTGCGACCTGATGGGCATCCCCGAGGGGGACCGGCCCGAGATCCTCTCCCACTTCGCGGTGGTCTCGCGCGCCCGGTTCGACCCCCGGATGGGGGCGGAGCTGCAGGCGGCCGAGGAGTGGCTGCGGGACCGGCTGGCCCGGTTGATCGCGGACACCCGCGCACGCCCCTCGGACTCGTTCCTCACCGACCTCATCCGTGCCGAGGAGGGGTTGGACGACGCCGAACTGATCGCCTCGCTGTGGGTCCTGTTCTTCGCCGGCCACAAGACCACCGCGTTCCAGATCGGCAACTCCGTGCTGAACCTGCTCCTCCACCCGGAGCAGCTGGCCGCGCTCCGCCGGGACCCGCTGCTGGTCCCGCGGGCGGTGGAGGAGATCGTCCGCTTCGAGGGATCGGTGGAGTCGTCCACGTTCCGGTACGCGACGCAGGACGTGGAGGTCCGCGGCACGGTGATCCCCCAGGGGTCCCTGGTCCAGATCGCCCTCACCTCGGCCAACCGCGACCCCGGCAGGTTCGACTCCCCCGACGTCCTCGACGTGACGCGCGAGGGGCTCCAGAGCACACACCTGGGCTTCGGCCACGGTACGCACTACTGCCTGGGCGCGCCCTTGGCACGGCTCGAACTCGAGATCGCCCTCGGCTGCCTGCTGCGGGAGTTCCCGGAGATGGAGCTGGTGGACGCGGAGGCGAGCAAGGGGGCCTGGCTCAAGGGGCCGATGCCGGCGTTCCGGGGGCTGCAGGAGCTGCGGCTCGTCCTGGAGCCCTCCCGGCCGGCGGCGCGGGACGGCGTACCCCTGAAGTCCGTGCCCGCCGTGCCCGCCGTGGGGCCCGTCGCGCCCTTGGCTCCCTGACCCGCGCCGCGCCCGCGTGTTCCCGGCTATGCCCGGTCACCCCATCCAGCCCCGACGGACGGTGGATTTCGCATGACGGATTCCCTGAGCACCTCCCGGCTGCCCCTGCTCGGAGCGCCGACGGACGAGCCGCTGGGCTCCGCCCTCGGCGTCGAGGAGGCCGTCGGCGCTGAGGGAACCGTCGGCACGGCGCGCGTCCCGTCGGCCCCGGCCGGCACGGACGACCACGCGGCGACGTCGAAGATCGACATGCACCACCACTACTGCGCGCCGGAATGGAGGGAGTGGGCCGCGCGGCACGGGCTGGTCAAGCCCGAGAAGCTGCCTCCGTGGTCGCGGCTGGACACCGCTGCTGCGATCGCGTTCATGGACCGCGCGGGCATCTCCACGGCCGTGCTCAAGCCCATGCTGCCGGCGCGCTACCGCTCCACCGCGCAGCTGCGCGAGGCGATCAACATCACGCTCCAGTCGATGCTGGACGTGGCCAGCTCGCATCCGGGACGGTTCTCGTTCTACGTGCCGCTCTTCCTCGACGACCCCGACGCGTCGTCCTGGGCGGTACGCCGCGGGCTCGGCCGGCTCGGGGCGGTCGGTGTGAACGTGACGGCCAACCACGGTGGCGTCTACCTGGGCGATCCCTCCTACGACCGGGTGTTCCACGAGCTGAACGAGCACGCCGCCGTGGTCGACACCCACCCGCACAACCTGCCGGACGGCGCGCCGGGCGCGATGTCCGTTCCGGGGATCCCCAACTTCCTGTGCGACTTCCTGCTGGACACGACGCGGGCCGCAGTGAACATGATCGCCCATCGCACCCTCGACCGTTTCCCGGACATCTCGGTCATCCTGCCGCACGCCGGCGGCTTCGTCCCCTACATCGCGGGACGGCTGGAGGCGCTGGGCCGCTTCTGCGACCCGGCCGTCGAGCCCGCCGCGGTCCGCGACCACCTGCGCCGCTTCTACTACGACACCGCCGGTCCCATGGCCGGCGCCGCGACGCTCCTGGAGCACGTGCCCGCCGACCACCTCCTGTTCGGCACCGACTGGCCCGCGGCCCCCGCCGACACCGTGATGGACCTGGCGCTGCCCGCTCTGGAGGCGGATCCCGCCTTCACCCCGGACCAGCTGCGGGGCATCCACCACGACAACGCCCTGCGGCTGATCCCGCAGCTGGCGAGCGTCTGACCGGGGCCCCCGCACGGCCCGGAAGATGACCGGACCCCGCGCCACACGGTACGAAGTGTCCTGTGAACGCACAGAACCAGTCCGCGACCGTCCGGATATTCATCGCCCTCGCCCCGCCCGACGACGCGAAGGAGGAGCTCGCGAGGGAACTGCGCCCCGCCTACGAGGCGTACCCCGGCATGCGGTGGAACCGCATCGAGGACTGGCACATCACCCTGGCGTTCCTCGGGGAGCTCCCGGTCGGGACCGTTCCGCTGCTGCGGCCGCCGCTCGCGGCCCTCGCGGCCGCGCACCGGCCCGTACACCTGGCGCTGCACGGCGGCGGGCACTTCGACGACCGGGTGCTGTGGAGCGGGATCGGCGGGGATCTCGACGGGCTGCACCGGCTCGCCGGCGCGGTGCGGACGGTGGTCAGGGAGTGCGGCGTGCCCTTCGAGGACCGGCCGCTGCGCCCCCACCTGACGTTGGCACGGTCGCGCCGGACCGAACCGTCCTGCGCCGTGGAGGCGGCCGAGGCGCTCGACTCGTTCACCGGCCGCACCTGGCCGGCCGAGCGCCTGCACCTGGTCGGCAGCAACATCGGCCGCGGGCCGGGGCCGATCCACTACCGCGACATCGAGGCGTGGCGCTTCGGCGGCGGGGGCTGAGGCGCGTCGTACGGAGGGCTCCGCCGGTGCGCCGCACCGGCGGCGCCCGGAGTTCACCCGCGGGCACCGGCCGGGCCGGGCCCCTCGGGCGACGGGTGCGTCAGAGCGCGTTCTTCGAGGCGCTGGAGACGACGCATTCCTTGTACTCGCTGCCGTCGCCCTTGCCGGTGTACGTCGTGGTGGCCTCGGCCTGCTGGGAGGCGCCCGCCTTGACGGTGAGCCCGGTCACCCTGGCCGTGGCGGGGGTCGCGGTCGAGGCGGCGTCCCCGCGGAACTTCATGGTGATGTTGTAGGTGTAGCCGACCGAACCGCTGTTGGTGACGGTGATGCGGGCGACCAGGTTCTTGCGGGAGTCGTCCAGCTTGCAGCTTTCGATCTTGATGTCGCGCTCGGCCTTGTTGCTGCTGGAACCGCCGGTGGCGGAACCGCCGCTCGAACTGCCTCCGCTGCTCGTGCTGGAGCTGCCACCGTCGTTGCTGCCTCCGCCGGAGCTGCTCGAACTCGAGCCGGAACTGCTGCTGCTGTCGCAGCTGCCGCCGTGGGAGCCACGGGCTCCGGTGAGTGCGAACACGGCGATGCCGAAGACGGCGACTGCGCGGACATGGCGAAGCTTCACGTTCAACCCCGTTGGAATATCAGAGACCGAGACCGCCCATCTTGACGGGCGCACGTCACCCTAACAGCGAACTCCGCGTGCCCCGTCCGCCTTTGTCCTCCCCGCCGTGTCGCACTCGGCCGGGACCGGTGGGCGAAGGCGACGCCGCTCATCCCCCGTCGAGGACGAGGTCGGCCCGGTGGCGGCCGGCGGCGACGAGGCGGGCGTTCGGTTCGTCCGAGCGGGCCACCCAGGCCCGCGCGCGGGCCGGGTCCTTGCCGTGGCGGACGTGCCGGTCGACCAGGCGCCGCACCCGCTGCTCCTCGTCCGGGGCGAGGTACCAGACCTCGTCCAGCAGGGGCCGGACGGCCGCCCACTCCCCCGCGTCGTGCAGCAGGTAGTTGCCTTCGGTGATCACCAGCGGAACGGCCGGGGACACGGGGATGCTGCCCGCGACGGGTTCCTCGAGGGCGCGGTCGAAGGCGGGTGCGTACACCGTGCCGGCTGCGCATCCGCGCAGGCGGCGCAGCAGGCAGACGTACCCCGCGGCGTCGAAGGTGTCCGGGGCGCCCTTGCGGTCGGCCAGCCCCAGCCGGACCAGCTCGGCCTGGGCGAGGTGGAACCCGTCCATCGGGACCACCACGGCCGTCCGCGGCCCGAGGGCTGCGGCGAGCCGGGCGGCCAGCGTCGACTTCCCGGCCCCCGGCGGCCCGGCGATGCCGAGGATCCGCCGCCCGTCACCGGCGGCCAGCGCGGCCGCCCTCGCCACCAGTTCCGTCGTCGTGTGCACCCCGCCATCCTGCCCCGGCCTCCCCCGCCGCACGCGCGGGCCCGGGCCTGGCCGTCGTCAGCGGTGTGGCAGGGCGCCCTTCAGTTTGGCGTGCAGGTCCCGCGCGAGGCGGGCGTCCGTCGGCGGCTTGTCGGCGTACAGGCGGCGCAGTTCCGCGGTGAAGGTCTGGGTGAAGGCGCCGTACAGCGGGGTACGGGGGCGCTGGACGGCGTTCTCCAGCGCGGGCAGCAGCGTGTCGCGCGCGTACTTCGGCCGGCCCTGCCCGTCGCGCGGCATGCGGTCGGTGCCCTCGGCGTGGGGAGTGGCCGGGGCGGCGGCCTTGGCGACGCGGCACGTCAGGCCGTTCTCCTCGTACGCGGACCGTCTGGTGGCCGCGAAACCGGCGTCGAGCAGGCAGCGCTCGCTCTCCTTGCCGGTGAGGAACCTGATCAGCTCCTGCGCGGCCGGGCCGCGGTTCGATGCCCGGGTCACGGCGAGGTTCTGGCCGCCGAGGACGGCCCGGCCGGGCAGCGGGACCACCCCCAACTGCTCGGCGGCCAGGCTCTGGTGGAGGCTGCCGTAGGCGTAGGGCCAGTGGCGCAGGAACGCGGTGCGTCCGTCGGCGAAGTCACCGAGGGATCCGGCTTCGTCGGAGCGGGCCGCGTCGGCGAGCGTCAACGGGGCCTGGGTGCGGTTGCGCAGCTCCCCGATGCCCGCCGCCAGGGCCGCCTCGGAACCGGTGTACCGGCCGGCGCCGTCGGTGAGCGCCACCCCCTCACCGGCGGAGGCGAACGCCTCGATGCCGTTCACGGTCAGCCCCTCGTACGGGGCGAGTTGGGTGGTCCATCCCTTCTCGTAGCCGTCCGCCGCGCTCCGGCCGGTGTCCCCCACGGTGCCCATCAGCTGCTGGACGGTGGCCCAGTCGGTGTCCTTGCCGAGTTCGGTCTCCGTGACGCCCGCCTTCTTCAGGTAGTCACGGCGGTAGAAGAGCAGCCCGACGTCGCTGTTGAACGGGATGGCGTACAGCTTCCCCGCCCAGCGGGCGGTGGCCGCGACCGACGGGATCACATCCGCCTCCAGCAGCTCTTCGGGAAGGGACCGGACCAGGCCCGCGTCGGCGAACTCCGGTACCCAGGTGACGTCGAGGTTGACCACGTCGTACTCCGCGCTGCCGGACTGCAGCGCCCCCAGCAGCTGGCTGCGCTGCTGGTCCGCCGAACCGGGGAGTTCGACGAGCCGGGCGCGGAATGCGGTGCCCTTCTCCTCCTGCTGCCGGTTCCACTGCTCGATGAGCTGCTGCCGGATGCCGCCCTTGCCGGTGACATCCCGCCCGCTGGCCACCACGATCTCGCCCTCCGCGACGGCCGTGCCCGCGGGCCCGGCCGGGGGCCCGGAGGCCCGGCCGCCGCTCCCGCTGCACCCTCCCAGCGTGAGGCCCGCCACCAGCAGCGCGGCGCCGAGCCGGAGCCGGGCCCGGACGCGCCGGCCGGACCCCCCGCGCGGCACGGTGCCCCGTCTCATCCCTCGTCCCCCGTTCCCGCTCGGGCGACCTCGTCGCGCAGTCCGGCCACGAGATCGGTCCTGGTGTCGAGGCAGCGACCGCCGCTCGTCTCGGAGACGGCCGCCGCCGGCTTGCCCTGCTCGCAGCCACCGCCGTCCAGCATGGCCATGACCACCGGGACGCCCTTGTCCCGCGCGAGGGCGCGCAGGCCGTCGAGCCGTCCGCCCTCGGTCAGCCGGTCGTCGTCCTCGCCGTCGGTGATGAAGACGATCAGCTGCGGACGATCGTCGTCGGCGCCCCGCCGGGCCATGTCGTCCAGGGCGGCGGTCAGGGCCCGGTGCGGATCCGCCTCCACGTCCTTGACCTGGGCACGCTGGTCGACGGCGCGCTCGGCCTCCTCACGCCGGTAGCGGCCGAAGGGCAGCAGCTCCTGGTGGGCGAGCGTCGCACCGGGGGCGGCTCCCACCGCCCAGACGCCGTACTCGTCCTGCTCCCCCAGGCCGCCGAGCGACTGCTTGAGGATGCCGGGCGCTCCGCCGGGGCCCGCCCACAGGTCGCCCATGGAGCCGGAACTGTCGAGCAGGAACAGCACCCGGCCGGGTCCGTTCGCGTCGCGGTACTCCTTCAGGGCCTCGGCCATCGCGGTCTGGCGGGCCGGCGCGGGGAGGGCGCCGGGACCGGCGACGGCGCCGAACTCGCTGAAGGTGAGGTCGGGGGCGAGGGGCCGGTGTTCGCCCGTGGGGCTGCGGAAACCGTCCTTGCCGAACTCGGCCGGCCCGCCCTGGACCGCCTCCTCGTCGTTCCCCGTGCCGTTTCCTCCGGCCGTCCCGTCACCGCTACCGGTCAGCCAGGTGCGGAACCGCTCGACCGCGCCCTGCCGCGCGCCCTCGTCGCGCACGGCTCCGCTCCAGCGCACCCGTACGAAGGTGGGGTCCAGGCCCGGCACGTCGTCGGGGTAGGCGGCCAGCCGCACGGCGCGCGTCGTGCTGTCGCAGCCGACCCCGGACTTCAGCAGGAACTCCGGGACCAGGGCGGCGGTCCGGTCGTCGACGGCGTCGTCGTCCGGCAGGCTGCACAGCAGGCTGCCGCCGGTGGGCGAGGGCGGTCCGGGTTGCGCGACGCGGCCCTCGGCGCCGGCCGCGTTCGGCGTTCCGGCGCCGTACAGCCCGACGGTCGCGGCCAAGCCCGTGTCCGTGTGCTCCGGGTCCGGACGCCGTACCTCGGCCTTCGGCTCGCGGGTGCGCAGGGCGTCGATCAGCCGGGTGAGGCTCCCGGTCCGGTCGGCGACCGCTTCCGCCGCGAGTTGCTGCGGGACGGCGAGCACGAGGGGCGAGTAGGCGAACGGCGTCGGATCGATGAGGAGTTCCGCGTAGCTGCGCTGGTTGTGCGGCGGCCGGGCGCGGGCCGCGCTGGCCGAGGTCGCGGGAATCCAGATGTCCGGCTGGGGGCCGATGTCCCGCTGCGGGTTGACCGCCTCGGAGGTGGGCCGCTGCCAGGGATCGGACCGGTCGTGGAACGCGGCGACGACGTCCGCGGCCCCGGCGCTGTACACGGTGATGCCGCTGCGCCGGCAGCCGTCGTCGGTCCGGTTGTCGGCCGACACCAGGTACACCTCGGTCGCCTTGCGTACGGTGGGCTCGATCTCGGGGTCGGTGAGCAGCCGGAGTTCGATCGGCGGGGTGCAGGGCCCGTCGTCGGCGAAGAGGCCGCCGGCGAGGAGGCGGCCGGCGGGGACGAGCCCGGCGAGCAGGACGAGCACGCCGGCGGCGACCGCCACCAGGCGGGTCCTGCCGGTCAGGTGCCGGCGCAGGCTCCGGCCGGGGCCGCCGGCCGGGCGCGGACGACGGGTCCGGGGTCGTGCCCCCAGCGGCCACCGGCGCGGTGACGGCGGGCGGGGCGCGGGGTGGTGCGGCTCGGGCCGGTGCGGGATGTCCGGGGGGCCCGGCACGGTCTCCGCTCCCGGCGCCTCCGCCCCGGATCCGGCGGCCAGCACGACGTCCGTGCCGGAGCCGGCCGGACGGGCCTGCGGCTCCCACGGCTCGGCGGGCTCGCGCAGCGTCGTGTGGTGTGCGGACATGTGGGCCCGCAGCCCCTCCGCCAGCGCCCTGAAGCCCACGGGGGCACCGTCCGCGCCGACGCGCAGGCGGCGGATCAGCTCAGCGGTGAAGGGCGTCGCCGTGGCGTCGTCCCCCGCGTCGATCCGGTTGTTGGCCTGCACGCTCATCAGGAGGGAGATCCGGTGCCGCTGTGCGGTGTCGAGCGCGTCCCAGGCAGCCGAGGCGTTGCCCGCGTAGCAGCAGTCGAGCACGACGACCACGTGCTCGGCCCTGGTGCGGGTCAGCACGGTGAGGACGCTCTTCCAGGGCACGGCGCCCCGGAACACCGACTCGGTGCCCGCCACGATCGTCGCCGCGCGCATCAGCAGCCACAGCTCGTCGCCGGTGCTGGGCACGGCGCCGTGCCCGGAGAAGTAGAGCAGGAGCAGGCCCTCGGCCTCGTCGACGGCGTCGTCCAGACGGCGGTCGAACTCGTCGACGTTGCGCGGCCGGACGACGCCGATCTCGTGCTCGTGGAAGACCGCCCCCTCGGCCAGGGCCGCCGCGAGGCCGACGAGGTTGTGCTCGACGGCACCGAGGTCGCCGGGCACGCCGAAGGGATGGCCGGGCCGGGTGAACTCGTAGGAGGGCACGCCGACGAGCAGAGCCCGGTTCACCCTCCCGCGCGGGTCGAAGCGCGCCACCGCCCTACCTCGCGTCGCCGTCCGGGACGACCTCGACCTCCGGGGGCTCGCCCCGCTCCACGGCGCGACGGTTCTCCCGCCAGGCCCGTACCCCGCTCTTGACCTGCTCGTACACCTCGTCGAAGACCTTGGGGCCGGCAATGCCGACCAGGACCAGCACGATCTCCAGCCCGACGCCCATCGGAGTGCCCGGGCGCTCCTCGGCCCCGGCGCGCTCCCGGATCTCCAGGGCGCCGCTGTTTCTCAGCGCCTCCAGCTTGTGTTCGCGTTCCAACCACGCCTTCAGGGCTCCGACGTCGTTCGCGCTCGCACCCTGTCCCAGGCGTATGCTGACCAGCCTGTTCGCCACACCCTCCCCCTCGGTCATAACTCAGCATCATTGCATGCGAGTTGGGGGTGCGGGCAGATATCGGTCCGATGCGGTTCCCCGGTCCGCCCGCACCGGGGCGGCGGAGGGCGGACCCGCCGGGCAGGGCACGGGGTTCCCGGTCGGCGCCCGGCGCGGCGGCGCACCCCCGGCCGCCGTGCATGGCGGGGACGAACCGGGGCAGGTGCCGCAGGACAGCCCGGCCGGCCGGCCCGGTCGGCACCGCGCGGTGAGGCAGGAGGAGGACGGCCATGGACGAGCAGGGCGGCGCGGGGGGAATCCCCCACCAGGACGAGCAGGCGCAGGCGATGCAGCACACGCCGCATGCCGACCGCCACGGCGAGGACAAGACCGCGGAGAAGAAGACCGCGGCGGCGGACACCGACGAGGCGAGCCGCATGGACCGGCCCCAGCAGCCGGAGAAGCCGGACGGCAAGGGCACGCGCTGGACGGGCCCGCGGGACGAGTGACCGGGCGCCCGGCCCGGTGACCCGACCGCCGGCGCCGGTCGATGCCGTCAGTGGATGTGGTCCGACGGCACCGACCGGCGCCGGCGGCTGCGGGCGCCGGCGGCTGCTCGTCTGCTCGTGATGGCTCGCTCAGGCGGCGAGCGGGGCGGTGTCCATTCCCGCGCCCTCGCGCAGACCGGCCAGGAACTCCTCGACCGCCTGCACCGCCGTGTACGCGGGCTGCCACTCCAACTCGGCGCGGGCCCGGGTGGAATCCAGCAGCGGCAGCCGCAGGACGGCGTCGAACAGGTCCGGTGAGGCGGGCACGAGGTGCAGGCGCCAGGCGGCGGCCAGGGCCGCCCGCACCGGGGTGCTCGGCAGCGGGAAGCGGCGGGCGTGCAGGATGCCCGCCAGCACCTCGGCGTCGAGGACCGGGTCGGCCGCCAGGTTGAAGGGCCCGCGTACGGGACGGGTGATCGCCGCCAGGTACGCGGCGGCCGCGTCATCGGTGTGCAGCGCCTGCAGGGTCAGACCGGGCAGGTCCGGGACGGCGGGGATCAGACCCGGCCGGACGAGCCGCCCGGGCAGGAGGCGTCCGGCGAAGATCCTGCGCTGTTCGGAGGCCGAGGTCCGCTTGAACAGGAACGCCGGGCGCATGCGCACCACCCGGACCTGCGGATGCTCCTGCTCGTAGGCGTCGAGGACGCGCTCCAGGTAGGACTTCTCCCGGGTGTACGCCGCCTGCGGCCAGCCGTGCGTCGGCCAGGACTCGTCGACGGTGCGGTCCTTGGGGCCCGGCGAGTACGCGCCGACGGAGGAGGCGTGGATGAGCGCGGGCACCCCGGCCCGCGCCGCGGCCTCGAACACGCGCACGCTGCCGAGGACGTTGCTCTGCCAGGTCCGTGCGGGATGGTGGGTCGGCTGGAAGCGCCAGGCGAGGTGGACCACCGCGTCGGCCCCGGCGAACAGCGGGACGAGGTCCGGCCCGTCCGGTCCGACGTCCGCGGCGGCCCACGCCGTCTTGGCGGGCGCCCACCGCGGCACCCTGCGGGCCAGGCCCAGGACCGAGGCGACGGCCGCGCTGTCCGCGCAGGCCCGGACCACGCTGGTGCCCACGTTTCCGGTGGCTCCGGTGACCACGACCCGCAGGCCGCCGTCAGCGGGCTCCATGGGGTGGGGGCGAGTCATCGTGTCGGCGTCCTTCCTCGAAGTGGAGCCCGCCGCGGGGACCGTTTCGGACCCGCGCGCGAGCCCGGCTGCGAAGCCGCTCGTACGAGGCGCCTAACCCGCACCGGGCGGGACAAACCTCGCCGGCCGCCCGTACCGTGCGGGTGCCGCCCGGCGGCCGTCGCCGGGCGGGCACCCGCACCTGCTCAGCTCAGCGGTCCTGCGCCAGTTCGTAGAGCTCCCGGAACCGGCCGCCGTCCAGGGTGACGAGCTGGTCGAAGGGCCCCTGCTCCACGATGCGGCCGCGGTCCAGCACGATGATGCGGTCGGCGAGGCGGCAGTTCTCCATCCGGTGGGTGACGATCACCGTGATCCGGTCGTCCTTCATGCCCCGCAGACCGGAGAAGACCATGTGCTCGCCGCGCGGATCCATGGCGCTCGTCGGCTCGTCCATGACCAGCAGGCCCGGCCTGCGATGGAAGGCGCGGCCGCAGGCGATGCGCTGCCACTGGCCGCCGGAGGGCTCGTGGCCGCCCCAGATCGAGCGCGCGAGGAGGGTGTCCAGGCCGTCGGGGAACGCCTCGACGGTCGTCCGCATGCCGACGGCGTCCAGCGCCTCCCACACGGCCTCCTCGCCTCGGGGATCGGGCTGCCCGAGGGTGATGTTCTCCCGGGCGGAGAACGGCCAGTACCCGTACGACTGGGTGACCAGGCCGACATGGGCCCAGGCGGAGCGCTGGTCGGCGTCCGAGGTCGGGACGCCGTCCCAGGAGACGGTGCCGGACGTCGGGGCGGTCAGCGAGGTGAGCAGCCGGATGAGCGTGGACTTGCCGGCGCCGTTCTCCCCGATGACGGCGACCACCTCGCCCCTGGACAGGGTGAGGGAGACCGGCCCGAGGGCGGGGGTGTCCTTGCCGGGATAGGTGTAGGTGGCCTCCTCCAGCCGGATCTTCTCCGGCGCGGTCCGCACCACCTGCGGACCGCGCGGACCGGATTTCTGCGCGGCCTCCTCGACGAAGGCGGTGTAGTCGCCGAGGTAGAGGGCGTGCTGGAACATGGCCGCCCCGTAGACGACGAGCTGGGACAGGGCGGCCGTGGAGGTCCTCATGGCCACGATGGCCGTGCCGGCGGCGGCGAGGGCCATGTAGCCGCCGACGACCAGCCCGGCGAGGGCCCCGTACGTCGCGACGACGAACACCCCGGAGGCGGTGGCGGCCACCAGGTACACCGTGAGGTAGCGGGGCGCGGAGCCGACCATCCTGGAGTCGATCCGCTCGCAGACCGCCGCGTACCAGTGGTGGGCGTAGGGCCGCATGCTGTTGCCGCGCAGCTCGTCGGCGAGCTTGGGCGTGGTCAGGTGCCAGCGCATCATGTGCTTGATGTTGCGGGCGGCGATCGTCTGGTTGTGGAGCCGGTAGTCGAGGCGGGCCGCGTACACCGACCCGAGGCCCCGGGGGATGACCGACAGCAGGAGCAGCGGCAGGAGCACGGGGTGGACCACGGCGAGCACGGACGCGACCGCGACCATGTCGATCACCCCGCCGGTGAAGCCCAGCGCGTCCTGCAGGAGCATCGCGGAGCGGGCGGAGCCGGTTTCGGCCGCCTCCGAGCGCTCGGTGAAGTCGGGGGCGTCGTAGGCGGCGAGTTCCACGTCCATGTGGGCGTCGACCATGGCGAGGTCGGCGAGGGTGGCCATGCCGGGGTTGAGCCGGCGGGCCGCACTGCCGGCGGCGATGGAGGCGAGCGCGCCGAGGGCGGTCATCACCGCCGCGACGACCAGCGGCCAGGCGGCGGCCGAAACCCGTTCCCGTACGTCGTCGCCGGTCAGGAGCGGGACCATCGCCCGGGAGACCGCCGCGAGGGCGCCCGCCGTGCAGATCCCGCCGAGGATCTGGGCGGTGACCAGCACGTGGAAGGCGGTGCGGTTGACGGCGAGGGCGAGTCGCGCGGTCTGCCGCAGGGCGGAGGGCACGCGTCGGGCCATCTGCCCGAGCGAGAGCGCCTCCATGGTCTCGTTGTGCTGGCCCCAGGTGTACGTGAGCTCGGGAGGGGCGGGTGGCACGACGGGGTCGTGCCCGGCCACCCGCTCCTGTTCCGGTCCCTGCCCCTGCCCCTGCCCCTGCCCCTGCCCTTGTTCCTGCCCCTGCCCCTGTTCCTGTTCCCGCTTGCGTTCGGGGTTCTGCGCGGACTGCTCGGACATGCTCACCGTCTCCTTCAACTGGGTTGTCGTGGAGGCCAGTTCAGGTGATTTCGCGCAGCCCGAGGACGCCCGTGTCCGCGTGGGCGGAGGGGCGGCTGCGGGGTCGCCGGAACTGGAGGCAGTGAGTAGAGCGCAGTCGCGGGGAGGGAGCAGCGGGATCTGGCCGACCTCCCGGCGGCGGCCCACCGGGCGTGGCCGCTGATCGTGTCGGGGCGCCGCCCGGATCCCGGAACGGCCGGCGGGCGAGGTTGGCCGGAACCGGCCGGTGCCGGGGGCGGCCCGGCGGAAACCGGTTGCGGAGCACGGGCGGAGGGGTCGGGTCGGGGGGCGGGCCGGGCGGTGGGCCGGCTCAGCCTCCGGTCGCCGAGAAGTGCTGGTAGTCGGGGTGGGACCAGCCGCCGCCCCAGACCCACCCCACCTCCTCGAAGGCCCTGGTGATGGCGTCCCCGGGGCGGATCATGCCGGGGGTGCCGGGGTCGCGCCGCAGGTGGGGGCGGCCGGCGGCCGGATGGGGGGTGCCGCCGCGGTCCACGTACGGGTTCTCCACCGGGTTGATGTCCACGGCGTCCCCGTAGGCGTGCCGGGAGAGGCGGGCCGGGTCGCCGGTGACGCGCCGGCAGTTGAAGGCGGAGGTGTTGTCGTCGGCCATCGACCGCTCGTCGTCGCCGCCGTACGCGGCCGTCGGCCGCATGCGGCGGATGGGGAACTTCGCCTCGAAGGCCGCGCCGAAGACCTTGAGGAGGGGTTGGACCGCCCTCTCGTGGGCGACGAGTTCACCCCGGTGGACCTTGCCGTCGAACCCCCAGTGGTTCATGCGGACCAGCCGCAGCCGGTCCGGACCGACCGGGCAGCCCGGCCGGTAGCCGGCCCCCAGCGCCGCCTGGGGCACTGCCGAAACCTCGGCCGCCAGGCCCGTCTGCCCCGCGACCTGCACCCGGCTCACGGGCGGGGGCGCGGCCGTGGGTGCCGCCGTACAGCCGAGCGCCGCGCCGCACAGCACGACGAACGCCGTGCCGGCGGTGGAGGCGAGGCGTACGGCGCTCCGGCGCGGGGTCCGGCGGGCCGGAGCGCGCGCCCCGCGGGCCGGGTTCAGTCCGCGCCCCGGGGGGTCGGGCGGACCTCGAAGCCGCGCAACGGCTCGGGCGCCTGCTCCTCGCGGACCTCCACGGCGCGGACCTCGGCCTCCGGCGGCCCCGTGTGCGCCCAGCGCACCATCGCCTCGACCGGGCCCTCATCCCCGTCGAACAGCGCCTCCACCTCGCCTCCGGGCAGGTTCCGCACCCAGCCGGAGACACCGTGCGCACACGCCTCGCGGCGGCAGGTGTCCCGGAAGAACACCCCCTGCACGGTGCCCGACACGATCACGCGCTTGCGTACCATGCTTCGACCATAGGACGAGGCTGGGAGTCATGGTGCACGTGCTGAGCGGCAGGACCCTGCTCACCCCCACGGACCCGGAGCGCTCCCGCGCCTTCTACGGCGGCACGCTCGGGCTGTCCGTCCACCGCGAGTTCGGTACCGGCCCCGAGCGCGGGACCGTCTACTTCCTGGGCGGCGGCTTCCTGGAGCTGTCGGGCCGCGCCGAGGAGCCGCCGGCTCCCGGGATGCGGCTGTGGCTCCAGGTCGAGGATGCGGCCGCGGCGCACGAGGAACTGTGCGCCCGGGGCGCCGAGATCCTGCGGCCCCCGGTGCGCGAGCCCTGGGGCCTAATCGAGATGTGGCTCGCGGACCCCGACGGCGTACGCATCGCCGTGGTGGAGGTACCGGCGGACCACCCCTTGCGCTTCCGCCCCTGACCCCGCGGACCCCCCCCCGACACCCTTGGGCCGTTCGAGTGACCTCCCCCGGTCCCCGGGCCGTCGGGGCAGGTCCCTGGGGAGCCGGTGGTCTGTGTGACCATGGCTCGTCGATACATCCGCGCCTCATGGGGGGACCATGCGCACCCGTACCACCACCGCCACGACCGGCCTCGTCGCCGTAGCCGCGGCGCTGCTCGTCCTGGCCGGCTGCACCGCACCGGCGGGAAGCCCCCGCGGGGCGGCGAGCTCCGGGTTGCCGGCGCCCGGAGCCTCGGCTCCCGGAACCCCGGTGCCGGCGCCGGGCGCGGGTTCCGGGTTCGAGGGGCCGCGGCCGCAGGACCAGAACCTGCTGGCGTGGACCGGCGACCCCAACGACGCGGGCCACGTCACCGCGCAGTCCGCAGCGGGGGTCGGCGGCCGGGTCACCCTCGTACGGATCGTCCTGCGCGAGCAGATCACCTGGTCGAACATCTGGCTGGGGCTGGCCGGCATCGACCCGAACGCGCAGCTCTCGAACTGCCACCTCGGCGTGTACGACGCCCAGGGCACCCTGCTCGCGGCCACCCCGGACGTCTCGCCCCAGTTGATGACGGACGCGATCGCCAAGCCGTTCCCCCTGGCCAAGCCGTTCACCGCCGCGCCCGGCACCTACTTCATCGCCCTCCTCCTCAACGGCAGTTGGGCCACCAACGCCCTCACGCTGAAGTCCACCGGGGCCGGCATCTCGGTCAACGCCGGCCTGACGCCGCCAAACCTGCGGTACAGCACCATCCTGACCGGGCAGACGTCGCTGCCCGCGAAGGTGGACCTCGCCGAGCAGTCGATCAGCACCATCAACACCGGCTGGGCCAGCCAGTGGTACGCGGTCTCCTGAAGCCCGGTGGCCGGGCGGCCGCACGCACGCGTCCGGCCGCCCGGACCTCCCGAGCCGTCCCGACTGCCCGAGCCGTCCCGACTGCCCGAACTACCCGAACTGGCCGGGCTGGTAGTCGCCGGCCGGGGTCTGGACCATCACGTTCAACCGGTTGAAGGCGTTGATGAGGGCGATCTGGGCGACCAGCGCGGTCAGTTGCTCCTCGTCGAAGTGCCTGGCCGCGTTCTCCCAGACCTCGTCGCTGACTCCGCCGGCCGCGTCCGCGATCCGGGTCCCCTGCTCGGCCAGTTCGAGTGCGGCCCGCTCGGCCTCGGTGAAGACCGTGGCCTCCCGCCATGTCGCCACCAGGTGGAGGCGGGTCGCCGTCTCACCGGCGGCGGCGGCCTCCTTGGTGTGCATGTCGGTGCAGAAGCCGCAGCCGTTGATCTGGCTCGCGCGGATCTTCACCAGCTCCTGCGTCGCGGCGGGCAGCGGCGAATCCGCGAGCGCCTTGCCGGCCGAGACGAACTGCTTGAGCAACCGGCCGGCGGTCGGACTGCCGAGGATGTTCAGACGGGCGTTCATGCTGCCTCCTGTGTCGCTGTCAGTGCATACGCACCCCAGACACGGCGGAGCGGCCGGATGTGACAAGCCCGTGCCCCCGTGTGACCCACCTCACCCCGCCCCGGCCGCCCCGCCTCCGGCCCGGACCGGCGGCCCCACGGCGCGCCCGCGCCGGGTGCCGGACGGCCGGGACCGGGGGATGCTGGTTCCATGGCCGGCGTTCCCAGGGCACGGCTGCCCGCCGCCTACCGGGCGGCGGCCCGGCGGTCGGTGCGGGTCACGCTGGCCGGCGGCGCCGCGTTCTACCTGTTCCTGTACGGCTTCGGCTCGGCCGTCGCCGCGACCTACGCGGTGTTCGCCGCCGTGGCCCTGGCCGGTCTGTCGCGCATCCCCGGCACCGGCCGGCAGCGCGCCGCCGTCGTCCTGCGCCTGGTGCCCGTCTGCTGGGTGCTGCTCACGATCGGCACCTGCCTGGCCGTACGGACCTGGAGCGCGGTCCTGGGCATGCTGCTGGTCGGTTTCGCGCTGGCCTTCGCCGCGGTGGGCGGGCCGCGTCCGGCGGGGGCCGCGCCGGGACTCCAGCTCATGTACATCCTGCCGTCCTTCCCGCCCTACGATCCCGGATCGCTCGGCGAGCGGCTGACGGGTGCGACGACCGGCCTTGTGCTCCTGGTCCTCGCGGAGGCCTTCGTACTGCCCGAACCACCGACCATCCCCTACCGGGAGCTGGCCGCCCGGGCCGCCGACACCGCGTGGAGCTGCGCCGACGAGCTGACGCGGGGCTCGTTCACGCTGTCCGCACCGACGGCCGCGGCGGCGCTGGCGGCGGGCACCGGCCTGCGGCCCTCGCGCGTCCCGGAAGCCGAGCGGCCGGCGGGCGCGGGCGTACGGGACCGGGCACTGGCCCAGACCGGGCTGTCCCTGCGCACCCTGCTGAGCAGACTCCCGCTGCTGCCAACCCTCCCCGGCGGGGCGCGCCCGGACCCGGCCGGACTGGACGGGCTGCGGGCGGTACGGGACGCGGCGGAGGAGACGGCCGCCCTCCTGCGCGGCCGGGCGCCCACCGGGGACGCGCACGCCGAGCTGCTGCGGGCCCGCTCGGCTCTCGCGGCGGGTCCGGCCGCCGGCTCGTCCCCGGTGGTGCTGCGCCGGCGCGCGGCGGTACTGGAGGCGGCGGACGCCGCCCTGGCCGTGTCGACGGCCGCGTGGATCGCGGTACGGGGCCGGGCGGCGGCCGCTCGGGCGGCACCGGGACGCTTCTGGTACGCGCGGCGGCCCGCGCCGGAGCTGTGGTGGCGGCGACTGGAGGGCCACGCCGGCGGTCGATCGGTGTTCTTCCAGAACGCGGTGCGAATCAGTCTGGCGCTGGCGGCCGCCCGGGTGATCGCGGGCGTGGACTCGCTGCCGCACGGCTTCTGGGTGCTGCTGGCGACCCTGACCCTGACCAGGACGACCGTGCGGCAGACGCGGGCGACGGTACGGGTGGCACTCACCGGGACCCTGGTGGGCGCCCTGGTGGTGGCCGGGCTGCTGGCGCTGGTGGGCACCGACATCGCGGTGTACGCGGCGGCGCTGCCGCCGCTGATGCTGGTCGCCTTCACCCTGGGGCCGGTCAAGGGCGTGGGCTGGGCGCAGGCGCTCTTCACGCTGGTGGTCGCGCTGGTCTTCGCCCAGGTGGCGCCCGCGACCTGGCAGCTGGCGGAGTTCCGGTTGCTGGACGTCCTGACCGGCAGCGCCATCGGGGCCGTGTTCGGGCTGCTGGCCTGGCCCCGCGGCGCGCAGGACGAGCTGCGGCGATCGGCGGCGGTGATGTTGCGGGGTGCGGCGGAGACCGTGGTGGCCACGACCGCCCAGCTCGCGGCGGGCGGTGTGCGCGGGCCGGTGACCGCGGCGCCGAAGCAGCGGTCGCTGCAGCATGCGGTGATCATGGCGGAGTCGGCGTACGCGCAGTTCCAGAGCGAGCCGACGGAGTCGGCAACGTCCCCGGGGCAGGACTGGCACGCGACGCTGATGGCCGGCCACCACACGCTGTGGGGCTCCGACCGGCTGCTGGCACCGCCCGAGCGGGTCGCCGTACCGCCCCTGGCGCGGGAGTCCGCGAGGGCCGTGACCCGGCTCGGGGACCGGGTGGCCGGGCGGATGCTGCTGGTCGCGGCGCGCCTGGACCCGAGCGGCGACACCCCGGAGGGGCCGGTGCCGCTGCGGGACCCGTACTTCGACGGCTTCTCGGCGCAGCCGCCCGGCGCGCCGATGCCGTACTACGCGGCCGCGGAGTGGCTGGACTCGCTGATGACGGACCTGGAGCGCATCACCGGGCAGTCCGGGGACGGGCCGGCGGCGCAGCGGGGCGGGAGCGGGACGGCAGCGCAGGGGGGCGGGACCGGAGCGCAGGGGCACCCGCCCTCCCCGGGCTGAGTCGCGTCAGGTCACCAGCGCACGGGCAGTTCGCGTACGCCCCGGATGAGCATGCCGGGCACCCACGACAGTTTCGCCTCGTCGGCGTCGGAGGTGAGGTCCGGGAAGCGCTCGAGCAGCGAGCGCAGGGCGATGCGCCCCTCCATCCTGGCCAGCGGCGCGCCCAGGCAGTGGTGCAGTCCGTGCCCGAAGGCCATGTGGCCGCGGGCGTCGCGGCGGATGTCGAACCGGTCCGGGTCGGGGAAGCGCGCCGGGTCGCGGTCGGCGTCGGCCATGGCGATGAGGACGGCCGAGCCCGCCGGAATGAGCACCCCGCCCATCTCCACGTCCTCCAGGGCGAGCCGCTCGGTGCAGGTCTCGACCGGGCCGTCGTAGCGGAGCATCTCCTCGATCGCGCCGTCGAGCAGGCCCGGGTCCGCCCGCAGGTCGGCGAGCTGGTCCGGGTGGGCGAACAGGGCGCGCATCCCGTTGCCGATCATATTGACGGTCGTCTCGTGGCCGGCGATGAGCAACAGGACGCACATGCCGATCAGCTCCTCCGGCGAAAGCCGGTCCCCGCCCTCGTCCACGGCGTGGATCATTCCGCTGAGCAGGTCGTCACCGGGAGCGGCGCGCTTGGCCTCGACGAGCTCGGACAGGTAGCGGGGCATCTCCGCGTAGGCGGCGGCCTCGGCCTCCGGGCTGGTACGGGCCACCATTTCGCCGGACCACCTGCGGAACGCCTCGCGGTCCAGCTCCGGTACGCCGAGCAGCTCGCAGATGACGGTCATCGGCAGCGGGAACGCGAAGGAATTCACCAGGTCGCCCCGGCGCTCGGGATTCGCCTCCATGGCGTCCAGCAGTTCGTCGGTCACCTCCTGGACGCGCGGCCCCAGTGCCTCGATGCGGCGCGGGGTGAACTCCCGGGCCACCAGGCGGCGCAGCCGGGTGTGGTCCGGTGGGTCGGACATCAACATGTGGGCGAGCGCCGGGTGGTCCTGGTCGGCGTTGATGATCTGGGCCATGTCGCCGGAGCCGCGCCAGTCCCGGCTCAACCGCGGGTCGGTGAACGCCGTGCGGCAGGCGTCGTATCCGACGACCAGCCACATCTCCTCGTCGTCCGGGGTGCGCACGTGGTGCACGGGTCCCTTCGCGCGCAAGCTCGCGTAGACGGGATACGGGTCACGTGTGAAGTCCGCGCTGAGCTCCAGCAGATCGACCACGTCCGGTCGCACCACCATGTCATCTCCCCCTGAATCGAACGACTCGTCAGATCATACGCCGGTGGGTGTATGTGCCAACAGGTTTTTGGCAGAGGCTGCCGACGGCAGGTGCGGCGTCGGCCGCCCGGGCCCGCCGACTCGAGGCGTCGGGCCCGGGGACAACCGGTTTCAGGCAGTCGGCGACAGCAGGCCGCTGCCCAACCCGGCAGGGCCGTTCCCGCCCTCCGGTGCCGTCATCCGCGGTCCGGGGTGGGCGCCGCCGGCGACGATCAGGGCGATGAGGACGGCCGCGGCCTCGCTCTGCAGGATCCGCGCCGCCTGGCGCAGGCGGCGCGGGTCGGTGGCGGGGATGGACAGGGCCACGCACTCGGCGTTGGGACCGGCCGTGATCGGCACCGCGGCGCAGAGCGTCCCCAGCGCGTACTCCTGGAGGTCGAGCAGGGGGGCGCTCGGCATGCGGCCGTCGAGCTGCTGGAAGAGGGCCCCCGGGGTGCCGAGGGTGTGGGCGGTGAAGCGGGTGAGCCGGTGCCGGGAGAGGTGGTCCCTGCGCTGGTCGTCGTCGAGCTGGGCGAGCAGGGCCTTGCCCACGGCGGAGGCGTGCGCGGCCGCCCGGAAGTCCACCCACTCGTCGACGAGCGGGGTGGCGGGCCCGTCGGCGTACTGGGTGATCGAGACCTCTCCGTCGGTGTAGCGGGCCACGTAGACGGCGGCGCCCACCGCATCCCGCACCCAGGCGAGCGTCTCCCGCAGGTGTCCGCGGCCGTCCTCCCCGGGGCCGAGCCGCAGGGCGCTGCCGGCCGCGTAGGCGTCGGGTCCGACGGGCGTGACCAGGGCGGCGCGGGTCAGTTGCTCCACGGCACGGGCCAGCGCCAGTTGGTGAAGTCCGGTCTCGCGAGCGATCTGGGTGAGGCTCACGCCCCCGGCGTAGCGGTTGACGACCTCGAGGACGCGCAGGGCGCGGTGGACGGATTCCATCGCGGCCGGCACGGGGCGCCGGCCCGGTGCGCCGCGGGGGGCCGGGCCCGGCCGAGGGGCCTCCGGGAGGTCAAGCGCCCAGCCGTGTGCCGCCTCCTCCGTCAGGTGCAGGGGGTCGAGGCGCGCGTGCTGCGCCACGGCGGCGGCGACCAGGGGGCCGGGGATCGGTACCTCTCCCAGATCCGGGTCCTCGGCCCAGACGTGTGCGGTGATGGCCCGCCGCAGCCGCGGGGGCAGGCGGTAGGACGGGCGGGCGGAGCGGCCCGCGTCGCAGAGGCCGATGAGGTCCTGGGTGGTGATGGGCGGGGAGGTCCAGATGATCGAGGCCCGCAGGGCCTCCTCGAGGGTCTCCGGGATCTCCGGCAGGGCCGGCAGGTGGTCGTCGGGCGGCAGGGCCTGCGCCTGGCGCTTCCAGTGGCGGGCCGTCTCCACCTCCGCACGGGCCAGGTGGTGGAGGTAGAGGCAGCGGGCCGCGGTCCGCGACCCGGCGCCGGCCGCGTACTGGAACCAGAACCGGGCGCCCTCCTCGTCGCCCAGGTGCAGCAGGCAGGCGAACAGCAGGGCCGAGTCCGCTCCGTGGGGCCACGATCCGGTGCCCAGCGCCGTCTCGGCGAAGTCCCGGCTCTCGGCCAGCGCCCAGGCGATCTCCTCCAGGGTCCTGGCCGCCCGCACGTGGCAGGTGGCGTCGAGCACCAGGTCGTCGACCGCGGGCGCGGGCGGGGGGACGGCGCCGCCGTCGCCGCCGGTCGGCGTCCTGGCGCGGTCGGCCACGATCCGGCGGGCGATCCGGCGGCGTGCCGCGCCCTCGTCGTAGCCGGCGTACTCCTCGACCAGGACCTCCGCTTCCTTCAGTGCCGCGTCCAGTCCGCCCCACGTCACGGGATCACGGTCGCGAGTCACATCGCTCACTGGTCCTTCTCCTCTCCGGGGACCCAGTCCACCCCGAGTTTCCGGGACAGGGTTCGGCGCGCGCCTCGGATGTGCGAACGGACGGTCGCGGGGGAGATGCCCATCATCCGGGCGACCGTGTCGTTGTCGTTGCCCAGCAGGAAGACGAGCAGCACGACGTCGTACTGCCGCTCGGACAGGTCCGCGATCGCCGCGTACAGGCCGAGTTTCGACTCGAGCAGTTCCATCCGCTCCCGCGAGGCGCGGCGCAGCGCCGCGAACCACGCGGTCTGCACCATCGCCACCGAGCGGGCCGAGACGGCGAGCCTGCGCTCGACGTGCTCGCGGAGCACCGCCCACGCGAACGCGTGCAGGCTCGCCTCCTTCAGGGCGTGCGGCCATACCTTGAGCAGGAAGGTGAACACGTCGTCGACGACGTACTCGGCGTCCTTGCGGGAGCCCAGCTGCAGATGGGCGTAGCGCAGGTAGGCGCGATGCTGCTGCGAGTGGAAGGCGGTGTAGTCCACCGGCAGGACACCGGCCAGTTCGCTGGAGACCGCCCGGTCCCCGGATGGGTCGAACTCGCCCTCACTCATGCACTCTCCCTCGGCTGCTCGTCGCCGACCACCGGGCCGGCGACACCCTGACCACGTCAAAACCGGTACTGCGCACCGCGGTAACGGCTATCTGCACGAGGGCAACCACCTCGACGTCCACGTCTGTGCGAAACCTTCCCCGGAGCGGGTTGAGCGCGGCTGCCTCCCCCGTGGCGGCGGCCGGGAGCACCGGGTGCTCCTCCTCACCACCCCATCGGAAAGCAGGGCCGATCGTGCAGGGCGGTCTGCGGGAATCTCGCGGAGCTAGCGCACCCGCTCCCCCGTGCGCCCCCGGGGCGCGCGCGCACGCCCCCGGCTTTCCTTAGCGGCACGTTAGATCTGGGTGGCGGACCTTGTCGGCGGGCGGCGGTGGCCGCATGCTCTGGGCACTTCCCCGCCACCGGGGCTTCCCGGGGCACTCCCCCGTCCCCGCCGGGGACTTCCCTCTGGAGCCGCCATGTCCGCGTCCACCGCCGTGCCCGCCCCGCCGCCGTCCGGGGACGAGCGCGGGAAGCGCCGCCTCGCCCTGGTCGGCGGATCGCTCGGCAACCTCGTCGAGTGGTACGACTGGTTCGTCTACGCCAGTTTCGCGATCTACTTCGCCGACTCCTTCTTCCCCGGCGACAATCCGACCACCCAGCTGATGAACACCGCGGGCATCTTCGCGGTCGGCTTCCTGATGCGGCCCGTGGGCGGCTGGGTCCTCGGCCGCGCCGCCGACCGGCACGGCCGCAAGAGCGCGCTGACGCTGACCGTCACCATGATGTCGGTGGCCGCCCTGCTGATCGCCGTCGCCCCGACGTACGGGCAGGCCGGGTACTTCGGGGCGCTGGTGCTGCTGCTCGCGCGGCTGCTCCAGGGAATGAGCATCGGCGGCGAGTACGCGGCCAGCGCCACCTACCTCACCGAGGCGTCGGCCCGCGACCGGCGCGGCCTGGGCTCGTCCTTCCAGTACGTGTCGATGACCTGCGGGCAGCTCCTGGGCCTGGGCATCCTCATCACGCTGCAGCACACGCTCACCACCGCGCAGTTGGAGAGCTGGGGCTGGCGGATCCCGTTCGTCATCGGGGCGTTGTTCGCGGTGGTCGTCTTCTGGCTCCGGCGGCGGCTCCAGGAGACCGACGCCTTCCAGGAGGAGAGCACCGGCGAGGGGGCGCACGACGAGAGCACCCGCGGCACGCTGAAGGTGCTGTGGCAGCACCGGCGCCAGGCCGGTCTGGTCATGGCCCTCACCCTGGGCGGCACCGTGGCCTACTACACCTACACCACCTACCTGACCAAGTACCTGATCGGCAGCGCCGGCATGGCGAAGACCACCGCCACGCTGGTCAGTTTCACCGCGCTGGCCCTGTTCGCGGTGCTCCAGCCCTTCGCCGGGATGCTGTCCGACCGGATCGGCCGCCGCCCGCTGCTGATCACCTTCGCGGTGGGCTGCACCGTCGGCACGTACCCGATCATGACCGCCCTCGGGTCGGCCTCGTCGTACTGGTCCGCGCTGGGCCTGTCGCTGCTCGCCCTGGTCATCGTCACCGGCTACACCTCGATCAACGCGGCGGTCAAGGCCGAGCTGTTCCCGACCCGGGTCCGCGCCCTCGGCGTGGCGCTGCCGTACGCGATCGCCAACGCCCTGTTCGGCGGCACGGCGGAGTACGTGGCGCTGTGGTTCAAGAGCAACGGGCACGAGCCCCTGTTCTTCTGGTACGTGTCCGGGTGCGCGCTCGTCTCCCTCGTGACGTACGTGCTCATGCCGGACACCCGCAACGCCGCACTCAGCCGGGCCGAGGAGCGGGCCGACGCCGAGGCGAAGGGCCGCGGACCGGACCGGCCGGCGGCGGCTCCCGTAAGCTACTGACCCCGCATCCCGGTCACCGCTCGCGAGGCAACGGTCCATGCACGCACTTCTCGTCGAGGACGACGACCGCATGGCCCAGGCCCTCGGCACGGCCCTCGCCCAGCGCGGGCACAGCGTCCGCAGGGTGGGCCGTGCCGTCGACGCCCTGCGGCACGTCCACGAGGCGGACTTCGTCCTGCTCGACCTGGGACTGCCCGATCTGGACGGGCTCGAGCTGCTGCGGCGGCTGCGCACCGTCTGCGACGCGCCGCTGATCGTGGTGACGGCGCGCTGCGAGGAGCGCGACATCGTGCAGGGCCTGCGGGCGGGCGCCGACGACTACGTGGTCAAGCCCTTCCGGATGACCGAGTTGATGGCCCGGATCGACACGGTGCGCCGCCGGACGGGCGCTCCGCCGGGACGGCCGGGGGCCGCCAGCGGGCGGGTGCGCAGCGGGGACGTCGACATCGATCCGGCGGGGCGAACGGTGACGGTGGCGGGCGTCGACGTGCGGCTCACCCGGCGGGAGTTCGACGTACTGGCCTTCCTCGCGGCCCGTCCCGACCAGGTGCACTCACGGGAGGAGATCCTGGACCGGATCTGGGGAGACGCCTTCCTCGCCGCCTCGCGCTCCCTGGACGTCCACGTGGCGGGCATCCGCGCCAAGACCGGCCGCTCCGGGCTGGTGCGCACGGTCCGCGGCTTCGGCTACCAGCTCGGCTCCCCGGCCGCTCGGGACGAGCGGGCCGGTGAGCGGTGAGGCGCCGGCTGCTGGTCGTGCTGACCGTGCTCATGGGCGTGGCGGCGCTGCTGCTCTGCGCGCCGCTGGCCGACACCTACGCCCGGGGCCGCACCGAGCACCTGCTGCTGCAACGGCGGTCCGAGGCGGTACGGTTCGCCGATCTCGCCGACCGGATGCGCACGGGCGCCGACCGGCTGGAGCTGTCCGCCGAGATCGACCGGTACGCGCAGCTGTACGGAGCCGGGGTGGTCGTGGTCGACACGGCGGGGGCCACGGTCGCGCGGGCCGGGGCGGGGCCGGCCCGGGAGGACGCCGGGGAGGCGGCCGCCGCCCGGCGCCGCGCCCTCACCGGCCGCTCCACGGACCGGCTGCCCACCATCCGCCCGTGGGGTCCCGGGACGGTGGTGCTCGCCGAGCCGGTGGGCCGGGACGAGCGGGTGAGCGGCGCGGTCCTGATGGCCGTGCCCACCGGCGCCGCCCGCCGGGACGTCGCGGTCCGCTGGTCCGTCATCGCCGCGGGAGCCGTCGCCGCCTTCGCGGCGGCCGCCCTGGTCGCGGCGGGCATCGCGCGGTGGCTGCTGCGCCCGGTCCGTGATCTGGACCGGGCGGTGGAGGGGCTGGCCGCCGGCAGCCTCCAGGCTCGGGCGGTGTCCGGCACCGGGCCGCCCGAACTGCGGCGCCTGCGGCAGCACTTCAACCTCATGGCGGAGGCCGTGGCCGGGTCCATCGGTCGCCAGCGCGACTTCGTCGCCGACGCCTCCCACCAGCTGCGCAACCCGCTGGCCACCCTGGTCCTGCAACTGGAGAACATCGAACCGCACATCGCGCCGGGGCCCGGCCGGACCGAGCACACCCGGGCACTGGACGAGGCGGAGCGCCTGGAGGAGCTCCTCGACGGGCTGCTGGCGCTGGCCCGGGTGGAGTCCGGCGGCGCGGAGCCCGCGGAGCAGGACGTGTCGCGGGCCGTACGGGAACGGGTGGGGGCCTGGGCCCCGGTGTTCCGCGCCGCCGGGCTGGAGCTGGCGGCCCGCGGCGTGGCGGACGGCCTGCGCTCACGCGCCCTGCCGGACGCGGCGGGCCGGATCCTGGACGCGCTCCTCGACAACGCCGTCAAGTTCGTGCCGCCCGGCGGCCGGGTCGAGGTGTCCGCCACGCGCGGCGCGGACGGGACGGCCGTCGTGCGCGTGCGCGACGACGGCCCCGGTGTACCGGAGGGCCAACTGGCGCTGCTGGTGCGCCGCTTCGCCCGCGCCCCGGAGCACCAGAACGTGCCCGGCAGCGGGCTGGGACTGGCCATCGCCGACGAGCTCGCCCGCCTCAGCGGCGGCCGGCTCGGTGTGAGCGGCAGCACGCCGCACGGCCTGACCGTCGAGTTCCGGCTGCCGGCCGCCCCGTAGCCGGTCAGCCGTAGACGGACCGGTAGTAGGCGACCGCGCCCGGATGGAGCGGCAGGGACCCGGTCGAGATCGCGAACCGGGGTTCCAGGCGGGCGCCCGCGGTGACGTCCCGCAGGAGGTCGCTCCACCGCTCGAACACCACCCGGAGCAGGTCGTGCACGGCGCTCCTCGGCACGTCGTCGCGGGCGAGCAGGTAGTTGCCGACGCCCAGGGTGCCGACCGGCTCCGCCAGTCCGTACACCCCGGCGGGCAGGGTGACCGTCGTGTAGACGGGGCCGTGGCTCTCGCGCAGTGCGCCCACGTAGCCGTCCAACGCCAGGAACCGCAAGGGGAACGCGCGCGCAAGGCCGGAGATCGCGGGGGTGGGGACGCCGCCGGACCACAGCAGCGCGTCGACCGACCCGCTCCGCAGCGCCGCCGCCGACGCGGCGAGCCCCAGTCGTCGCTCGTCGGCGGCCGGAGAGCCGTCGCCCAGTCCGGCGGCCCGCAGGACCCGTCCGGCCACCACCTGCACGCCCGAGCCCGCCGCCCCCGCCGCGACGGGACGCCCGGCGAGCTGCCGCACCGACCGGACGGGGCCGTCCGCCGCGACGAGCAGGTGCGTGTAGTTCACGTAGATCCGGGCCAGTGCCGTGACGGCCGCCGGACGGGTGAACGACTCGCGTCCCAAGGCCGCGTCCTCGGCCGCGTCCGCCATCGCCAGGGACAGCTCCACGGAGCCGTCGTCCAGCTTCCGCAGGTTGTCCACGCTGGCCGAGGTGCTCACCGGGACGATCTCGAGCCGGCTGCCGCTCGCGGCGACCGCCCCGGCCAGGGCCTCGCCGAAGGCGTTGTACGGGCCGCCCGGCGGACCCGTCGCCAGCCGCAGCCGCCGGACCGGCCCGGAGCCCCCCGAGCATCCGGTGAGCGCCGCCGCGAGCATGCCGAGCCCGGCCCCCGCCACCCGTCGGCGGGTCATCCCTGCAGTGGTCACGGCCCGAGGCTATCCCCCACCGGTCTCCACGCCGTCCTCCTCCCGCGGGGGCCGGCCGGACGTCGCCTTTCCCGGCGCGAGCCGCTCCACCACCTCGGCGAGGTCCTGGCAGGCCTGCTCGATGCGGGCGCGGACGGTGTTCTGCTCCGTGACGATGGCCGACAGGAGCAGCGAGGTCAGCGCCGCCGAGCCGTTGAGCGCCTGGAGGTTGACCATGGCCTCGACGAGCGTGTGGCGGTCGAAGGGGCCGATCTGGTTGATCGCCGCGGCGTTCGCGATGACGGAGACGATCAGCATGCAGGGTGCGCTGCCCTCCAGCTGGAACCGCAGGGCCGCCCAGACCAGCAGCGGGAAGACGAGGAACAGCAGCGCGAGGTCGGTGCGGGTCACCAGCAGGCTGACGGCGAAGGCCGAGGCCAGCAGGGCCGCCGCCTCCGCCCACCGGTAGGGGTCCGGGGAGAACCGGGCCCGGCGCAGGACCAGGAGCAGGGGCGTGATCACGAGCACGCCCATGGCGTCGCCCGCCCACCACGTCCACCACACGATCCAAAATCCGCTCGGAGGCATGCTGTCGGTGAGGAGGAGCAGTCCGGCGCCGAGGGTGGCGCTGATCAGCATCGGTGCCAGCCCGCCCAGGAAGACCAGCGCCAGGCCGTCGCGGAGCCGCTCCAGACCGACGTGGAACCGGACCCGCCGGAGCAGGAGGAAGGCGCACACCGGGGCGAGGGTGTTGCCGGCGGCGATCCCGAAGCCGACGGGGTCGATCGAGCCGCCGATCGAGAGGATGACCAGGCAGGCGCCGAGGGCGATCCCGGGCCAGACGCGCAGCCCCTGCCACAGCAGGCAGGCGAGGGCGATGCCGGTGGGCGGCCACAGGGGCGTGACGACCGCACCCTGGATCACCACCTGCTGGAGCAGCCCGATGCGCCCGCCGGCGAAGTAGGCGGCGGCGACGGCCAGGATGGCGAGCACCGTCATGCCCGGTCGTCGGAGGTCCTGGGTGCGCATCGCCTCATCAGACAACAGCCCGCACCCGCCCTCGGAGCATGACACGCGCTACCGCGTCCTCCGCGTCAAGCGCTTCCTCTCGTCATCCGCCTGGTCCGCGTCCGTCGCCGACGGCCTCATGGCGCAGCACGAGGACGGCGGCGTCGTCCTGGTGGCCGGTGGAGTCCGCCACCTTCATCACGGCCGCGGCGAGCTCGCCCGGTTCCGCACGCGCGTTCGCCCGGACCACTTCGGCCACCCGCTCCAGACCAGCGTCGATCGGGAACGACGGGCCCTCCACGACCCCGTCGGTGACCAGGACGAACGACCCCGCGGCCGCCAGCCGGCGGCGCGTCACCGGGTACCGCGAACCCGGCAGCACGCCCAGGGGCAGGCCGCCCTCGTCCCGTACGATGCCGTGCTCTCCGTCGGCCGTCGCCCAGACGCCGGGCACGTGGCCGGCGCGCGCGCTCTGGACCTCCCAGGTGACCGGGTCGAAACGGATGAAGGTGCAGGTCGCGAAGAGGTCGCAGTCCACAGAGAGCAGCAGGTCGTTCGCCCGGCTGAGCACCTCGCCCGGGTCGGCCGCGGACGCGGCGACGGCCCGTACGGCGATGCGGACCTGCCCCATGAAGGCGGCGGCCTCGACGTCGTGCCCCTCCACGTCGCCTATGGAGAAGCCCAGTGCGCCGCCGGGGAGCGGGAAGCCGTCGTACCAGTCGCCGCCGATGCTCAGACCGTGGCGGGCCGGGGCGTACCGGGCCGCGGTGCGCAGGCCGGGTACGCCCGGCAGGGAGGCCGGAAGGATCTCCCGTTGCAGGGCTTCCGCGAGCTCGACCCGGGCCTGCTGGAGCTCGGCGCCTTCCCGTGCCTGGGCCGTCAGTCGTCCGAGCCTGGTCAGCAAGTCGTCCGCGGTCGCCGACCGCGTGGACCTATGGGGGCTCATGGACCGCTCCTGGACCGCTCCGACGTACGTCCGTCTGGGCTCTGACACACATGACCAGGTTCATGGTATTTCGAACCCCCGTTGATCACATCACGAACCGGGAGCCGGGCCGGGCCGGCCGGCCCGGCTCCCGGTTCGCGTCCGGTCACCGGCTCACCCCCGCCACCGGGTCACCGGCTCACCCCCGCCACCGGGTCACCGGGTCACCGGGTCACCGTCCACTTCTGGTGCGCGGCTCCCGTGCAGGTCCAGATCCGCAGGCGGGTGCCGTTGGCCGAACTGCCGCCGGTGGCGTCCAGACACTTGTTCGCCTGGGGGTTGACGATGTCGCGGGCCGCGGGGACGGCCCACTGCTGGGCGGGGGTCCCGTTGCAGTCGTAGAGCTGGACCGGCGTGCCGTCCGCGGTGCCTCCCGAGGTCACGTCCAGGCACTTGCCGAGCGCGCGGATCGTGCCGTCGGAGCCGACGGTCCACTGCTGCGCGCCGGTCCCGTTGCAGTCGTAGAGCTGCACGGGCGTGCCGTTGGCACTGTTGGCGCCGGCCACGTCGACGCACTTGCCGCCGATGCCGGTGATCGGGCCGCCCGCCGGCTGGCCGCCGCTGCTGGTGACACGGACGTAGTCGACCAGGAGCCGGGCGGGGAAGGCCGTGCTGCCGTCCGGGTCTCCGGGCCAGTAGCCGCCGACCGCGAGGTTGAGGATCAGGAAGAAGGGCTTGTCGAAGACCCACAGGCGGCCGCCGAGGTCGGCGGGGGTGCGCCGCTGGTAGACGGTGCCGTCGACCGACCAGGTGATCGAGTTCGGGCTCCAGTCGACGGCGAAGGTGTGGAACGCGTCGGCGAACGCCTGACCGCCGGGCAGGGTGTAGCCGGCGCCGATGCCGCCCGACCCGGAGTACCCGGGGCCGTGCAGGGTGCCGTGGACCGTGGACGGCTCGAAGCCCACGTTCTCCATGACGTCGATCTCACCCGAGGCGGGCCAGCCCACCTGGCCGATGTCCTGGCCGAGCATCCAGAAGGCCGGCCACATGCCCTGGCCGCGCGGCACCTTCATCCGCGCCTCGACCCGCCCGTACGTCGTGGTGAAGCGGCCGGAGGTGTTCAGGCGGGCCGAGGTGTACTCGCACCTGCCGTACCAGCACTGGTAGTCGGCTGGATTCTCCCGGCGGGCGGTGATCACCAGGTGGCCCTGGCCGTCGAGGGCGGCGTTGCGGTTGCCCGCGGTGTAGAACTGCCGCTCGTGGTTGTTGACGTTGTCGCCCGTCTCGATCTGCCACTTCCCGCCGTCGACCGCGGAGCCGGCGGGCCCGTCGAACTCGTCGGCGAACGTGACGGCTTGCGCCGAGAGCCCTTCGGCCGGGTGGGCCTCGGCCGAGACGGCGGCGGGCGTGGGGGCCCGCTCCGGAGCCGCCCCCTGAGCCAGGCCGGTGGACAGGGACGCGAGGGCCAGGACCGAGACGGCGGACAGCAGCAGACGCCGGGATAAACGCGCGGAGTTCATGGCTCTCCCTTCCGGGAGTGTGGGGGGAGGACCTGGCTGTACGTCATGCTCATGCCAGAGCCCTTTGTTCACTACGTGATTTAAGAAGTGACCAAATCCCCTGTCAAGAGCTTGGCCTGGACCTCATAACTCTCCTGTCCAGCATGTGAGTTACCAAAGAGGAATATGGAACCGAGCCGTCACTCTCAGGTACCTTCCATCACGTCGTCGCCACACCCGGGGCACAGGGCCCCACGGGACTCGCGACGGCCAAAGGAACCGACGTCTGTTGACGACAGCCACAGAAGTCTTCATGGTCCGGCCTTTCACCCCTCACTGCGAGGTGATCCACTCCGAGGGCGACCACGCGGTCATAGGCATCTCCCCCGGGAACAGTTATTTCTCCGCACAACGCGTCACCGATCTCGCCCACTGGGGCATGCGCAACTTCCGCCAGGTCGACCTCATTTACACCGACCTGCACGTGGCCGAGATGTACGAGGCACTCGGCTACGCACCGGACGAGGCGCGGCGCAAGGCGGTCAAGAACCTGCGCGGGGTCCGCGCGAAGGTCAACAACGCCGCGGCCGACGCCGATCCGACCGGAGCCCGCCTGCGGGCCCGCCCCATGTCGTCGCTCACCGACATCCCCGCGTACCGCAGGCTCCACAACCACCTGAACAACCTCCTCGACACCGACCCGGAGTTCCGCGAGACCTGCAACTCCCTGGTCGACGCGTTCCTCTCCTCGAAGGTGCTCGGCGGGGAGACCGCCACGCTGCGCCAGCGCGAGGTCTGCCTGGAGTACGTCTGCGCCGAGGCTCCGCTCTTCCTGGACACCCCGGCCATTCTCGGCGTGCCGTCGTCACTCAACTGCTACCACCAACTCCTGCCGATGGCCGAGCTGCTGTACTCCCGCGGCTCGGGTCTGCGAGCCTCGCGCAACCAGGGCCACGCCGTCATCACCCCCGCCGATGGAGGCCCCGATGCCCACTGACACGCTCCTCGACTTCCCGTTCTCCGCGCGCGGTGACCAGCTCCCCCCCGAGGTGGAGCGGCTGCGGGACGAACCGGTCAAGCGGGTCCGCACGATCGCCGGGGACGAAGCCTGGCTCGTCTCCTCCCATGCCCTGTGCAAGCAGGTGCTGGAGGATCCGAGGTTCAGCCTGAAGGACACTTCCGCTCCGGGGGTGCCGCGCCAGTACGCCCTGACGATCCCGCCCGAAGTCGTCAACAACATGGGCAACATCACCGGCGCGGGGCTGCGCAAAGCCGTCCTGAAGGCCATCAACCCCAAGACGGCCGGGATGACCGACTGGATGCGGCAGGAGGCCCACTCCCTCGTCGACTCCATGCTGACCGCGGGCGCCCCGGTCGACCTGCGCGCCCAGTTCACCAGCCCCTACGCCGAGCAGCTCCACTGCCGCATCCTCGGCATTCCCGGGGCGGACGCCCCCCGCCTGGCGGCCAGTCTCGACATCGCGTTCATGAACTCGGCCTGCCCGATCACCGGAGCCAAGCTCAACTGGGACCGCGACATGGCCTATATGGTCGAACGCCTCGACGACCCGGCCGTCACCGGGCTGATGGCCGAACTCGCGGCCCTGCGCAAGGACCCCGACTACGCCCACCTGACGGACGAGATGCTCGCCACCGTCGGAGTCACCCTCTTCGGCGCGGGTGTCATCTCCACGATGGGCTTCCTCACCATGGCCCTGGTCTCGCTCATCCAGCACCCGGAGGTCTGGCAGCAGATCCGCCAGGACCCCTCCAGGATCCCCGCCGCGGTCGATGAGCTCCTGCGCATCAACCTCTCGATCGCGGACGGCCTGCCGCGTCTCGCCCTCGAGGACGTCACCCTCGGGGACGTGGAGGTGAAGAAGGGTGAACTGCTGCTCGTCCTGGTCGAAGCCGCCAACACCGACCCGGACGTGTACCCCGACCCGCACACCGTGGAGATCGACCGGCCGAACGCCGCCACCCACCTGTCGTTCGGCGGCGGTCAGCACTACTGCCCCGCCACGGCCCTCGGCAAGCGGCACACCGAGATCGCCCTGGAGGTGCTCGTGGAGAAGATGCCCGGCCTCCAGCTCGCGGTGCCGGTCGACCAGCTCGTCTGGCGCACCCGCTTCATGAAGCGGCTGCCGGAGCGGCTGCCGGTGCTCTGGTAGCAGCCGGACGGCCGGCGGCGCGGGGTGCGGGAACCCGTCTGCGGCTCACCCACCGCGCGCCGCCGGCCGCGGACCGGCTACCGGTGCGGCGCCCCGGCCGGCCGGCGCAGCAGGTAGACGCCCGCGCTCGAGACGAGCACGGCCATGCAGGCGACGAACACCAGGCCCGCCCCCTCCAGACCCATCGGTCCGGACAGGAGGCCGACGCCGATCACCGGCACCGAGATGCCCGTGTAGGCGACCACGAAGAGCGTCGAGATCACCGCCGCGCGCCCGTCCGCGGGAGACGCCTCGGCCACCGCCGACATCGCCCCGCGGAAGGCGAGCCCCTGGCCCGCCCCGCCGACGAGGGCGCTGAGGACCACCAGCGCCGGCAGCTCCCGGACCAGGGCGCCCGCGAGCAGCGCCAGTCCGGCGAGGAGTGCGGCGCAGCCGAGGGGCAGCGAGCGGGGCGCCCCCACCCGGCCGGCGACCAGTTGTCCGGCGACCGACGCGAAGAAGGCCAGCGCGACGACCAGCCCGCTGACGGCGTGGTGGTGCACGCCCAGGGACTGCGCGAGGAACGCCGGGCTGACCGAGGTGAAGAGCCCGAGCAGGGCGAAGCCGACGAACGAGGCGATCGCGGCGGGTCCGAAGACCGCTCGTACCTGCGCCGGCAGGCCGGGCCGCTGCGGGCGCACGGTACGCAGCGGCCGCCGCTCCTCCACCGTCTCCGCGAGCCGCAGCAGTACGGCGGCCGAGCCGGCGACCAGGACGAGGTGGACGGCGAACGGCAGCTCCAACGGCCGGGCGGCGTACTGGGCGAGCACCCCGGCGAGCAGCGGACCGCAGCCCAGGCCGCCCATGTTGGCGGCGGTCGCCACGAACGTGGCCCGGGAGGCGCCGCCCCGCGGGGCCAGTTCCCTCACATACACCGTGGCGGCGCCGGTGAACAGGCCCGCGGACACTCCCGAGAGCAGCCGGCCCGCGTAGAGCCAGCCGAGTCCACCGGCGCACAGGAAGCAGACGGCGCTCGCCGCCGCGCAGCCCAGCCCGACGAGCAGGACCGGCCGCCGGCCCACGGCGTCCGAGGCGTTGCCGGCGAGCAACAGCACGCCGATGACCCCGAAGGCGTAGACGGCGTACACAACGGTCACGATCAGCGCGGAGAAGCCGAATTCCTCCTGGTAGAGGCCGTAGAGCGGGGTGGGCAGCGTCGTGCCGGCCATGCACACGGCGAAGACCGCCCCGCTCAGAAGGCACGGGCGCCAGCCCCCGCGTTCACCGTCCATGCCGCCGACGGTAGCGCCCTGCCCGGTCCCGCCCCGGCGCGCCGTGCCCGGCGCGCGGCGGGCGCGGCCGGATCGGAGGACCAGTGGGCCGGCCGTCGCTCAGGCGTCGCCGCGCAGCCGGTCCCGCTGGATCCGGCGGGCGAGGGCGCGGCGTACCGAGGGCGATCCGGTAGCGGGGGCGGGCGGTGCCTTCGGCGGAACGTCGAGGGCGCGGCTGATGGCGTCGTACGCGGCCTGGTGGGCGGCGGGCAACCGGGCCCGGTGCACCCGCAGGTCCGCTTCGAGCAGGCGGCGCAGTTCGTCGACGCCGCGGGGCGTGAAACGCTTCCCGCCGCGGGCGAGGGCGTCGACGGTGCGGGTGCAGTGGGCGGTGTCCCCCAGGGTGTCCGACACCTCCTCGGCCAGGCCCCACAGGCGTCCTTCGAGCCACGGGGTGTCGTCCTGCCCGAGGCGGAGCCCGACCGGCGCCGGGGGCCCGTCCTCCTTGTGCTTGGCGACCTGCTTGGACACGGCGGGCTGGCTCATGTCGGTGAGCCGGGCGATCCGTTCCTGGGTCCAGCCGAAGCCGACGAACACCTTGATCATCTCGGTGCGCAGCCGGCGCATCTCCTCGCCGGCGCGGATGACCTCGTTCATACCGGCGAGCATCCGCTCGGCCTGTTCCTCGGTCAGCACCTCGGGGTTCCGGGACTCTTGCCCTCCATCAGCCATCCCTCGGTTATACACCGGGAACCGCCCGTCCATAACCGAGTTGTATAACCTGGTTGAGGCCGGCAGGCAGGGCATCTGCCAGACTCCCCGCATGCCGCCCTTCACCTCGGTCGCCGCCTACGCCCCGCCCGGCGTCGGCCTGCTCGCCGTGGGTGTCGTCAGCGAGGTGTTCGGCCCGCGCGAGGGGCTGCCGCGCTTCGACCTGGCGCTGTGCGCCGACCGGCCCGGCCCCGTCCCCACCGACATCGGCGTGCCGCTCGCCGTCGCGCACGGGCTGGAGCGGATGGCCACCGCCGATCTGGTCGTCGTCCTGCCCTGGGCGGACTTTCGCACCCCGCCCGCGCCGGCCGTGCTCGCCGCACTGTCCGCCGCCCACGCACGCGGCGCCCTGGTCGCGGCCCACTGCGTCGGGACCTACGCGCTCGCCGCCGCCGGGCTGCTCGACGGCCGGCGCGCGACGACCCACTGGCGGTTCGCGGACCTGCTGGCCGCCCGCCACCCGGAGGTCAGTGTCGACCCGCACGCGCTCTACGTCGACGAGGGCCGCGTCGTCACCGGAGCGGGCGCGGCCGCGGGCTTCGACCTCTGCCTGCACCTGATCCGGCGCGAACACGGCGCCGCGACCGCCAACGCCATCGCGCGCGACCTCGTCCTGCCCTCGCACCGGGAGGGCGGGCAGGCCCAGTACCTGACCGCGCCCGTCGCCGAGGACGCCCAGGACACCCGCCTCGCCGACGTCCTCGCCTGGGCCCGCGAGCACCTCCACGAGCCGCTGCCCGTCGCGGAACTGGCCCGGCGCGCCGTGATGAGCAAGCGCTCTTTCTCCCGCCGCTTCGCCGCGGCCACCGGCACCACTCCGCACGCCTGGCTGGTCGGCCTGCGGCTGACCCGCGCCGAGGAGCTCCTGGAGACCAGCGACCTCCCGGTCGAGGAGATCGCCCGGGCCGTGGGTTTCGCGAGCGCGGCCGTCCTGCGCGAGCAGTTCGTCCGCCGGCGCGGTGTGCCCCCGCGCTCCTACCGGCGCTCCTTCACCCGGACGCCGTAGCGTGCCTCGAAGGGGGAGGTCCGCGGCGCTAGTGTGAGCCGGACCCGGCCATAGGCGAACGCGGACAAGGTGGGCTGCTGTGTCGACATCCAGTCACGAGATGTGCGGCGCGCCCTGCTGGGTCAGCCTGTTGACGGGGGACCTCGCCTCGGCCCAGCGGTTCTACGGCGCCGTCATGGGCTGGCACTTCCGCGCCACCCGGCTCGGGGAGGGGTTCTCGATCGCGTTCCGCGAGGGCGCCCCGGTTGCCGGGCTCGGCGCGCTGGCCCACCGGTTGGCCATGCCGGCCGCCTGGACCCCGTACTTCGCCGTCGACGACGCCGACGTCGCGGCGGCTCGGATCGTCGAACGCGGCGCGACCATGGCGGTGGGACCCCTCGCCTTCGGCACCGGACGCGCCGCGCTGGCCGCCGACCCGGACGGAGCGGTCTTCGGCTTCTGGCAGGGAGAGGTCATCCCGGACTGGACCGTCGGCCGCGGCGACGCCCCCGTCTGGCTCGAACTGCGCACCCGCGACGCGTTCGCGGCGGCCGTCTTCTACGGAGAGGTCCTGGACTGGGCCGGGGAACGGGCGGGCTGCTGCACGGTCTCCTACGAACACGAGTACGTCGTCCTGCGCCACGGGAGGGACACCACGGCGCGCATCGTGGGCGGAGCCCTCGAGGAGGCCCCCGACCCCCAGGTCCGACCGCGCTGGCACATCCACTTCCGCGTCGCCGACCTCGAGGCGGCCGTGGAGACCGCCACCGGGCTCGGCGGCCGCGTCGTGACGCCCGTGGAGAACACGAGCACCACCCGCTCGGTCACGCTGGCCGATCCGGACGGCGCGTCGTTCACCGTCGTGGCCCCGCAGGACCACTGAGCCCGCGGCGGGCCCGCCCGCCGCGGGCCTCGGGTTGAGGCTTCGCCGCTCCGGCGTAGCGTGGAACGTGCCGGACATTCGGCGGCACGACCCCACACGAGGAGCGATGGCCATGGGCAGGCCCTCGATCGACGAGTTGCGCGCACGGGTACGCGGGGCGGTCATCGCCCCCCAGGACGAGGGCTACGACGAAGCCCGCAGGGTCAACAACGCCATGATCGACAAGCGGCCGGCCGCCGTCGTGCGCTGCGCCAACGCGGGCGACGTCATGGCCACGGTGGGCTTCGCCCGCGACAACGGGCTGGACCTCGCGGTCCGCGGCGGCGGGCACAGCGTGCCCGGCTTCGGGACCTGCGAGGACGGCGTGGTCGCCGACCTGTCCGGGATGCGGTCCGTCCGGGTCGATCCCGGCCGCCGGACGGCCCGCGCGGACGGCGGGGCGACCTGGGGCGACTTCAACGCGGCGACGTACGCCTTCGGCCTGGCCACCACCGGCGGGATCATCTCGACCACCGGTGTCGGCGGTCTCACCCTCGGCGGCGGCATCGGATACCTCGCCCGCGGCCTGGGCCTGAGCTGCGACAACCTGCTGTCGGCCGATGTGGTGACCGCGGACGGCCGACTGCTCGTGGCGAGCCAGGAGGAGAACCAGGACCTGTTCTGGGCCCTGCGCGGCGGCGGCGGCAACTTCGGCGCGGTGACCTCCTTCGAGTTCGCGCTCAGCCCCGTCAAGGACGTGTACGGCGGGCCGATCCTGTACGAACTGGCCGACGCGGCCACCGTCCTGCGCTCCTTCCGGGAGATCATCGCCGACGCCCCCGAGCAGCTCGGCGGCTTCCCGGCCTTCCAGATCGCCCCACCGCTCCCCTTCATCCCGCCGGACCGGCACGGCGAGCCCTTCGCCCTGATCGTGGCCTGCTGGTCCGGGCCCGTCGAAGAGGGCGAAAGCGCCCTCCAGCCCTTCCACGACATCGCGCCGGTGGTCGCCGAGCACGTCGGTCCCATGCCGTACCCGGCGCTCAACAGCGCCTTCGACGCGCTCGTGCCGCCCGGCCTCCAGCACTACTGGAAGGCCAACTTCGTGACGGAGCTGACCGACGAGGCGATCGAGGCGCACCTGCGGTTCGCGCCGGACCTGCCCGCCGTCAACTCCACCGTGCACATCTATCCCATCAACGGCGCCTGCCACCGCGTCGCACCGGACGCGACGGCCTTCGCCTACCGCGACGCCGCGTTCGCCACCGTCATCGCCGGGATGTGGCCCGACCCCGCGGACAACGAGGCCAACACCGCGTGGGTCCGCGACTACTACGAGGCGACCGCCCCGCACTCCGAGGAGGGCGGTTACATCAACTTCATGGCCGACGACGACCAGAACCGGATCCGGGCCAACTACAAGGGGAACTACGACCGGTTGGTGGAGGTCAAGCGGGCTTGCGACCCGGGGAACCTGTTCCACGTCAACCAGAACATCAAGCCGTAGCCGCAGCCGTGGCGGAAGGCCCCGTCCGGCACGGAGGGCGGCCGCCGGGCGGCGGCCGCCCCCGCTCAGCGCTCCGAGAGGTCCGACGGCGCCTCCTGCACCACCCAGCCGTTGCCGTCCGGGTCCTCGAAGGTCATGAACGAGTTCCAGGTCCCGCCCTTGCCGTCCGCCCAGCCCGAGGCGCCGAGATGGCGGACCGGGGACACGTCCACACCCCGGTCGACCAGCTCCGCGCGGGCCGCCTCGATGTCCGTCACGCAGATCTGGAGTCCCTGGAGCGCGCCCGGCGCCATCGGCTTCGTACCGGGCGCCGGGGGCATCCCCTGGAGCATCGCGATCGAACAGCGGGAGCCGGCCGGGGTCATCTGGATGATGCGCACACCGGGGGCGACCTCGTCGTCGAGGTCGACCGCGAAACCGACCTTGTCGGCGTAGAACTCCTTCGAGCGGTCCATGTCGCTGACGGGCACCGGCACGACCTCGAGTGTCCACTTCACGAAAAACGTCTCCTCACGAACGAGCGGATGGGGCCGGTCCCACCCTCGCCCACGCGGCAGCGGCCCCGCGCCCCGAAACGCCGAACCCGGCCCGGTCCCTCGACGCCCCCGCCCCCGCCCACCGCCGATTTGCGGTGCGCCGCGAGGTGGGGTTGGTTCGAAGGAGGCGCGTACCGTCGCTTGACGTCTCCGCGCCCGCCCGCCTCCCCGCGCTTCGGAGGTGAACCACAGTGATCTTCGCCGACCGTGAGGACGCCGGACGGCGCCTCGCCGGCGTCCTCGGACACCTGCGACAGGAACGCCCGGTCGTGCTGGGGCTGCCGCGCGGCGGGGTCCCCGTCGCCTTCGAGGTGGCGCGGGCGCTCGGCGCCCCGCTCGATGTGATCGTCGTCCGCAAGCTCGGGGTCCCCCACCACCGCGAGCTGGGCTTCGGTGCCATCGGCGAGGGCGGGGTACGGGTGGTCAGCGAGGAGATCGTGCGCCGCAGCCGGGCCTCGGCCGCGGATCTCGCCGCGGTCGAGCGCGCCGAGGAGGCGGAGCTCGCCCGGCGGGCCGCGGCGTTCCGCGCCGGCCGGCCACGGCTGGAGCTCGGCGGGCGGACGGTGGTCGTCGTCGACGACGGGATCGCCACCGGGGCCACCGCCGCGGCCGCCTGCCGGGTGGTACGGGCGATGGGCGCGGCCCGCGTGGTACTGGCGGCTCCCGTGGCCCCGCCGGACGCGGCCGCGCGACTGGGCTCCGAGGCGGACGACGTGGTGTTCCTGTCCACGCCGAGCGGATTCTCGGCCGTCGGCCAGTGGTACCGGGACTTCTCCCAGACTCCCGACGAGCAGGTCGTCCGCCTGCTGGCCCGGGCGGCGGGGAGCGGGCCCGAAGCGGCGCCCGAGGAGCAGGTCCGGGTGGACGCCGGGGGCGTCGCGCTGGCCGGTGACCTGGCCCTGCCACCGGGCGCCGCAGCGGTGGTGGTGTTCGCGCACGGCTCCGGCAGCGGCCGGCGCAGCCCGCGCAACCGGTCGGTGGCCGCGGGGCTGCGCCGCGCGGGCCTGGGCACCCTGCTCTTCGACCTGCTCACCCCGGAGGAGGAGGCCGACCGCGCGAACGTCTTCGACATCGAGACGCTCGCCGGACGGCTGACGGACGCCACGCACTGGCTGCGGCGCCGTACGCCCCTCGCCGTCGGCTACTTCGGGGCGAGCACCGGAGCGGCGGCGGCCCTGTGGGCAGCGGCGGACGCCGGACCGGAGGTCGGCGCCGTCGTCTCCCGCGGCGGCCGCCCCGACCTCGCCGGGGCCCGGCTCGCCGCGGTACGGGCGCCGACCCTGCTCATCGTGGGTGGGCGCGACACCACCGTCCTCGACCTGAACCGGCGGGCGCAGGCACGGCTGCGCTGCGAGAGCCGCCTCGACGTCGTCCCCGGCGCCACGCACCTCTTCGAGGAGCCGGGAACCCTCGACGAGGCAGCCGCTCTCGCCCGCGACTGGTTCACACGGTTCCTGGGGCCGGCGGACCGGTAGCCCCGGCCGGCGCGGCACGCGCCGCGGCCCCGGCGGGCAGGTGCTCCACGGCGAGCGGTCCGAAGGTGATCCGGGTCATCGATCCGTCGTCGGTCCACTGCGCTCACGGTTGTGGGCGGGGAGTCCGGAAGGGGCCGTGAAAGCATGCTGTGCGTGCCGTCGCGCCGGGTCAACGGGCAGGTCCGGACCGGTGGTTGGGCGGCAGACCGGTTGGAGAGCCCTGCGCCCCGTCAGGGCCGGGCGCGGCGCTCCCCGTACGGCCGAGCAGTTCGGCCAGGCCCCGGCGGGTGGCCGCGAGCACCACGCGGTCCTCGGGCTTCAGGACGTACCCCGGGTGCGGCTGCCACGCCAGTCCCGGTCCCGGGACCGTCCCCTCGCGGGGAACCATGGCCAGGTCGGGGCGGCGCTCCGCAGGCGAGGCGGTGTCGAGGGCCACGACCCGCCAGGCGCCCGGACGGAAGCACTCGGTGACGGTCCGGCCCTCGAGCGCGGCGTGCCCCGCCACGTCGACGACGGCGAAGAGCAGCACCCGGCGCTCCACCGCTATGGCTCCGAGGATCTGCCGGCCCATCATCGCCCCGGCGAAGGCGGGGGCGGCGAGGTGGGTGACGCTCCGGCTGCGGGTGAGCGCGCCGGGGTGGGCGGCCCGCAGGGTGCGGTAGACGGCGGTGGCGAAGTCGTCCTCGTACAGCCGCATCACGACCCGGAGGTCGGGTTTCACGCCGCGCGCGTACAGAGCGGCCTCCAGGTTGGTGGTGTCCGAGCTGGTGAGGGCCAGCAGGGCGTGGGCCCGGTGGACGCGGGCGGCTTCCAGCACGCCCTCGTCGGTGACGTCCCCGACGACGACGGGCACCCGCAGGCGGCGCGCCAGGGCCAGTCCGCGGGCACGCGGGTCGGACTCCACGCACACGACCGGAATCTGCAGCTCCCGCAGACGCGCCAGCACCCGGGTACCGATCTTGCCCAGGCCCAGCAGCACCACGTGCCCGGACAGGCCGCGCGGCGGGCGGCGCAGCACCGTGGCCGTGCGGAAGGCGCCCAGCGCCTCGAGCGCGGCCGCGACCAGGACGGGCAGCAGCAGGAGGCCGACGAACCCGGTCAGGATCTGGAGCACCTGCCGCTGCGTCGGGGCGCCGACCGCCGGTTCGTTGATCGCGAACAGGTCGAGCAGCGTCACGTACGCCGCGTGCAGCGGGTGGTCGCCCGTGGTCACCCAGGAGGCCACGGCCAGTGCGGTGACGGCTGCCACGATGCCGGCCAGCGACCAGCGCAGCCTTCGGGAGAAGAGCGAGGCCACCGGCAGCGAGGCGGCGCTGAGGCGCGCCGCCGACGGAGCGGGCCCCGTGTGCGTCACCGTTTCCAGGGCCACGGTGCCGCGCCCCGTCGCGGCCGCCACCGCGCGGTCGTCGGGCAGCAGTTGGAGCCCGCGTTCGCCGCCGAGCACCGAACTCTCGCTGCCGGCCGGGTCGGTGGACGTCGCGGACAGCAGCGCGAGCGTGCACAGACCCGGATCGGCCGTCTCGCCGCGTCCCGAGGGCATGCGTTCCACCGCGCGCAGCAGCAGCCCGTCCGCCTGGACCACCTTGCTCGTACCGGCGACCGCGCTGGCGGCCAGTGCGGGGGCGGCCGTGTCGGCGTCGGACAGGACGGTCGTGGCGGAGTCGTGGTCGCGCGGTTCGGTCCCCGGCTCGGCGACGATCGCCGCCTGGTCCAGGAGGTCTTCCAGGTGCTCGCCGAGCTTGCGGTTGTAGAGCCGGATCACGAGCCGCAGCCCGGGATTGAGCCGGCGCGCCACCAGGGCGGCCCGTACGTTGCGGTCGTCGTCCTCGTAGACCAGCGCGAGCGCGGCCGCCCCGGCCACGGCGGCGCCCAGCACCTCCTCGTCCGGCTCGGCCGCCTCCACGATCCGCGGCTCCTCCGGCGGCCCCTCCCCCGCCGGGACGCGGGACGCTCCGGGCGGGGGGACCCGCCCCCGCCGCCCGCGCCGGGCCGTTCGGCCCACGGCGAGCGGCGCCTCCCTGGTGGGCGGCACGACGAGCGTGACCCGCTCCCCGTACACCTCGGCGAGTTCGACCGCCAGCCTGCGGGCCAGTCCGTCGTCCCCGCACACCACCATCCGGCCGGTGGCGTCCGGGACTTGATGCATCTGCTGCGGAATCTGCACGGGCCCAGCATGCCGTGCGCCGGTGACACCGGACGGGGCGGGCCGGGCCGGCGCCGGCCCGGCGGCTACTTCGCCAGGGCGGTGCGCACGTCGTCGCGGTGGGCGGCCAGCCAGGTCCCGAAGTCCTGGAGCTCGGGGTTGAGTTCGCGGATGGCGGCGAGGTCCCGGGCGGCCGTGAAACGGTCCTCGCAGTCGGCGTAGTACTGGAACATGTTCCCCGCCTCGTCCGCCCCCGGGGTGCCCAGCGCACGGAACGCGTCCGCGCTCAGAGGGCGGTAGCGCACGGTCTCGCCGAGCGTCCCGGTGAGGGCCGCCGCCATGTCGGCCACCGTGAGGTGCTCGCCGGCGATGCTGACGGTGGCGGCGATCAGGTCGGTGTCGCGCTTGAAGACGGCCAGGGCGGTCCTGCCGACGTCCGCCACGGCGATGCCGGAGAGCCTGCTGTCGCCCATCGGGAAGACCAGCTCGAGCACGCCGTCCTCGCCGCGCCGCGGGGCGAAGGTGGTGAGCAGGTTCTCCCAGAAGAACGTGGTCCGCAGGAAGGTGGTGGGTACGCCCTCCTCGGCGAAGTAGTGGTCCGCCTCCGCCTTGCCGTCGAAGTGCGGCACCTTGTACCGCTCCTGGAGGGTGGGCATCCGCGGGTCCTCGAGCGGGATGCAGGTGCGCGTGTCCTCCAGCGTGGACCAGATCGCGTGCTGGACCCCGGCGTGGGAGGCGGCGCGGGCGAGGGCCAGGGCCTGGGCCTTCTCGCGCTCGGCGGACATGTGCTCCCAGAAGTTGGTGACCAGGAACGCCCCGTAGGCGTGCTCGAAGGCGGGCGCCAGGCTCGCCTCGTCGTCCATGTCGGCCTGGACCACCTCCGCTCCGAGCCGCGCCAGCTCGCCCGCCTGCGGCGAGTCGGCACGCCGGGTCACGGCGCGCACCGCGAATTCGCTCCCGGGGTCCGCCAGGATCGCCCGCACCAGGCCGCCGCCCTGCGAGCCGGTGGCACCGAACACTGTGATGGTCTTCTTCTCAGCCATGCCCCCTTCATCGCACACTCCGCGCACCGCGGGGCGTCACGCCACGCCACCCGTACGGGGGTCGAGGGCCCTGGCGCCGTGATCCGGACGGCACGACGCGGCGGAGCCGGGGGCGTAACCCTTCGCGCGGCGGATCGTTTCTCCGTACGTCGCAGATACACACCCGCGTCCCCCGCGGTGTCCGCGGCCCAGGGTCCGGGGAGCACCATCTCTCCCCGGGCCCTCGGTCATCCCCCGCGCCGGGCCTTTCCCGCCCCGGGCCATTCGCCCTCGCGCCGCAGCGAGAAAATGCGATGCCCGGGCATGATCCGGTTACCTACACTCGCCCTACGCGCCGCCGATGCGACGGGGCGCGCCCGACACCGAGCGGAGAGAAGGGAGCAGGGCCATGTGTGTTCACCGCACCGCGTGCGCCTTCGCCGCCCCCTCCCGGTACGACGTGATCCCGGTGTCCCACGCCTGACGGTGCCGGCCGCGCGGCCGCCACCGTTCCCCGTGACGCCTCCTGAGTTCCTCACGCCCCTGCCTCCCCCGCCGCGCCGCGCCCCCACGGGCGTCGTCGCAGACGGGCCGGCCGCGGGGGCCGCGCCGTCCGGGAATCGCGCGCCCTCCTCCACCACGTTCGACCTCATGCGAAAGGCCTCGGGCCATGCGCGCCAACAGGCGATCCGCCGTCACCGCACCCCCTGCCACCACCGTCCGGAACCTGGGCATCCTCGCCCATGTCGACGCGGGCAAGACCACTCTCACGGAGCGCGTCCTGTTCGCGACCGGCGCCGTCCACAAGCGGGGCGAGGTGCACGACGGCACGACCGTCACCGACTACGACGCCCAGGAACGCGACCGCGGCATCACCATCTTCGCCGCGGCCGTCAGCTGCACCTGGGACGGACACCGCGTCAACCTCATCGACACCCCCGGCCACGTCGACTTCTCCGACGAGGTCGAACGCTCGCTGCGCGTGCTGGACGGGGCCGTCGCGGTGTTCGACGCCGTCGCCGGCGTCGAACCGCAGAGCGAGTCGGTGTGGCGGCAGGCGGACCGGCACGGTGTGCCGCGGATCGCGTTCGTCAACAAGCTGGACCGGGCGGGCGCCGACCTCGACACGGCGGTCGCGTCGATCCGCGAACGGCTGGGCGCCGTACCGCTGGTGGTGCAGTTGCCCATCGGCCGCGAGGAGGCGTTCACCGGCGTCGTCGACCTGCTGGCGATGCGCGCGCTGGTCTGGCCCGCCGGCTGCGACACGTACGAGACGGGACCGGTACCCGAGTCGCTGCGCGAGGAGGCCGGACGCCGTCGCCGGCTGCTCGAGGAGACGGTGGCCGAACTCGACGCCGACGCCCTGGAGGAGTTCTGCGCGACCTCGGCGCTGACCGGGCGGACCCTGGCCCGCGCCCTGCGCGCGCTGACGCTGCGCGGTGCCGGCGTCGTCGTGCTGTGCGGCTCGGCGTACAAGAACCGCGGGGTCGAGCCGCTGCTGGACGCGGTCCTCGCCTACCTGCCGTCGCCGGCCGACATGCCGCCGGTGCGCGGGACGGCGGACGGCGCGGAGGTGGAGCGCGCCCCCGACCCGGCGGAGCCGTTCGCGGCCCTCGTCTTCAAGGTGACCTCGACGGCGACCGGACGCCTCACCCACCTGCGCGTCTACGCGGGCACGCTGCGCAAGGGCGAGTCCGTCCTGGACGGGGGCACGGGCCGTACGGAGCGGGTCGGCCGGATCCTGCGGGTGCAGGCCGACCGCCACGAGGAACGGGAGGAGGCGGTGGCCGGTGACATCGTCGCCGTGGTCGGGGTGAAGGCCGCCCGGGCCGGGGCGACCCTGTGCGCGCCGGGGGCTCCGCTGCTGCTCGAACCGCCGTCGGTGGCCGAGCCGGTGGTGTCGGTGGCCGTCGAGGCCCGGCGCGGCGGGAACACCGGCCGGCTCTCGTCGGCCCTGGCCAGGCTCGCCGAGGAGGATCCGTCCCTGGTGGTGCGGACCGACGCGGAGACAGGCCAGACCGTGCTGTCGGGTCTGGGCGAACTCCACCTGGAGGTCGCCGTGGAGAAGATCCGCAGCGGGCACGGGGTGGAGGTCGTCGTCGGGCGCCCGCAGGTCTCCTACCGGGAGACCGTGGTGCGCGGGGTCGCCGGCCTGGTGTACCGGCACGTCAAACAGGACGGCGGTGCCGGGCAGTTCGCGCACGTCGTCATCGACGTCGAGCCGCTGGAGGAGGGCATGACGGGCTTCGCGTTCCGCTCGGCGGTCGTCGGCGGCCGGGTTCCGCAGGAGTACGCGCGGGCCGTGGAGGCCGGCTGCCGGGACGCCCTCGCCGAGGGCCCCCTCGGCGGGTTCCCGGTGACCGGGCTGCGTGTCACGCTCACCGACGGGGCGACCCACTCCAAGGACTCCTCGGAGCTCGCCTTCCGGGCGGCGGGCCGGTTCGCGCTGCGTGAGGCGCTGCGCCGGAGCCGGGTGGAACTCCTGGAGCCGGTCGTGGAGGTGACGGTGACGGTGCCGCAGGACGGCGTGGGGGCGGTGCTCGGTGATCTCGCGGCCCGCCGCGGGCGGGTCGGCGCGTCCACCTCCCGGGGCGGGACCGCGGTGGTCACGGCTACCGTTCCGCTGGCCGAACTGTTCGGCTACGCGTCGCGGTTGCGCAGCCGTACGCAGGGCCGGGGCACCTTCACCACCCGCCAGGCGGGCCTGGCACCGGTCCCGCCCTCGGTCGCGACCACCGTCCTGACCCGCTAGCCAGGGCTCGGGCCGCCGGGCCCTGCGGGGCTTGGCGGGGCCGGGGTGTGGGGCGGTGCCCCGCCGGAGGATCTCCTCGGCCGGGCCCTGCGGGGCTTGGCGGGGCCGGGGTGTGGGGCGGTGCCCCGCCGGAGGATCTCCTCGGCTCGCGCACGAAGCCACGGCTGCGCGGGCCGGACCCGGGTGGCGCGCTCGTCCTGCGGGGACCCTCCGCCGTGCCCCCACCCCACGGTGCGGCTTCGGAAGCTGCGGGGCGGTGCCCCGCCGGAGGATCTCCTCGGCT